>JAFWDK010000001.1 GCA_017513085.1 Clostridiales bacterium | reverse complement strand
AATGCCATTAAGCACATCGGTTTCAACAAAAGGATCGATCTTGAAATCAAGGAGATCGAAGAACTCTTCTGCGTTACAATCACGAATTCCGTTAATGGTCAGGTGCTGGATGAAAACAACGAATTTATCGTCAAAGGCGGTTCAAAGGAACACGGCTTTGGCATTAAGACCATTGAACTGCTGGCAAACAAATATGACGGATATATATCCTGCAGACAGATCGGCGGCGATGTAGTGGTGACGGTCTATCTGGATGAGCCTTTCCCTCAGATCGAGCAGGAAAACGCCGAAGACTCAAAATAAGCCTGCCAGCCCTCCGCCCGATATTCCCATCGATCACTGTTCACAGACTCTGCCCGGCCAACGGGCGGTTTTGTTTTCTTGACATTTTTAGCGGAACTGTCATTTTTGATGCAGTATTAGAGAATATATCCGGATGATATAATTAAAAGAGAGATTCTTTGAGAAAGGATGATAATCATGGTCGACAGCACAACTTTTACTGTTAACAGCACCAATCTCACCATGCGGATACAGCAGGCGGAGATGTATCTGAAAGAATTTGAAAACGAAGTCAAAAGAGCACAGGGAGCTACCGGCATTTTCCGCTCGCGTGAGGATGCTTTATCACGTATCAAGATCCTCAACGAGTTTGCCCCGGATGACCCGAGGGTCAAGGATCTTTTTCAGAGAGCCCGGAACTGTGTCATCGGCTCTACCGGCAACTTCACCGAGATCACCGGCGCGATGACCCAGTATCTCGTAAATGAAGAAAACATCCGCAAACTCTACTGCGAGAAGAGCGAGAACGGCTGGAAGGAGCTGACCGCGCAATACGCGGACAAAACACTTGAAAAAATCTATCCGGCACCCGATCCGATGAACGATTCGATGGATGAAGTGACCGGCAAATACGTCATTCTGGACGAAGTCCGTTACCCGATGAACCAGTTTATGGGCGTTACCGGCGAATTCATCTCTGTCGGCAAACGCTCGACCGGAATGTATTTCGTCAAGATCAACAGCAGAAAGTGGCTCGGACCTTACGAAGCCGTTAAGCGTTACCGCCGGCTTGTGGATTCCACGATGATGGAAGTCGACACCTGGACAGTCCTCGGTGAGATCACCGACGTGACCATGGAGATCCCGGAAGCCGGACAGAAAAAGGTCGGCGGACCGGTCTACGCAGTAGTCGTTGAACCGATCGCTCTCTATGTGCCGGGACATGTTCTCGGTCTGTATGATCCGGAACGTGAAAACAGCGGACGTTTCCTCGGTGAAGAAGAAGTCGCCGGGATCAAGGAAAGCTGGTATACCGAAAAATCCGTACCGGAAGATGTAACTCCGGAACGTCTCGTTGAGATCTTCCGTCAGGCGATCAAGGAAAAGAACTACGATCTTTATACCGACTGCATCCAGCCGGAAAGAAGACAGAATCCCACTCAGGAATCTTTGCTTCTTTATCATTGGGATCTTCATCAGGAGCGTTTCCACGGGGAATACGTTCATGCCGAAGTCGTCCCGGATGCCACCAAGATCACAGTGGTCAAGGGCTATAACGATGAAAAGGGTCTTGATTCCTACTTCCTCTCTTCCGAGGATCAGCAGAAGATCGCCGAAAGATACGGCGATAAAGTCGAATACGCGTCCGTACAGACCATTGCCTTTGACAAGAACGGCAAGCAGCTGGGCAGTCCGGTAAGAAGAAATCTTATCCGCACCAACGGCGGCAGATGGTATGTGCGTGATTACGAGATCCGGTTCTAATGACCGTGATGCAGCAGCATTGATGTAAAGGAGAACAGAATATGGGTGAAGGTATTGATTTCGATAAGCTTAGTATTGAAGAACGCTTTGAACTCCTTCAGGAGCAGGAAGACGATGCGCAGATCGCCATGTCTTTCCTGTCTGTCGATGAAAAGGTATTTGAATATGAACTTGGCGGGTTTGCCCAGCGGACCAATAATTTTACCAGTCACTTAAACAAACTGATCGATGTCCGTGATTTCAGCACCACAGACAACATGATGAAGGCGCTGTACATGAATGATCTGGGCGACAGCGGATGGATCCGCACTTACTACCGGAAGAACGGAACTACACTGTCATACACTGACGGCAGGCTGGTCACATCGGACTACGACGATGATGAGATCCGGTGCCTGAACACCGGACGGGAATATCTCAAAGATATCGAAATGCTCAGCGACGCCTGTTATCACGTGAACAAAATGCTCAGGAAATTTCCGCTGGAAGCTTCCTATAACTACTTATGCTGGGTCGATAATTTCTCCGAGGGAGATTATGACGAAGATCTTTACGCCCGCATCGACACCCAGCTCGAAACAGTCAACTGGCAGCTCAGCCGCACAAGGGAGATCCCGGCCGGTAGAGCCAATGATTACGCGGCGTTCTATGCTCTGAAGATCCGAGAACTCGAGGGACAGAAGTCGAAAGTGATGGAGGAATACTTCAACAGGAGACTCCAGGATTATCAGGAAGACCTAAAGAAGAGAGGACTGGACGACTGCATTAAAGAGTCGTCACCCGGAAAATACGAGGTGAGATATGACTGGTCTACAAAAATGCAGGTCATAGATAATTACACGAATATCCTGACAAGGCAGACGCCTACCGAGGATAAAATGAAAGAGATCCGCGATGAATGCACGAAACTGATGAGTGAGAAGATCCGCCCCTACAGCAACCAGATCACCCACAAGCCGTGCCAGGATGCGCTCGATGCCATGACCGGACTCGTGCGTGAAGTCCAGAGACATGCCATGGAGAACATCGATACCCATGAAGCTTTTTCCGATGGTAAAGATGCTCCTTTCTGTTTCATGAAGAATCCGCCGAGCCTTGACTCCGCGACATCGCGATATGATTTCAAACCGTCGAAGGCTGATCCGTGGGATCACGGGACCGAGCTCAAGAAACTCTACGAAATGATCGCGGACGCGCTGACTTCGCAGTGCAAAGACTTTGTGTACAATCAGCCTCTGCCTGCGATATTCAAGTAACGTCCGCTTCCGTTCTGCAACAGTATTCGCAGACAGAAAAACCGGACGATCCTTTCGCAGCTCAATTAAACACAATAGAAAAAACAGACTCGGCTTCCCGCCGGGTCTGTTTGCGCTTTATAAGCAAGCCGGCTTTACCGGCCGTAAAAGCTCTTAGCGTTTCAGTTTATGGCCGAGGATATAGATCACTGCCGCGACCGCCATGCCGTTGATCGAGGCAACGCCCCATTGCAGCAGGTTGGCAACGATCGCGCCGGCGATCACACCGATAACAGCTGCCCAGTCAACGACTATGTCTGATCCGACGTGATCGTATTCCTCCGGATGCAGAAAATACGCCAGAACGAGAATGATACCGACCGGCGGAAGCGTGCAGTTGAGGATATTCAGCCAGCTGACAAAATTCCAGTAAAGCCAGATCGCGGACAGGGTGCCGATGATGCCTGAGATCAGGACCATCGGTTTTTTATCCTTTCCGAAGATGTTCGCCAGTCCCAGTCCGGCAGAATACAGCGCATTGTCATTCGTTGTCCAGATATTCAGACCGAGGACCAGGATCGCGACATAGAAAAGACCGAGATTGATCATGACTTCAAAGATATCATTGCCGCCTACGTAGATCGAGGATACGGCGCCCATGAAAAACATCAGGGAATTGCCAATGAAGAAGGCGATGACCGTCGTGATCACACCATCTTTCGCGTTCTTCGCGAAACGGGCGAAATTCGGAGTTGCTGTACCGCCCGAAACAAAGGAGCCGACTACGAGGCCGGCGCCGCCGATCATCGTCAGCGTGCCGGAGGAACGGGCAAAGTTCTCCAGGAAAGTGCCGTTGCCCCGCTGGACCGCCAGGATCATGGCGACAGTGCCCAGGATCGCCACGCAGGGAACAGCGATATAACTGACGACCGTCAGCGACTTGATACCGAAATAGGCGGAAGAAGTCATCAGGATGCCGGCGATGATGACCAGAAGATAGGTCACGAAAGTGCTGCCGCCGAAAAGCTCATTGGCGACCGGGATCGCGAACATCGCCACTCCGACCCCGAACCAGCCGATCTGCGTCAGCGAGATCATCGCCGAAGAGATATAGGATCCTTTTCTGCCGAAAGCCTTGACCGCCAGAAGATCCATCGACATGCCGGTCTTGGCTGCCACATAGGCAAGCGAGCCGGTATAAAACGACAGGATGATACCGCCCAGGATCAGGGCTCCCAGGAACCCTCCGAAATCCAGGCCGTCCGCCAGCTGCTGGCCGACCCACATGCTGGCAGAGAAAAAGGTGAAGCCCAGCATGATCATGAACATGGTCAGGAAACTGCGGCGCTGATTCTTCGGCACCGCGGAAGTCGAGAAGTCGACATCTTTTACTTTTTCATTCTTTGTTGTCATTTTTCTTTCCCCTTAACGAACGGAAACATACGTGTTCAGCGCCTCTTTGAATTCAGCGATGCGTCCTTCCGCGATCTCCTTCAGTGTGGGCGCCTCTTCTTTGAGCGCACGGATATAATCCTGTTCCTGCTGATAGAGTTTCTCGCAGAGATCTTTTTCGAGATAACGGTAGCCATTGGCATCGATCCATTCCTCAAGACTGATCTTCAGCGGATGTCCGAGACGTTCCGCCAGCAGTTCAAGGATATCGATGCGGCCGCTTCTTTCGCGGACCGCTTCCCAGTATTCAAGCACTTCCCCGATATGTTCGTTGATCTCATAGCGGCGCGCCCCGCCATCGTAGATGATGCATTTTTCAAAGATCGGATCTCTCTGCGAGAGCGTGATCCTGCGGTATTCCGGATCGACGATCCCCTTTTCACCCCAGTAGAAATCGATATTTTTGATCTGGATCCCGGCAACGCCGGCATTCTCATAACAGCTGAACATGCCGCCGTAGAAGGCGACGTTAAAACCTTCGAATTCCGGCCAGAAGCAGCGGATCTTCTCTGTCATCTCTTCGGCGATCTCAACAGCTCTCGTACCGCCGATCGTAAAGGCGAGGATATTCTTCAGCCTTGCATCGTGCTGCTTGTAGAAATCCAGCATATGATTGAGACAGTAAATAAGAGTCTCGCCGCTCGCGATGATATCTCCCATGAGCAGAGTCCCGTCCGGTACGACCGCCAGTTTGCTGTAGCGGGCATCCAGTCCGACGATCTCCTTACCGTCAAAAACACGCTCGCAGGACAGGAAACTGATGTCATGCACCGGAATGCTCTGTGAATAACAGCCTTCCTCCATCGGGTAATTCAGCGCGCCCCGCAGGATCGTGAGAATATTGACCGGATGCAGGAAATGCTGTTCGCTGAAGTAGCGCAGAGCTGCGGAGGTCGCCGGCAAAAGAGCCTTGTAGACATCAAAACCAACGACTTCAGGCGAATTCAGCAGCTTTGCGATCTTCGGATCGGAAAGCACGTAATAATGGTTTTTGAAGTTCCCTTCCAGTTCGCCGAAGGAGATGCCGCCTTCGTTAAACAGAGGTTTAAGCTGCACATCATTAAAGTAATCCATAGTATCCCCTTGCTTATTCATAAAAAAACGGGTCGGAAAACCATATCAGTTTCCGGCCACTCATGTCTCGGTACATTCAGGAACTTCAACTTCGTGGTTCCGGATTGCCCATAAAACTTCCTTTAAAATTATAGGTTTTCAGGCTCCTCAACGTCAACGGAAAACAAAGATGTTCTAAGAACAGAAGCAGGGCCTGTATGCCCTGCTCCGTCTTAATCTGAATATGTATCCATCAGCGCCTTTACGCATTCTGCGTCCGGCATGGATTTTAACGCGCCTTTGCGTGTTGTCACGATCGCTGCCGCAGCGCTGGCAAAAACACCGAAACGGCGGATCTTGTCTTCATCAAGATCTTTGAGTCCGTTCTCCAGGATCCCGTTCAGCAGACAGGCGCAATAGGTATCTCCTGCCCCGGTCGTATCAACAGTATTCTGCGGAAAAGGCGGAATATCGATCCTTTTCCCCTGATAATAGATCCGGCTGCCTTCCGGGCCGAGCGTCAGCGCGATCAGCGGGATCGCAAACTCCTTCAGGAGCACCGATACGGCGGGATCATGATCCTCCTCTCCCGTCAGCCAGAGGATCTCGTTATCGGCGATCTTCAGGATATCGCAGTGTTTCATTCCCCAGAGGATCTGTTCTCTGGCTTCCTCTTCGCTGTGCCATAAGGGCTTACGCAGATTGGGATCATAGGAACGCAGGATCCCGTATTCTTCGGCTGCCGCGACGGCTTTTTTCGTTGCCGAGCGGCAAGGTTCATCACTCAACGATAAAGATCCGAAATGAAAGACCTTTGAATCACGGATCAGCGAAAGGTCCACTTCTTCCTCTTCCAGCATCACATCCGCTCCGGGATCACGGTAAAAGGAAAAGTCGCGGTCGCCGTTCTCCAGTTTATGCACAAAAGCCAGGGTCGTCGGAATGTTCTCATCTACGCGGAGTCCGCTGTCGTCGATCCCGCAGGAAACGATCTCGCTGCGGAGCCTTTTGCCAAAAGCGTCATTTCCGACCTTCCCGATAAAAGCTGTCTTTTTCCCGAGTTTCTGCAGCATCGCCAGCACATTGCAGGGCGCACCGCCCGGATTCGCTTCAAATACCGGATTCCCGGATCCCGATTCTCCGGTATTGATCATATCGACCAGAAGTTCGCCTAAGGCGACGACATCATACCTTTTTGTCATCTTTGACCTCCAGAAACAGCTTTCTCTTTACTGCCGGAACGACGGAGACCGAAGGTTCGAGCAGCGGGATCAGCGTCGCCTGCAGGGCATGATAGAGATCGCTCTTCCCCGGCCATACCGTTTCCTTCAGACGATTGTTTTCGTCCAGCTGGTGGAACCAGGATCCGTTTACCGGATCATGAACACATTCCTGAAGATAGCGCAGGAATTCACTGTAAAGCTGCGCGTATTCCTCCCTGCCGGTAATGTGATACAGGACCGCCGAGGTATTGATCGCCTCCGCCAGCGTCCAGTGCATCCGGTCACGCACGACCGGCACACCGTTCCAGTCTGTTGTATAAACGATGCCGCGCGCGCCGTCCGCGTTCCAGGCATCTTTGACCGCCCTTTCAAAAAGACGACATGCTTTTTCAATATATGCTCCGCTCTTATTTTTATCCTCCGGATAAGCGGATAATGCCCACTGGCTGATCAGTCTCGCCCATTCGATCCCGTGTCCCGGGGTCGCTCCGTAGGGCTTGAAGGGATCATCCTTTTTCTCGCTGTTATATGTATAGAGCGGGTTCCAGTTCTCATCAAAGTGTTCCGGGATCCGCCAGTGATTTTCTTCCGCCCATTCAAGCACATGGCAAACGATCCTGCCGGCGCGTTCCCGCCAGATGTTGTCACCGGTGACATCCGCCACAGCCAGAAAGGCTTCAACGGTATGCATATTGGCGTTCAGCCCGCGATAGGGCTCACATTGTGTGAATTCGGTATTCCAGGTATCCCGTGTCAGACCTTTTTTCTTCCTCCCAGAAGTATTTCAGGAATACTTCCGTGTTGTCTTTCAGCAGTTCTTCCGCACCGGGACGTCCGGCTGCCAGAGCACTGGCGGCAGCCAGGATCACAAAGGCATGGGCGTAACACTGTTTTCCTGCCTTTGGCAGAAGATCCTTATCCACAGCCGGGTAGAAACCTTCGTGCGCATCGTCATGCAGAACAGTGCGCAGACCTTTCAGAGCGAAGTCAACGAGTTCCCCGCTTCCCGGATCTCCCAAAAGGCAGCCCAGGGAATAGACATGCGCCATCCGGCAGGTGATCCAGGTCTCCAGATCCCTGTCTTTTAAAGGCTTTCCGTCACTGCCGAGATAATAGGAAGCGCCGGAGGGCGAAGGAAAGGATCGGCCGAAGTCCAGCAGCTCCTCACGCAGTTCCTTCAGATACTCACGGTTTTCCGCGGTATCGGGCATATATTTTCTGTCCATGGCAACACCTCTGTATTCAGGTCAGAAACGGCAGATCTCCTGGACTTTATTCCCATCCAGACGGCGGACGATCTCTGCCATCAGGCGGATGGTGTTCTTGTAATCGTCATAGTGGATCATCGATGTCGGGGTGTGCGCATAGCGGCAGGGAACATTTACCAGCAGGACCGGGATCCCGGTGTTTGCGAACTGGAATTTCCCGGCGTCTGTGCCGCCCCGTTTCATGATCGAAGTCTGGTAAGGGATCCCGCATTCTTCCGCGACTTCGACCGCAAAGCGGATCAGCTTGCGGTTAGAGAGCGTCATATTATCCATGAAGGTCAGCTCCGGACCTTTCCCGAGCGCCGCTTCTTCCTTCTTGCTGCCGCAGACATCGTCAGCAGTCCCGATATCCAGGGAGAAAGCGATATCCGGTCTTACCATTTCCGCCAGCGTTGCGGCACCGCGGGTGCCGACCTCTTCCTGGACTGTCCCGCCGCCGATAAAGATATTCGGATGACCGGTCTTTTTCAGGTCTTCCATGACTCTTAAGGCAACAGCGCAGCCGATGCGGTTATCCCAGGCTTTATTGACGAGGTATTTTCCGTCTTTTCCAAGCGCTTCAAAATGACCTTTGGGAACGATGAAATCCCCGACCCGGACACCAAGCTCTCTTGCCTCTTCTTCGCTTTTGCAGCCGATATCGAGCGCGAGATCCTCGATCTGCGGGAATCCCTTATCTTCCGTGCCGGGTCCGAGCGAACAGATCGCGTCCACATCCCCTTTTTCGGTCTCGATCGTATAATGCTGGGAAAGCGCGCCGCAGACAAAGAAGAAGCCGCAGCGGGAAAAACGCACATAGCCGTCCTTGGTGATCGAGCGGACCATGAATCCGACTTCATCCATATGGCCGACGGCCAGGATCTTCGGACCTTCACTGCCGTGATACGCAGCCAGGGAACCGAGACCATCTGTCTCGATCCTGTCCGCTACAGGCTCATACGCTTTGCGTAAAAACTCTCTGACAGATCCCTCATTGCCGCTCGTCGCGCGCAGATCCGTCAGTTCTTTTAAAAATCCGATCTCTTTTTTCATACCGTCATCCTCCCGGTTTCGTTCTAGGAAAATTTTACCACATGGGACAGGGGCAAAAACTCCTGTGCTAAAATTAAGACAGCATATGATCCTCTTTCATACCGGATTCAGCGAGATCCGAAAGCCGGATATCCATTACGGAAGAAAAAATGCCGATTTCGGCCAGGGTTTTTATCTGTCTCCCGAAAAGGAATTTTCCTGCCGCTGGGCAAGGGAAAGAAAGGATGAAGACAGTTATCTCAATACCTACGAATTCAACGAGGAAGGTCTGCGGATCAAGGTCCTGAAAAGAGATGAAGAATGGTTCTCCTGTATCTTCGCCAACCGCCGCGGAAAAGCGGACACTTTCTCACAGTACGATGTGATCATCGGCCCGATCGCCAACGATACGCTCTATGATACGATGGGCATTCTGACCAGCGGTTTTCTCTCAGACGAGCAGGCTCTGCAAATTCTTGAGCTGGGACCGGAATACACGCAGTGGGTGATCAAGAGCGAAAAGGCATTATCGCAACTGCGCTGGCTCTCCTCCCGTATCCTGACAAAAGAGGAGATCGCCTCCTACCGGCTGACTGTAGAGAGGGAAGAAACCGAATTCCAGACACAGTTTGCTGAAAAGATACAGTCCTTTGAATAGAAACGATACAACATATCCGGAGAAAACCGGAAGAACAGGTCCATAATAAAAGAGATATGAAAACAACTTACTTATGTAACAGTGAAGCCAAAGCTTACGTTCTGGACAGACTGCTGGAAAAAGCGCCGGACAATTCGCTGGAAGACACGGAGATCAAAAGCTTATCCGCCTTCCGGAACGCTTTTTTAAAGGAGGCGCCGACAGCCGAAGAGATCTGCGAGATCGGCCGCAGTCTTTCCGACAGTGAACTGGATCCCCTGCTTTCAGACAGCGGTTTTCTGCGTGAGATCCGCACGATCGCCGATGAATGTGAACGCTATAAGATCGATCCGGAAACACTGGAGCTGCCCTCCGCGATCCGGCGTCTTTTAAAAGCGATCCCTTTAAGAGGATACGCCTCCCTGCCGGAGCTCACATTACCGGAAGAAAACATCCTCATCGTCAAAGACCACTATTCCCTGTTTGATCAGGAGCTGGTCACAATCCTCAAGGAAAAAGGAGCCGGCGAGATCGATCTCATCGACACGCCGGAACACAAAGACTACAGATATGAGACCGGCAGTGTTGCCGATCAGTATGAATATGCGGTGCAGCAGCTGATCCTGCAGGATCTGCCTTTGAGCGAATGCGCCTTCCTTTTATGTGACACCGCCGAAAAGGATCTCTGCTTCAGCACCTTAAAACGATACGAAGTTCCCTGTTACAGCCCGGATCTGCTGAATGCCAATACGGCCGCCGCTGATCTGACGGCGCTGCTTGATTTCTGTTTCACCCCCGATCTGTTGCACTACAAAAAGGTCCTGGAACGGAACCTTTTCGCCAAGGCGAATGCTGCGGCATTCGTTTATCTGAATGACCATATGCGGGAAGAGGATCTTTTCCGTCCGCTGCAGCGTCTTTCCGATGACCCGGATTACCGGGAGGTCGAGAAGGCTGCGGAATACGTTCACAGCCGGACATGGCCGAAACTGAAAGAGCTCTGCGAAGCTGTTTCCTACAAGGAAAAACTCATCAAAGCTTTCTCTTTCCTGAAGGAAGGCGAGGATAAGGAAGCTGTCCGCTATTATCTGCAGGAACGCGGTCCGTCCCTGAAAGAGGAACACTACGGGCTGCTGAAAGAAGCGGTTTTAAAGCTCAGCTCGTCTGTCCGCCGGAATAACGGCATCCGAGTATCCTCTTTTGCGGAACCCTGCTATGGCTTTAAATACCTTTTTGTCTTCAGCTGTTCCGAGAGTCTTTTCCCCGGTTTCCAGCCGAAGGAAGGACTGCTGAATGAATATCTGCTGAAGGATACGAACTATCCGGATATCGCGCTGCGGGAAAAGGACCATCTGCAGAAACTCGCGTACCTCGAACGCAGTGAAAAGACCTTCTACCTGCTGCCGTTAAGCTCTTACGACGGAAAGGCACAGAGCTTCTCCCTGAGTCTCGAACATATCCCGCTTGAAAGCGTGCAGCCGCTCAAAAGCTCCTGCCCGCTTCCCAATACACATAAGCTCACCGCGGAAACTGCCGGAAAGCTTTTCTTTGACGGGGAAGGTATTCTTAACGGCTCCGTCTCCGCTTTTGAAAGCTATAACTCCTGTCCCTATGCCTATTTCCTGAATTACGGTCTCGGCCTGCGCGAACCGCGCGTCTATGGATTTGAGCCGGCGACGATCGGCACGATCCTGCACGGCTTTTTCGAACAGCTGATCAAAGACCACGGGAAAGACTACGCAAAGATCTCCGAAGAGGAGATCCGGGAAAGACTGCGGCCCTACCGGGAACGCTTTGAGACACTTTATCCCCGCAAGCAGCAGGAGATCTCGCACCTGTTCGATAATATGACCGAAAACCTGAAGCTGGAGCTCGCCTTCCTGGCAAAGATGGAAAGCGAGACGCACTTCGCTCCCAAAGAGCAGGAATACCGCTTCAAGGAGATGTTTACCGATAACGAACATGCCAGAGTGCGTTTACGCGGCAGCATCGACCGGATCGATGAATGCGGTGACTATTTCCGTATCCTCGACTACAAGACCAGCAAACATGCCCTGAAAGAAGCGGATATCCGGGCCGGCGTCAGCCTGCAGCTTCTGACCTATCTTTTCCTCTATGCCGGGATCTCCGGCAAGGAAGGACTTTCCGCCTATTACTGCGATCTCAATCTCACCCGTCAGCGCGAAGACCGCTACGGCTATACCAAATCCAAGGGTTTCGCTGAGAAGGAGATCACCCAGGAGGAGGCGTTCTACCGCAAACAGAAACTCAGCGGCTGGGCATTGCAGGATGTTGAAGGGGTCTATGACAGCTACGACTCGATCCCGACCGGCGGCGCCAAAGGCCGTATCTCGACAAAACAGCTTTATGACGGCGAAAAGATCTACTCTGCCCTGCAGACGATCTATACCGTGCTATATCAGAAACTGGCAAACGGTGAGATCCCGCTCGAACCGGCGGAAGGCGCCTGCGGCTACTGCCTCTATGGCGCGATCTGCCGCTTCAAAGGAAAGGAAGGCTATACCGTGCGTCAGTATTTTGACGGATCCCTGAAACAGGAAGAGGAGGAGAAAGAAGCATGAGTTTCACACCGAATCCCTCCCAGAAAAAAGCGATCGAAGCACGCGGAACGAATGTGCTCGTTTTCGCCAGTGCCGGCGGCGGCAAGACCACTGTCCTGATTGAACGCCTGATGAAACGGATCCTGACCGACCGTATCCCGCTTGAAGAGATCGCGGCCATGACCTTTACCGAGGCGGCTGCCTCCAATATGGCCCGCCGTTTGAAGAAAGCGCTGCAGGATGCCCACGTGAAAGATCCGCAGGATGAATTCCTGACCAAACAGTTGTCCGCGATCAGCTCCGCCCAGATCTCCACGATCCATTCCTTCTGTCTGCGGCTGATCAAAGAATACTATTATGTCCTTCCGCTTTCCCGCAAACGCGCCGAAACGATCCTGGATGAAGCCCGGGGCAGTCTGTATCTCAAGGAAGCGATCGAAAAGGCGATCGCGTCCGCGGACTGCGATACCCGTGAACTCAACCTGCTTTTCAGCGAGAACCTGTTCTCCAAGGATTCGCTGGCGGATGTGATCGCGAAGATCTTAAACAAAGCGGGAAGCGCCGCCGATCCTTTTGCCAAGCTCGACAGCTGGATCGATAACGACGTTTCGCGTCTTGAAGACCTCGATCCGGAGATGACCGATTACTATGCGCTGAACAAGCGTCTTCTGCTGAAGGACGCGCTGCAGGTCATCGAGGAGATCCTTCTGACCGGCGAACACGCGGAATTCTATCCGTCGCTGAAAGAAGGCGTAGAACAGCTTCTGGATACCGAAGATCTGCGGGAGTTCAATGATATGCTGCCGCATATCCTGCACAGTCTGCCCGCAAAACGAAAGTCCAAGAACTGCGAAGGCGATTCCGAACAGTACAAAGCCCTGCGCGATGAGCTGGCCGAATATTTCACGAAGATCGCCAAAGGCTATGATTCGACCGAGGACCTTCTGAAATACCATCGTCAGTCCCTGCCTTATGAAAAGGCGTTGATCAATATCTGCAAGGAAGCGCTGGCGAACTACAACGCGATCAAGGCGGAAAACGAATGTCTGGATTTCGATGACTTTGAACATTACGCCTACGCGATCCTTACCAAGAACGACTGTGCGATCGCGAAGCAGCTGAAGAAGCGCTACAAGGAGATCATGGTCGATGAATTCCAGGATACGAGCGAAGGACAGTGGAGCCTGCTCTCGCTTCTGGAAGACAACAACCTCTTCCTTGTCGGTGACGTCAAGCAGTCGATCTACCGTTTCCGCAACGCCAAGCCGGAGATCATGATCTCTTTACGCAGTGATCCCCGCTTTGAAAAGATCCATTTACGCGAAAACTACCGTTCCAAAAAGAACGTCGTCGAATTCAACAATGCCCTGTTTGAAGCGGCGATGAACCTGCGCCGCAGAGTCTTCACACCGGAAGACGTGCAGATCCCGGCAGGCTTCAACGCCGATAAGGACAACAGTGAGCTGCATTTTGTCCGCGCCCTGGCCAGCGAAAAGACCTCGAGCACCGGACTGCGCATCGTCCGTGCCAAAGCACTGGCGCAGGAGATCCTAAAGACCGCTGAGGAAGGCATTCCCTATAAGGAGATGGCCGTTATCCTGCGTTCCCACTACGAGAAGAATGAAGTGCGCATGGCGCTCGAAGATGCCGGTATCCCCTATTTCATGAAGGACAACGAGGGCTACTTCAATTCCGTCGCCATGGATATCCTCACTTCCTGGTTCCGGGTCCTTGAAGATCCGGGTGACAACATCAGCCTGACAGCCGTCCTCTCCTCCCCGTTCTACGGACTGGACGATGAGGCGCTGCTTACCTTAAAAGGAATCTTCAAAGAGTATCCGCCGTTCCGGGAAGACTATGAAAGACTCTCGGCACTCGCGGAAGCCAACCGGCTGAGCGAGCTTCTGCACGAGCTGGTCAGTCTGCGTCATTTCTACGATGACCTGCCGGAAGAGGAAAAGACCAACGTTGCCTACTTCCTGGCGGCTTTCGAGAACTACGGCTTCGCCTCTCTGCATGAGATGATCGAATTCATCGAGGAATCCAAGGAGACCCAGAAGGAAGCGGCTGTCGGTGTTTCCGAAGACGCGCCGGTCGTCAAGATCATGACGATCCACGGTTCCAAGGGTCTCGAATATGACGCTGTCTTCTTCCTCTCCTCTCACAGCAACAAGCAGAAATCCGCCTCTTCGATGATCGACATCGATCTCGGTGTCGGCCTTACTGTCTTTGAAAAGCCCTACCATTTCCTGAATAACAGCCTGAAACGTCAGGCGATCCTCAATAAGGACGATCTGCTTGACCAGGAAGAATATCTTCGCCTTTTATATGTCGCTCTGACGAGGGCAAAGAAGAAGCTCGTGATCCTTGACGCCTTCAATCCGGAAGAAACCGATAAGGATCTGAGCCGCAGCGCTTCCGAACGGCTCGATTTCACGACTGTCATCGGAAACTGCGGTCTTGATCCGCAGCTGATCCAAACGGTCGATTATACATTCGATCCGGAGATCCGCTATGTTTCCCGCGCCAGAGCGCAGAAGACCGAACTGCCCCATAAGGACTATGTTCTGGAAGAACAGGAGGAAGCTTCACCCTCCGATTTCGAGCAGCATTCCCGTGATCTCGATCTCGACGCGCTGGCCGGCATGAATTACGGCACCCGCATCCACGAGATCCTGGCGAAGATCGATTACGGCTGTCCGACCGGAGATAAAGAGATCCGGGCGATCGATCCGCAGCTGACGGATGAAGAGGTATCCCGCATCCTCGGTTTCGCGAACGATCCTTTGATCCGCCGGTACACCAAAGAAGAGATCCATCAGGAATATTCCTTCTACCTGCGCGAAGGAAACCGGACTTTGCATGGTTTCATGGATTTCGTCGCGATCGGTGAGGACATCCTGCTCGCCGACTATAAGACAGATGTCGGCGCGGATGAAGAGACTCTTATCGGACGATATCAGGGACAGCTGAACAGTTATTTCGATGTCCTGGATAAGCTCTACCCGCAGAAAAAGAAAAAGGCATATATCTATGCCCTGTCTCTGAAAAAATTCATTGAGATCAAGCGTTCCTGAGTTCAGGAACGCTTTTCATTACATCTTTTATCGGAAATGGCTCATTCGTAGACCGATTTCCACTCGCCGTTCTCCATGAAATAGCGCAGTTCGCTGATCTGATCGTTCTCGATCACTTCCATGATCTCCATCAAGTCATAGGATAACTCGTATTTCTCAAGATCCGCGCGTTTGATCCAGAAGACCTTGCCTTCCGCAGAGTCTTTTAATTCACCCTCATATTCATCCGCGACATAAAAGAAGACGAAGTAACGGTCTTCCTCCTCGGTCTTGAACTCCTCGATGCCGCAGAGACGCGGATGCCGGATCGTCAGACCGGTCTCCTCATAGACCTCGCGGATCACCGCCTGGCTGAGGCCTTCCCCTTTTTCGGCATGTCCGCCCGGCAGGGTGATGCCCGGCCAGTCTTTTTTCGTGCGCAGCTGCACGAGGATCTCGTCTCCCCTGCGGACCAGACACATATTCGTCAGAACGCATTGTTCCATTCGTTTCATTTCTTCAATTCCTCCAGGATCTCTTCCTTGCTGCGGGTATATTCCTCTTTGCGGATCTTTTTCATCAGCTCACCGAGTTCCTTACCCGGCTTCATCCCCAGCGCGATCAGTTCTTCGCCGCTGATATGTTCCTTCTGCAGGAAAGACTGATAGTCTTTCCCGAGAGCGATGTATTTCTCTTCGTTCTGCGGATAAAGGGCGCGCAGGACCAGCAGATAGTCACCGGGTTCCGTCAGCTGATCGAGCTTCGTGAAAAGCGCGGTCTTTTCGGTGATATCTTCACAGGTCCGGTATTTCAGCTCCTTCAGCTCATATTTCTTGGTCACGAAACGGCGCAGGAAACTCTCTTTTTCTTTCGCCGTCATGCCGGCACAGAGGATATCGAGCATGTATTCCACCGGCTCTTTCGCCTCATCGCGCAGGGCGAGAACTCTTTCATCGAATACCGGATCTTCCTTCAGCTCGGCATAGTATTCTTCCAGCTGTTCCATCTGCCGCAGCTCACGGAAATAACGCCCAGGTTCCCTGCTTAACAGAGCCTTCTCTGTTTCTCCTTCGACCCGTTCCCGGGAAAGCGAGGACAGATCGATCTTCCGGCACAGTTCCCGGGTCTCTTCCGCGACATCAAAGCCCAGCTGCGCCGCGAAGCGGGCAGCCCGCAGGACGCGGAGCGGATCTTCCGAGAAGCTCGCATCGTTCACATGACGCAGGATCCCTTTTTCAAGATCTTCGAGGCCGTGATGATAATCGTGGATCTCGCCGCTCAAAACATCTTCCATCAGGGCGTTGACGGTGAAGTCACGCCGCGAGGAAGCGGTCTCCGGAGAGAGGAACGGGTCTGCCGAAGTCAGAAAGGCACGATGGCCTTCTCCGATCTTTTCTTCGGTGCGGGGCAGCGCGATGTCGAGCGAAGTATGTTCAAGCTTGAAGATGCCGAAGCTTTTGCCGACAGTCAAGACATTGCCGAAAGAGGAGAGCAGCTCCTCGAGCTTTTCGGCCGGGATCCCGTAGACCTCGATATCCAGGTCCTTGCAGGGACGTTTTAAAAGCTTGTCGCGGACACAGCCGCCGACGTAATAAGCTCTTCCTCCCGCTTCCGCGATCTTTGAGGCGATCGCTTCCGCTTTTACTATGTCCTCCATACCATGATTTTAACAAAATTCTCCTGACCCGCCTATGCGGCTTTCATATTATGCCGTATCCCCGTGCGAGGTCTTACAGGTGAGGGTGTTTGCTGATTGCACCAGAAAATCGCAGTTGTTATAATTTATTTTAGTGATAAATATGGGGGGTTACTTTTATGATCGAAGAGAAATCCTGCGGTGCAGTCATCCTGCGTAAGAACGAAGACCGTTTTGACTATGATGTCCTGCTTATCAAACACACAATGGGCCACTGGGGTTTCCCCAAAGGCCACGTTGAGGGAGATGAGACCGAAAGAGAAACAGCTCTGCGTGAAGTAAAAGAAGAGACCGGCTATACGGTCGCTTTGGAGAACGATTACCGCGGTATCTCATCCTACCTGCCGCAGCCCGGCACACATAAGATCGTTGTTTACTTTGCCGGTGTCGTGGTCGAAGGTGAACCCGGATCCGAAGACGAAGGGATCGAAAGAGTCGAATGGATCCCCTATACAGAAGCCCAGGCATACCTTACCTACCCCAGTGATGTAGTTATCCTGCGCGATGTCCGCAAATACATGGCGCGCTTTGAAGAAGATCTCTGATCTCTGACCGGAGTCTGCTTATCACTGCCGCTGTTTCCAAAAAAGAACTGATCAAAGAGACGCTCAGAATGGCGTGGCCCGCCGTATTAGAGAGCGTCTTTATTTCCCTGGCCGGGATGATCGATACCCTGATGGTATCGGAACTCGGCCCTTTTGCGGTGGCGGCTGTCGGACTGACGACGCAGCCCAAATTCATCGGCCTCGCCTTCTTCGTTACCGCCAATATCGCGGTCTCGGCGCTGGTCGCCAGACGCAGAGGTCAGAATAAACAAAGGGAAGCGAATGAGATCTTCCTGACAGCTCTCGTCTATACCCTGATCATGTGTCTGCTCGTCAGTGTGCTCTGTGTCGTCTTCGCGGAAGACATGATGCGCCTCTGCGGCAGCAATCCCGATACCCATGACGCGGCGGTCCTGTATTTCCGGATCATCATGGGCGGCTGTTTCTTCAATGTACTCTCAATGGTCATCAACGCTGCCCAGCGGGGCAGCGGCAATACCCGTGTCGCGATGACGACGAACGTGACTTCCTCGATCGTCAACATCGTTTTCAATTACCTTCTGATCACCGGCAAACACGGTTTCCCGGCCCTGGGGATCCTGGGCGCTGCCGGGGCGACGGTCTTGGGCACAGCCGTCGCCAGCATCCTTTCGGTCATCTCCCTGTTCAAGGAAACAAGCTACCTGCAGGTAAAATACATCCTCGAAGAAAAGATCCTTCCGACCTGGTCGAGTTTCACCCGGATGATCAAACTGACTCTGAACTTCCTGCTTGAGAATCTTCTGATGCGTATCGGTTTCCTGACGACCGCCTTATTCGCAGCAAAACTCGGGACCGATGCCTTTGCCGCCCATCAGGTCGGCATGAACGTGCTCAATCTCGGCTTCTCCTTCGGGGACGGCATGCAGGTCGCGGCCGTTGCCCTGATCGGCCGTTCCTTGGGCGAAGGAAAGAAAGAACGGGCAAAGACCTACGGCAGTCTCTGCCAGAATATCGGTTTCCTGATCTCGCTCTGCCTTTCGGCGATCCTCTTCTTCGGCGGAAGAGCGATCTACTCGCTTTTCTTCAAGGAGACACATATCATTGAGATGGGGGTCACGATCTGCACCTGGATGATCGTTATCCTGCTGTTCCAGGTCTCCCAGATCATTTACTCCGGCTGTCTGCGCGGTGCCGGCGATGCCCGCTACGTGCTTTTCGTGGCATTGTTGTCGGTATCGATCATCCGTACAGCCGTGACCTATCTTGGCTTCAATGTCTTTCAGCTCGGACTGAACGGGGTCTGGGCCGGTGTGCTCGCTGACCAGTTCACCCGTTTCGTTCTCAACAGTACACGTTTTATCAGAGGAAGGTGGACAGAAATACGCATATGAAAACGATCTATCTTGCAGGTGGCTGCTTCTGGGGCGTCGAGAAATACTTTGAACAGTTTGACGGTGTCCTTTCTACCGAAGTCGGTTATGCCAACGGAAATAAGGAAAACCCGACCTATGAGGAGGTCCGCACCCAGACGACCGGCTTTACCGAGACCTTAAAACTGGAATATGACCCGGCGGTCCTTCCGCTGAGGAAGATCCTCGAACTCTACTACGACATCATCGAGCCCACAGTCAAAGACCGTCAGGGACATGACATCGGCAACAACTACCGCACCGGTATCTACTATCTCAATGAGGAAGACCTCCCGCTGATCAGGGAAGTGACAGCAGAGGAACAGAAAAAATACAGCGATCCGATCGTGACCGAGATCCTGCCGCTGCAGAACTTCTATAAAGCCGAGGAATATCATCAGAAATATCTCGACAAGAATCCCGGCGGCTACTGCCATATCCCGAGCGAAAAGCTTTCGCTCAAACATTAGGTTTTTCTTTGCAAAAGAAGCAGAAATGCTAAAATGGAAATGATACTAAAGGGGTGAAAGCTTATGAGAATTATCAAAAAGATCCTGAACTGGTTAGGATTGCTCTGCCTTATCGGCGGACTTGGTCTGATGACATTTGCATATTTCTCCAACCGTTCTTTCCTGAATTACATTTCCAACCTTCTGGCGGATGCCAAATTCGGCGTTACTGTACGGCAGATGCTGTTTGGTCTGCTTCTGGTCATCGTCTCGCTGATCCTTTTCGGTTTCGCCCTGAAAGCCGGCGGCGTTGCCAAACGTCACGAGAAGGAAAAGGCGGAAGCCGACAGACTGCAGCGTGAGGAAAACGAAGCCCGCACCAGAAAGATGCAGCAGGAAGCGGAACAGGCCAAGGCTGAGGCGGAACGCATGAAAGCGGAAGCGCAGCAGATCCTCGACAACCGCGACAACGTCGTGGCGGAAACCAAGGAGACGACTACTCCTCCGGAAGCCTGATCCCGGAGAATATTTACCGTCCGTTATGACCGGAGACCGCATGGTCTCCGGTTTTTAAGTGCTTCTCTACCAGCGATCCTGCGCATCTCTGCTAAAATAGGATCATGATCCTGAATACCGGCCAAAGAACAGATATCCCTGCCTTCTACAGTGAATGGTTCTTTAACCGCATCAAAGAAGGCTTTGTCTGGGTGCGCAATCCCTATGATCCGCAAAGAGTGACAGAGTATCGGCTCGACCCGGAGCTGATCGATGTCATCGTTTTCTGCACCAAAGATCCCGGTCCGATGCTGGACAGACTGGACGAACTGAAAGGCTTCCGGCTCTTCTGGCATGTGACGATCACCCCTTACGGAAAAGAGATCGAACCGAATGTGCCGGAGAAAAGCCTTGTTCTTGAACGTTTCCGGAAACTGTCCGCGCTCGTCGGTCCCGAGGCCGTGACCTGGCGTTATGATCCGATCTTTATCAACGAACGCTATACGGTAGAGTCGCATCTGAAAAACTTCGAAAGGATGTGCAGTGAGTTAAAAGGATACACCGGGAAAGTCGTGATCAGCTTCATCGATCTCTATGCCAAAACAAAGAAGAACTTTCCCGAAGTCCGGGAAGTCACAGAGGAGGAACGCCGGATCCTGGGCAGGGAGATCGCCCGGATCGCTTCCGCCTGTTCGATGAAAGTCTATACCTGTCACGAGGGAAACGATATGAAGGAGTTCGGCATCGATACAAATGGCTGCATGACAAGAACGGTGATCGAACAGTCGCTGGGGATCACTCTGGAAAACCTTCCGAACATCAAGCTGCGGGAAAACTGCAGCTGCCTGATCGGAAACGATATCGGCGCCTATAACACCTGCCTGCACGGCTGCCGCTACTGTTACGCCAATTACGACATGGAGATCGTCCGCCGGAATGCCGGGGCGCACGATCCCGAAAGCCCGCTTCTGATCGGTCATCTGCAGAAAGAGGACCATCTCTATAAAGCAGCACAGCGATCAAATCTGTCAGATCTGATCGGTCTGGGAATATAGTTTATTTCCCGGGATATATAATCAGCAGGGAAACGCTTCCCTGCTTTTATAACATTTTTAATATATATTTATCTTAATCAATAGCATTGAGTTTATGTTTTCCATCGCCTATACTTTTTGAGTTGTTAAAAAGGAGGTCACTGGATGGATAAACAAAGCGGTTCCCACTCTCCGATCTCGGCCGGGCTTTTATCGCTGACCGGCGGGATGCTGGATGCTTATACATATGTTCAAAGAGGCGGCGTTTTCGCCAATGCCCAGACCGGCAACATGGTCAAGCTCGGGATCCTGCTGGCCCAGGGTAAGCCGGAAGGCTGTATCGCCGCTCTGATCCCGATCGTATCCTTTGTCTGCGGCTCCATGCTGGCATCGGTGCTCGGGGAAGTCAGCGATGCCCACAATCTGAAGATCCGTCACCGCGGTGTCCTGATCCTGGAGATGATCACGATCGTCATCGTTTCCTTCCTCCCCCACACGGAAGCGGCGGATACAGTCACCAATATCCTGATCCCCTTCGTCTGCGCCATGCAGTCAACGACCTTTTCCAAATTTGCCGGACAGGCGATCTCCACGACCGTCTTCACCGGCAACCTCAGCAAAGCAGCCGGCAGTGTCTGCCGCGGCATCCTGAAAAAAGACCTCAGGGAAATGCGTCATGGTCTCTTCTATTACGTGGTGATCTGCTTATTCATCTTCGGCGGCTTCGTCGAAACGAAAATGGCCGTTTATCTCGGAAACGCGGCTGTATTGATCACACTGCTTCCCCTGCTCGTGACCTTTGCCTATATCACGGTCATCCGCATCCAGATCGACAGTCAGACCGTTTAACGGAAGCAAACAGGAACAGGTTCTTTAGCATTTGGCTTGAGACCTGTTCTTTTTTCATCTAAACTTAAACCATGAACATCCTTGAAGAACTCAATGCGATCGGCAACGGCTCCTCCCGCAAACTGGAGGATGCCCCCAACCGTTCTCTCGATATCCGTATCTTAAAAGCCTGCATGTCCTTATTATGGAGCGGCTACTATCTTTTTGAAGGCAAGTCCCCGGAAGACTGCCTGGCCTATATCCGCAGCCAGCTCGGCAGCGAGATCGGCAAAGCTTTCCGCTTTGCCTGCATCCCCATGCAGAGAAGCGAAGAGCAGTATGTCGAAGACTTTATTCAGACATTGCCCGCCATTAAAAAGGTGCTGCTGAAGGATCTCAAAGCGATCTATGAAGGGGACCCGGCAGCCATCGACGAGGCGGAGGTGCTGATCACCTACCCCGGTTTCCGGACGATCACGATCTACCGTATCGCCCATCAGCTCTGGCTTTTAGGAGTGCCGATGATCCCGCGTATCCTGACTGAATACGCGCACAGCCGTACCGGCATCGATATCCATCCCGGCGCCACGATCGGCGAAGCCTTCTGTATCGACCACGGGACCGGTATCGTTATCGGCGAGACCGCGACCCTCGGCCATCATGTCAAGCTTTACCAGGGCGTGACGATCGGCGCCAAGAGTTTCGAGCTCGATGAGAACGGAAATCCCGTCAAAGGCGGAAAACGTCACCCCGATATCGGAAATCATGTCGTCATTTACGCTAACGCCACGATCCTGGGCGGCAGCACAGTGATCGGCGACCACTGCACGATCGGCGGCAGCGTCTGGCTGACCCACTCCCTGCCGGAAAGAACGACGATCACCTATAACCCGGATCGCAACTAAAAAGTCTTCGCAAGAAGACTTTTTGTTCGCACTGTTTTTTTGTTTAAAGCAGCTTCCTGCCGAATTCGCGGGCTTTCTCCAGAAGCTCCGCTTTTTTACCAGCTTCTCCGGGGTCGTTGACGCCCCCGCCGAAGAAGGTTCCCGAATAGACTGCTTTTTCAAAACAGTCGGTCCAGCCCTGCAGGCCGGCGACGGCCTTTTCCGGTACGGAGTCTTCGTCTTCAGCTGCCGTGCAGAGCAGATAGACGTTACGGAAACGATAATCCATGGTATAGAGCGGATTGCAGCGGTCCAGCAGTGTTTTCAGCTGGCCGCTCAGTTCATAGTAATAGATCGGTGTGGCGAACACCAGCGTATCCGCCTGGCGGACCTTCTCCGCGATCGCGGCGGCATCGTCCTTTATGACGCATTTCTGTGTCTTCTGACAGGCCAGACAGCCTCTGCAGAAGGCGATCTGTTTTCCTTTGAGGGAAAGGATCTCTGCTTCGTGTCCGCTTTCGAGAGCCCCTTTGCGGACTTCTTCCGCCAGGATGTCTGAATTGCTGGAGGGACGAAGGCTGGCGGTAACGATCAGAACCTTGCTCATTTCAGATATTCCCGGAAGAAGCTGTCAAGCTTGTCAAAGGGGATGTAATCCTTATCCCCGCCGTCATAAAGGTCAGTATGAACGGCTCCCGGAATGATCATCAGTTCCTTGTTGGAAGTGTACTTGCTGTCGCGGACCATATCGGCGTAGGCATCACGGCTGAAATAGCAGGAATGCGCCTTATCGCCATGGACCAGCAGGACCGCGCTGCGGATCTCGTTGGAGTATTTCAGGATCGGCTGGTTGATGAAAGACTCGCAGCCGATGACGTTCCAGCCGCCATTGGAATTCAGGGAACGCGGATGATACCCTCTTGCGGTTTTATAGTAATCATAGTAATCCTTGACGAAGAACGGCGCGTCTTCCGGAAGCGGATCAACGACACCGCCGCCAAGCTTGTATTCACCATTCTTCAGATCCTCGAGACGCTGGGCACACATCGCCGCTTTGGCGTTGTAGCGCGCTTCCTCGGAATCCGCGGAATCGAAATAGCCTTTCGCATTGACTCTCGTCATATCGTACATGGTCATGGAAGCGGTCGCTTTGATACGGGTATCCAGCGCCGCGGTATTGATCGCCATACCGCCCCAGCCGCAGATACCGATGATGCCGATCCTTGCCGGATCGGCTTTCTCATATAAGGAAAGGAAATCGACGGCAGCCATGAAATCCTCGGTATTGATATCCGGGGAAGCCATATAGCGCGGCGTGCCTCCGCTTTCGCCGGTAAAGGACGGGTCAAAGGCAAGGGTCAGATAGCCTCTTTCCGCCATCGTCTGGGCATACAGTCCCGAGCACTGTTCCTTGACGGCGCCGAAAGGACCGCATACCGCGATCGCCGGAAGCTTTCCTTCCACGTTCTTCGGGGTGTAAAGATCACCTGCCAGGGTGATCCCGTAGCGGTTTATAAAGGTGACTTTGCAGTGATCGACTTTATCGCTCTTCGTAAATGTCTTATCCCATTCTTCTGTTAAAACGAGTTCCTCTTTTCTGATCATATTCTCCTCCTGCACAGGATGACTTGTCATTCCCTTTCCTGTGTTCTATAATACTTTAGAACCTAAAGCTGACTTCAGGTCAAGCTATTTAAAAGAAAAACAGGAGGGATCCTTATGTATACCATCGGTCAGGTCTCAGAAATGTTCTCGCTTCCGGTCTCAACGCTCCGCTATTATGACAAGGAAGGTCTTTTCCCGGATATGGAAAGAAAGTCCGGGATCCGTCAGTTCTCGGAAAAGGAAGTCGACGCGCTGCGCGTCATCGAATGCCTGAAAGCCTCCGGCCTTGAGATCCGTGAGATCAAGCAGTTCATGCAGTGGTGCAGCGAAGGTCCCTCGACCTTCGAGAAACGTCGTCAGCTTTTCGCGAACCGGAAAGCCGCGCTGGAAGAGGAACTCGCGCAGCTGAATAAGACGATGGACATGCTGAAGTATAAATGCTGGTATTATGAGCAGGCATTGAAGAACGGAAGCGAGGAACCCATCCTCGCCCTGCTGCCCGATCATCTGCCGGAAGAGATACAGAAGCTCTATGACAACTGTCATAAATGAACTTGTATATAAAAAATGACTCTTTCAAATGAAAGAGTCATTTTTATATGTGCTTCAGGCGGCGACAGTCTCTGTCTTTGCCTGGTTGCCGGTGTAAAGCTGATAGTATCTGCCTTCCTTGGCGATCAGATCCTCATGGGAACCACGCTCGATGATATGGCCTTTTTCCAGGACCATGATGCAGTCGGCGTTGCGGACGGTGGAAAGACGGTGCGCAATGACGAAAGTCGTTCTTCCGGCCATCAGCTTGTCCATACCTTCCTGGACCAGTGCTTCCGTACGGGTATCGATCGAGGATGTCGCTTCATCCAGGATCAGTACCGGCGGATCGGCGATCGCAGCTCTCGCGATGGCGATCAGCTGACGCTGTCCCTGGGAAAGATTCTGGCCGTCCCCTTCCAGCATCGTATCGTAGCCCTGCGGCAGATGGGTGATGAATTCATGCGCATTGGCGAGCTTAGCGGCAGCGATGACTTCTTCATCGGTCGCGTCGAGCTTGCCGTAGCGGATATTCTCCTTGACTGTCGTTGTAAAGAGATGGGTATCCTGCAGAACGATACCTAAGGAATGACGCAGGTCATTCTTTTTGATCTTGTTGATGTTGATGCCGTCGTAGCGGATCTTGCCGTCCTGAATATCGTAAAAACGGTTGATCAGGTTGGTGATCGTCGTCTTGCCGGCGCCGGTGGAACCGACGAAAGCGATCTTCTGGCCAGGTGTGGCGTAGAGGTCAACATTGTAGAGGACCTGATGTCCCGGACGATAGCTGAAGTCGACATCATCAAAGACGACATCGCCTTTCAGTTCAACGTATTCAGTGACACCGCTGGTCTTATGCGGATATTTCCAGGCCCAGCGGCCGGTGCGTTCTTCGCTTTCCTCGATGCTGCCGTCTTCGTTGATCTTCGCGTTGACGAGTGTGACATACCCCTCATCCGCTTCCGGTTCCTGGTCGACGATCGCAAAGATGCGCTGCGCGCCTGCAAGACCGAGCAAAACGGAGTTGATCTGGGATGTCATCTGGTTGATCGGCATCATGAAGTTCCGGTTCAAAGTCAGATAGGAAGCCAGCGAACCCAAGGTGAAACCGCCGATGCCGTTGATCGCGAGATATCCGCCGACTGTCGCGCATAAGACGTAGGACACGTTTCCTAACTGGGCATTGATCGGGCCGAGGATATTGGCGAATTTATTGGCATTGTAGGCGGAATCAAAGAGCTGGTCATTGATCTGCTTGAAGCCTTCGATCGCTTTTTCCTCATGAGCGAAGGTCTTGACGACTTTCTGACCGTTGATCATCTCTTCGACATAGCCGTCCAGTTTCGCGACATCACGCTGCTGGGAGCCGAAGAAGCGTCCGGCAGCACCGGATACCTTGGAGCTGACGAAGAAGATGACGGCGATCATCACGACCGAGAGAACGGTCAGATATGGGGACAGAGCGATCATATTGGCGAATACCATGACGACCTGGATCACGCCCTGGAACAGGGATGGGATCGACTGGGATACAAGCTGGCGCAGGGTATCAATGTCGTTGGTATAGACGGACATGATCTCACCGTGGGAATGGGAGTCGAAATAAGAGATCGGCAGCGTCTCCATTTTGTCAAACAGGTCGATACGCATATCGCGCAGTGTGCCCTGGGAGATATAGATCATCAGGCGCTGCTGCAGATAAGCGGCAATAACACCGATCCCGTAGAACATGGCGACTCGCTTGATCCCGCCTAACAGCGGCGCGAAATCCTTCTCCGGCGCTGCCAATAACGGCGTGATATAGACATCGATCAGGGTCTTGGTGAACATGGTGCCCTGTACCGAAGCATAGACGCTGACAACGATCGCGATCAGAACGAGCAGGTAATGGAGCCAGTAGCGTTTTAAGACAAAGCTCAGGACTCTTCCCAGAAGCTTCCAGGGATGTTCGACTTTGACTTTCTGTATCTGTCTTCTTGGCGGCATCTTATTCACCTCCTTCGTCGAAGTCTCCGTTGCCGCCGGTCTGGGATTCGTAGATCGAGGCATAGATCGGAGAATTCTTTAATAATTCTTCGTGTGTACCGAAAGCGCTGATCTTTCCGTCGTCGATGACGATGATCTTATCGGCATCCTGGACGGAGGAGATACGCTGGGCAATGATGATCTTGGTGATGTGCGGGATATCCTCGCGGAAGGCTTTCCGCATTTTCGCTTCCGTTGCCGTATCGACCGCGGAAGTCGAGTCATCCAGGATCAGGATACGCGGATTCTTCAGTAAGGCACGGGCAATGCACAGACGCTGTTTCTGACCGCCTGAGACGTTGGTTCCGCCCTGTTCGATGTGGGTATTGTAGCCGTCCGGGAAGCGTTCGATAAATTCCGCTGCCTGGGCGATCGCCGCCGCTTTCTGACATTCTTCATCGGTCGCGTTCTCATTTCCCCAGCGCAGGTTCTCGTAGATCGTGCCGGAAAAGAGCTCATTCTTCTGCAGGACCATTGCGACAGCATTGTGCAAAGTATCGAGATCATACTCTTTAACGTTATGACCGCCGACCCGTACTTCACCGCGGACGGTATCATACAGACGGGGGATCAGGGAGACAAAGGAGGATTTTCCGGAACCGGTCGCGCCGACAAGGCCGATCGTTTCACCGGATCCGATCTCCAGATTCAGATCAGAAAGGATCAGGTTATCATCCTTCTTATACGCGAAATCCACATGGTCGAAGACGATCGAACCATCCGGTACTTCATAGATCGGATCTTCCGGTTCTTTCAGATCGCTTTCTTCCTCAATGACTTCCGCGATACGTTTGGCGCTGGCAGCGGACATTGTGATCATGACAAACATCATGCCGAGCATCATCATACTCATCAGGATCTGCATGCAGTAGGTCAGAAGCGAAGTCAGGTTACCGGTCGTCAGCTCACCGCCGACGATCAGATGCGCGCCTCTCCAGGAGACGAGCAGGATCGAACCGTAGACGACCAGGGACATGAACGGGCTGAAGATCGCCGTCAGTTTCTCCGCCTTGACGAACAGGCGGTAAATATTTCGGGCAGCAGTATTGAATTTCTCCTGCTCATAATCCTCACGGACATAGGCTTTAACGACGCGGATCGCGGAGACATTTTCCTGAACGGATTCATTCAGGTCATCGTATTTGGTGAAGACCGCGCGGAAGCTCTTGGCGGTGATCGGCATGAGGATGATGATCGCGATCATCAGGATGACGGCCGCGCCGACATAGATGAGCGCGATCTTCGGAGAGATCAGGAAGGCCATTGCCATCGCAACGATCAGGTTGCTGGGGGCACGGACCGCCATCCGCAGACCCATGGAATAGGCCATCTGGACATTCGACACGTCCGTCGTCAAACGGGTGACGAGACCTGCGGTCGAGAATTTGTCGATGTTGCTGAAGGAGTATGTCTGGATCTTCTCATACATCGTTTCTCTGAGGTTGTGCGCAAAACCGCAGCCGGCGTAAGCACCAAGGCGGTTGCCCATATAGCCGCTGAAGAGCGCCAAAAGCGCCATCCCCAGCATTAATAATGCGATATAGCGGATATGTCCCATATCCCCTTTATTGACACCGTTGTCGATCATCGATGCCATCAATAGCGGGATGATCGTTTCCGTCAGTACTTCCATAAACATGAAGAACGGCGTCAGGATCGAAGCAAGTTTGAACTGCTTGATCTGTTTGCCTAAAGTCTTCAGCATTTACATTCCTCCTTCCTTCCGTCACTGATATTCGCATAAATGCGCTGCAGGTATTCATTGAGCTGTTTCAGTTCTTTCTCGCTGAAACCGCTTGTCATTTTCCGTTCGTTTTCCCTTCTCGCCCGGCCGAGTTCCTCTTTGAGGTTCAGAGCCTTCTCTGTCGGCAGGATCTTCTTATGACGACGGTCATCCGGATCGATCTCCGTCGTGATGAAACCCTGCTTTTCCAGACGGCTCACCAGTCCGACCACGGTCGGATGGGAAACGCCCAGGGCTTCCTCCAGCGTTCTCTGCGTCATCTCACCGCCATGACGGTCGAGCAGAAACAGAACGTGCAGCTGAGAGGAAGTCAGATTATACGAACTTAAAGAAGCGTCCATTCCCGATTTCTGGTGGACGCTGATCTTCTTTATTAGGTATCCGATATCCTGATTCTTCATCGTTCTCCTCTTTTCTGTAGCATGCTACATTTTAAAGGCTATCCCGTCTATTGTCAATGCTTATAAAAAACCATACTGCAGCACTGATATGGATCATAGCCTGTATGATCTATGATTGGTTTTAATGGTTTTTATCCGCAGTCAGGTTATCTCTCGCGGGGATCCTGCGACGAATCATAAGAATCAATTATCGACTGATTTATGTTCAAATATGCTTTTATTTTTTGAATAGATGAAACGCTTTTCTTATCACCACTAATATCCTGTATAATCTGCTGCCCTTGATCTTTTCCAGCTCTGTGGACAACTTTCTGATCTTTCTTTCCTGATCGATATTCTTTTTAATATATGTCCCCGAGTCTGCGATCAGATTGCTAAAATCAACTCTCTCGGCGATCGGAAGGAGTTTCGTTTTTTCTTTTTCACCTTCTTCCAGTTCTGTATACAGTAATCTGGCATTTTTCAATAAACGGGATTCCATATATTTCATCTGCTTTTCAACAAACGCAGCATCATCCATTTCCTTAAGTCTGCTGTATATCCTTTTTGCGCAAATATATCTGCCGTATACATTTTCAAAGGATGTTTTGGTTGTGGTGATCGATTCATCTCTCTGCCTGTAGAAATAAAGAACATCGTTGATGCACATGACTCTGCTGGCCATGACCATACATTCAAAGGAGAAACTGACATCTTCGTGAATGATCCCCTCAATAAAACCGATGTTGTTGTCTTTGATCAGTGATGACCTGTAGCATTTATTCCAGACATTAACGATGTAATTGGAATTATCATAGAACTTTACCAGAAGATCTTTGCCTGTATATACGCCGGGATAATCCTCTTTAAAGGAAAGATATTTCGTTATATTCTCAGCTCTGCGTTTATACTCGCTGTTGTCCGTGAAAGCCATTGATTGAAAGATCACGATGTCTAGGTCGCTGGCAGACATCACGGAATACACTTTTTCAAGAGCATCTTCCGCCAGATAGTCATCGCTGTCCACAAAGAATATATACTCCGCGTGCGATTCATTTATTCCTCTGTTTCGTGCTGACGATACCCCGAGTCTGGCTTGCGAAAAAACGATGACTCTTTCGTCCGTTTCCGCATATTTCTTGAGTATTGATGCAGAATCATCTTCCGATCCGTCATCAATACAGATTATTTCTATTTCAGATAGCGTTTGCCCGCAGACACTGTTTAAACATCTGTCCAGGTATTCTCCGGTATTATGCACCGGTATCACTACTGAGATCTTCACCTTTTCTTTCATTGTCATACTCTATAAACGCATAGCTCTGTCTGTTCTTCTCTAAACGCATTCAGGACATCGGACGATTTGCCGAATAACAAAGCGCTGACTCCTCAAACAAGCACATAAGGAATGCGGACCTTTAGTCCTTTACATTTGTTTTGTCCGGCAATTCCAGCATTTCGCCGACCATAAGATCCGCTTCGGGAGGTGTCCATCTGCACACGCCTGAAGAAGGAGTGAATGTCATCTCTCCGAATTTAATATCATGATCGTTCAGCAGATACAGGTCAACCCTGACATGAGCAAAGCCCTCAGATAGTTTTTCGGCGATTCTCAACATCTCCGGAAGTACTGATGGTCTTTCGACATCTTCCTCAAGCGGCGCAGAAGCTCCGGTAGAAAAAGGAAGTTTCTCCCACTCAGGGCTGAACATAACCATGTGCGGGTCTGTATAGCGATATTTATGAACACCGATAAATCTGCATTTCCCGCCAAAGCACCAAAACTTATAATCCGGCAGGTCAACGCCCTCACTTCCTATGTATTGCTCGGCGATCAGTCTTCTGGGAATATCGTTATAGTGCATCTCATAACCGAAACTGAACGCATAGTTCTGTCTCAGCCAGCCGTTGGCTATGTTTCTGATTTCCTCAAAGTTCTCTTTTTTCTTGTTTGTAACGATATAGTTCATTGAGGAGCCGTGATTCCCTTTTAGTACGAATTTATCCGGAAGGGAATCGAAATCGATCTCATTTGCATTTCTATACACACCCAGCAAAGGTATAAGATATTCTTCGCCGATCTTATCCCTGACCCAGTCCCTGACCAGATATTTATCCGCCAGCAATGTTTTTCTGGGGTCGTGATCATAAGCCTTAAGCCATTGGATCTTTTCGTTATAAGTCCTGGGCGAACTGAGATCAAGAACGTTTCCCGTAACGTCCTGATACCACTGTTTGATCGCGTGCGGATAAAGAGCGGGATCGAGCTGATTGTACATCAGGTGTTCGATCCTCTTTTCCAGATCTCTGTTGCTGTCCTCAAGTGATTTTATTCTTTTCTTAAGGTTTCCGATTTCTCTGTTGAATGAACTGGCGGGCGACGGATAGATCTTTTTCAGCATTTCTTTGAACGAACTCATAATAAACCTCTCAAGCAGCACATATGGCATCGGTCATTCCGCTGTAAAGCTTAAGCAAACAACGATGACCTGCGCCATTATAATTACCAGGTTAAATCCAATGATTTATTACCGCGAATTACCTGCTGATTCTTTTGCCTTGGTCTAAAACCATATTACCAAATACTGCATTCAAAAACGGCGAATTCCGATCTTTTTCACTTGATGAATCATCATTTTGACCGTAACACATGACCTGCGTACTATCATTACCTTAACGTGTATGCGGGAACAGCGATCTGTCAACCGTACACTTCCCGTTTCTTCGAGTAGAAAGAGCAAAAAAGGGGCTGTTACGAAATAGCAAATGCAGTCAGATCGTAACCGGCCTCTTTTTACGTATAGAAACTTAAAAAAACGCCCCGGGATATCCAACCCTCCGGCGTTTTTGAATCAGAACCATCTGTTCCGATCATCTATATCGTATCATCAGTATCGGCTCCTCTTCTATATGCATAGGAGGGGTTGAATAATCATGCGTTATCAGTAATCAAAATTATTACCACATTCAATAAAATCAGGTATTTAAAAGGGCTGTTAGAAAACTCGTTTCGTAACAGCCCCTTTTCATCTATTTTTGGTTTCTTGAAAGTGTGATTCGCACAGCGGTCCGCGTTACCTTTTCCCGCGGATGCAGGGGTTTCACTTTATTTGTATCTATGACTACTGGTTCTTGACTTTGACCCAGTACTCAGAGATCAGTGTACGGGTCGCGTCGTCCAGAGCGTAGTAGATCTCGTCGTTCGGGTTGCCTGTACGCGGCAAGTAAGCGTTGTTGCCTTCGAATTCGCCGCCGGCAGCCATCATATCTTCGATGACCTGAGCGTTGTTGGAAGAATAGCCAACGGTGGAGCTGTTGTCGTAAGCGACATCATATTCCAGCATGAAGTTGATGAATTCGTTGGCGAGTTCCGGACACTTGGCGTTCTTCGGGATGACCATTGCGTCGTTCCAGATGTTGGTGCCGGATTCCGGTACGAAGTAAGCCATATCCTCGTTTTCAGAGAGGATGTAGGCAGCATCGCCGGAGTACATAACGCCCATTGCCTTTTCGCCGTATGTCAGACCGTCGATCGCTTCATCGGTAGCGTAAGCCGGATCCATTGTCTGGGAGATGTTGGAGAGCCACTGGTAAGCTTCTTCAAGCTGAGCCGGATCGGTTGTGTTGGCGGAATAGCCAAGAGCCTTTAAAGCAACCATGAAGGAGTCTCTTTCGGAATCGTACATGTAGATCTGGCCGGCATATTTAGTGTTGTGCAGAACATCCCAGCCTTCGCTTTCAACATCCTTGGGATCAACGACTGTTGTGTCGTAAACGATACCGATATTGCCCCAGAAGTAAGGAACGGAATAGGTGTTGTCCATATCGTATTCCTTGTTCAGGACACCCGGATAAAGGTTATCGAAGTTCGTAATGATGGACTTGTCGATCGGCTGCAGCAGATCTTCCGCGATCAGACGTTCGATCATGTAGTCAGACGGGATCAGGATATCGTAGGAACCGCCGCCCATCAGCTTTGTGTACATCATTTCGTTGGAATCGAATAAGGCGTAGTTAACACGGACACCGAACTTGTCTTCGAAATCAGCGATCGTGTTTTCACCGATGTATTCGCCCCAGTTGAAGACGTTCAGGACTGAGCAGGCAGTATCGCTGTTCTGGCTGCCGTCTGCCGGCTTGTCGGAAGAACCGCAGGCTGTCAGAAGAAGAACAGTAAGTAAGACACTAAGCAATTTTTTCATTTTTCTTTTTCCTTTCCTTGAGCATTGGAACGACATTCATGATGATCAGAATGATCGTGATCGCCAGAACGATGATCGTGGAGAGCGCGTTGACACTCGGATTAATACGTTTGACGGAAGAATAAACGTATGTGGAGATGTTGTTGACACCGGGACCGGTGACGAAGTAGGAGATGACGAAGTCATCGAAACTCATCGTGAAGGCGACAAGCGCACCGGAGAAGATCGCTTCCTTGATCTGGGGAATGATGACCTTGGTCAGTGCCTGGAAAGGCGTGCAGCCTAAGTCCAGAGCCGCTTCCGCGATATTGTCATCGAGCTGTTTCAGTTTTGGGGTAACTGACAGCATGACATAGGGAATACAGAAGATAATGTGTGCCAGCAGCAGTGTGCCGAAGCCCGCTTCCACATGCAGGGAAGTGTAGAACAGCATCAGGCCGATGGCGGTAACGATATCCGGGTTCATCATGGAGAGGTTGTTGATCTGGGTAACGCTTTCCTTGATGAGCTTGCGGGATTTGGAGAGACCGATCGCCGCGACAGTACCGATCACGGTGGAGACCAGGGTCGCGATCACGGCAATGATCGTGGAATAGTAGATCGATTCCATCATCGTCCGGTTTTCGAACATCTTCTGGTACCACTGCAGCGAGAATCCGGTGAAGTTGTTCAGGGATCTCGAAGAGTTGAAAGAGAAGAAGATGACATAGACGATCGGAAGGTAGAAGAAGGCGATGGCCAGGGCAAAGGCGATCTTTGTCCAGAGACTCTTTTTCTCGGTCATGCGCGTTCCTCCTCAGTGTAATCGAACTTGCGGGTGAAATACATGGAGATCAGAATGATGATCGTCATGATCAGCGAGATCGCTGCGCCGAAGTTCCAGTCACCGGTGGTGACGAAGTAGTTTTCGATCAGGTTACCGATCAGGACGAAGCTTCCGCCGCCGAGCAGTTTCGGGATGAAGAAGCTGGAGACTGCCGGTAAGAAGACAAGGGTGATGCCGGAAAGCACGCCCGGGATCGATAAGGGAAGAATGACCTTGGTGAAGACCTGACGGTTGTTGCAGCCTAAGTCCGCTGCCGCAACGCTCAGGTTCGGGTCCATCTTTGAGAGGGAAGTGTAGACTTCCAGGATCATGAACGGCAGGAAGTTGTAGACCATGCCGATATAGACTTTCATTTCCGGGGAAAGATCCGTTTCGAGCAAAATACCTCTCCAGGCATAGGTACGCACCAGCATGTTGATCCACATCGGGATCGTGACGAGCAGGACACAGAGAGCCTGATTGTTCGGAGAGAAGCGGGAGATCGCGTAGGCGACCGGATAACCCAGAAGGATGCAGATGATCGTTGTGACCAGCGCGATCTTCAGCGAACGCAGCAGGACCGAGATGAAGATCTTATCCGAGAAGAAACGGGCGAAGTTGGCCAGTGTGAAACGGAAGGTCAGTACTGAATTGCCTCTGGTCGTGAACGCGTAGATCAGGACCAGCAGCATCGGTACGACAACGAAGATCACCGCCCAGATCGCATACGGATACGCTAAACGGCGGAAACCTTTCATGATAAGACCTCCTTATGCATGACATGGATATCGTCCGGTCCGAAGTCGATGGAAACGGCTGTATCCTCTTCCTGCTTTTCAGTCGTATGGACTTTCCAGGTACGGCCTTCGGTCAGGAAGGTGACCGGGTAATCGCCGGCTGTGATCTCATTGGGTTCGAAATCGAAACGGACATCGTCGATCGCAACTTCTTCCTGTGTATCCAGTTCCCAGGCATAGGCATCTGCCCAGGTCTTAAGGTCGACGGAGATTGCCATGGATTCACGGATCTCGTCCACAGTCTTATAGACATCGAAGGCCTGGATACCGATCTGGTATTTGGCATCTTCACTGACGATCGGCTTGACGACTTTGACGTTGACGGTGATCGAAGTTCCCTTGGCTGTGCGGAAGGTGACCGGGTAGCTGCCGGATTCCTCTTTCAGACCGTTTTCGACAGTCGTGATGGAGATATCCTGTTCGCTGTCCGGGACCCAGGCCTGCGCGTTGGCGCGGGCGATCAGGTCTTCGTTCGTCAGGTTCTTGACGTCTTCGATATCGACGGTGAAGTCCGTCGCGTTTATCATTTCGTTTGCTTCCTTATTGAAGGTATCGCGGCCTTCAACGACATGCAGAGTTACTGTCTTGGAGGCACCGCGGCGGGTCTCGACGATCGTTTCGTAATGAACGCCCTTGAAGAGGACGGAAAGCACCTGGCCGTTGAGTTTGCCTTTGTTCGGCGGCAGGATGCGGATATCTTCCGGACGGATGATGACATCGACCAGTTCATTCGGTTTGAAGCCGAAGTCGACGCATTCATATTCACGGTCATCGAATTTTACGAGGTAGTCTTTCTTCATCATGCCGTCTACGATATTGGAGTTGCCGATGAAGTTCGCGACATAGCGGTTGTTCGGGGTATTGTAGATCTCAAGCGGAGTGCCGATCTGCTGGATCACGCCGTCACGCATGACGACGATCTTATCGGACATCGTTAATGCTTCTTCCTGGTCGTGGGTGACGAAGATGAAGGTGATGCCGACTTCCTGCTGGATACGCTTTAATTCCTGCTGCATCTCAACGCGCAGCTTGCGGTCAAGAGCGGAGAGCGGTTCGTCAAGCAGAAGGACATCCGGTTCGTTGACCAGGGCACGGGCGATCGCGACACGCTGCTGCTGGCCGCCGGACATCATGGAGATATCACGGTGTTCGAAGCCTTCAAGACCGACCAGAGAGATCATACGCTCGACTTTCGGTTTGATCAGGTCTTCCGACATCTTCTTGATGCGCAGACCGAAGGCGACGTTGTCAAAGACATCCAGATGCGGGAACAGAGCGTAGCGCTGGAAAACAGTATTGATCGGGCGCTGATAGGCCGGAACATTGCTGATCTCCTTGCCGTCGAGAATGACTTCGCCAGAATCCTGATTCAGGAATCCGCCCAGGATTCTTAACAGGGTCGTCTTGCCGCAGCCGGACGGACCGAGCAGTGTGACAAATTCATTCTCATAGATATCCAGATTGATCCCCTTAAGAACGACCTGGCTGCCAAACGCTTTTACGATATTGCGGAATTCAATTAGCTTCTTCATATTTTCCCCTCTCTGAACTCGCTTAGAATATGGACGGTGTCGCGACCCAGAGGATGACCCCCGGTTCCTTGCCGATGTTGCTCAGTTTGTGTGTGTAATCCCCTTCAAGATAGAAGGAGTCGCCTTTGCGAAGATGATAGACCTCATTCGTTCCCGTCTTGATCAGATCGACTCGTCCTTTCAGGACATAGCCGAATTCAGCACCCTCATAGGGCTCGATCTCCTGGGATTCGGTTCCCGGCTGCAGTTCCATCAGGATCGGCTCCAGGATATTCTTCTGTGAGTCCGGAACGAGCCAGGTGATCTTGCGGCCGTCTTTTTCATCTACCGAATAATCATCCTTGCTGAAGCTGATGCGCGTTTCTCTGTCTTCCTCTTTGAAGAAATCCTCCAGCGGAACGCCCAGGACCCCCGTGATATTCTCCAGAGTGGAGATGCTCGGAGAAGTCAGATTCCGTTCCAGCTGGGACAGGAATCCTTTTGTCAGTTCTGTCCTTGAGGCAAGTTCCTCCAGGGTCAGAGAGTTTTTCGTGCGAAGTTGTCTCAGTCTTTTTCCGATGTCCATCGCAACTCCCTTCTAGTTTATTTTTACTAAACTTTTTGTCATGTTTTATATGACCATTAATATAATACTGTAAAATCGAAGCATTGCAACAAAAATTTCATAAAAATAAAGAATTTGTTTACTTACAGTAAACAGCGATTGTATGAATATGTTTTTGCAAACCGCTTGACACACCATTCTGAAGAAAGTATTCTGCGCATTTCGATCTGCGGATTGTATATACTAAAAACATGAAGCATATGGTAAAAATCATTCTGAATCTCTTTCTGGCCGTCATCATCCTCTGGTCATGGCTGAATATGGTATTCAACGGAGGCGGCTCCTTTTCCGCAAGAGGGATCTGGAGCTTACGCTATTTCACTGTTCTCTCCAATCTACTGGCCGCGTTCGCCGCGATCTGCTGGCTGCTGTTCCGTAATTCGCATTTCAGCGCAGTCCTGAAATTCTCCGCCTGCCTCGCGCTGATGATTACTTTTCTCGTAACCGCCTTGTTCCTGGGACCGATGTTCGGTTATTCGATCTTATATGTCGGACCGAATTTCTGGTTTCATCTCGCCGTTCCGCTGTTGTGTCTTTTTGAGGAGATCTTCCTCGGAGAACAGAAGCTCAGCAGAAGTGAGCTGATCCTTGCGGTCCTTCCGCTATTTATCTACGGCTGCGGCTATCTCGGAAACATCATCCTGAACGGACGGCAGGGAAATGACTGGTACGGATTCGTTACCTGGGGACTGCCGATAGGGATGGTCATCTTTGTCTTCCTGCTTCTTCTGAATTACGGGATGGGATTATTACTGAACACCATATCGAAGAGATAGCTGTTTCATCTTTATAACAAGACATAAAAAAGCCAAGGCAATTGTTTATAGCAGCCTTGGCTTTTGTTTTCTGATTTATTTCACTTATTTTACAGTGATCCTGCCTTCCGTCTCGCGGTAGCTTTCCGCGAAGCCGCCCTGTTCTTCCAGATACTGCATCAATACATCGATATCCAGAATACCCAGGTTCGAAAGGACCTCCGCTTCCGCAAAGGCGGAATTTCCGTCACCGCTGTCGAGCAGGATATAGGAAGAGCTGCCGACAGTATAATATGCCTCCGGATCGATCGGAATATACTCCCCGTCTTTCAGGACCATGACATCCGTAACCCTTCTGCTGTCTCCGGAATATCCATTGAACATTCCATTCTCATCGACAGTCACCTGTGATTCGACGGATGTGTCGATCGTATATTTCAATCCCGAGACCTGCAGGAAACCGCCGTTCTCACCAACGGCATTTCCGTCAAGTTTATATAAAGCCTCGGTCTGCCGGCTGGAGAATTCAAGCGCATCCAGGATCTGCTGACCGGTCGCCCTTACAGAAGCGATCGTATTCTGGAAAGGCATGACTTCCAGAAGATCACCGACGGTGACTTCGCCGGCTGCGATCGTATTACGGACACCGCCCCCGTTTATCATAGCGATGTCTGTTCCCATGACGGAGCGGACTGCATCTGCCACGAAATCACCGGCAGTCGTTTCTCTTGCGCGTACCATCCGGATACCTTCTTCATCCTTGATCGTCAGGTCAAAGTCCAGATCACAGATCTTCTCGCCAAGGACTGTTTCGGCTTCCGCATTGGCGGCAGCCAGACTCTCAAGGATCGTTTCGTCCTGTTTGTCATAGTGGTCGATATGCATGGTCGTGATCGTTCCGTCTTTCTCAATGATCAGCTCGCCCAGTGCCTGAAGTTTTGTGCCGACTGAGGAAAGGATGACATCCTCGCCGTTCTTATTGGGATAGGGATCGCCAATGATCACAGAATGGGAATGACCGTCCAGGACAACGTCGATCCCGGTCGTGTGGGAGATCAGCGAGATCGAGTCATACGGAACTGTGTCTGCTTCTGAGCCCAGGTGAGCAAGCGCAATGACATATTCCGCACCCTGTTCCCTGGCCTCATCGACCAGAGACTGTACCTTTGCGTAGAGATCTTCGCCGTTGCTGCCGGAATAGAAATCATAGACGAATTCACCGTTTTCCATGAAATATTTCGGAGTGGACTGGAGGATGCTTTGAGGGGTCAGGATACCAAGGAAAGCGATTTTCGTCCCTCCGTAGTCTTTAATGACATATTCCGGAATATCCGCGAAGATGTTCTTTCCGCTGCCGGAGTAGATGACGTTGGAAGCAACGATATCAAAATCCGCTTCCGCAAACCGCTTCGCCAGTTCTTCCATGCCGTAATCGAATTCGTGGTTACCGACAGTCGCGATATCGTAGCCCGTCTTATTCATCAGATCGATGCACAGCTTGCCTTTTGAAAGTGAACCTAATGTGCCGCCCTGAAGATAATCACCGATATCGACCAGGGATACGAATTCATGTTCGGCTTTTGTCTCATCGACCAGGGATTTGACACTGGCAAGGGTCAGGTTCTCTTCGAAGCCGCAGTGAACATCACTGGTGTAGAAGATATAGATATCGTCCGTACGCTCAGCTACGGTCTTTTCAGGCTCCGGAGTGTTCTCTTCTTTTTTCTGTGTACTGCATCCTGCAGTCAAAACCAGCAGGATGAGCGTCAATAAAAGAATTATCTTTTTCATACTTGGACCTCTTTATCGTCTTTTATTATATAGCCTTTTTCAGAATGAACTGATCATGTATTTACTTCGAGATGTTTTCGACAACCGGGTCAAAGAAAAACCCGTCATATGCCGGGTTTCGCTTGTTTGTGATATACGTTTACTTTCTTTCTTCGATGAAAGTTTTAACGTTTTCCTTGGACTGAAGTCCCAGGAAACTGCCGGCGATCTCCCCGTTCTTGAACAGGAAGACGTTCGGGATCGACATGATGCCGTATTTTTCAGCGAGTTCCGGTTCGTCATCGACGTCGACTTTGACGAATTTGACGTCCGGGATCTCTGTGGAAAGCTCTTCAAGTACCGGACCCAGCATCTTGCACGGTCCGCACCAGGTCGCGAAGAAGTCGACCAGAGTCACACCTTCTTTGATGGTTTCTTCAAATTCTGCTTTGTTTACGATCTTCATAAGTCAGCTACCTCCTCGACTTCATTATAAGAACTTCCTAGTGATTCTCCAGTAATTTGCCCGCACCCTCATCGATGATGACTGTGCAGCTGGGATGGTTCTGCAACAGGGATGCCTGGCATTCCTCGCTGACCGGACCTTCGATCATTCCCTTGATCGCTTCCGCTTTGTTTTCGCCTGTCGCGATCAGAAGAACGTTCTTGGCAGCCATGATCGTAGCCGGACCCATGGTAACAGCCTGTGTCGGTGTTTCTTCGCCGAGATCGTTGAAGAAACGCTGGTTGTCCTTACGTGTCTGTTCTGTCAGATCAGTGACATGGGTTCCGAGATTGAACGGTGTGCCCGGTTCGTTGAAGCCGATATGGCCGTCAGCGCCGATGCCGAGCAGCTGGATATCGACAGATTCCTTCGCCAGCATTTCATCGTATGCCTTGCAGTTGGCTTCGAGATCGCCTAAGCCTCCGGGAACGTGGGTATTCTCTTCCGGGATACCGATCTTATTGAAAAGGTTGGTATGCATGAAGGAATAGTAGGATTCACGGTGATGCAGCGGCAGACCGACATACTCATCCAGATTGAATGTGCGGATGTTGGTGTAGTCTGTGCCGTTTTCTTCGTGATCCTTGACCATCAGGGCATACAGACCTAAAGGTGTGCTGCCGGTAGCCAGACCTAAAACAGCGCCCGGTTTGATGAATTCTTTCATCACTTCATAGGCTTTCTGGGATGCTTCTTCGTAATCTTTAACGCGGATAATTTTCATAGTTTAATCAACTCTCCTTCTCCATTACCCTTTAAACCGGCCGCATTCGCCTCATCGGTATCGATATGCATGGCCAGACGATAATTCTCATTGATACGGACGACGGTGTCGTCAAATACGATGCTTCTTTCCGGTGTCTGAATGCGGACAGCGACGATATCGCCGTTGCTGACACCGTAGTATTCTCCGTCTTTCGGTTCCATATGGATGTGGCGCTTCGCGGCGATCACGCCTTTTGCGAGCTCAACAGAGCCGCAGGGCCCTTCGACCATGCAGCCGTTTGTGCCGTCCAAATGGCCGGATTCACGGATCAAAGCTTCAATACCCAGCTGTCTCGCTTCAGTCAGCGAAACTTCGATCTGGTCTTCTTTTCTGGTCGGGCCTAAGATACGGCAGGTAAGTTTGCCTCTTGGGCCGACGACGGTGACCTTTTCTTCGCAGGCGAACTGTCCGGGCTGGGACAGATCCTTGATCGGAGTCAACTGATGGCCTTCGCCAAACAGAACGTCCACGGTCTTCTGGCAAAGATGAACGTGACGGGCTGAAATCTCAACTAAAAACTTTTCCATTGTAATGGTCTCCCTTTTAAATCCACCTTTATCATTATAAAAATCTCTTTTTTTCCATGCAATAAAAACTCTTAACACGCATATCAGTTCTCTTAATGAAAAAGAGGACCGCACATTTCTGCGATCCTCCTCATTTCATTTTCTATCCTACAACATGCCGCGGATATCGCTGCAATCCATTCCGAATGCGTCCGCAACACCCTTGAAGGTAACTTTGCCGTCAAAAGTGTTGATCGCAGAGTAGATGACATCGTTCTCTTCACACGCTTTCTTCAGACCTTTGTTAGCGACCTGCAGACCGTATTTGACGGTCGCATTGGTAAGAGCGATCGTGGAAGTGCGCGGGACAGCGCCGGGCATATTGCCTACACAGTAATGAATGACGCCGTCTTCGATGTAGATCGGATCATCATGCGATGTGACTCTGGAGCTTTCGCCGCAGCCGCCCTGGTCGATCGAAACATCGACGAAGACAGAGCCCGGTTTCATTTCCTTCAGATAACGCTTCTTGAAGAGCTTCGGAGCAGCAGCGCCGGGTACGAGAACAGCACCGATGACAAGATCTGCTTCCTTGCAGGCTTTTTCGATATTGGAGTCGCTGGAATACAGCGTCTGGATAGAAGAATGATACTGATCATCCAGAACTTCCAGCTTATGCAGGTTCCGTCCGATGATTGTGACGTTCGCGCCCATACCGACTGCCAGCTTGCAGGCATTGCAGCCGACGGTACCAGTACCTAAGATAACGACGTTTGCTTTCGGAGTCCCGGGGACACCGGCTAACAGGACGCCTTCACCGCCATATTTCTTCTCAAGATACTTCGCACCTTCCTGAAGAGAAAGACGACCGGCGATCTGGGACATCGGAACGAGCAGCGGCAGGGATCCGTCTCTTTCCTGCAGTGTTTCGTAAGCGATCGAAGTTACTTTGGAATCGACGAGTGCTTTGGTACACTCCTCGTCTGCTGCCAGATGGAAGTAGGTATAGATCATAAGACCTTCGCGGAAATACTTGAATTCCTGCGGAAGAGGTTCTTTGACCTTAACGATCATGTCTGCTTTTGCCCAGACTTCCTCGGCTGTATCCAGGATCTGTGCGCCGGCTTCGATGTATTCGGTATTCGCAAAACCGGAACCTACTCCGGCGTTCTTTTCAATATAGACAGTATTGCCGCCGTCCACATATGCGCGAGCATTATCAGGCGTAATGCCGACACGGTGCTCCTGATTCTTGATCTCTTTTACACATCCTACGATCATGGTTCATTCTCCTTTTATTTCACGAACTAATTATAAAATAAATCATGGAAGAATACTTAATAGATTTTCAGAAAATATTTTCATTTTACAGGAATATAAAACCGGGCATTGCTGTCCGGTTAGCGTTAGGTTAATCGTTGATCGGAACAATCGTTCCGTCAACTTTCCAGATCGATTTTTCCGGGATGACGCCACGTACACAAGAAGTCGGATATACTCTTGATTCTCTGCCGACGACAGTGCCTGGATTCAATACGGAATTACAGCCGATCTCACAGTTGTCACCAAGCATTGCGCCGAACTTTTTAAGACCGGTCTCGATATTCTCCTCTCCATTATGGACAACGACCAGCTTACGGTCTGACTTAACATTGGATGTTACCGACCCGGCGCCCATATGGGCATGATAGCCGAGGATCGAATCTCCGACATAGTTATAATGCGGAACCTCACATTTATCGAACAGAATGACGTTCTTCAGCTCACAGCTGTTCCCGACAACACAGCCTCTGCCGATCAGAGCGGATGTGCGGATAAAAGCACAATGGCGTACTTCGCTCTCCGGACCGACGATACAAGGTGCTCCTAAATAAGCAGAAGGATAAACGTACGCTGTCTTATGCACCCAAACACCGGGTTCGACTTCATCATATTCCTCCGGATCCAAATTCTCCCCCAGTTCCAGGATCAGGTCCCGGATGCCCGGAAGGGCCTCCCAGGGATACTCAAATTGGGATAAATACTCTTTTGCGACACTGTATTCCAAATCGTACATATCGGTGATCTTATACATTTGCTAAACCTCCTGCTAGTACTTACGCCATACCATTTTATCAAGAACTCCGGTATAAGACTGAATGATTTTAACAACTTTCCCCAAAACATTCAAATCCGTATAATCCGTTACCAGGATCACACCGTCGTTCTTCTTGTTCTTTACCATTTCAGCTGCAACATCGGCTGCCTGCAAAAGACCTTTGGTATCGAGTCCCGATATCCGTAGTCAGAAAGTGTTTTAATGCTGTATGTCCGAAGGAGCTGGTTCCTCCGGTGATCATCAGCGTTTTATTTGAAAAGGCAGACATCTGCAGTTCCTATGAGTTTATCCTTATGTTAATACAATCATCATTGATCGTTCATTAAGCTTTGAAAAAGTTTAATGTGCAGTTGATCACTTTCCTCAGATCCTCTTTATCGATGTTATAGTACATCGGCAGTCTGACGAGTTTATCGCTTTCAGATGTTGTATACCGATCAACTCCGTTGAATCTTCCAAACTTTTCCCCGGCAGGTGCACTGTGAAGAGGAACGTAATGGAACACGCAGAGAATGTCATTCTGTTTCATGTAGCTGATAAATCTGGTTCTCTCCTCCAGAGATCTGCACTTGATGTAAAACATATGGGCATTATGAATGCAGTCTGCAGGGACATGTGGCAATTCGATCAGACCTCTCTCTGCCAGGGGCAGGAAAGCGTTGTAGTATGCATTCCATGTTTCGAGCCGGTTATCGTTGATCTCGTCTGCTTTCTCAAGCTGTGCCCACAGATAGGCGGCATTGAGATCGCTCGGCAGGTAACTGTCTCCAAAATCGACCCATGTATATTTATCGACCTGACCACGGAAGAATCTTGAACGGTTCGTTCCTTTTTCCCGAAGGATCTCCGCTTTTTCAATGTAGTCTTCATCATTGATGAGGATGGCTCCGCCTTCTCCCATGGAGTAATTCTTCGTTTCATGGAAGGAGAAACAGCCGAAATCGCCGATTGTTCCGAGAGCCTTGCCCTTATAAGTACTCATCACGCCCTGCGCGGCATCTTCGACGACTTTCAAATGATATCTGTGAGCGATTTCCATGATCTTATCCATTTCACATGCTACGCCGGCATAATGAACCGGAGCGATCACCTTAGTTCTCTCAGTAATCGCTTCTTCGATCTTGTTTTCATCGATATTCATCGTATCGGGACGGATGTCCACAAAGACGAGTTTAGCCCCGGCCAAAACGAAAGAGTTCGCCGTGCTGGAGAAAGTAAAACTCGGCAGTATGACTTCGTCGCCCGGCCGAATATCACAGAGTAGTGCTGCCATATCAAGGGCTGTCGAACCGCTGGTTGTTAGCAGCGCTTTCTTTGTGCCAAAACGTTGTTCGATCCATTCGCTGCATTTTTTGGTAAAAGGCCCGTCACCGCAGATCTTACGGTTTGCGATAGCTTCTTTCATGTATTCAAGTTCTTTGCCGGTATACGGCGGAACATTAAAACGTATCATTCCCTGTCTCCTTCCTGCGTTATACATACTTCACGTCAGCAAACGCCCTGTTCAAGCATTGCGTTTGCGACCTTGACGAATCCCGCGATATTCGCACCGGAAACCAGGTCGCCTTCTTTTCCGTATTCTGCGGCAGTATCTCTGGAATTCTTGTAGATATTGATCATGATCTCTTTCAGTTTGCAGTCGACTTCTTCGAACGTCCAGTTCAGGTGCTGGGCATTCTGACTCATCTCCAATCCGGATACCGCAACTCCGCCGGCGTTGGAGGCTTTTCCCGGAGAATACAGCAGTCCGCTGCTCTGGATAAGCGAGATCGCTTCCGGCGTGCTGGGCATATTTGCGCCTTCGAAGACCCCTTTGCATCCGTTTTTGATCAGGGCTTCCGCATCATCGCGATCCAGTTCATTCTGTGTGGCACACGGCATCGCAAAATCACACGGGACTGTCCAGATTCCTTTGCATCCTTCGTGATATTCCGCAGCAGGTACCAAATCAGCATATTTATAGATCCGGTCTCTCTTTCCTTCCTTGATCATCTTGATGGTTTCGATGTCTATTCCACTGGGATCATATACATATCCGTCCGAGTCGCTCATCGCGATGACTTTCGCGCCCAGCTGCTTCGCTTTTTCAGCAGCATAGATCGCAACATTGCCCGACCCGGAGATCACGACATTCTGATCCTTAAAACTCATTCCGTTGTCTTTTAGATAGGCTTCCGTAAAATAGCAAAGTCCATAACCGGTCGCCTGCGTTCTGCCGAGAGAACCTCCGTATGTCAGTCCCTTTCCGGTCAGAGAACCGTTCCATTCACCGGTCAGCCTTTTATACTGTCCGTACAGATAACCGATCTCCCTTTTTCCGACACCGATATCTCCTGCCGGCACATCGCTGTCCGGACCGATGTATTTCACCAGTTCCGTCATGAAGCTCTGGCAGAATGCCATGACTTCCCGGTCGGATCTTCCTTTCGGATCAAAATCCGATCCGCCTTTTCCTCCGCCCATCGGCAGAGAGGTCAGGGCATTCTTGAATACCTGTTCAAAGCCAAGGAATTTCAGGATCGAGAGGTTTACGTTCTCCCGGAAACGGAGCCCGCCCTTATAAGGTCCGATCGCAGAATTGAACTGCACCCTGTATCCTCTGTTCACTTGAACGCTGCCGTTGTCATCTGTCCAGGGAACACGGAAAATAACGATCCTTTCCGGTTCGATCATTCTGCCTACGATATTCGCCTTTTCATATTCCGGATGTTTTTCCAGGACCGGATCGATCGACGAGAAGACTTCACGGACCGCCTGCAGATACTCTTTCTGTTCCGGATACCTGTTCTCCAGTTCCTGATAAAGACCGTTCAAATACTGACTGTTCATCTTTTTAACCTTCTTTTTCTTACTCTCTATTATCTACATAACTGTCAAAAAGGGACAGAGGTTTTCTCCGTATACAAAAAGATCTTCGTTTTCGAAGATCTCTTCTTAAGTCAGCGGAATATCCGCATCGGTGATCTGCAGGATCTCTGCGCCCTGCAGAACGATATTTCCCCAGTAGTGATGGTCCCATGCAAGCTCACCGTCCGCACGGATCCGTTTTACCTGGAAGGAAAGTCCGGGCACATTTTCAATGTTCAGATTGTTTCCAAGCTCATCTCTGACAAAGAAGTTGTAGACAGCATTATAGACGCCGTCCGCAAAGTCCTTTACCGGGTATTCCAGAACGATCTCTTTCTTTTCGCCCTCGTGAAGATCGGCGATATCGTAAAGAATGAATGTGCCGATCGCTTCATCGAAGGTATCGCGTATCTCGATCCGCAGCGACACGCCCATTATATCCTTTGCTGCAGAACAGACCATTCTGATACAGACTTTTTCTGCATCACTGAAAAGGTTGTTTTCATGGTTCAGGAAACAGACCGAGTGGAGGAATAAAGGCTGGTCCGTCAGCCAGGACGGCCGGGCAACGTCTTTATAGTCGATCATCAGCTCCTCACGGATGGACTGGTGGAGGTAGATCCGGATCGCTTCCTCCGGATCACCGTCGAAGATCAGATGTCCCTGATCAATGACGACACAGCGGGTGCAGAGTTTCCGGATCTGCTGCATATTATGGCTGACGCAAAGAACGGTCCTTCCGTGCAGGGAAGATGCCTCTTTCATATAGCGGATGCATTTATTCTGGAAATCGTTGTCACCGACAGCCAGCACTTCATCGACGATGATGATCTCGCTGTTCAGATGCGCCGCGACCGCAAATCCGAGTTTCATATACATACCGCTGGAATAACGCTTGACCGGTGTGTCGATAAATTCTTCCAGTCCCGAGAAGGCAATGATCTCATCGATCTTAGCATCGACTTCCTCCTTCCGCATTCCCAGCAGCGTACCGTTGAAATAGATGTTTTCCTTTCCGGTCAGTTCTCCGTCAAAACCGGTGCCGACTTCCAGCATCGTCGTGATCCGTCCGTCGATGTCGATCGTTCCGGTCGTGGGCGAAGTGATGCGCGATATGAGTTTCAGCAGCGTGCTTTTGCCGGCTCCGTTGGCGCCGATGATGCCGACGGCTTCGCCGGGTGCGATCTGCAGGTTGATGTCTTTCAGGGCATAGAAAAGATCTCCATACTGTCCTTTGCTGGAAAGCTTGCGGTTCGGGTCGTCCCTGCCCTGTTTTCTCGCCCACCAGCTCTGCAGCTCATGTTGGAGCGTTGTTCCGTTGATCTGTCCGATCCGGTACTGCTTATCCACATTCCGGATATCGATCATCCAGCTCTTTTCCATATTACACCGTATCCATAAAGGATCTTTCGATCCGGTTAAAACTGAAGATGCCTGCAGCGAGGATCAGCACTGTCAGAACGAGAGAATATCCGATCATTCCCGGCGAGACCTCTCCGACACCAAACAGGAAATGCCGGAAGAGCTCCACAACTGCGGTTACCGGATTCAGGCGGATCCATTTCTGCAGGAAACTGTAGCGTACTTCGCTGAGCGGATAAACGACCGGCGTTGCGTACATCCAGAAACGGATGACCAGTCCGACAAGCAGACCGAGATCTCGGTATTTTGTGGTCATGCTGGAGACAAGAATACCGACACCCAGTCCGAGAGCTCCAAGCCACGGCAGAAGAAGCAGCATCAGCAGCAATCCGCTCCAGCGAATGACGTAGGTCCCGGTCAGAGCGTAATAGACCGCGCATAAAAGAAACGGTACCATCTGGATAAGAAATTCCGCAGCAGAAGTCATGATATAAGATACCGGGATACACAGTCTGGGGAACCAGACCTTCCCGTAAAGATGCGCATTTGCGGCAAAGGTAAAAGCACAGGCTCCGACGATCGACGCGAAAAACGCCCATATCCCCTGACCGGCGATATAGAAGAGCAGTTTCGGAATACCGCTTGTGCCGATCCCGGCGATCATACCGAAAACAAAAAGGTTCATCAGGGCGTTGATCATCGGGTTAACTAAAAGCCAAAGCGGTCCAAGGATGGTCTGTTTGTATTTTTTTGCGAAATGCGTACGCGTGTACGACCAGACGAAATCCCGGTAACGCCACACGTCGCGCAATTGCAGATCGACTCTTTTCGGATTTGCATCAATATGCACGTGATGTTCCGACATTCCGTATCCTCACTTAAATAACCTTTTTGAAATATTCGATCGTTCGCTGCAGACCTGTCTCCAGTGAAACGACTGGCTGCCAGTGCAGTTTTTCCTTCGCGAGCGAGATGTCCGGTCTGCGTCTAACCGGATCATCCGATGGCAGGCCTTTATAAACGATCTTTGAGACCGACGATGTCATTTCAACGATCTTTTCGGCGAGTTCCTTTACAGTCCTCTCGTCCGGATTTCCGATATTCACCGGACCGGTAAAATCGCTTTCCATCATTTTCATCAAGGCGCTGACGGTGTCGTCCACATAGCAGAAAGATCTCGTCTGGGAGCCGTCTCCGTAGATCGTGATGTCTTCGCCGCGAAGCGCCTGCACGATGAAATTGGAAACAACGCGGCCGTCATTTTCTGCCATATACGGGCCATATGTATTAAAAATACGGACAACACGGATATCAACACCGTACTGACGATGATAATCAAAGAAAAGTGTTTCACTCATCCGCTTTCCCTCATCATAGCAGGAACGCAGTCCGATCGTATTGACATTGCCCCAGTAGCTCTCCTTCTGCGGATGAACCAGCGGATTCCCATAGATCTCGCTTGTGCTCGTCTGCAGAATACGGCAATGATTTCTTTTTGCCAGCTCCAGCATATTGATGGCGCCGAGCACGCTTGTGCGGGCGGTTTTTACCGGATCTCTCTGATAGTGGACCGGGCTTGCCGGACAGGCCATATTGTAAATACGTTCGACTTCCAGATCGATCGGGTCTTCGATGTCTTTCTCAAGAAAATGGAAATGCGGATCGTTTTCCAGATCAGCGATATTTCTTCGCGCACTGGAATAGAAGATATCCAAGCAGAAGACTTCATCCCCCTGCTCGAGCAGTCTCCTGCACAGGTGCGAGCCGATGAATCCAGCTCCCCCGGTTACTAGTACTTTCATTTGTTACCTCGTGTCGCCTTGTGTTGCTTAATGTTTCTTTGTGGTGCTTGGTGTTACTTTGTGTTTCTGATTTTGCTGATGATTTTTGTGGTGCTCTGTGATTCCGTATAAGGGAAGAACACAACATCTGAACCGCGCTTGCGCAGCTCCTGCTGCTCGTAGATCCAGTACGGATTTCCCTCATAATCATTTCCGGAGAAGAACGCATCGAAAGGTCGCCGGTCATACTCCGTCAGACGTGACGGGGTATCTTCAATGATCACTACCTCATCAACATCGCGCAGCGCTTCCAGGACTTCTTTCCGCTCTTCTGCCGGAATGACAGGATAGTGTTTTTTATATTCCATTACCAACTCATCCGAGAGGATCGCGACCCGAAGATACTCACAGCGTTCCTTCGCGTTGCGGATCAGTTTCAGATGTCCGACATGAAAGAGGTCAAAGACTCCCATCAGCAGACCGACATGTACTTTCTCCATCACTCGTCTCCTTTCTTTAGTTTATAGGAATCATCGAGTTTAATAAACAGGTTCGAGTGCTTTCTGTTCTTTATCTTTGGCGGATACAGATAGTTTTCTCCATAGCGTTGCAGAAGCCACTGGTGATAGTTTCTCGGAACCGGAATCATCGTATCCTCAAAGGGCATAAGAACCAGATCATTCAGGTCCTTCTCCCGGAACAGATTCCGGTTTTCAACTTCGCCGTAGTAACATGCCAGGATCGTCCGCAACGACGAATCCTTAACACTTCGGAACAGATGATTCAGGACCGGATATTGGAACCGCAAAGGAATATGGCTGCCAAACAGATAGTATTTAAGCATTTTATTCGCCGGCAGATCATCGAATAATCCGGCCGGTTTGGAATAGCATCTCGCGTAAATACAGCGCTGGATCTCCGTGATCTTCTTTTGCAGCTTTTTCCGTTCAGCAGGATCTTCGGGGCAGCGGTCTAACGGCATGATGTCGATCGACACCCCTTTATGGCCGTAGATATAACGGTTCCGCTCCTCGACTGCGACCGAATTCTCGTCCCGGTATTTCGCATATCCTCCGTGAAAGATCCTGCCTTCTCTGCCCATTGATTGAAGATATGGGATCCCCGGCCGGTTTACATATAGTTCCACCAGCTTGTCGTAGTCCTCCCGCGTCATGCCCAAGTCGATATCGTCATCCCAGGGGATAAACCCCTGATGACGTATCGTCCCAAGTAAAGTACCGTGCAACGCAAAGTATTTCAGATCGTTTTCTTTGCAGAACGCGTCGAATTTTTTCAAGAGCGTCAGCTGGATCGCGTGGATCTTTTGCAGTTCTTCGTCCTCATCGGAATGCATCAGCATTTGACGGTTGTTCTTTATTCGTTCAGGCGAAATATATGTCCAGTCATAAAACTGATGATAGAGATCTCTTCGCCGGTTTCTGTCAACGAATGCGTTTTCTTTTTTCAGATAGATCTCATACAGTGTCTCGCTGATTCCGTAACGCGCGAGGAGCAGGTCCCGCCAGGGATCAAAGAGAGGACCTAAATGAATGGAAGTATAGCGCACCGCCCTGAACATGACATAATTTGCAGGTGTATTTTCCCAGACAAATTCCTGATCGTAATAACAAAGCCCGTTTTCTGTCAGGAATGCATTGTAAGGGATCATGTCGATCATTGCCTCTTTCAGGACCGGACTGGAATCATCTTCTGTTCCCCATACTTCCGGATCCGGCTCCCCGGCGGTTTCTGATGAACGGCACACATCTTTATAGATCTGATCGAATACACGCAATATGCGCGTGTCATCTCCTGCCGCCGCCGCATCCGCTATTTCATCCAGCGATGCTTTTTGATGGACATAGGGCATGATCAGTTTCTTATCTTCAAAAGACTGCGGAACGACGTCGATCCCGCGTTCACGAAGTTTATCAGCGTTTCTCACGCTCTCCTCAAGATAGGAACTGCCTTTGGCGTTGATCGCTTTTTTGTAAACTCTGTCCTTTTCGAAAATCGTCATAAAGGAATGTTCTCCTCTGTCGGGAGATAATATAACTCGTTCGATCGGACAGGAAAGCGGTCTTTTGCTCAAAAAAACCAAATAGAAATCACTCTTTTCAAGAAGCGTTCCATCCTTTATTGCATAGTAAAATTCCTCATTCTCGTCTTTTATCAGCGGACTGTTATAGGGATCAAAGGCGCGAACTCTGTCAGCAAACGAGGATGTCGGCATGCAGCCGCTCCGGTAAACAGCCTGCGTGTAAAGTGCATCCGGAAACGGACAGTACACCTCGATATTTTCAAACATAGAACCGGCTGCATTATTGAATTCCGAAAGCGAAAGAAGGCTGTCGGTTTTAAAGGGTTCCCTGACAATATCATCAACAGACCCGCAGCTGTATTTCGAGGCGTTCCGGTTCCGGAACCCGACACAAAGTATTCCCCCTTCTTTCAGCAGATCATGGGCGTCTTCCAAAACCTGTGCGAGTTTCCCCTGATAGAAAGCCGGCAGATCGAGCGCAAATACAAAATCATACTTGCGGTCAACTTCCTCAAGTGTTTCCAGAACACGTCCGGTCATATCCGGAAAACGTTGTTTCAGTATTTCTCTCGCTGCATCGTGTTCCTCGAACAGATCGACCCGGTCAAACCGGTCCAGCAGCAAAGCGCTTAAAGCTCCGCATCCGGCATTGATCTCCAGAGCCTCTGCCTCTTTCGGGAAGGGATACCAGCTCAGCAGACTATGACGGAGAGAACTCAGCTGCAGCAAAACATCACGGTCTTCATCCGCGATCAGTTCATCATAATCGATGTTCCCATACTCACTGACGAGTTCCAGGATCCGTCTATAAGACTTGTTTGACCCAGTCATCGTATCCCCTTTCTTTCACTATTCCATGATATCCTTCAGCTGCATACATTTTTACTGTCAATTCAGCATCGATCTCTGTGTCTTTTTCATAGATAACATCGCAAAACACTTTTCCCAGTTTCAGGATATTTTCGTGTACGGTCCTGATCCGCTGCAGATCTTCTTCTGTGCGGACTTCTTTCGCAAAAACAGGCTGCCCCTTTTCATCGAAACAATCAAGCGAAGCCTCCATGGAAGTCATGATATATTCCATCTCCATGAAGTTCGTAATAAAGAAGTCATCACCAAAATCGATATAATAATCAACAGCTTCATACGGTTCTCCGTAAAGCGGACAGGCGATATAACATCCATGAAGTTTTATTCCGGAAAACTTCTGCAGATAATGCTGGGTCGTTCCGATCGCAACAAAATCTGTAAACAGATACCGTTTGTCACCGGAAAGGCCATGGTTCCGGAGGTATTTTCGGTAATTAGCCCGGGCGGTTTCCGCCTTTTCACAGATCTTATCCCAATGAAGTCTTACATACTCTTCTTTCCCGATGTTCTGCTCACACGGCAGAGGCTCAACTCCGTAAACGTTTCTGACAAAGCTCGGGAGCGTCTGCTCCTTACCGAGATATGTGTTGCCGATCGTTTGCGGATTATCCATGCATGTCTGGAATGCTGCATGGCGGCTGGAGTAAAAGTACAGACTTTCCGGCAGCGTGGGATGTTTGGCTGATCGGATGTAATTGTAGAGTTCAGACAGGATAAGTCCGTCTCTCGACGAAAACAGTACTCTGTCATAACCGGCGGACATCTTGTTCAAGTAACAAATATATCCGATCAGGATCGGAAAGACGCTCATGGACGCAAACCGTGTCAGTCTTTCCCCATCATTCAGATCTTCGATCATATCCGGTTCAAACGGGTCGCTGAAAGCATTCGCCACGCAAAGGCCGATCATACAGCGTTCAGCCAGATCATGTTCTTCACGGATCACATCTTCATATCCGCAGTCACATGCCTTTTGCAGCGCCGATCGGATCGGACGATATCCAAAGCCTGTTTTTTCTGCCGCGATGCCGTCTGCCTTTGGGTTATCGCCGATATGAAGTATCGTTTTTCCGGCATACGCATTTCCGAGTTCATCAAACAGCCCGTCCGTTTTTGCCTTCCGATACTCGCAAGAGACAAAGATCCTCTCAAAATCGGGATATCCGTTTTCTTTCAGCAGATCATTCAGGATCGTGCTGCCGAGATACATGTCGGAAGTTGCGACGACCGTTTTTCCTGCTTTGATCGCGTAATCAACTATATCTGTCATATGTCTGCGGCAACAGATCACGCTTCTTTCGATGTCGAGCTCCTGCTCCAGAAGAAGCTCTTTTTCGCTTTCACTGAGTTCCAAAGATGCGGCAACGCTGTTATAGATCTCCTCCAGAGTCGGATATATCCCGCTGTATTGTGCGTCTATCCGGCATTCAACAAACCTGTTCTGTTCCCTTGGATCCGTCCAGAAACGTTTGGCCAGCAGTCTGAAAACGTCTTCCGGAAGCAGGGCTGTTCTTTGAAGAAGAGTGTCAAAAACATCAAAGGATATTACATCGTACAGATCGATTTCCTGATAAAGGATCCGGGTTGTATCTTTTTGGCGGCTCGTCTCCTTGTACGCGTTCCGCAATATCGTATCCAGAGAATTCGGAACATCGAACGGGATCGCATAGGTATACACCCGAACAGGGGTGATCCCGTAGCACTTCGGCAATAGATACTCATTTACGAAGCCCTGACCAAAATACACGGTCTTTTTGCCGGGAAACATATCGCAGATCCTGCGGAAAGACAGGTCTTCACCCTCCCGGCTGATGACTTCGATTTGTCCGGGGATCTCGCGGATCCCACAGTCCTCCAGCGCTTTGATCTGCTTTTTCTGATCAAATGAACGACGCAGACTGAAAAACACCTTTTTTCCTTTTTTTCTGGCTTCTTCATAGACTCGCATTGCTCTGCGCTGCGGCTTGTCGATTTCTCCGTCCACCTGAGAAAAGAAGACATCCATTACTTCGAAACCAATGACGTCATTCTCCTTCAAAAGCTTTGCGCGGACCAACCTTGACAGTTCGGTGATACACTCATACTCTTCCCGGACTCTTCTTTCATCCACACCGTACATATTGTACAAAAGCGTATCTCTGCACTCCGGACATAGAATGATCTGCTGATACGCAAGATCTTCATATTTTACTCTTTCTGTAAAAATGACGATCTCTGGCTGCAGTTCCGCCAGATCAGACTCGTGGAAAATCCTTTTCCCGCAGAAAAGGTCTTCGTGTACCGGATCTGAAGTCATAATACCGAGGAAATGGTATTTTTCATCATATGCAGACAAAATGTTCTCTGCATATTCCCTTGATCCATGCAAAAGGATCTTCTTTCCGCAAAAAGGAGAAAAGTGCTTATCAAAGTTTTTCAGGACATATTCCAGTTCTGTCATAGAATCAAAAAACCTGTGTTTTACTCCTGGTCACGGTAATAGATCCAGTTAACGCCGCTCTTTTCCAGAATAGCACACACTTCGCTTCGCAGAGTTTTCCCGACGGCAACCACGACCAGGGAATCTTCCGGCAGTTTTGTGCTTTCAAAAGCCTGTATTCTTCTCCCGTATAAGATCTGAGCATTTCCTTTTGTTTCGGTGACGAGGAAACCATCTAAAGGAATATCCTTCTGCATCAGGATCTCTTTGGCAAATTTGTCCGCAACAATGCCGGCTCCGTAAATATACAGATGCGCACAGGAACGGATTCTTTCCATTACGCCGGGATCGATCATACTCATTTGTTTTTTTGCTTTGAGATGTATTTCGAAACATTCAAACAGGATCTTATCCAATTCCCTGTGGCTGCAGATTTCGCGAAGGTCAAATTCACCGGATAGTCTGTCATAGAAAGTACAGCAGCGTTCATACATGCGGATGATATTCAGATCTCCGGCCTTTGTGTGCAGATCTCTTTCCGCAACAAAACGGCTCATCCAGTAATAATTCATTAAATAACCATGAAAATTCTTCGGAAGGATCCTGCTGGTCATTACGGAGTTTGGGCGGATCCGCAGAATGAAATACTGCTTCGGAATATACATAGCCCGTTTTGCCGTTAGGATTCCGGCGAATGCGAAATACTCATCTTCGTGTTCGGATCCTACAGGATTGAGTGTGCCCTCCTCAAGGATGAAGCTGCGTCTCCAAAAAATACGCTGTGGATAACAGGTCCATTCCTTTTGTTCCATAAACAGATCAAAGAGTTCTTTCCCCTCGACCGGATGATCCGGATATGTTCCTTTCCGATCCTCAAAAGCAGGTGTATATACACTTCGGAGATCTTCGGATTCGAAGTGATTCTGCGCATCAAAAAACACGGCATCCAGGTTTTTTTGATCCGAAATCTCACTGAGTTCTTTCAAAGCATCGGCCTCGATCATATCATCTGAATCAAGAAAATAAAGATAATCACCGGTTGCGTTTTGAATGCCGAGATTGCGCCCGTATCCCTGCCTGTGGTTTTCTTCAAGATGAAAGACTCTTACCCTTTGGTCTTTCCCGGCGTATTCATCGAGGATCTGCCCGCAGCGATCCGGTGAAGCATCATCAATGCAGATGACTTCAAGGTCCGGAAGAGTCTGTGACAGCACACTTTCCAGGCAGGCCGGAAGGTATTTTTCTGTGTTATATACCGGAATGATTACGGATACTTTTGTCATATAGAAGCTTGTCTCCTTTGCTAATCAAGATTGCGTTTTCAATCGATGTCCGCAACATTGTCTCGTCGATTTTGTAATCTTTTGTTTTCCCCTGCGGATCATTATCTGCCGGTTTCAGATCACTTACGGGCAGATAATGAATTCCGCATGCATAAGTTCCGTAAAGATTAAACGGATACTTCCAGGAATTGTTGAACGTTTCTACAAATACCGAACCCGGTCTCATGCAGACGTAATTGGTTGAATTCGCGCCATGTTCGCTTAAAACGATATCTGCATTGTAGAAGAACTCCATTTGTTCCTTTACACTGTATTCTTCGGGGATGATCGTCACAAATCCATATTGACTGCTGATCTCTTCGCCGTTCAGAAGTTTTCGCGAACCGATCCGTTTAATGTGGATCCTTTTTGGCAGGCTCGAATCAGTTTTCAGGTGTTTTTTCAGTCTGTCTCCAACGCGGGACAGAACATCTGCGCTTTCCCGATAGTTTCTTTTCCTTTGGTGGCAAAAAACAAGTTTCTCGAATTGATAAACAGTTTCGTTGTCCAGGCCAGCAGCTGAGCAGATACGGTTCTCATCGATCCCCATTATTACAAGAAGCTCTTTATTGAAGTCGCAATCCGGAACCAGATATTTTCCTGTGTAACCGGCTCCTTCAAGCAATGCTACACAATCCATTCCTTCATTCACGAAGTGCCAGTAGTTTCCTGCGAACAGTTTTGTCAGAATACACCATTCACCTCTTAACATGACTTTTTCAGCCGGCGGCTGATCGAACCGGATCGGGAAATATAAGCGTAATGCGTATTGCTCATCTTCCGGATACGCATCCCATTGTTCCAGCAACACTTTTCCTTCTCCGTTGAACAGAAACATAGATTCCGAATCAAAATGCAGTGCTTTGATTCCGAATATATTCGTGAATTCCCATACATCGTACCCTTTTTGATCTATCTGATAAGACGGACTTTCTGTCTGTTCAAACTGCGTATGATCCGTAAAACTGTCTTCAGTCCCGGGATAAAACAACGGAATGCCCCATTCCTGCAAACTCCGGACGGCTTCGGTTCTTGCGTCTCCGAATTTTATGCAGACCATTACTGCTTCAAACAAACCCGCAGCATATTCTTTCTTTATTTCTGAAGGTTCCTTGATCAACAGACCTTCGTATTCTGTTCCGCTTTTTTTAGGAGATCTGTCAAACAAAGCAGCAACAGAATAAACATCGGAATAGTATTCCTTAAGCGCTATTAGCATTTTCTGACCGAATACGCCCATTCCCCATATTGCAATCGTTCGTGTGGTTAACATTTCTTCTAGCCCTCCATACTGCGGCGGTATTTCACTTTTCCAAAAAAGAGCGAATAGAGATCGAACATGCTTCCCGGTTCGGTTACTGAACGGTGCAGCTGATCAAGAGGCTGCCTTCCTTCGGAAGGTAAGTATATGGAATCCGGTTCCGGATCAGGATAACCGGTAAAGATCATTTTACGCGTATAACCTTTGTATAGCTTCAATTTCTTTTCAGCATCTCTGTCGTTCACCAGAGAGGTCAGCAGCAGCGCTCCGTAATTAATGCGCTGTTTCCGTCTTTCCCATTTTGCGATCGCCTCCTCCGGATCGCGGTCATGATTGCAGTAGAGAGTGACATCACCCACCTTCAGAACCGGATATTGTTTTTCGTCAAACGGTCCCATCGCTTCCTGGAAGCGGACAAATCGGGGAGCAATACTCATATAGTGTTTCAAGTCGCCGGCGATTTTGAGATAATCGCCCGATTCGATCCACAGATTCACAAAAGGAGACAAAAACGGCAGATTCAATGTGTGGGACAGCATACCGCCAAAACAGTCACTTGAAATAATGGAAAAATGCGCGTTCCTTATCGTTTCATACTGTTCTAATGTCAGTCCCGGAACATCCAGGATCCGGTAAGGAAGGATCTTTTCCCGCTTACCGCCAAGTTCGAGATACTCTTCGGTGATCACTTTTTCTGTCCACTTTGCCATCACGATTACAAAATCGTGCGGAGTCTCCACGATCTGTTCTTTTCTGACTAGCCGATAGCCATCCAATTTGCTTCCGCAGCAGATATCGCGGTCATAGACTCCTAAGACTTCGATTTCACCGTGATCTTCTCTGTACTTAAGATTCAGCAAATGCCGATTATAGATTGCGGATACGCCCCAGATGAATACTCTGTATGTTTTTTGTTTGATCATAGATACTCTCCCGCTCTTTCTGCGATCTGCTGATTCACGATCTCGTTTAGATGAGAAGGCACAGCTCCGTATTCAAAGTGCGTATCAGTATAGTACAGCGACAGGTCAGATGTATGAACAACTTGGATCTGTGGGTAATTCTCTTTGATAAATGCGTAGTAATCCTTCAAAACGGCATTTGTTTCCCTTATCTTTCCGATTTCAGGAAAGTCTTTCTGCCCGTGCGGATCCCCGACTTTTTCGCTCAAATAGTTTTCCAAAACAATAACCTTCAGTTGAGGCAGGATCTCAATATTTGAACCGAAAAAATGATCAAAACTTCTTTTCCACAGTTCTGTACATTCTTTGCTGTTTCGCGGGATTCTTCTTCCTTCGATCTGTTCATCCGCTCCTTCTCTGGCATCACTCAAAGTTCGGTATGAGTCGCTTTCCAGTATGTCAAATCGTTCTTCCAAAAGATCCATAAAAAGATAAGCCGGCCGTATTTCCTCAATTGTCCTGAAATAGGACTGTTTTTCTTCCTTCTCAAGCATGATCTCGCGATAACGGTTTTTGTGATGAATCGGGTAAGTCCTCTCACGTTTCTTTGACAGAGATATCAGACTGCAGAAATTGAAACGCAGGACAGGATTCTGCAGCATGTCCATATGGAGGAGGATGCGGTTTAGATTATATCCCCCGAATACCACGTAACGTTCCTGATGGTTTTGTGGAAAAAGCCGGGATCGCAGGTCCTCGTAAGCTTTTACGAGTTTTTGAAAGTCATTAGACGGTTTACGATGATATTGCATCGCAAGAATATCATTCAGTCTGTAAGTAACAACGGAAGAAAGTACACTTTTATACTGGTCGTAGATCCCGCAGCGTTTGAATTCGCTTACCAGAAAATTCATCGCTTCCACACCAAGCAAAGGATCTGCGGAATACCCTGTCTCAACCAAAGAAGCCGGGCGGAATCGGCGGTAATAATACAATGCCTCCGGTACATAGGAGTTCTTTTTGCTTAGTGTCAGGATCAGCGAATAGATCGCCGGAGACTCGAAGGAACAGGACGGCATATGCAGATCATAGCGATCCCAAAGAGCCTTACGGCTCAGGGCTTTATATGTTGCGGTCGGACCGTATTTCATATGTTCCTCGTGCGTATAGGGAACGCCCATCCGACTTCCGCAGGAACGGTAGATCATCTTGCCGGTCCTTCCGTCAACGCGCCAGAGATCGCATTCAACATATTCCGCGTCCTCTTCCTGCATTTTTGAAAGCAGTTTTTCAACATACGAAAGATCCAGCCAGTCATCCGGATCGACAAACCCAATGACGGTGCCTTTCGCCTCGTGAACACCCAGATTGCGCGTTGCTGCAACGCCTTCGTTCTTTTTATCAATAACACGGACACGCTTATCCGCATCTTCCCATTTCCGCAATACTCTCAAAGAGTCATCTGTTGAACCGTCGTTGATCAAAAGGATCTCAAGATCGGGATAGGTCTGGGCAGTCACCGTCTCCATGCACTGATCGATATAATCCGCGACATTATAGACCGGCAGGATCAACGTAACCAATTCTTTTATCATCCGCATTTCCTCCTGCACTCCCTGAGATACTCGATCTCCGTTTCTTTAAATCCGTTTCTTCGCAAGGCCGCTTCACTGAGCCGGTTCTTTTCTCCGAAAAGATCCAAATAGACGTCGTCTGACGGATAGATATCCGCATGGATCTCATCAATATTCAGCCAGGCAGCAACAGCCAGGCGATGCAGACCGTCAATGACCCGGAAGTCCGTATCAAGAACAACAGGTCTCTCGGGATCTAGACCGTTTTTCTCCGCCTCTTTCATCAATGCATCCAGTGATCTTAAACGTTGTTCCGCCGTTTCCCGGGAACAGTGCATCGACATTGCGCGCAGATAGATCTCTTTCTTTTCCGGATCGTTTTCAGCGATCCCTTCAATTCCGGCATAACGAGCCGCGATCCAATATTGGTCCTGCGGCTGTCTTTGCCGTATTTCATCTGTTTTCAAAATGACCTGTCTCTGCAGCGGATCGCCAAACAGCCAGTCTTTCAGATAAGGATAAGCGCGGATCATTTTGTCAGCGCCGGCAACAGAGCCCTTTCCTCCGTCGTGGATACCGAGCAGGATCGGGTTTCCGCTTTGCAGCGCTTTTTCCGCCGAGATCACCGGGTAGCCCTGAAACGTTTCACCGGGAGTGACTTCGCTGCGGCAGAAAGTCTGCAGATTATCTGACAGTTTCTGTTTTTTTAAAGCGCGCAAAAGCATACGGGATACGTATCCCGTGCCAAAAATGCTGTACTCCTGTTGTTTCAGCAATTCTTTGATTTCCTCGGAATTCATATCTTCTCCGGCAGTTTCAGCTGTGAAACTGGATGTGTCTTTCTTCCACTTTCCGGCGGAAGAGTCATATAATCACCGAATTTAAATGTCAGATATCCGTCTGTATCTTTGATGCCGTAAAACGGGACCCCTTCAAAAAGGATCTTTTCTCTTTCAAGATACCAGCGGCGCAGATATCCGTATTCCTTATTCGGTGTCGGGAACATTAAAATGCGGACCCATTCAGACTGGGTATTTCCGGCTTTTTTGATCATTTTTTCCAGATGTCCGAAGACTCTTTGTTCCGGGATCTTTGACAGCAGGTCATACAGTCTCCTTTTAAAAACACTTCTGTCCGCAACCCGTCCTACCGGAGCATACAGTGTTTTGCGGATCAAAAAACATTCGAAGTTTTTGAGCGTTCTTCCAATGCGGCTCTGCGGGACAGCGTCCAGCGGAAAAACATCGATAAATACTCCCTGTTCATAAGGCATATGCTCCTGATGCTCGCGGAGAAAAAGGCTGTCTTTCCGACGCAGCTTTCCGTATCCCCAACGGTAACCGGGCGTGACCCGGTGATCCTGAAAATAGAAATTCTCTGTGTCAAGATCTTCCGCACAAGCTTCTGCGAATCGGTCGTAATCTTCCCGCAGCAAAGCGATATCCGCATCATCATCCCAGGGAATAAAGCCCTTATGGCGGACCGCTCCTAAAAGCGTGCCGGCAATGATCACATAGGGAATATCATGTTTGCGGCAGATCCGGTCCGCTTCCTGAAGAAGCCCGAGCTGAACGAGCTGGATCCTGCGGAGAGTTTCCTGATCATAATGGATCATACTGCCCGGTCCTCTCCTGCTCCGTAACGAAGGAAATACACTTTCTCCTTCTTTACCAGGAGCACATCAAAACACTCCTGTGTGACATCCCCCTGTTTCCGCGGCGGTGTTGTCGTTCCTCCGGGCTTGCGGTCAAGGAAATCCTCCGGCTTATTGGAGGCGATCCCGATGATCGGGAATGATTGCTTGCGGTAAATGCTGTCGGCATGGTTATGACCGTGAATGTACGCAAGTATATCGTGATACCGTCTCTGATGGCGGTTCAGAAGTTTCATCATCCATTTGCTGTTGTGAATATGCGGATCCCAGTAGTGCATCTCTCCGACCGGCGGAACATGTGAAAAGACCAGCAGTTTATTCTTTCTTGGTTTTCCCTTTAAAAGCCACAGACAATTCCAGATCGTCTGTGTGGAAAAACCATAGCGTTCCTTTCTCGTCGGATCAAAAGTTGACAGAAACAGCAGAGACAGGTCTTTACCCGGTATATCCACTCTCCGGTCTTCGCTTCTTCCGTTCAAATAAAGATCTTCGCGCCGCTTCTTGCTGAAGACATCCTTATTTCCGCGGAAGTAGTTTCCGTCGTGATTGCCGATACACAGTTCGACCGGAACTCCGCAGTCCTGCAATCCGTGTAATACCCGTTTTGTCATTTCGATACTGATCTTTGTGGACTGTGCGCCATCCGTCAGATCGCCAAGATGGATCAGAGCCTCCGGATGGATCTCCTGGCTGAGCTTTTTGAGATTCTCGGCAGACTCCGGAAATACGCTTCCGTACCCATAGTGCGTATCCGCCAGAAGAAGCAGGCAGGTATCCTCATCTTCTCTCAGCGTGCTCAGTCTCTCTGCCATTCTCTTTTGCTCTTCTGCAAAGTATGGTTTTTGAACCAGTGTATGTTCTTTCCTGTCCGGAAACTGAACCAATTCTGTTAAGGCTTTTTCTTCCTTACATTCAAAGACAAGCCGGATATAACCGTCCTGCTCTATCGTTTTCTCGCGGATCTCTGTAAATACAGAGAGCTCCGGATCATACGTCGTGTAATTACTGTCGGGATCATAGGCATATGTATGAATAAGGTCTGTCTGGATCTCGGGGTGATAGAAATAAAGACGGAACGGGATTTGAGATACTACCGTCTCTCCTTTTGATACGAAAACAGGTTCGAAATTGACCGAACAGTTATCTTCATTTACGAGATATCCGGTTTTTTCATCGACCCGTTTCCCCTTCAAAACCGTCTGCGAAAGAGCCGAAACGAAATCTCTCGTTCCGTTTTTCATTCTTCCCTCAGTCCTTTCCGATATTCCAGATATTGTTCAAAGATCCTCGCCATTGTGATCGATTCCTCTTTTGTTAAATGATAATCCGATGTATGCCAGCCCTGAATGCGGTCAACAAACTCGGCTATTTCGTAACGAAGGCCTTCTCCTGCGAAGTAAACTTTGAAGTCCTGAATATCCTGCGGGTCTTCATGATGGATCGAAAATCTGGATGTTTTCCACCAAGGTGCTTCTACGCGGATATAGCCATCTGTACCGGCTACGATCATACTCCCTTCGGTTTTGACGCCAAGGCCTGTTTTTCCGCAGGATAAAGCTTTCCCATTTGAAATATATGCTTTTGTATACAGATCGATCCCATTTTCATCAAACTGACTATCAAAACGAACCTGCAGATCCTTGCAGCCGAGAAGTTTGAGCACCGGCAGTAAGGTATAGGAAGCGAGTTCGGTAAAGGCGCCGCCGTATTCGGTGTCTGTTCGCTCGCGGACGTCCGGAGCGGTGAGCTTTGTAAAAGAACACTCGACGTCCCTGACTTCGCCGATAAAGCCGGTTTCAATGATCGAGAGCAATCTGGTAAAGCCCGGACAATAGGCAGTCTTGACTGCCTCCATCAGAACCAGCGATTTTTCTTCCGCGATCGCAAAAAGTTCTTTGGCTTCAGCTTCTTTCAAGGCCAGAGGTTTTTCACAGAGAACGTGTTTCCCTTCCTGCAGCGCTTCTTTTGCGTACGCATAATGCGTCTCGTGAGGAGAGGCAATATATACAGCGTCACACAGTTTCAGCATATTCGGATAGCTGTCACAGACAGACAGATCCGGATGTTCAGCCGCGGCTCTCTCCGCGCTTTCACGATGCGGATTATAGATTTGCTCCGCATGCACACCACCATGCACAGTCTTTATTTCCTCAAGAAAACGTCTGACGATCCGGCCGCTTCCTACGACTCCGAAAGAGATTTTCGGATAGGGAGCAGTACGCAGAGAAGATGAAGAAATACCGGGGGTGCGGGGAAGATAGACCACTTCGCACCATTTGCGGAGATAGTCGAATTTACCTTTCCAGTCATCTCCAACTACAAACACATCGGCACGATACTTTTGTATATCCTCAGCCTTCTGCCCGTAATGATCTTCCAGAATAACCTCATCAACATACGGACAGTTTCGAACATTCGCCATACGAATATCCAAACTGTCTGCAAGCAGAAGCTTTCCTCGCTGTTTTGTGAATTCGTTCGACGTCACTCCGACGATCAGACGATCTCCCAATGCTTTCGCGCGTCTTAAGAGGTTTTCATGTCCCTCATGATAAAGATCAAAAACACCGTATGTTATTACTGTTTTCATGGTTTTATCCCTATTTCTTCCGCAATCGTATCACTGATCGTTACGACCACGCTATCAGCGTGGTGGCTTACCCTTTTTTCTTCAGGAGGCAGTTTCCAGTAATCTCCATACATCGTTCTTAAAAACAGATCATACTCTTTTGGTATCGGGAATTTGCTGCCTTCAAATTCGCCATCTGTTTTTTCCTTCCAGTCCCTGACCAGATATTTCCCTGAGAACTTGGCAGCATCGACCGTACCACAGGATACATGTTTGTCCGGATCCGGCCAGAATAAAGCTTCAATCAAACTGTTAGCCATTAATAAAAACCATCTCGGCATACAGTCCATTATCTTTCGTGCCGCAACAAAACGATGAATAGTCTTATAGTTTTCGGCTCTTCGCATATTCCGGCTTGTCAAAGCCCTTTGAACGTCGATCGCAGAGACCTGCAGCTTACCGAAGATGCCTTCATACGCACCGATCAGCGGATAAATATCCAAAGAAATGCCTTTATGGTATTCTATGTTTCTATGCTCTTCCGGGTAATATTCCGTTCCTTCGCGGCGAATTTGCGTCCAGGGGACCATAGCGTTGGCATCGCTGCGAATTTCGGAAATAAAATACCTGCCCTTTAATTCTGTTTTAGCAATGCTTAAAAATCGTCGACAATCCCGTAAAGGCATCATGATATCTGCGTCATCGTCCCACGGAATAAAGCCTTTGTGACGGATACTGCCCAATAAAGTGCCGCAATATAAGCAATAGTTCAATTTGTGTTTTTGACACAAATTATCTATGTCTTTCAAAATCATAAGCTCGACTTTATGAATCTCTGCCAAGCCAAATTGTGGTACCATAATACTATTATACTTGCAAATACTGATAACGTTTTTAGATTTCCCAAAAGATTTTACAAGCTGTCGAAATTGATGTTTTAAATTGCACAATAAAATCACATAAAAAGCAATCCGGGGATCTAGATTGCTCTTTTGAAGAAAAGAGCAGAACTTCATAGTTCTGCTCAAAATCGATGTTATGCTCCGCCGCCGGAGTCGCCACCACCGGAGTCGCCACCACCGGAGTCGCCACCACCGGAGTCGCCACCACCGGAGTCGCCACCACCTTCAGGCGGGGTACTCGGTTGTTCTGGCGAAGGTGATTCAGTTGATGGAGGTTCTATTTTGCATTCCTGGCTTTCAGGGATTACACTTCCATCCGGGCAAGTCTTTGTAGGTTCGGGTTCTGGCGAAGGTGATTCAGTTGTTTCAGGCGAAGTAGTCGGTACTGAAGTCAGTTCACATACGCCATTGTTTAACGTATACCCTTCTCTGCAGCTCTTTATTGTAAGCGTGATCTGATCACCCGGATTGACAGCGACCGGCGACCAGTCATAGCCCTGTACTCCTCCTTCCGGATCCGGAGTGTATACAACTTTGTAGCCAGAGCTTTCAAGAGTCGCGATGGCATTGTTGTAGCTCTTTCCGGCAATAAGGTCCTGAACAGCGACTGGGCCTTGGTATGCCTGAATATCCATCGAGGTAACGTTACGCTTATCCGAACCGGCATTAACACTCTGAGAGATGACCGTATTGGATAATGTGTAATCATTGGTTTCCGACCAAGTGATATTCAGAGCGATTCCGTTAGCATCACACCAGGACTGAGCATCCGATACTCTTCCGCCCACAAAATTCGGAACCTTGTCTTCTTCGGACATCGGAGAACCCATGACCGTGATCGAGATTACAGGGTTTTCAGATACTAAAGCACCATATCTGACGCTCTGGGACATGACCCATCCGTCATCGGAAGCTACGTATTCCGGACTATCCGGCGCAATGAATGTTACGTTAAGAGTAACTCCGTTAGCAGAAGCCCATGCCATTGCGTCAGCATATGTCATATCTGTAAGCTTCGTAACGAAAGCAGGCATCTCTTCGTGGATCTGAGCCTCGTTGAAAGTTTCGTGGTATAACGGTGCTCTGACATAGTTTCTGTCAGCGAAGAACTTGAATAAGTACGGCTGCTGGATCGTATCAACATTGTATTCTCCGAGAACATCTTCGATACGTTCCTGCGTTTCTGCGATAGAGCCATTATACAAGCGATAGATCCATAACGGCAGACGCATTGAATAACTATAGAACCAGGATGGATAACCGGTAATTCTCAACTGCTGGATATCGATCATATCGAAACTCGGTATGCCGTTATAGTTGGTTGCGTTAAGAAGATAATTGAAGACATCCGTCATCTGCTTCAGAGAGAGGTTTGTCGAGAAATTATCTCCGGCAATCTTCATGATATTGACGGCCTTATTGACATCTCTCAGGTTCAGCAGACCCTTGACGATCTCGATAATGACTTCTTTTTGATGCTTCTGACGGTCGAAGTCGCCATTCGGCATTCTCTTTCTTTCTCTGGCGAAAGTCAGAGCGTGTTCACCGTCGACCCACTGTCCGCCGGCATAGATCTTGTTTGTGTAGTTACCGCGTTCAGTCGAAGAGTTCTGACCGACGAATTCTACCGGTGAGTCGATCCAGATGCCGCCTAATGCATCAATGATATCTACAAGACCTTTGAAGTTGACTTCCATATAAAGGTCAATATCTTTATCCAGCAGGTTGGAAACCGATTCCATCAGACACGCACGGTCAGCACCGGTGTCATTGATCTTATTCTTTGCACCGCCGTAACAGGGGATATCGATGTAAGAGTCACGGGCGATCGAAACCATCGATACGGTCATCGTCTGCGGGTTGACCGATGCGAGGATAATGGCATCCGGTAATCCGCCTCCGCCGGCTTCCGGCGCAAGACCGATCAGCAGGATGTTAAAGGGGTTGGACGAAAGGTCAAGAGTCGCGGATTTGTTATCAGCGACCTGAACTTTTTCTTCGTATGAACCGATATCAACGATCTTCTCGACATATTCTTCATATCCGTCTTCATTATTGAACTGGGTACGATAGCCCTGCTGGAAGATCGCGGCATCAACTTCCTTACCCGCCAAAGCCAGGAAAAGATCGTTCGTGCTCTGGTATTCAACATAAACCGGTTCTACTCCCTGTCTGGAAAGCTCGTCTTTTCCTAAAGTGGAAGCTGTGATTCTATCAGGAGAGAAAGACTTGATAACACCGACTTTCTTTCCTTTCAGGTCAGCTGTTTCCTTGATATCCTTGTTATCTTCGTGTGTTGCGAAAACAACTGTAATAGTCTCATACTGCTCAGTTCCGCTGTTTTCCGTGACATCGTCAACGACTTTATTGATGGTGTTGAGATAATACGCAGAGGTGCCTGTCCCGGCAAGCAGCAGGACTGCCATGATGATATTAATGGTTTTCAGCAGTTTATCTCGATACCGGAATGCCACCAGGAAGATAATATCCATAATGATCACAAGACATACCAAGGCGCAAATAATGCCAATAAAGGTAGATTTGCTTAAGCCAAAATAGCGGTATGACCAAAGGATCATGACTATCAGTCCGATATGAGAAAGAAGAGTCAGGGTTGCTGCTACAGGCAATAACCATTTATTCTCTTTCTTACTATGCTTGGGAGCTGGATTGAGCTCGTTCTTCTGGATTATTTCACGCTTGTTCATCATTCATCTCCGTAAGCCTGAGCTATTTCAAAACGTCCATTGTCACGTTTAACAACTAGAATGTTAATATATCGTTCAAAGGCACTGAATGGGAAGTTCGGGTGATCCCCAAAAGTTAAACTGACTCTGACAAACCAGGCAGGGTATGATCTCCCGAAGACATCGGTAAACTGATCGGCTTGGCCCGATTCCTCAACATTAACAGCCGTGACCTCGATCAGATTCTCGGCACCATACTCTTTGATGTAAGTGGAGAGATAATGGTAGAACTGGTCTCTGGCCTGAAAATAAAAGTTTACTCTTGAGTCCGCGAATACATAATACATACCGCCGACATCATACTGACCGGACTTATTGGTCCAAGTATAAAAATCTGCGACATAGTTTTTGGCGACAGATTCCGCAACTGCCTGTTCATCGACCGGATCCTGTCTCAGAAGCGAATCGAGTTCTTCGAACAGCTCCTTCTGCAGAGCGGTGGCATTATGCCTTAAATGATAATCGTATTCATCAATATCAATAGTCGCTTTCTTAGCACCGGATGAGTTTCCGGACGGAACCAGATTTCTGACAGAATCAACAGTCTTATAGCCAAAGAAACCTGTCAGGAGCAAAAACGGCAGTAACACTATCAAAAGGTTGAGGTAGCGTTTCTTTTTATCCTTAAATAATTTGTTAAACAAATCTCCCATATTACCTTCCTTTCCAACTAATCAATACTACAATTTAATCTGTAGTTTGTCCACCTTTCAAAAATAGAGCGACGAGCTCACTCTATAAGATATCTCTGATAATATAAACCGGGCGACGCTTTGTTTCCATGTATGTTTTTGCCAAATACTCACCCAGGATGCCAAGCACAATCAGCTGAATTCCGCCAAGCAGGGTAATGATCACGATCAGGCTCGGAAACCCTGCTACCGGATCACCAAACGCCAGTGCTTTGATAACGATATAGATCATATAAATAAATCCGAAAGCCGAGACCAATAATCCGGCAATGGTCGCAAGTCTTAATGGTATCGTCGTGAAACCGACAATACCGTCAAGAGCGTATCTGAACAATTTCCAGAAGGACCATTTCGTTTCTCCGGCAGCTCTTTCAACGTTTTCGTATTCAAGATACTTCGTTTCGAAGCCGACCCATGCGAAAATGCCTTTTGAAAAACGGTTAACTTCGCTTAACGACAAGACTGCCTTGACCATCCTGGAAGTCATCATACGATAGTCACGAGCACCGTCAACGATGTTGATATCGATCATTTTATTGATCAGCTTATAGAAACAACGGGCAAAGAAGGATCTGATCACAGGTTCGCCTTTGCGGTTGACTCTGTATGTGGCAACTGAGTCAAGATGTTCATCCGCTTTCAGGATCTTCAGCATTTCCGGCAGCAATTTTGGAGGATCCTGCAGGTCAGCATCGGTGATCACAACATAATCGCCTTTTGCAACGCTCATACCTGCCAGCATAGCGGCTTCTTTGCCGAAATTACGCGAAAAATCAATAATCCTGCAATTACTGTCCTGCGCTTTGATTTCAAGACACTTTTTGAGAGTCTCGTCTTTGGAGCCGTCATTAACGAACAGCAGTTCATATTCTCCCAATTCAGGAAGATATTTCTTCAGTTCCTCGTAATACAGAGCAACAGTTGCTTCTTCGTTATAACAGGGCACAATAATACTTAACATACTAATCATTATACTGTTTTTAGATCGTAAAGGGAAATTAAGAAAAACAGGAAATTCATTCCTGTTTGGTGTAATAATCGTAGCCTATTTCCCAGACATTGCCGCTGATCTGAAAACTATGAGCGACCGGGAAACGGGAGTCGTAACTATACGCGATACTGAAAGAACCTTTGCAGCCTGTCGATTCTCCGTCAAAAAGAATATCGTCTGCTGTAAACTCGATCGTATGCCCGCTTTCAGTTTCTTTAAACGGTTCGGAACTTTCCGCGATAATCCTGCCTTCATTCATTAGCAGGTAGAGATCGCTGTCCGGATCAAACTCTTTTCCGATGACTTTGCTCAAATACTCAGCAAGCCGATCATCAAAATACTCACCGGAATTATAACGGATCATGATCATCCCGCTGGCCGATGCCAGCCTTTTCAGGATGCGGTAAGGGTTGAATTCGTAGGCAAGGTACTCCATCGTGTAGCCATTGCCGTTGGCAGTGTATCTTTCTGTTAATTCCGGCACTTCGGTGTGCTTGGAATCACTGACTTGAACGCGTTCGGCAAGAACCTGTGTTATCAGCCCGGCTCCGTTAATAAAAGCGTGTGCTGAATCGCTTTGAATGCAGAGCGCGTAATCCATGTCATCCGCTTCAGTACAGAAATCCGTATATGGGATATTCCTCTCCTTTGCCCATTCCCAAACACCGTTCAGGTATGCATTGTTTTCTTCATCGAAACCGTCTATCGCGGTCTTATATAGATACAGGTTTATACCCTCTTTCTGGCAGAGATCGTAGATCTTATTAAGGGAATCAAGATCTTTCTCTTCGAGCGGCACCGCCTCCACGTCGCCATTATCCAGCGGATACCACCAGTTAACAGGCGGCAGATCAGCTGCCTGATAAACATATCCAAAATCACCGGTAACTAGACCGTACTTTTTCAAGGCGTTTCGTGGAAGCAAACGGTCGATATCCTCCATAGTCTTCCAATCGTTATGATATGTGAAGAAATCATTGAGATATTGACTTCTCTTTTCTTCCGGCAGGTAACCGATCGTATTGTATTTCTCTTCACCAGTCATCTGGTATTCCGCCAATACGTAACAGGAATCAGCAAGACAGCCGTAATGCAGCGGCATGGCTGTGAATACTTCCAGGATAACGACCGAAGGATCCTGGGTCTTCAGCGCTTCCTTCAGCATTTCATAGCTTACTTCAAGAGGCTGGCAGGCAGAACCCAGGACCAGTGAATACAGGCCGGTCTCCTGATAAAAGAAAGAAGGGACAAAAGAATATTGGGCATGGGAACTTCCCAGCACCAAAACGTCCAGACTGTTTTCCGGCAAAGAGTGCAGGGTCTCTCCCCGATAGACTTCGCGATTGTAGAAAACCCTGTTCAGATACTGATAGCTGCCGAAAAGCAGACAAACGATCAAACATGTTTTTATAGCGATCTGAAATACTGTTTTGATCTCTTTCAACATAATCTGGCCTCTTTAAAAGAACTGATAGATGAAGTCGCTCGCCGCGTGCGAACCTCCATAAACACCAAAGATCAGGAAAACGACGATCAGCAGTGCATATCCTAACCAGCGCAGCGGGAACGGAAGCTTTGCGTAGGTTTCGGTCATATCAAAACGGCTGCGGAGATAATCAGTGACAAACACGCAGAACAGAATGACGACTAACCAGTATCTTTCGTTGATGGTCATACCGATTTCGGCGAGCGAAAGAGGTTTAAAGGTTAGAATCGACTTTAGTATTGTGAGAACTTCGCCTATGGTTTGATAACGGAAGAAAAGCCAGAGGAAGGTCACCAGGAAGAAATTCAATGCGATCCCGAAAGGTCTGATGATCTTCTTTCCTGTTCCGCCTATACCGCTGAACGGGCGGAACACCAGATCTTCAATGATCCTGAGAAGTCCGTGCAAAAAGCCCCAAAGAACAAAGTTTATTGTTGAACCATGCCAGATACCGGAAAGAACAAAAACAATAATGATAAAGAGATACTGTCTAAATTTCCCTTTCCGATTTCCTCCTAACGGGATATATACATAGTCTCTGAACCAGGTGCTCAGGGAGATATGCCATTTTGTCCAAAACTCTCTGATGCTGGCAGAGAGGTACGGGCTGTTGAAATTCTTAGGCAGTTCAAAACCGAGAAGCTTTGCTGAACCGATCGCCATATTGGAAATGGAATCAAAATCCAGATAGATAATAAATGAATAAAGAACCACCGCAAGCAGTGTATTCATTCCTCCCAGACCGCTCGCTAGAGCCCTGGAAGAGACATCGGACAGATAATCACAGAACACCTTCTTTTCGAATATACCCAGCATTAGCTGAAACCCGCCGTTTTTGGCAGAACGATAATCGAAACTCTGCGGTTTTTTCAGTGTTTTATAGAATGGGTCAAAACGGTTGATCGGTCCGGCGGTGATCACCGGGAAAAACAAAACATAGTCAAGGAAATATACCGGATTCCGGGTCCCCTGGGTCTTTCCGGAATAGACGTCGGCATAATAAGAGATCAATTTGAATGTTACATATGACAAGCCCAACGGGATGGTGATCGAGATATGAAAATATCCTTGGAACTTAAAAAAGCAAAGAACAGCGAGGATAACAATAACCGATAGGAAAAGGAAGGGCTTTTTCTTTTTGTAGATCAGCAGCAGTGAACACAGATAACCGGCCAGCGCAAGTTCGCAAAGCAGAAGAAGATGATACAGGGAAAAGGAATACAGAAAAGCCAGGTTTGCCGCAAGCAGGACAAAAGGGCGGAGCCTGGCTTTAAATACTCTTGATAACAGAAAAATGCCGAAAATAAAGATGAGATAATAGAAAGACAGCATCTCCAGTTTCGGCAGTTCTTTGGGAATCTGAAAGAAATAATCACCAATTATCATATTTACTAAATATTATAACTTCTAAAACAGTCTTTTCACAAACAGGCATCCATAATTAATGGTTAATGCAGCCGCCCGAAATATCATATAATTATAATATGTCCGGACTACTTGCAAATATTTACAGATTCGTTCTGTTTATGATTTACCCCTGTCTTCTTCTCGTCTCTTTTTTGCTGCTCAACAGAAAGAAGAGATACCATTATATTTTCAGATTTCGATTAAAGGACCTGATCGTAAATACTCTCGTATTTACAGCGATCGGGGTAATGATACTGATCGTTTTCTTTAAACTCGAAAATACGATTTATTCCTACGATTATTCCGGCCACTGGATCAGATCATTATATTTGAGAAAATGGTTCCTGGAAGATCCGTTTATTGTGCTCAAAAATGTCTATGATTCAATGAATCATGCCGACTATTCGTATCTTCCGGCTTTGCTGACCCTGGGAATAACGCTGGTTTCCCCGGGTTATGGCTGGTTCTGCATCAGTATCTTCATCTCTTTTGTGGTACCGTTGTTTGTTCTGCTGCAGATCTGGTGCTATTCAACATACAACACCCGTCCCGGACTGATGCTGGTCGGAGGATTGACTTTTTATCCGCTTTGGTTTGTTCTGTTCAATGGCGAAGTGGACGTCGGCATGCCGCTGTTTTTCATGATGATGGTATTGCTAACACTGCATCAGTCATTCAATGAGATCGACTGGATCGATAATCTTGCAGTAAATCTCTATACCTTTATTCTGATCTTTTTCCGCAGATACAGCTTATATCCTTTGGTCGCCTTTTATCTGTCTTATGTGATCAAATATCTGTTTGAGCTCAGCTTCCTGCGCAACCGCAATCATCTGCGCAATCTTTGGTTTATGATCTGCTCCGGTCTGCCGGCTCTGATCGTGATCCTGCTTTTCTTCCGGCCTTATCTGCTGATGGTCCTGGGCAACCGTTTCAGCGAAGCTTACGCAGCTTACGATCATTCCGGCAAGTTCGGTGCTTTTGTCGGGTTCTTTTCTCTGCCGCTGCTGGTGCTTTCGCTCTGCGGTCTATACAGTTTCTTCAAAGAAAGGGAATATGGTCTTGTCGTCAGCGCTGTGCTGCAGATCTTCTTCCCGCTGATCATGCTGTGGCAGATACAGATCCAGGAACAGCATCACTATTCTATGGTGGTCCTTCCGCTTGCCCTGCTGTTCATTAAAGGTCTGTATGTCATTTCCGAAAAACCAAAGCGAAATCCGAAATTTTTGATCGCGCTGCTGACCTTCATTCTGGCAGCCAATACTTTGGTCATCTTCTCGCAGGTAAAGCCCGTTCCGTTTATCAATACCGTCAGAAGACAGCCCAAGAATTACGGCGTTGACGATATAAAGCAGCTTTCATCGAAACTTTACGAGCTGACCGAAGGCGAGGGCATAACCGCGTATCTTGCTTCGGGGTCATCTTTTATCAATGATGACCTTCTGCGAAACGCAAACCTTCCGGATCTGAACACAATACCGACGATCGACAGCGCGATTCTGGATCTGAGAGATGGTTTTCCGAGAGATCTCCCTTACATACGCTATATCGTGACGTTCGATCCTATTCAGTATTTCAATAAGCCATACCAGCATATCTACGATATTCTGTCGAATGCTCTGTGGTCAGAACCTCTGGTACAGGAAATATACCAGGAAGTGTACTCGCAGTATATAGATGATGTTCATGTTGTTATCTATGAAAAAACCGGTGAGTACTCACCGGCTATCAAAGAGTATTTTTATAACGAAATCTTGAAATTCTATCCGGACGAAGCAGAATACTTCAAATACATCCTGGATTAATTTCCGTTTTCGTCCGAACCGAAATAATCAAGCTCAAGGATCTGATTGCAGATCTCTCTTTCTTTGATCCTTCTTTGCATTTCCTGAGTGATCTTTTCATTATCTAAAGAGTCACTGACCAACGGGATGATCTCTCCTGTAGAAGGATTATACTCATAATCATTCGTGATCCAGTTTCCGAATTCCGAGAAATAGAAGCCGCGGTAGCTGTCGTCCAGAAGGTTTCTTCCAAAAACAGATTTGGTATCATATTCGAAATTCCAGAGATCGCAGACTGTAGGCAGCAGGTCCAGAACTGTGCCTTTTTTATAATAGTGGAACCCTTCGGTTGCCGTATTGTAGAACACGAGCCCGGTGAACTCACTATCCTCTTTATAGGTGATGCCGGTCTGCTCGTAAAAATCGCTGCCTGCGGTATAATCGATTCCTTTTGCGATGTGGTCGCCGTAGAAAATGAACACAACGTCATCCAACTTGCCGTTTTCTTCCATTGTCTCCATGAACGAAGCCAGGCCACGGTCCAGGTCCATATTTTTAGCAAAGAAGGAAGCGTACTCTTCGCTGATATTCGGATACTTGTCATAGATCATCGCCCATTCTTCATCCGTAACACCAACGCTGTCTTTAGTATACGGCTGATGTCCGGAGTAAGTGATCCAATATGCCATATATGGATTGCTGGTGCCGGAATAGATCCATTTCATTTCTTCCAGCAGTTCCGAATCGGTTGTCTGGTCTTCCTTCCCCATACCGGTGCAGTCAAAGAAGGTTTTATATCCGAGCGTCGGCATGAATTTGGTGCGGTTATAATATTCGCCGTAGTTATTGTGATAAACGATCGGATTGAAGCCGTAGTTCGCAAAGGTGCCCGGAAGTGTTACCGGGAAGGTGTCTTCATAGAAGTTATAGCAGACTGATTTTCCCATCGTTACCGGGATGACCGAAGTATTTGCCATGAATTCGGTATCACTCGTTGAACCGGCTAACAACGGTGTGTTAAATCCGTCGATAACGATGCCGTCATTGAACATCCTATACAAAGTCGGTGTTAAATCAGGATCAACAGCGACGTTGATAAACGATTCCGCCTGAATAAAGAAAGCGTTTTTGCCTTCGAACAGACCATGGTATTCCGAATAGGTTTGCTGAGGCTGTTCGGCCAGGAAGGCTGCTATCTCTTTGCGCTCGCTGCCATCAAAAACGTTCTTTGACAAATACTTCTGTCCGTCACGGAAAGCATAGGTTAGAAAGCCATATTTTTCGACAAACTCATTGACGTTCTGCATCATGTCAAAGCTATAGAATTCACTTTGGTAAAGTGTGAACTGATCGGTCTCGCTCTTGAGATAGTCAACCTTTCGCTCATAATTCCGGTAGCATCCCATCATCGGGATAATCAGCAGCAGAGCGACAAGTTTGAGAGGAATGGATACTTTTAAACTAATGCATTTTCTTTGAAGGAGAAGATAGGCAATGAAGAAAATGATACACAGCGCCAGAAGAATAAAAAACGGGATCAGATCGTTGAATTTAATAAATTCAAAAGCGCTTGCTTTTTCACCCCAGACCTCTCCTATCAGGTCTTTTGCTGTTGAAAAATGATAATACTGTTGGAAGGCTCTTTTATATACATCCTGCGATACCAGATAAAAGGTATACAGCCCGCCGAAAATCAGCATTACAAAGCGGTTCAGCATCGGACCGAATGCCCAGATCAGAATGATCGTCAGAAGGCAGAGCATTTTCAGAAATTCAACTTCGAATTCACTGGATGGCGAGTATATGCCATGAAGCTTCGTAATATATACCAGCATAGCCAGCGTAAAAGTTATTTCAATCAAGAAATATCTAATTGTTTTGATTCTTTTCATTTCATTTCTCCCAATCAAACCGATAGACGGCATAACGGTCGTTTTCGAATATAGGGTATTCTCCGCATTTATCGACAACGTAAGTCATGGAATACCATATATTCTGTTCTTTATCGTAATACTCTATCTGCCTGTCCTGAACAACATATCGTATATCCGCTTCCTGCAGATACTGACACATATTATCATAATCAGCCTTGGGCTGCTCAGGGTCTCCGAAATAAATCACCGGGTAGAAGATGGCATATAATTCCTTTTCCGCTTTGCTCCAGGCATTGTTTCTGATATTCTCTCTGCCGTATATGAATCTGCCCTCTTTCAGCATGGACTGCGTTAATTTGTTGTGAGTGATGATTTCAGGGTTTTCATCGCCGTAATAATCGATCTCATTTTTAACGGCGTCTATGACTTCCAGTTCGGACTGCGTCATCTTATAGACCATATTGTAATCGTCACTGGGTCTAAAAGACTTATGATAGTAGATCGGTTTCTCGACAGATCCGAAATACAGCAGATATAAGGCCAGCAAGATCGTGCCAAATGCCTTGGCGAGTTTAACCGGGGCCAGCACCGATAACTCATTTAGCAGCCAGACCAGAGTGAACGGATTGACCAGAATATCGTAAGCCCGATAGAAGACAGGGTCGACTTTATTCAGAAAAGCGCAGCAGACCGGATTAAAGAAGACAGCGATCAGAATCAGATCGACATCCGTTAAACTGTTGCGGATCATCGCTACCGAAAGGAGAACGATGATCAGAACAACATATTTATAATAGGTTATGCCTTCAACAGCCTCTTGAGAGAAGTAAAAATAGTTTAATGTCATATCATAACGCTGGGAATTGTTCTCTACAAAAGCGCTGTAATGATACAGCTTTCCGTCCGTTAAATATGACAATGCTGCCATTAGAATTATCATTAGCGCTATGATGGCCAGTCTTCTGCTCCTGTCTTTGCCCAGGTAATAAAGTGGCTTGCTGAATAACCAGATCAAAAGAGCTAATGCAACGCCGAAAACGATGCCTTTATATCGCGAAATCAGAACGATTGTAAATAAGTTGATAGAAGGCAGCAGCAGAATCGGCGCATACTCTTTAACGAGATTCTTCTCCTCACCGATCCATAAGAAATACAAGGCAAACAGGAAGAAGAACATCAGGAACACGCCGGAAGAAGAAACTGCACAAGCGGCCAGAAGAGCCATATAGACCAGATACCGGTCATATTTCTCTTTGCTCCGTTCATAGTCGATTACGTAACTGCATGCCTGACCGATTATCAAAGTTCTCATTGAATTGCCATAGAATCCAAATACACTGTTGAAATACAACCTGCCAAAGTAGAAAACAATCAGCACAAAACCGAGGAATATCAATCCGGCATTTTTTTCTCTGGCTTTTTTGACTCCATCCACAAAAAGGGAAGCTGTTAATGCGAAAAAGAGAATCTGGTTAGGCCAGACAAAACCAGGAAGACGATAAAAAGGTATTCCGAAAAGCCCGCAGGTTTTCTCTGCATAATAAAGCATGATGCTTGCCAGATAATGATATGACTGGAATGAATAATAGAACATCTCAAAGTAATAGCTGGTATCACCGAAGAAAACGTTCCTGCTGTTCAGCTTATCAATGCCAACGTTGTTAGTGATCATGTTGAGATAGAAAGTCGTATCAAAACCGTCCAGATCACCTAAAGTTGTATTCACACTGTATGCCAGCAAAATCGCCATGATAATAACTGCGGCGATACAGTCAAACAAGCCGAAGCGAATCGATAAGTTTTTTCTCTCCTTGAACATCAAACCGAGGCTTAAGACGAAAAGAAGAGAATAAATGATCAAAATAATATAAAAAGAGCAGTCAAACGCTGTGAGAAGTGCTGTGGTTATATAGCTTGATGCCAAGACGAGAATAAAACCAGCGCCAAAAGAAAAACCAGCTCTCTTTTTTCCGATTAACGAATAAAGGGATTGGCCAAGAAATTCAAGATAGACTATGAGCAATGCGCTGATTAAAAAATAAATCATATCGCTATTATTATATGAAATACCGACCAAAATTGACAGATTATCACGTAGACAGGCTGCTGGCGAGGCCGGTATAGAACTATCGGTTTTTCACTAATCTTTACAGTCCGGTCTTGTGGGACCTTCTTATTTCTGCAAAAAGAACAACCAGAAACATAGCCGATCCAATTGCCGTAAGTACAGCTCCGGTCTTGAATCCGGGCGGGATAAAATACATGTCAACAGTATTTCTGCCTTTCTGAACCGGAATGCCTAAAAAGCCGCGGTTAATGTTATATGTCTTCACCTCTTCGCCGTTGACCAAGACTTTCCATCCTTCATCATACGGGATCGTCATGAGCATGACTGTGCTCTCCGGACAGTCAATAACCCCTTCCATGTGGTTATGATCGTAGTATATATCATGCATTTCCGCTTCGTTGCCCGGTGTTCTGTCAAGCATATCCGCAATTTCGGGATCATCACTGATAATGTTATCCATCAGTTTCTTGGGATCTCCGTCATATGACTCCTTGGATATGAGGCCGGAGCAAGTCCTGCCCAAAGAGACATAATTATTATTTTCGGCAATGATTATGCTCCAACGGTAATCGCTCTGAACTATAGAATAGCTATTGAACGGAATCTCGTCTTCACTGAGGGCAAGCGCATATTTAACATTTAGAAAATCCAGCAAATCAGGATCTTCTACGCTGAATTCCCAATCAATATCCTGAACGGTGGGAATATTGCCAAGATACCTGAATCCGTCAAATGACGGCTCGTAAGTAGAATCATACGTCATAACGCCGGGGAGATCGTAATAGATGTTCATATTTCTGGTGGTATACCAGTAAAGACTGCCGTAAGGCACATATGTTCTGTAAAACGATTTGCGGTTCTCTTCTTCGAGCCCATCCAGGTAGTCTTTGACCGTTTCATATGACCGGTAATCGTTCAATACTGATCTGGCGTATTCATATGAAACTAAATCGGTACCTTTTACCCTGTATCCAAATGAGATCGCATATAAACTCACTTCGACAAGCATGATGTATTTCACAACGTGTCTCAGACCTCTGGATAAAAGCACACTGTACACCAGCAAGAATAAGCAGCATACAGAGATCCACGCTAACTGTTTTTTATAGGAGGAGATTTCCAGATTCTCAACAGCAGCTACACCGAAGAAACAGGCATAAATCACGATTGCCTCTGCGACAAAAGTGACAATGAGCAGTTTCGTGTTAAGATGTTTATTTCTATCCAGGACGCTTACGAAAACGAGGATATTGATAAATATACAGAACATCGAGAAGCGGAAACTCGGTTCGCTGAATCCATTCAGCGCACTCGCCATAAAAGGCAGATACATAAACAAACCGGTCACCAGGAATAAAACGACAGTTGAGAAACGGAACCGTTTATCCGTATCGCAAAAAGCCTGGGGAATCAAAAGCGTTACACAGGAAGAACTGAAAAAGCATAATTCTTTCAGGTTGTGATTATCAAATGTATAGACATTGTTGCCGAAGATATAGGTCTGATTCGGAATCAGGGAAGCCGTCAGTAGATGCAGATAGATCTTGAGATTGTTATAGGTATAAACCAAACCACCGGCACCAACACGCTGATTCTGGGTAATAAAAGAGAAAACAGGAAGAATCATCACTCCGCAGATCAGGAAACCAATAAGGTACAATCCGACCATTTCCAACGCATTCAGGACCATCGTCTTGAATTCCCTGCGGATATTGACACAACGGTATATGAAATACACCGGAGATAGCAGAGTGATCGAAAAGAACAGATAATAGTTTGTCAAAAACAACAGTATGACGCTGATGATGAACGGTATCCTTTTTCTTTCCTTGAGGAACATTTCGATGCCAAGAAAATACAGCGGCAACAGTGAATAAAAAGAAAGAAATCCGAATTCCGACGTGAAATACACCCCAAAGCTGGACATGCCGAAGCACAGACCGCCCAGCATGCAGTATTCTTTGCGGATACCTATATATTCCAGGTATACATAGCACAGCATGGCGGCTACCAGCATCTTCAGGTAGCACAAGACCAGATATACATGCAAATAATCAGTATGGAAAGGATATGTAAATAAGTTATAGATATCAAATAAACCGTATGAGGCTTTTGAAGACCAGAGATTCGTTCCCAAAAACAGGATCCACGAATAAAACGGTAGTTTTCCATCTTTCAGGGCCGAAATGGTTTCCTGGCGGTTTAGATAATAAAACGGATCCCACTGGGTTTTGATGTCACCGCCGCCAAGAAAAAACTTCCCTTCGAGCCATGCGGGAAGCATCATGGTGGTGATTGAGATCAGCATGAACAGAATCAGCAGATAAAAGTATTTATTGTCCGAAAATGAAAGACGTTTTCTCAAGCTATTGAGCATGCTCACATTATACTATAAGCGGTTATTGTTTCAAAGGCGGGTCATCCGCGTTCAAATTGAAGAATTATGATAACATTTAAAAGACAATTAGTTTCTGTCACTACGTTCCGATGAACTTTCATCCTGTTAATAGAAGGGTTCTTTATGATTTATTTTATTCTGCCGTTTATATTGCTGATCTATTTTGAACTGTTGGGAAGATGGCTCTTTTCAAAGATAAACGAAAAACCTCTTCCGTTATCGTTTCCAGTAGGTTTTATTGCATACATAGCGTTACTGTATCTGGCAGGCTGGCCAATCAGCGCTTTTAACGGTTCCTTTTATATATATCTGGCTCTGGTGATATTCATTACCCTCGCCGGTTTTGTTCTGATCATCAAAGACCGCCGTCTGCTGAGCAAAGCTCTTCCGTTGAAACATATCGTTCTCTTTCTTATACTGCTCATCGCCTCTATCGCTATTTCCTTAACCAGGACTCTTGGTGACCCTCACGGATATGACGTTCTGTATTACCTGAATATGATCAGTTTCAATATCGGTAATAAGGCGATGAATACATTGCATCCGCATTTCGGCACTTATCCAAATACTGATATTCAATGGATCACCTATGTATTCCAGTCATACTATTACTTTATTGCCTGTTATATATTCGCCGTCAGGTCTGTACTTGGACTTGTCGGTATCTCATACGAGACTCTGCCTGCTTTTGTGTGGACGTTTCAGATCATCTGCCAGGCGGTATTCATTGAAGTTTCAATAGATGTCGCAGATGAATTATGCAGTGAAAGATTGATAAAAGCAGCTGTATATATCCTGCTGATCCTGTTCATGGGAAATTTCTACTACAACAATGCGTTTGGTTTTATTGGAAACAATTACCGAATGGCTTACCATGCATTAGCGACTTTATATCTGTTTAGATATATTAAGAAAAAAAACGAATGTCACAAATGGCTGTTCTATCTGATAATGCTGGGGATCTGCGGACTGAGTTCCACGGGAACCTTCTCCATGGCACTGGCTTTATTCGGACTGTTCTTTGCGTTCTATAAACAGGAAAAGAATCTAATCAAAGAATATGCTTTAGTGCTGGCTGTGCCCGTCCTCAATATACTGATCGTCAAACTCGGAGCGAAGCTATGGGTCGTTGCCGCAACTGCGTTGTTTATCGCGGCTGTGTATCTCCTGAATGATATTATTCTGAAAATCTACCAGAACCGGTATGTCCGTTATGGCACGCTTGCTTTGATCGTTCTGGTTCTGGCGGCCTTATCATTCCGTATTACCGGCAATCTATTCAATTTCAGGGCGTTTACCTATAACTACAGCGAAAGACAGGATATGTCCTGGGATTACTTTGATTTCCGGGATATCCGGCATTGGATCTTCAATCTGATCATCCTCCTCCCGGCTCTCTTTTATCTCGTCAAAGAAAGAAAACACCCCTTTTCAGTCATGTCGTGGGTGCTGATCTTAACGGTCTTCAACCCTTTCTGCTGTACCGTTGTCAACAAATATAACTGGGTCTATTACCGATGCTACGATCTAATCATCAATCATTTTACGATCGCTCTGTTTTTAGCGGAGCTGTCCGCCTGGTTTGCGGAAAAACCCAGACGGGCGTTTCAAGCCGCAATGCTTGCGCTCAGCATCTTTCTGGCGGTGGTTCAGATCCCGAGATATACGAATGATTACTTCGTTCCGGGCGATGATTACAATCCCGTCTATAAGATCAATAACAGTGAGTTGGAGGTTATCCGCAATGTCAGGAATATGATCACCGACAGAAACATCAGCAGCCCGGCGATCATTACCAGCACCTTCTGGATGCCTTCCTTTATAGAAGGGTCGACTTATCTGATCGGCAAAGAAAGAAGATATGACTATAACCGTTACAGCGATAACAGCTACGCTTTATATCTGTTGTTCTACCCTACTGATGGCTGGGATAACTTCCGGCCGAAAGATGAGCCTCCCTATGCGGATACTGTCAAACTGCTTCAGGAAAGTGACTACGATATCCTTGTGGTCGATTACGGCTTAGGGGGCGAAGTTGACGGACATTACACATCTTTTGTGGAAATGATAGAAAAAGCCGGTTATTCCAAAACCGACTATTCAACAGATACATATGCTGTTTTCGATCTGAATGATCTTAAAAATAACTGAACCGTTATTCCGTATCCTGCTTTTCCTGTTTCTTTTTGAGCAGTGCTATTTCATAATTCAGGGACTGGATCTGATCGGACAGTTTTGATATGCGCAGATAAGAATAGAAGCTCAGCGCATACAGAAAAAAGATCGTTATCAGGAAAATGGTATTCGATGGCGTCGAGATGCCCAAAATCCGTGACAGAAAGGAGACAAGCCCAGGAAAGATCGAGATCACGATCAGCAGTATGCCGATGATGATCCAGATCATTGAATAATGAATATTCATTTTGTTCCGGCGGACATTATGAAGAATAAGGATCATCGACATCATAGAAAATACAAATAGGAATATATGCAGAGTTTTATTCATGATTCACCTACCACTGTACAAAAATAATTGAAAGAATCACGGTTATCATATAACGAATGGATTTAAAGGGACTTACAAAATAGGAGACACCGCCTTCGCGTTCTTTCATCCTGACCTGAATCTCTTTAAACCGGTATCCTTTTTTCAGGATATAGCAGAGCGCATCCGGCTCAGCTATGAAATTCATATTCTCGGAAAAATCGGCAAGTACCTTTTTCCCCAAAGCCCGCATGCCGCTTGTCGGATCCGTTACACCGGTGCCTGTCTTAAGTTTGATCAAAAAGCACAGGATCCTGCTGCCAAGCATTCTCATGTTATAAGGTTTTTTCTCAGTGATGAATCTGGAGCCAACGACATAATCGCATCCCGCTGTCACTTCTTTAAGCAGTGCACCAATATATTCCGGAGGATGCTGCCCGTCTCCATCCACTACGATCGCGCCATCATAGTTGTTTTCGTATGCATAGCGAAATCCGACTTTGGTCACTCCGGCTATACCCACGTTTTCCTTGAGATCCAGGTGCTTGAGCCCGTTCTCTTTCAGGATCTCAGGCGTTCTGTCGGTTGAGCCGTCATTGATCACGATATAGTCATACCCAAAAGAAATCAGTTCTTTTGTCAGACGAAGGATATTCGCTTCTTCATTAAAAGCAGGAATAATGACCAAAGTTTTCATCGCTTTAAATTATAGCGTATTTATTCTGCGTTGAATCGCCGGTTTCTGGAGAAAACAGCAGTCCCTACCGCTTAACTCTTTTCTCAAGCAGTCTCAGCGGACGAATCAGCAGCTTGAGCAGCCCGATCCGGAAAAGCCGGACACCGATATAGAAATATGGCTGCCGATCCTGCCGGATATACTTGTTCTGCCAGTAATCAGGAACGTTTTTCAGTACATACTGCTCGGCTTTTTTGAGTTCAGCCATTGCAGTTTTGTTGTCAAAATAGACAATCCTGGACAGGTGACCGAACAAGGCATTCTTAAAGATGATGTAACCGATCTCTTCGCTGTAAGTGCTGCTGAAGTCCTTTTTCTTCAGCTCATCAAGCACCGTAAAAATATTGTTCAGACTATCGTCAAAACGGCGCATCGTTGAGTTCTCCCTGACATAATAGTCGTAGAGAACATCGTCAATTACGTTTACATGACCCGAATTGATAATTAACTCCGGCGTAAACAGAACGTCTTCAAATCTGAGCTTTCCCTCAATAAAGCGGCAGTCTTTGATGATGTCTTTCCTGATCAGTTTGTTCGTCGGGCCGATATTCAGCGTCACCAATGCTTCCGCAGCATTGAGCAGCCCGGTCTTTTTAAGCACATCCACACTGCTGGATCCGTCTTCATTGATCCTTTTGATCCTGCAGACAACGATCCCGGCATTTTCTGTTATGCCGCCGACAAGTTTGGAGAGATAGTCGGACTCAATGGCATCGTCGGCATCGACGAAACAGATCCATTCCCCTTCAGCAAGCTCAATTCCCCTGTTTCTGGCGGCAGCCTGTCCGGCGTTGGTTTGCCAATAATAACGGCAGCGATACTTTTTAATGATCTCGGCGCTTCCGTCAGATGAGCCGTCATCGATACAGATAACTTCATAATTGCTGTAATCCTGGCTGAAAACGCTGTCTAGACATCTCTCAAGATAGCGCTCACAGTTATATACGGGAATAATGACAGAGATAAATGGTTTCATATCAGAATGCTGCATAAATGAATGGATTTGCGCCGGTGTATGCTAATCCGACGATTAGACCGATTAACAGGAAAAACAGGAAAAGACCCGTGACGGTGTTCAGATCGACCAGAGGATAGTAAGCGTTTTTATCATTTCTGACATACGCTATCGCTGTGCAGACGAACGTGACAGCGATTCCGAAAACAGCCCAGGAACTGTAGTAATCGATCCCGCCTCTGAAACTGATGAGGCCGGAATAGATCTCCATAGCATTGGTGAGCGTGTTTGCCCGGAAAAGCACCCAGACCAGGCTCACGAACGCAAAGGTCAGAAGAATGGAGAAGATCCCTCCCTCTTTCCGGTTATTACCCGAAGCATATACCTTATGAACGATCAATGCCAGACCGTTGACGATGCCCCATACTACGAAAGTCCAATTGGCACCATGCCACAGACCTCCGAGAGCCATAGTCAGCAACAGATTCAGATATTGCCTGGATCTGCCTTTGCGGTTACCTCCCAGCGGGATATAGATATAACGCATCAGCCAGGAAGACAGGCTCATATGCCATCTTTTCCAGAATTCGGTGACGTTCCTGGAAACATACGGGAGGTTGAAATTCTTCTCGCTCCGGAAGCCGATCATTCTTGCGCAGCCTATAGCCATATCAGAATATCCGCTAAAATCCATGTAGATCTCAACACTGTAAGCAACGACACACAGCAAGATTGTAAGAGAGGAATAAATATTTGGTGCCCGATAGACTTCATTGACAAATACACTGATATTATCGGCGATCACCGTCTTCTTGAACAGTCCGATAACGAACATTTGGATACCTGTCGAAAGATCTTCGAGGCTGATATTTCGATCCGCTTTGATCTGCTTCAGCATCTGATCGGCTCTGCTGATCGGACCTGCAACGATTTCCGGGAAGAAGGAGATATACACGGCCAGGGCAACAAAATCCGTTTCGGTCTCGCAGCGGCCATGATAAACGTCAGCCAGATACGCGATTGCTTTGAATACATAAAAGGATATGCCGATCGGGAGAATGATCCTCATCAGAGATCCCTCTCTCAGTCCGAATAAACGTATTAACGATTCCGCAAAGAAACCGTAGTATTTAAAGACAAACAGCACTGCTACGTTCAATACGATCCCGGCAGTCAGATATCTTTTGTTGGAAGAAACCTTCAGGCCGCAATAATAGGTCCAGATGATCAGTCCTGAAAGGATCAGCAGACAGCGATAATCGAAGAACGCATAATAAACCAGATTAATCAGCAAAAGAAGCAGATTTGAACTTCTTCTTAATTGTTTTTTCCGGTTGAATAACGCGATCAGACAGTAGGAGATCAGGAAAAAGGCAAGAAATCCAAGGCTGTTAAACATCATTGTCTGTTTGCCTCCATCGCTTCATTTACTTTCTGAGCGATCAGATAATGCCCTGTTTCATTCAAATGTCCGGAACCGGGGACTGTATTGGAAAAACCATGAGGAAGCTCAGACTCCTTCAGGTAATGCTCGATAAAAGAATCGGCCATATTGATGAAAACAATGCCCTTTTCAGTGCAGACTTTCTCCATCAGTTCGGCATCCTCAGTATTGAAATTCGCTGTGATCTTTCCCTCATCGTCAACTGTAAGAGTCGGATGAAAAACGATCATGAGTCGAACGTTATGATCCTCACACGTCTTTTCGGCCGATGACAGCAGCTGATCCAGCATTCCCTCGTTTGTCAATGGCGCAGTCCCGCCCGGTGAAGAGCGGCGCGTCAGATTGTTATACTGATAATAAACGAGCTTCAGGTATTTCATCGTCTGCAGGATATCCATGACCCCGCCGGAATATGTCGGAAGTCTACCCTCGCCATTAAGGGCATTCTGCAGCTCTTCATCATAGAAGCTGACGGTCATCGTCTCGATGATCACATATTCAGTCGGATCGTATTTATTCAGGGCATTATCCAGATTATCCAAACACCTAAGCAATGTATGTTCGCTGATTCCGATATTATAGACTGTTTTACCTGTCAGTTTTTGCAGCACAGCAGCCGCGTTCCGGTCAGGGCTGAGATTAAAACCCTCCAGGTGTGAAGAACCCATAAACAGCACATTGATCTCATCGATATCTTTTAGATCTTCCGGATTATTATAGCCGTCATCATTGACATTCCCGTATCCGAAGCCCTCTGTAGCCATCGCATGAAAGGCGTTAGCGGGCCATTTATAGTCCGTGGCGCCGTCCGGCACTTCCTGTCTCGCCGGCACATTGTAATAAAGGAAACTGAAAAAATTCAGCACGATAAATGCTGCTGTTCCGGCAATAATCGCTTTTAACAACCACGGGATCTTCTTCATCTCTTTATTTTGTCAAACAGTGCGTTCCATTTCTCGGCGATTTTCAATATATCATATTCATTTCTTAATTGAATGCTTTTTTCAGAGAACTCACGGCGCAGAGTCTCGCTGTCGATCAGTTTCTGAATGCAGTCAGCCATCTCGTTTTGATCAAACGGCGTTACCAGATAACCGTTGCCCTTGATCATCTCATTTACACCATCTATAGCGAATGCGACCAAAGGAAGACCGCTCGCCGTTCCTTCAAGAATCGCCATAGGAAAGGCTTCGCTTCGGGAAGTCATTACCAAAAATGCATATTCCCTGTACAGTTCATAAAGATTGTTTGCGTTTCCTTTGAATGCCAACTGGGTAATGCCTTTATCCGAAGCCATTTTCTCATATTTGGGTCTGTCTTCGCCGTCACCATACACATCCCATGTCCATTCCGGATTATTTTTAAGAACGATCTCAGCGACTTCGATCAGTTTTTCATAGTATTTCTCATAACAGATCCTGCCGACAGAAATGATCTTTTTTTCTGCGCCATTATAAGAAACGCTGCGCATAAGCTCACTGTCTATGGGATTGGGGATCGAGACTATATTACTGACTTTGTATTTTCCAATCAGCTCATCCCTGATCTTTCCGGTCAAAGCAACTGTATAGGCTGACGTAGAGATCCCTAGTCTTTTGAAAGGTCTTTGCGTTAAGGCTTCGTTATATCTGAAAGCCGTGGAATGCGTCCACAGGATATAAGGCACCTTGAGACCAAGTGTCGCTAAAAAAGAATACGGGGAAAGCATTTCGCTTGTTTCGACAAGGACATCGATCTGATTGTCACGGAGATACTTACGCAATAATCCAACTACCCGAAAAGCCTGCTTGATATACTCCTTTTTCCCGGAAATCAGAACGCTGTGACGGATACTTGCGGTATATGAATCCCTATTGTTCTGGCCGTGCTCGTTATACATTGAGACCACATGGATTTCGTGTGCATCGGTCAGAGCATTACAAACAAGCGGGACGACCCTCTGAATCCCTCCGGTAGCGCTGTAATCATCGATCAAAAAACAGATTTTCATTGTTTTGCAGACTCCAGTTCTTTACGGTACGCGAGCATTTCCCGAATGTTTGCGATCACGGGTTTTTTCTTCTTCATACGCATATACGTTCTAAAAATCAGGTTAAATAACGATGGGGATATTCTGTAAACGGACCTTAGACACTTGTCCTGTGTTGTCAGCACGCCTCTGTCCTTCATTAAGTTGCTTAATGTGCGGATATCCTTGTAGGGCGAATTCTTGACCAGTGAGTCGTTGTACAGACTGTGAAGCTGTATGCCGAAAAGTTCTTCCGCTTCCTGCTCAGTGATGATCTCCTGACTTACGCAGTCATCTCGTAAAAACTTATAATGTTCCAATGATTTTTGATAATTCAGATAATTGTCCGTCGTATTGTAATACTTGACGACTTCCAGATCATTTATCCACAAGGATCTATATCTATTCAGTTTTTTAACGATGAATTCAATATCCTGAAGCCTGAAGTATTTTTCCTCAAAGCCTCCGGATTCATCAAATATCTTTTTTCTGAAGCAGATGTTGGAGCCACTGCCGATCTCCTTCTTCATAAACAGCAGATCTCTGGCTGAGATCGCCTCATTGCTGACGATCCGTCCGGAGCCTTCTTTTGTCAGAACCAGGACGTCAAAAAACAGCAGATCAGCATCCGCATTTTTGACAAAAGCTTCGGCAAGTCTTTCCGCATAATGAGGCAGATAAAAATCATCATCGTCCAGAAAAGAGACATAAGCTCCCTTTGCTCGTTTCAATCCTTCGTTTCGGGCATGTGATCCGTTGACGTGCTCGTTGATAAGGTATACCAGGTCCAGCTTGCTTTGATAATGCTCTATGATTTTGGCGGTCTCGAGCTGGCCGGGCGTGCCCGGTCCGTTATCATCTGAAACAATAACTTCGATCTTCTTGTAAGACTGTCTGCATATCGATTCAAGTGCTACCGGCAATGAATCGGCTCCCTTATAAGTGGGAATAATAATCGTTAAAAGTTCCATCACGCCACCTTCTTCCTTCGCTTCACCAGCGGGTACATGATCAGCAACGGTAAACAGGCAGTGATCGCATATGAATAGCGGAACGACAGATTATACGGACAGCTTAACAGCAGAGTCAGGAAAATTCCGAAAAGAGGCGCAATAATCACCAGGCTCTTTTCGTCCCTGTTTCTTAACGCATAACAGATCATGATCACAGTGATCCAGACCGAAACAGCCGGATAATGAAGAACACCAAAGAGCGGGATCTCATGCTGCTGAGCCGCCAGATCTTGCAAAGTCTCTATCAGAGCTTCGTTCCCGATCAGCGGCGCGGATGTAATTCCTAATTCATTGTTCCAAACACCCCAGAAAATGCTTGTCGAATAGTAATGAGGTGTGAAAAAGCCGCTGCACTGATTGACCCAGGCGCGCAGATAATCCAGAGGATATCTGATCCCGATTTTTACCCATAAAAGCAGATACTGCAGTTTATGCGATTCCAGATAGGAGATATTCCCGCGGTTGTTCATCAGATGCTTTATTGGGTCAGACAGGAAATAATCATAGTATTGCGGAATATCGCCTATCTCTATAATGGCTCCGACCATCTCTATCTCCTCGTCGGTCAGATATCTGCCGTTCTTGATGACGTAAGCGATCTGCTGGGCAGGGACCGAAAGAGCTTCCGCATAGCTTGCTTTGGAAACGCCCAGAGAAGTGTATACCGGTCCTTTGATGATCGTCGCAAGCACGATCGCGATCAGCATCACTGCGGATAATTTGAAATCCCTGGTTTTTATCGCATAAACAAATGACACAAGGATCAGAACTACAAACGCGTAGTAACCATTAGTCCTGAACAGACAGAACAAGACGGAAAACAGCAGAATAAGCGCTGTATAGATATTCTTTCTTTTTGCGGTCCTCTCGTCGAAATAACCGATCAGCAGCATCAGCAGCGAACAGGTCAGCGCCGCATGCGTTGTATCCTTGATTAACGTCACGTTATAAAAAGCATGGAAACTCATCAGCCCATAGAATAAGAACACTACGATCGAAGCTGTTAATGAGCCGGTCTTTTTATATACAGTCTTGATCACAAGAGCAAAGACCAAAGCATTGATGATTAGCTGCAGCAGCCCCGCGATACCAACTCTGACGTTCATCTTCGTTCCGAAACTCAGTAATAGCTTCAGCCACATCGTATGCGCAAAAGGATGATGGTTGATATATACATTCGAAGTGATTTGGCCGATCTGATCTAATGTATCCGGCGGAACGATTCCCGGGAACTCCATCATCCAGGCCGGAAGATACAGCAGAATCAGCAGTTCAAAGAAGATAACAAACAGGATATTTGGGCTGAGTTTTCTCTTTCCGGGAGTCCATTTATCCATCAGTGCATACGCGTAAGACAGTACCGTTTTCGCAAAAAGATATACTCCCGCAAAGATCACCACCAAAACAAAAGCTTTGCCGAATGCCGGATATTTCGCCAGTACGTCTTCATAAACATTGACCTGAAAGACATGTAAAAAGGAGAAAACTCCAAAAACAGCGGAACAAAGCCGCGCCGACAAACTGCTGTCTGTTTTTACAGAGTCGAACAGCCAGTACAGCAATATCGCTATAAACAGAGAATAGATCCCCACATAAGGAACTGCCCCTGTGAGCAGACTAAATGCTACTGTGCAGATCAGACTTTTTAAAATCGCAATCCTGTTCAATTTCTCAGTCCTCCCTGCGCTTCTGTCTGTGCATTATCCTTAACCAAAAACTGCATCACATAATATGGCAGACAAACAACTATCGGATACATGTACCTGAATTCATCGTTAATTGGTACGCACGCCATCAGAATCAAAAAGTTACCCAGAAGTGGGAGAAGCGATAAAAGAGAAGTGTAGTTCTTCTTTCGCATCGTAAAGAATATCGTCGCCAGCAGAATAAAGGTGAATGTTCCCGCACAATAAAGTGAGGAAACAAGCGGTAATGAATTCTGATTCCTGGAATAGAATCTTTCGACCCCGCTTTTGTATTCCGGAGAGAGCAGGTTTGCCGAACTCAATCCGAATTCGTTCGTATGCACGCCGATATAGTAAGTGTTGACAAAGCGATTGGGATAAAAGTAATACTTTGTCATATTTACATAGGCTTCCAGATAATCCAGAGGATATCGGAACAGCAGGCCGGCCCAGAGGCGGAAATATCCAAAGAACCCAAATCTTTCGGCTTCTTCTGTAGCATATGCAGCTGCCATATTGAACAGTTCATCAACCAGCATTGGATTATATGTCTTCTTGATGACGCTTATCGGGATCATCTCTTCGATCATATGTTCTTCTTCAGCTGTAAGTTTCCGGTCATGACAGACGACATTTGCAACTTGCTGGAAAAACATTACGTACAGGAAATTTCCACGAAAGTGGACTTCGTTTGTCTTGGTGTTTTCACCACGCCGGAAACTGATGCTGTACGCATCAGTCGCCATAGATTCGTCTTCCAGCATCAGCGTTGCATTGCTTTGTGCTGTTATTACATTTTTATTCAGGACACTCAAAGCAGCACTGTAGACAGGCCGTTCGATAACTGTGATCAAGATAAGCATCGTCGCAAAAACGGTTACAGTCTTTCTGAAATCGCGTTTCAGCCACAGAAAGACCAGCACCACAAAAGCGAACAAAAGCGAGTAGAAGCCGTTTTTTCTCAGGAGTCCGTAAATAATTCCGCAAACGATCAGGATGACGGCATTCTTCAAAGTTGGTTCGTTACCATATCTGTCAACAGCTATCACCAGCAGCAGCGCAAACGCGGCATACATACTATCCTTGGAGACAGAGATGCTGTAAAAGACATTATAGGAAATGAGCATGTAGAAAATGAGCGACAGGATCAGCAGAGAAATCTTGCCGGTTCTTCTATATATATAGGCATTTGAATAAGCATAGATCAAAGCCAAAATCACCATCTGAATCAGGCCTACAACGAAATAAATGACGTTTACATCCTTTGTAAAAACGGAAGCTAAAGCCCTGCAGGCAGCGACCATCAGTGTATGCAGCAGTGGATTAAAATTATCAAAAGCTCTCAGCCCTTCTACCTGGTTAAGCTGCGCGATCGTATCGGGAGAGAAAATACCGGGATATTCAGCCAGCCACGCAGGGATCCACGCGGCCAGAATGACAACAAACGAAATAACAAAGACAGGAACAAACCCGATAGTCCGCTTTTCGCTTACCCGAATATTCTCCGCTTTTGCAAAAAGAACGGAAAAGAAATCGCAAAAAAACAAAAAAGCACCCAACGGCGTAATCACTATTTTCAGCCAAAGAGCGAAACCCGTGGATTCGTCAAGATAGACCAGATATTTGCCCAGCAGAAGCAGCAGCGACAATATGATCGACAGGACCGCAATCGAAGCAGAGCACTTCTCCTTATAACGCGTTTTGAACAGCAGCAAAGCTAAGAAACATGTACCGAAAACGATGATATTGTCCGGCCTGATGCTGTTTAAATAACAAAAAGCCATGCTGCTGAGCACGGTGCTAAAAACAAGAGAAATGTTCTCAAGATGTTTTTGCATATTATAATTCTAGCATATAGCCAAAGCTTTCTGTTAATGTAGAAAACTTGGCAAATCGCCCGACAGATTATGAATGATTCTTTTTATTCACGGCAACCAAAGCGCCATGCAGTTTTCGCCAGGACAGGCATAGAAATACAGTGATCGGAAAGCCGATGATCAGCCTGACCAAATCAGTGAATAGATAAGGATCGACAGCAAGGCCAACTATATTGATCACTCTGAAAATAATCGACTCAGCATAAATAAAGACTACCGAATGGACAAGGAAGCCCTCTCTGCTGATATCAGCAACAAAATCGATACAAGCGGATCTGAATCTTGACAGTCTGCCTCTCGAACGAGCGAACAAAAAGATGATCAAACACGAAACCGGGGTAAACACCGCAACATCACTCCACCATCTGTCCGCATAACGGTTCGCGGTCAGCACCGAAAGAATTGCGACTACAAGCGTTAAGCATTTACTGATGTGCGATAAAGAAGTAATAGAAGTGTAAAAAATTTTGCCGTTCCTATCCGGCACTTGCGCATTGTGTCGGATAGGTCGGGCGGTTATTCGGGCAAGTCCACCTTGCCAACAAAAGAATAATAAATCTCAATGTCCTGTCTGCGGGTCTTGTTCTCGTCATAGCTGCACTCATGCACAACGATTTTCTCTACAAACTCCCGCAGCAGAGTAGGGGTAAGTTCTTCAAAGCTGGTATGCCGCCGGACAACATTCATAAACTTTTCTGCGTTCACGGTGGCTTCCTGTGCTTTGGAAAGCTCCGCTTGAATAGCAGCGGCTCTTTCTTTCAGCTCCCGTTGCTCTGCTTCATAGTCTGCCGACAGCTCTGTGAAACGCTCGTCTGATATGCGCCCGGTCACGCTGTCCTCATACAGCCGCTTGAAGATAGCGGATAACTCGGCTATGCGTTTCTCGGAGGCTTCCAGTTCCTTTTTCTTGGCGGCGTTCCTGCGTTTGCCCCCGTCCTCGTTCTGCTCAATCAAGAGTTTCATAAACCGGGCTTCATGCTTTGCCGCATAGCTGGTCACTTTCCGCAGATTGGAGAGTACACCAGCGGTCAAGAGGTCGGTGCGGATAAAGTGCGCCGTACAGTCATGGGTGCGTTTCTTGTAGTTGCCGCAGATATAACAGTCCTGCTTGCGCTTGTCCGTCTGGTATCGCTGCTGATACATCACGCTGCCGCAGTCCGCACAGAACAGTATGCCGGAGAACAAACCCACTTCATCATAGCGGTTTGGGCGTTTGCGCTGTTTGCGAAGCTCCTGCACCCGTTCCCATGTTTGGGTGTCTATGATAGGCTCGTGGTGGTTCTCGAAAATCACTTGCTTTTCCGGGGGATTTTCTACACTGTGCTTGACTTTGTAAGAAAGTTTTTCTGTCTTGAAATTTACCAGACAGCCTGTGTATTCCCGGTTTTCAAGGATATGCACTACGGTATTGGTCGCCCACTTGCACTCATAGCCGGGGTGGTAGCGGCGGGTGCTGCCCGTCCTGCGGTATTCAAGCGTTCCCGGCGTGGGGATTTGCTGCTCTGTGAGCATACGGGCTATCTTGGTCGGACCATTCCCGGCAAGACAGAGGTTGTATATCTGCTTGACTACGGGTGCAGCTTCCTCGTCAATAATGAAATTTTCATCCTCGTCCATGAGGTAGCCATACACAGGCTTGCTTGTGATGGGCTTGCCATTCATGCCTTTTGAGCGTTTTACTGCTTTGATTTTCTTGCTCGTATCTCTCACCAGCCATTCGTTAAAGATATTCCGCAGCGGGGCAAAGTCATTGTCGCCCTGTGCGCTGTCCACTCCGTCATTGATAGCGATGAAGCGGACACCTTTCTGTGGGAAAATCATTTCCGTGTACATTCCCACTTGCAGGTAGTTTCGCCCTAACCTCGACATATCCTTTACGATAACTGTCCCGACTTTTCCGGCTTCAATGTCCGCAAGCATGGCTTGAAAACCGGGTCTTTGAAAGTTCGCACCAGAATAACCGTCGTCCGTGTACCAGCGCAGATTGGAAAAGCCGTTCTGCTTTGCATAGGTTTCAAGGATACGCTTCTGATTGGAAATGGAATTGCTTTCGCCTTGCAGCTCGTCCTCATGGGATAGTCTTGGGTAAAGGGCGGTAATTGGTTGTTGGTTGGTCTGTCTTAACATAAAATCCTCCGTTTCCGACAGCCAGCCCCACTATTCCGTACCTTGATTGTACCACATGGGGCGGCTGTCTGTATAGCGGCAAAAGCGTCAAATCTGCTTCTTTATGGTCGGTCAAATCGCCGTTTTTTGTGTAGCAGCTTCCGCTTCCAGCACTTTCATCATCTTGTCGGCTGCGGTGTCGGTTGCGCCCTGCTTGAAGAAGCCGGAAACGGTAAGGACGGAGTTGCCCATGCGGATTTCCGTCACACAGTCCGGGCGGCGGTCTGTTTTGGTGGTGCTTGTCTGTTTCGTTTCTGTCATAGGCTCTCCTTTCGCTGCTTCATCAGTTGCTTTAAGCGTTCCAGCTTTTCCTGTGCGGTTTCCTTTCGGAAGTTGCTGCCCGTGAAGCGGACGGGGGCGCACATGGAAGTCAGCCTGTCATAGATACGGGCGTGGGGCGTGTCCTGCGGGTGCTGCAATTCCTCCAGCGTGAGGTTGGTCGTGGCGATCAGCGGCTTGCCGCTTCGGTAACGGCTGTCAATCACGCTGTAAACCTGTTCCAGCCCGTATTCTGTTCCTCGCTCCATACCGAAATCATCAAGTATCAGCAGAGGGTAGCTGCAAAGGCGGGAAATATATTCGTTCCTGCCCTCAAAGCTGGCGGCAAGGTCACCCAGTATCGTTGCAAAGTTTGTCATGCAGACGGCAACCTCTTTTTCCATAAGGGCGTTGGCGATACAGGCGGCAAGGTAGCTTTTTCCCGTCCCCACGCCGCCCCAAAACAGGTAGCCGATATTTTCAGCCTGCATGGTTTCCCAGCTCTCCACATAAAAGCGGGCGGTTTCGGTCTGCGGGTTTCTGCCGTTGTCATGCTCAAATGTCCAGTTCCGCATAGCAGGGTCGGTAAAGCCCCGGCGTTTCAAGTCCTCCACTTTTTCAAGGTGCTTCTGTCGGCTTTCGGCGGCTTGCTGCTTTTCACGGGCTGCCCGCTGGCAGTCGCACTCTGCCGGGTGGCGGTCACGCCCGAAACAAGTCTTTCCCTCTGCAAAATAGGCTTCTTTGGGCGTATGGCACTTACCGCAGTATAAAAGCCCGTCCTCGCCTGTGTAGTCCTCCGCTTCGGCGGTAGTGGCTGTAATGTCCGTAATCATAGCTTCAATTCCGTTTTTCATAAGCTCTCGCCCTCCTTGCATGAATAATCGGGTATGCCCTGTTTCGGGGCAGCCTTGCCTTTGGCAGCGTCCTCCTGCGCCCACTTGTAAATGGTGGCTGCATGGCTGTGGTACTGTTTCCCGGTGGAAGCGATATGGCAGGAAAGCCGGTCAATATAATACTCCCACTTGTCGGGCAACTCTGTTTTTAGCCCGGAAAGCTCTGTATCGGTCAGTATCACATTGTTGTATCTGCCATAAGCGGCGGGGGCGGGGTGTCCCGTTTCTCCCTCTCTCTCTTTTTCTATCTCTATCTCTTTCTCTAACTCTATCTCTATCTCTGGTGGACGAATGTCGGACAAATGTCCGCCTTTTGTCCGGGGCGGTAAAAGTGCCTTGTTTTCCAGTCTTGCAGCCCGTTTCCGCTCGGCTTCGGTAGAGGACTGTCCTATCATCAGCTCAATGTCGGTCATATAGAAAGCCCCGCTGTCAAGCTGCTCCACAAGCCCCAACTGCCGGAAAATCTCTAAAGCCCTCTCAACCGTCCCTATCTGGTGGCGGGTCAGTGTCGCTATCATCTGCGCTGTGTAGGGGATATGCTCGTCAAGCTGCAATTTCCCGCCGTTTTTCAGCGATTTTAAGTACAGCTTCAAGAGGATATTGGAGTATAAAATCCCGTCTTTCATATCTTCCAGCAGCACAATGGAGTCGCTGTCAAAAAAGTTCTCTTTCAGCTTGAGGTAGTAATACTTGCGGTTATCTGCCATTGTCCCTGTCCTCCTTTTTCCGGCGTTTGGAGTAGTAGTGGGGGCAGAGTATGATAACCGCCCGGAAGCTCTGCTTGCAGCTATGGGTACAGCCCCGGCAGAGGTCATTGTATGTGATACGATCGCAGGTGGAATTCCCGACTTTCACTTGCCGCAGGAAAAAAGACCATTCCAGCCGCCGTTTCTTGCTCATTCTTGGCATGGGTGCGCTCCTTTCTGCCGTTTCCGCTGGTGTGGCGGTATCGGCGGTAATTCTGTATCATCTCGGTATCATTTTCGGGTTTTTTCTGCCCTATAAGCCCGTTAAAAAATCCTTTGGTATTTGCGGATAGGGTACGGGGCAGCCCCCTTGTTCTGTATAGGTTCGGGTACATTTTGGGGCGGTTTTTATCGTTCCTGTTCCTGCCTTTTCACAGGCTTGCGCTCCCGGTGTAAAATCTGGTCGATATTGCCCTTGACAGTCTGTAAGCGGCGGTATTCCTCCCGTTTTGCCCGGTAATCGTTGTAGCCGCTGTTTTTCTCTTGGATAAGGGTTTCAATCTCTGCTTGCAGGGCTTTATAGCTCGGCAGCTTGGAAATGCCGTTTTCCCTGAAATAGCGGGCGGCTGCGTCTGCTATGATAAAGTCGCTTTCGTACTTCTGACGGTAGGCTGCTTTTGCTTTGGCGTTTTTCTGCTGTTTCAGCCCGTCCCGGACAGGGCGGGTCTTGGAATAGGCAAGCACCTGCCGTTGCAGCTCCTTTTTCCCGTTCAGCGTCTTTTCCATCTGCTTCAGCTCTGTAAGGCTTTCCCGCATGGCGGTATAGGCGGCAGAACAGGCTTCGTCCAGTTCCTCCGGGGAAGAAAAGCCGTACTGCTGATAGGCGGTAACGGTAGCTGCCATTTGCTTTAGGTTGTGCTTTGCCGCCCAGCGGTCATAGCCCACGCCCTTGCCCTCGGCTCGCTTGGCTTCCCGGTCAACCATGCGCTGCAAGGTGTTGTCTGCCGGGGTGGTTTTTGTGGTTTTTTCCCCTTGTGACAGCTTTTTAACCGCGGCAGGGTATTCGAGTATGGCTTTGCTCTGTTCGGCGGCTCTGTGGGCGTTCTGCGTAAGCAGGACAAGGACAGCAGCCTTGTCAAAATCGTCCCCCAGCTTCCGGGCTGTGATAGGCTTTGTCCTGTCCGGCGTGAGGTAGGAAAGCCGCCCCCGGCTCTCCTTGACGGTCACACCCTCCCGCAGCAAAAGGGAAGAAAATTCGTCAAAGCTGCCAGCTTGGGAAAGTGCCTGCCGTATCGTCCGGCGCAGCTTCGCCTTGTCCGTTTCAAACTTGGTGGGCTTGGTCGGCTGTCCTGCGGCTTCTCTGACAGCGTTCTCTTTATCAAGGGCAAGCTGTCCTTTCTTTGCCGCCCAGTATTCCCGTTCGGTTATCCGTTCCTTGCTGCCGCTTAGGAGGTCGATTTGGTAAAGCCCCTCCCGGTGGCACATCTCCATGACTTCACTCTTGAAATATTCCATAGCGGCGTTGGTGCAGCGGTGCTTGCAGCCCTCCCGTGTGTCGGCTGGTCTGTCCATGTAGGGCAGAAGCGGGACTTCATAAATCCGCAGGGAGTTGATGACGATATGCACATGGATATTGCCGCTGTGGTTATGCCCGTCCGGGTGGGTGCAGACTAAGGCTTGGTGTCCGGGGAAATGCTCTTTACAGAACTGCTCGCCCAGCTCCTGCGCCCGGTCTACGGTCAAGCCGTTGTCTGTCCCGTCCCGTGGGTCAAAGCTGATGATATAGTGGTGGCTTTTCACATCTTCCCGTTTTTGGTTTTTCTCATAGCGGAGATTAGCCCGCATACAGGCAACAGCGAAATCCTCGCCCCCACAGTTGAGGGAAGAAATGCGGTAATCCTCCCTCGGTATCAGCCGCCCGTTTTCATCAAGGGTGGGCTTCATGGTAAACTCGTCATGCTCAAATGTGAGATAGGCTTCCGCTGCGCCATAGTCCGCATTTTTAGAGCTGATATGTTTGAATGTTGCCAACAGCGTCACCCACTTTCTGCAAGACTTCAAACTTTAGGGCAGCAAGGTCGGAAACCGCCGCCCGTACCTCCCCGGCAAGCTGCGGGTAGGGGCTGTGCCACTCGTTCAGCGTCCGGGCTATCTGGTTTAAGTTGCCGCCGATCCTGCCGTATTCGGCGGTCAGCTTCCCGACAGCGGCAAGCAACTCGTCATTGACGGGGGAAACGGTTATGATGGGGCGTATGGCTGCCCCGGTTATGGCTTGCCGGATAAACTCGGCTTGGCTCATGTTGTAAGCAGAAAGCCTTTCCGCAAACTCGGCGTATTCTTCCTCGGTCATGCGTGTCTTGACTACCCGGCTGCGGTGCGGCGTGTTATATCGTTTTCGCATGGTAAAACCTCCTTCGGCTGTGCGTGGTGTCCTCTCACTAATAGGAGAAAAACAGGGTGTAAAGCGGAACTGTTTTTGAAAAATCCGAAAAATTATTTTGAGGGATTTTCCAGCGGCGTAAGCCGCATAAGCAGGGTTTGGGGAAGGCACTCCCCAACAAGATTCCCGCAGGGGCAAAATGAGCGATAAGCGAATTTTGGTACTGCGGTAGAATCTTGCTCT
>JAFWDK010000005.1 GCA_017513085.1 Clostridiales bacterium | reverse complement strand
TCGGATACCTCTATTCTTGTATCCCCACGGATTCCATCCAACTCGACGGCCTGCGTCTCATCACTGTGAGAACCACGCTACGGATTCGCTCCCGGCCGCCTCTCTCAGCAGAACTGTTTCTGAGGAGCGATTACGCAGGCGTGCGTAGCACGCCGAGTACCAGCGACGAAGAAACAGTTCTGCGTCTTAAATCGTACCTCTCTCGATGCCGTACTTCTGGCAGATATTCGTGAACTCTTCGCTCTGGCCGAAGAACGCGAGGACACTGTCACGGGTCTGAGTGCCTTTGGCGATTTCGCCGGTCCAGTATGAGACTTCGGAGGCGTTCGGTTCACGATCCATAAAGGTCGTGTAAAGTCTCTTTATATACTCGTCGTCCTTCAGTTTAAAGCCGATGAACTCCGCGCTCTTGAAGAACTCGTTCGCAGCACTGCAGCCGGTCTGCTCACGGTTGGTCAGAGCCAGACTCCAGTAATTCAAGCCACCCTGCTCCGGCGCTCTGCCGAGGCAGCAGGTATAAAGACGAGTAGCGAATTTGATCGCGTTCGGAGAAGCCTTGTCGGCTTTGTGCCACTGCGCGCCGGAACGAACACCATAGACGGCACAAACGTTGCACCATTCGGTGGACTCGATGAAGTTCTCCACTACGATCTGGCGTGTCATTTTTTTACTGTTGATCGCGTCGACCCAGCCCTTTTTACCGGCAGCATCGGAAGCACGATTAAAGAATATCTTATAAAGTGTCTCGACAAATTCATCTACGGAAAGATTACGATTCATAAACTCCGGCGCTTCCAGAAGGAAGAAACGCGCACAATCCGCGCCGCTATATTCGCCGCTTCCAACCTTTTCGACCCAGAATGCCTTTCCATCCAAATCGGAAGGACGCTCCAGTGCAACCTTATACAAACGCTCTACAAAATCTTTGAAAGAAGGGTCAATTTTCGGAAGTGTATAGCCTATAAGATCCACATCAGTATCTATTTGAAAGAATAAGCTTTCGGAGTTTTCCTCATCGATATAGGTGCTATAGAAGCTTCCGATTTTTTCATCCACCTTTATACCATTCTTTTTGATCCGATCGACAAGTGTTGGGCACACAGAAATATCAAGTGATCGTATAAGATTTTTTTCGCCCTCAAAAAGCTGCAGCGTATTCGTTTTAGGAAGTATGATTTCGGAAAGCAGATTATTATCAACATATACATCTTGCAGTTTAGTATTGGCAGACAGATCCAATTCAGTCAGTTCATTATACGAAACAGCGAGAGTTTCCAGCTCGACATTATTCTTTAGATCTAACTTTTTAAGTTTCTGGTCAGAGAGCGACAATATGTGCAATTTCGGATTATGTGAAAGATCAATAGCGGAGGCACCGCTGGCAACAAAAAGGAGAGATTCCAATTTCTGACACTTTGTAAGATCCAATGAAGTGATATTAGTCCATCCGCAGCCTAAATATCTCAGTTCTTTAAGATTCGTGACATCCAGCTTGGTAATCGGATTACCATTGCAACTCAAAAGGTCCAAAGCAGTATTTTTTGAAATATCCAGTTCTTTTAGTTCACAATCATCACAAAAAAGAGTTTGCAGACCAGTATTCTTACTTACATTCAGTTTCTGTATTTTATTCTCTGTACAATCCAATGAATAGAGATACATCAACATGCTAACATCTAGAGAAGTGATTTTGTTACGGCTTGCGGAAATAAAACCAAGTGACGTGTTTTTCGATACATCCAAAGTTGTAATTTCGTTTTCATCGCAACTTAAGGTATCCAGCTTCGTGTTCTTACTGAGATCCAGTGTCTTGATTTTGTTATGATAACAGTACAAAGATGTTAGTTCAGAAAAAACAGAAACATCAATTTCCGGTAGTTCATTGTATGAAATATTTAAAGAGGAAAGTTTCTTGCAAGAACGGATGTTTAACTTTGTCAGGTTGTTTTCATAGCACCACAGACTTGTCAGTTTCGTATTCTTACTAAGATCCAGTTCCTTGAGTTTATTTGCTCCACAATCAATTCTGTCGACTTCTGTCAGATATTCAATTCCGGCAAGACTACTGATTCCCTTGTTTGTTATATCAACATATGTTGCCGATTGGATCTCTTCGGCATCAAGCACTTTATCTCCATTTTTGTCGAAAGCCGTTGACACATACTCACGGAATACCTTATCCGGGAATTTCTTCTCATCGATCGCCACCCCGGCATTAGGTGCAACAGCCTTGTCCGGTCCATCCGAATCCGCCCGGACCCCTTTTACCCCGATTCCTGCCATCCAGGCTGACGACGCCAAAAGCACTGCCGCCATCGTTCCTACGATCAGTTTTGTTTTTTTCATAACAACCCTCCTTATAATAAATATATTTCACTCAAGTTTTTCTTGAGATGATTTACTCATATTTCATACGCCAATCGATACACCTCTGAAGGTAATCGATATATTCCGGATTCTTGCACATCCCTTTCCCTGGTGTATCGGAAATCTTCGCCACGTCCTGACCATTGCACATCGTGGTCTTCATGACGATGTTTAACGGTGTTACAAACGTATCATTTGCAATGTATGTGCCGATTCCGAAAGCCACTCTCACACGGCCCTTAAAATGCTCGTTCAGCGCATTGGCTTTCTCGAAATTCAGACTGTCGGAGAACAGAAGTGTCTTCTGTTTCGGGTCAAGTCCGAGAGATTCATAGTGCGCGATCATCTTCTCGCCCCACTCCACCGGATCACCGGAATCGTGACGAACACCGGAAAACAGCGTCGAATATGTCAGCTGGAAATCTTTGAGGAAACAATCCGTCGTGATTGCATCTGTCAGCGCCGTTCCATTCAAGACGCCGTACTCTTTGACCCAGGCATCGAGCGCGTACCAGTTGGAGTATGCCGGATTGTGCTTATGGTTGCCCTGCCCGACGCACATGATCCACTCATGCGCCATCGTGCCGACAGGCGTAAGGTTATACTTCTTGGCCAGATAAACATTCGAAGTACCCACGAACTTACCGTTCTTGAGCTTCGCCTCGGACAGTTCCCGCACAGCCAGTTCCTGTGCTTCTGCCGACAACCGGCGCCGGAGCCCGAATTCACTGAAGCTGGAAAGGTCGTATTTCCCACTGGTCAGCCAGGAGATCTTCTCGCGCAATTTTTCCCGGAAACTCTCGAACAGGTCGAAATAGTTATAATTCATGCGGAAAAAGACCTCGTTCACGATCGCCAGTGTCGGAATCTCATACATAGATGTATTCAGCCATGTGCCCCGCGTCTCGATGGAAAGCCCGCACTCGCCCTCTTCCGTGATGGAAAAATCCTCGTAGCGTGGCCGCCAGAGGCGTAAAAAATCGATGTAAGAACCCTTGATCCAACGGATATTATCGAGATAGGTCAGCTCCTCCTCCGTAAAACGCAGATCACAGTACGCAAGGATCTGCTCGCGGATCTCCTGCACCATCTCGCTCGTAAACTTCACATCCTTATTTCGGCAACGGAACGTCCAGGTCGTCTTATACGCCGGGAACTGGTGATAGATCGCCTGCCCCATGCTGAACTTATACATATCGGTTTCCAAAAGACTCGTAATGATCGGCGCAAGTTTCATATCAGCACTCCCTCCAAGGTTCTCTGCCTTCATGCAGGATATCGATCTGGCACGAACGCATCGTCGCTAAAGCCGCATCGTGCGCCGCCGGAGTCACCCCCGCACAGCACGCCGCATCCACGCAAATATCCGTCTCCGGAAAAAGTGCTTTGATCGTAAGGGCATTGCTGACCACGCAGATGTCCGTGCATAATCCTACCACTTCAAAAGCACTTGTTCCGAGTGGTTTCAGTACCTTTCCCCATTTGTCGTAGCCGAACGTTTTCTTGTCGATGATGATCGCACCCTCGCCGGCAGCGGAGGTCAGTGTCTCCGGGATCTCCCAGCCGGGTGTTCCCTTGATACAGTGCGGCACCGGAAGATACTTGCCTTCCCGGGTCTGCATATACTTCTTGCTATGCGTATCGCGGGTAAAGATGATGTTGCCACCCTCTTTACTGTACTTCTTGATCTTCGCTTTCACCTTGGAAACGATCTTTTCCGCTTCCTTTGTGCCCAGTGCACCGTCGATGAAATCTTTCTGCATGTCCACCACGATCAAAGTCTTCATGTGCCACCTCCGAACAACAATTACCGCCCTTAAAGAACGCTATTTTGATTATAACATGCAACGACTGGAAAATGGAAAAAACCAGTGCTTTTGCACACGCAGTTTTCGACACCGAATCGGCTCCTATTTTGAAATACGCGCAGAGATAGTTTTTAGCCATTCATGCTATAATCGACGTAGAAACACAACAATTAACTTTAATCGTCTGCTCCGGCTGTTTCGCCGGACGCGCGTCTGTCCGAAAGGAGATAGTAAAATGAGATGTCCGAGATGCAATAGCGAAGGTTGCCAGATCATCACCGAAACCTACACATCAGGCAAGGATTATTCCGTCGGCAAAGGCTGCTGCGGCGCCTGGATCTTCGGCTGGGAGGGCCTGCTCTGCGGGTTCTGCGGCGAAGGCAAGACCACGCGGACCAAGAATTTCTGGATCTGCCCGAACTGCGGTCATAAATTCAAAGCATAAAGGCTTACAAGATGGATCACAGATCGAATCAAAACGAGAATAAAGATTCCGCTGCCGACGTGCCCGCAATTCCTCCGTCTTCCGTCATCGCATCCAAGAGCGACCGTACCTGGGCTTTCTGGATGGAGTTCTGCGGCAAACATTTTCGCTGCCACCAGATGCCGGAGCGGAGCTTTTTTATTCGAGGCTACCAATTCCCGCTCTGCGCCCGCTGCACCGGGATCTACCTCGGTCACATCCTTGCTTTTCTGATCAACCCGTTCATCGTCCTCCCTCTCTGGCTCGCTCTGCTCATGCTCCCCATGATCGTCGACGGCGCCATCCAATATTTCACCAGCTACCGCTCAAACCAGTTCAAACGCTTCACCTCCGGTCTACTCTTCGGTTTTGCCCTAGTCTCGTGCGTCTTCACCATCGTACGACTCCTGATCGCCTGGTTCTGAATCAACGGTTAGAGAATTAAATTCAACAGTTTACGGTCCAGCTGAAGGAAAAGCACTGTTCGGTTGCCATTCCTCATCCCCCCGCGATCCCCGTCGTGTCACTTATCTCTAAAAGATCTATGATATAATCCTAGGGAAGTATTTTTCTAGGAGCTACAGTTATGAAACGGATCCTTTCTTCTTTACTTACTTTTGCTTTGATCATTGGCTGTTGCGCTTGCAGAAAGAGTGATGCAAGTGACTCGGAAACGACAAAGCCGGACACCAAGACAACTTCTGAAACGACCACACAAACGACTACTGAGACAACTTCTGAAACGACCACACAAACGACTACTGAGGCGACTACTGAAACGACTATCGAAACAGATAATAACAATTCAGGAGATTCGCAGGCAAGCGCGAGCAGTTCCGACCCGGCGAGCACTGATCCGAGTGACGGTACTGATCCCGTAAAAGGTCCTTTGGAGCTGAACTTGCTCGTAATTTCTGAGAGAAAAGAAATCGATCCTTCTAATGAGATTCAGGACTTGATCACTGAGAAGACCGGCGTGCTCCTGCACGAGAACTTTTTGCTCCCAGATCAAAGCGCTGCTGAAGAAGTGCAGAAAATGCTCATAACTAATCAGCTCCCGGACCTGATCGATGCTGACTCGTACGCTTACGATTTATACGCGGATGGCAAGCTGCTCGCTTGGGACACTTATCTTGATGACCCGAAGTATGCGAATCTGCGCAACTTCCATACGGACAAAGAGTGGGAAGCGCTTCGTCAGGATGACGGGCATATTTACTGGTGCAATTCGCAAAATGTTTATTACAATGGCCAGACTGCTTCGCGCGTGCATAACGGGTTGGCTTTTTGGATCCAGGTCCGCGTTCTGGAGTGGGCCGGATATCCGAAAGTAGAAACTCTCGATGACTATTTCAAGCTCCTCGAAGACTTTTACGCCGAGCACCCGGTAAACGAAGACGGCATTCCTGTTATTCCTTTTACCACGATCGTCGAAGACTGGCGTTATGGCGCTATGGAGACGATACCGCCGATGCTGGAAGGAAAACCTTTTGAAGGAAGTCTGATCGTAAATAAGACTGATCCTGCGAATCCGAAAGTTGAAACTTTTGACTTGTCTGAGACCGCCAAAAGATACTATAAGAAACTGAACGAAGAATATAACAAAGGTATTGTTGATCCGGAGTTCCACAAACATAACGTCGACCAGTATGTCGACAAGATCCGTTCCGGCGCCGTACTGGGACTTAGCGACTTTTGGTGGGACTTTTCCGCCATGGCAAACGATGCTTTCAGATCCTACGGATATGACAAGCTCGGCTACGATTATGTCCCGCTCGGTCTCACGATCGACCCAGGCATGACGAATCAATGGGATTCGGACCTCACCGCTAGTTATTCCGAAGGATATTTCTCCGAAAGCGGCATCGCCGTCACAAAATCCTGCAAGCATCCTGATGCTGCTTTTGCTTTCATGAACCGGCTTCTCGATGAAGACATTCACGATCTGAGATATTGGGGAATCGAAGGAATAGATTATGAGATCAACGAGGACGGTCTCTACACACGTACAGATAGCATGATGCTAATGTGGAAGAACCCTGCTTACCTCTCCTCTCACGTATGTGAGTATGATTATCTTCCGCATTACTGGGGATACAAGAAAGACGGTCGGAATCCCTTTCACCCGGAAGACTCCGAATCCTACTTCTTCTATGGAAAATCCGAAGCCTTTATCAAATGCTGTAAAGCATATGACTGCAAGTCATACCGTGATTTTCTGCACTCCGAGCCATACCAGCCGGAACCATGGCTCCCGCTATATAACTACTACAACTTCATTACAGATGTGGCTATAATTCAGAAAATGCAGGATATGATCAGTCTTAAACACCAGTATCTTCCGGAGCTGGTCGTAAGCAAAGATTTCGAATCCACCTGGAAAGAGTTCAAGAAAGAATACCAGGAAATCGATCCGGAGATCTATCTCACGTATATGCAGGAAATAGTGGATGAAGCCATCGCCAACGCCGGCTGACACCCGGCACAAGTAAGGAGGCACGATATGGACCGCGAAGCAAGACTGGCCGCACAAGCGGAGGAAAGCCGCAAATTCTTTATTGAAAGCTGTATCAAATCCGATACACCAAGACTAGCCGCAGAGACCTACCCTGACGGTCTGGACGTGCAGTCCGATATTCCGTATATCGACGACGGCAGCACGAGCCACCTTCTCGACATCTATACACCCGGGAACGCCAAAACCGACGAAGTATTCCTGTTGATCCACGGCGGTGCTTTTGTCTATGGGGCAAAAGAACTGGACAAGTGTTTCGGCATGCACCTGGCGCTTCGTGCGGGGATCCCGGTAGTGAACATAAACTACCGGCTGATGCCGGACACAGACCTTCAGGGGCAGCTTCAGGATATCTTCTCCGCCATCGCTTTTGTCTGCAAAAAAGGCTTCAGAGTCTTTCACACAGTCGGCGATTCGGCAGGCGGCTATTTGTGCCTGTTTACTGCGATACTCCTCAACAACAAAGAGGCACGCGAAGAATGCGGGCTCAGTGCTTTTGAAGTTGACGACGCCGTATGCAGAAGCACTTCGCCGATTTGCGGGGCGCCTTTTGCCAAGCCGGATCAGTTCGCGGGCTACTTCTTCGACCGTGAAGGAAAAATGCCGTCGTATATCTATAATCTTGCCGATGCCGTCATGAAGTTCGGCTGTCCGCCGATCGTTCTCACGACCGGTGATCAGGACATGATGCGCCGGCCTAACCTGCTTTTCTATAAGAAGGTCAGAAAGACGGATATCCCTGTGGAATACTATTGCGCGGAGAGCACGGAGGACCGCGTGATGCATCACGTTTACGCCATTGCGCATCCGACCTGGCCGGAAGGCATCCGGACGATCGAAATGACCATCGCGAACATGAAGAAATGAACGTTGAAATTATACGTTGAAATTATACGTTGAAGTTATATTTGAACGAATAAAGAAAACCCCTTATGCTCTCACATAAGGGGTATATCTTCTGTCCTCAATAGACTTAATTACAAACTCAACATCTTAAAGAGAAACTGTTCTGTTAGCTTCACTCAAGTTACGGGAGGATTCATGAGACCCGTTGGCTTGAGTTGTGACTGAATGCTGCATCGGTCTGTCCTCCTT
>JAFWDK010000004.1 GCA_017513085.1 Clostridiales bacterium | reverse complement strand
TTTTCCGGCATGAGAACCGTTGTTTAAGCGGTAAAACCGCTGTTTTTCAAGGAACTATTGGCGAACAATTATTGTTCAAGTATCAAAAGGCATCAATTTCGCCGGTTTGTATAGTACGGCGAATGGGGAAAGTTTTAATTATACCATCGCGTATATCTCAACGCAATTTAATAAAAGTAACCCTCGTTCTTGCCTGAATGTGCTATAATAGTTGGGTATTTTTTTCGCAAAAAACGAAAATACCAAAAATGTCCCCCCAGCCACAGTGCTTCGCGGGCGATTCGAAAACTTTTTGGCTTTTGAGGAGGGTCGTAAAGTGAGTAAACATTTCCATCTGTCCCGTCGCATCTCTTCCCTGGCGCTGACTTCTGTCATGGCAGCATCTGTCGTTTTCAGCACGGCTTGTGATTCGCGAAAAGAACTTGTCGTCTACAACTGGGGCGAATACATTGCTGAAGATACTATCACGAAGTTTGAAAAAGCATATCCGAAGTACAAGCTCGTCTATCGTACTTTCGAAGATAATGAGTCGATGTATCCGACTCTCAGCAATTCCTACGATGTCATCATCCCTTCGGAATACATGGTAGCCCGTCTCATCCGCGAGGATCGTATCCAGGAACTGGATTGGGCCAAGCTTCCGAATGTTACCAAATACATGGATCCGATGTTCCGCTCCGTAAAGTATACCCAGGACAGCGAGATCTCGGACATCATGCTTGAGTATGCGATCCCGTACCTCTATTGCACGGTCGGTCTTGTCTACGATGCCAACCGCGTAGAGATCCCGGAAGGCACCACCGATCCGAAAGTCATCTGGGGAGTGCTTTTTGATGAGCAGTATAAGAACCAGATCGGTATGTATAAGAGCATGCGCGAGTCGATCGGCGTAGCACTGAATTACTGCGGTTACAGCATCAACACCTTGGACGATTCCGAGCTTGCTGCCGCCAAGCAGGTCCTTCTCGATCAGAAGAGCAAGATCTCTCCTTCTCTCGGAGTAGATAACCTGAAAGATAAGATGGCCAGCGGAGAGCTCGCGGCTTCTGTCGCCTGGTCCGGCGACCATGTCGTGATCCTCGACCGTATTGAAGAACTTGGAAAGAGCGACGATCTCGATATGCAGTTTATCCTCCCGAGCGGATCGAACTGGTCTGTCGACATGATGTGTGTCCCGACTAACGCGAAGAACGTTGATGGCGCGCACGACTTTATCAACTTCATGTACGACCCGGAAATTGCTTTGGCAAACTGCGAATATGTCGGCTATTCCACTCCGAATACCGCGGCCCGCGATCTTTTGGACCCGGAGATCTCCGGTAACGTCAGCTACTATCCGGACGCTGCGACTTTCGCATCTTTGGAAGTATATTATTCCTCTGCGGAATACGAAGAAAAGTACACCGAGATATGGAATACTGTAGGCGCTTCGTCCTGACCACAGTTTGAGGAGAGAGAAATATGCGTTTTGAACCGGTCGAGAAACAAAATGACAAAGACAATTCGATCCGGTTCTATATGCGCTCTTCTTTTATCCCGGTAGCCGCCAATTTTCTGATTGCCTGCTTCACCGGATTCCTAAGTTTCTATTTTGATGACATGACGAGATTGTCCAGAACTTTGAAGCTTCTCTTCACCGGATTCTGGGCACTCTCGTTTGTTGCTTTTTCCCGTGCCATGGTAGCTCGGATCAGCACACTCATCTTCGTAACCAAATACCGTCTTTACGGGCAGATCTATGGCTTCCTGCCCTCTCACCGGCAGATCGAGATCTCACTTCTTGAGATCAAAGACCTGGAAGTCCGCGAAACTTTCGGTACGAAGCTTTTCCATTATGCGCACCTGATCATCCACCCGTATAACGGAAAGAAAGTCAAACTTCCCTTTATCCGGAACGCTGAAGCCAATGCCATCATTCTTCTCAAAATGCAAGAGAAACTAATTAGAGAAAGCGAATCGAAAAAGCCGGACACAAACTGAAAGAAGGGCGTCTCATGATCATGAAACGCCCCTTTTCATTTGTGTTTGTAATGACGTTGACCGCTTACTTTCCGTAAGGATAGATAGTCTGGATCGTGCCATCCTCGTTGTACTTAAGTTCGGTGTACTTCACGCAGCGGCGGTGGTTGATGCCGTTGCTGAGTTCACAGTCGTGATAGAACAGATACCACTTGCCCTGATACTCCACGATCGAGTGGTGTGTCGTCCAGCCGATGACCGGCTCCATGATGCGACCTCTGTATGTGAAAGGACCGTCCGGATTCTCGGATGTACCATATACCAGATAGTGTGTCGTACCTGTCGAGTAGGAAAGATAGTACAGTCCATTGTACTTATGCATCCACGGACCTTCGAAGTATCTTCTGTCCTCATCCTCGGCAAGAAGCGGGTCACCGTTCTCGTCCAGGATCTCCAGGTGCTTCGGCTCGGTCTTGAAAGACTTCATGTCGTCATTGAGCTCGGCGAACATCGGTCCAAGTGCCTTATCTTTTCCTACCGGACGCGGTGTGTTCTCATCGAACTTACCTGTCTGCCACATCTCGAGCTGACCGCCCCAGAGTCCACCGTAGTAGATATATGCACGTCCGTCATCGTCAACGAGCACAGCCGGGTCAATACTGTAGGATCCCTCGATGTAATTCTCTTCCGGTTCAAAAGGACCTTTCGGCTTATCGCTTACTGCGACACCGATACGGAAGATTCCGTCCTTGTCACGGGCCGGGAAATACAGATAGTACTTGCCGTTCTTATAAGCGCAATCCGGAGCCCACATCTGCTTGCTGACCCACGGTACATTCTTCATGTGAAGCGCTTCGCCGTTATCTACGCAATCCGCATCCAGATTGTCGAGAGACAGAATATGGTAATCTTCCATTCTGTACTCGTCACCATCATCGTTATCCTCGCCGTCATGCGGGATATCGTGGGACGGATAAACATAGATCTTTCCGTTAAAAACGTGCGCAGATGGATCTGCTGTAAAAATGTGGGTAACTAAAGGTGTTCTCTCTTTCATTTGCGCGACTCACTTTCGTATTATCTAAAGTATCTTACATATATTAGCACAATTATGCTTCGCCTTCATCTGCTTCGTCTTCTTTTTTCTTTTTCAGATGCGAAGCGCCCTGGAAAACCAGAAGTGCCGCTCCACCCATGAGCAGGATGAAATACGGTTTCGTGATAAAAGATACGCCTGTCGGAGCAATAGCGTTCAGTTCATTGGTTACCGCCAGCAAAGCATCCGCCGTCAGATCGGTTGCCGTTCCATCGCCGGTTACGGAATTCGCATCGTCACCATTCAGTACCCAGGTCGTAGAATAGTTCTCACGTGCCTCTGTCACCTCAACATGTACATTCTTCGGCAGCCCCAGGATCGACATGCTCTCTCCATGCGCCAGTGTAAAGGTCACCTGGTGGTTCGCATCCAGTGTCAACACTCCTGCTCCATCTTTCGAATGGTTGCACGTATACTGTGTGCCCTCGGCTTCCGTTCCGATCGTGACAGTAAATGTAAAGTCTTTCGACTGGTCACCAAAAGATCCTGTTACCGTCTTAGAAACAGTCAGGCTCACATCATCGCCGGCCTTCAGTGTATTCACGAAAGCATATGTATATGTATCAATAGAACCAATCATCTTGGTTGCACTCTTTGTCGGAGCCGGTGTTCCGTCAATCGTTGTCGTGTACTCCTTACCGTTGGCAGCTTCTCCCTCAGTTACTTTCAGTACTGCACCATACGGAACCTGGAGATGCTTGACTTGTGCCTCTGCGCCATGCTCCGGAGAAAGCGTAAATGTTATCTGACCGTTTGCATCCGTCTTGGGTTCGCTCTCATCCTGGATTGCATAATCCGCAAGCACCGTCGTTCCGTCCGGCTTATAGAGTGTTGCCGTGAACGGGAACGCTACTGCGCCAACCGCAGTATCATCGACCAACGTCTTGGTAACATCGATCGTACAAGTCTTTCTTGTATTTGTAAACTTAGGAGCTTTATTTCCATCCGCCACGGCATTATAACCAGTAGGATAGCTACAAGAATATGGAGAATCAGCCGGAAGCACTTCCTCAATGTGCAATGAAGCGCCATAAGGAATAGTCAGAGTCTTTTTGACTTCGGCGATTTTGTTGTTCTTCTTTGTAAGCGTCAGCGTAAACGGCTCCAAGTCTGTCTGTACACCATAGTCTGTATACCAGCCTATGAATGAGAACTCGAAAGTATCGTTGTTCTCTGCGAACAAATCAGAAAGTGCTTTTGTAACAGTAACAGTAACCGTGTTTCTTTTATTCGTGTAAGTTAGTGTTCCACTATTCGAAATAGCCTGCTTGAAGGAATCACTGTTCGTCGTCGCACCATTATTCCATTTATACGAAGTGGTATACCATTCATTCGGATCTTCCACAACAGTCAAAATTGCACCGGACGGCACCATCAGTACTTTCGTCTCGTTGTGGCTCAACGTAAAGGAAGTCTGGCCCTTTGTAAACGTGGCGTTGGTGTATTCCCAGGGTCTCACGCCATCCGGATAGTACAATTTCGCAGTATATGTGAAGGCCGAACCGCCGGTCAGATCTCCGTTAGAAGCACTGCTGACTATCTTTTTCACTGTCACTTCTTTTTCTTCAAGGACATAGTTGCGAATTATAATCGTGCTCTCCAAAATCAGCATGTTACTTGCGTCATACGATGTTGTCTCATCAAGAGTGACACCTGCAGGATTGTTTGTATCATCAAGTTGCACTTTTCCAAGATCCGAAATGGTAAACAGAACATCTTTGGTAAGCGGTCGATACATTTCTTTTGGTTCGATCTCACTAAGATAATAAGTGCCGTGACCCAAAGTTCCATTATCAAATGCTGCCGTCAGTTCCGGAATATTACCATTGCTATCCGTAACAAGATCCTCAAATCCCGGGATAGGCAGATAATCTCTACGAGGTTGGCCATTGCTGCCGGTTACTTGAGCATAAAGTGCAAAGTGAACTCCTTCGAGTGGATCTCCGCTCTCTGCATCGATTTTTGCGAACTGCAGTTCGAACTTTGTGTTCATGACATTGTAACGAACAAAAGCTTCACCACCGTCGAAGAATCCGGTCTCTACATCGTTTCCTTCAAGATGGATTCCATCCGAAGAATCTCGCATGATCCTTGCACTCGGGGAGAAAACACAATACCCATTCGGCGCCAGGAGTTCTGTCAATGTATACCATTCATCTGTTCTCAAGTATGCAATCGTGATCAAACCATCCGCATCAGAAGTATACGTCGCTGCACCGGCATCCACACCCTGTGAATCCTTCAGTGTGAAGACAGCACCTTCGATTGGAGTTCCATCTCTCTTAGTCTTATAGAGCTCGATACCCTTACGCTTATTGATCATGGTATCGATACATACGTTGTTATCGTCTCCGGTTAACTGACCTTTTTTATATCGAGAAGTGTATTCAAACTCCTCATCGATAGACATTCCCTTTTGTCTTCCGGTGACTCTGAATGTCTCCGAAGCATCCGCCTTAATCGGGCTGATCGTATCATAACCGGTCACGTAGCCGTTTGCATCAACGGTATAATTGCCTGTCAGTTTGACTTCTCTGACCACATATTTCTCAAAAGGAACTTTTCCGTTATTCGAAGTATAGTCAGCATCGGCTTCAAGATGATCGAAGAACCAGTACATTTCGTCCTGATCATAAGGCAATTGACGAACTGTATCCGCAATCGGAGCAGCGGAAAGTTCACCGTTGCTCTTGATGTAGTAAACAGCCATAAAGACCGGATCACGGCTAAGCATGTAATCCGCATCGGTCCAGTCCTTCTCAACACGAAGACCCCAACCCTTCAAGTTATGGATCTCTACCTGCTTGGTTACCTGAGCGACAATCGTACCATATGGTATTGTCTTATCAGTTATAACTGCGCCGGCATCAGTAGTAAACTTGTAGTTTTTCAGTGAGTAACCATCTGGTGTATCAGCAATACGTTCCTCAACCTTATACTTTGTTCCCACTGTGACATCTCTGACTTCAACCGTATAGTCCACAGGAATCTTCGAGATGGCACCATACATTGAAGTACTAAATGTAACTGCCTTCTTCTCTTCCGCTGTCAAAGCACTAAAGGTCGTTTTTCCTGTAGATGCAAATTTCTGCGTAGAAGAATCCCATCTGCAATACTCCAGATTCTGGTTCAGAACATGGTACTTATAGAGATTGGCGATCGGCAGATTATCGAAGGAGTCATTTTCCGAACCGATATACAGACGGAAATTAAACGTAGTGTCATCATCATGAATCTCCTGCGTACCTGTCTCATCCCATAAGTGTTTTGTAAAACGGAGAGAACCTTTTGTTCCGGTACGGACATGGTTTTCAAATGTGACACGATTACGTTCCTTTGATGCCATATAGTCTATCTCGATATCCTGACGTCCGGTAAGACCACTGGCATCAAAATCGGTCAACGCACCATTCGCATAGACTTTGTCATAGATAGAGGTATCAACACTACACTCAACGATCTTGTACTTAATCGCCTCATCCGGGAAATCGATCACTGCCAGTTCTCCCGGTTTGAGCAGGAAGACTTTCGGATAATAATTTCCGGCCGGATCATAGTAATCTCTTACAAACGGAACATCATTAACCGAATCCTTGTATTTCACCGAGATAATGCTGTTATCCGGCTCGAGAAGAACTTCCTGATACACGCCTTCTGTATCAGTATTCTTTTCATAATAAATCTGGAAAGGATAATCCATCATGTACGACGCTGTATCGTCCACTCCGGAAATCTCCTTACCAAGCAATACGGAACCTTCCTTTACCGAAGAAAGGTTGAAACGCATGTGCAAGTTCGAAGCACCAGCGCCACGTTCCATAAAGAAGATATGCATTGTATGCTGCGAATAGTCTTTGAAGATGACCTCATCACCTTCAAAGTAGTTTGCCAAGTATGTACTTACGTCCTGATCAGTACAATTCTGATTTCTTGCTCTGTAGTTCTCTTCAAAAATCTCACGAAGATTCGTTTTGCGACCATTAATGATCACTTCACCTGTTGAATAGTTTACACTACCGCCAAGCGCACTATGAATACCACCCAGATCAATGACCAGCTCACCATCTACATAAAGCCAGAAATCGTCGTCACCGGTGAACTCATAGATAATGTCATGACCCCAGTCATCTTTTCCACTTGGAGTCTGTGTAAAACTAGCCTCGATCTCCATGCCGAAATAGTAGTCAGTCGTGCCATCTACTAACAGGAGTCTCTCACCTTTTCTAGGATCAGTATCCGGCAGAGGCTTCTGCAAAGCATCATGCGTATTGTATGGATTCTTTACAGCATAATTCTCGGAAAGCTTGTTATATGGGAGAAACTGACCATGTTTCAACGATTCTCTATCGCTGGAATCGTTTGTTCCCAATTGCTCGTAAACCGTAAAGTTAGCCGGATCCAGCGTTCCGTCTTCTTTATAGAAGGAAGCAAAGTTCTGTGTACTGTCAAACTCATAATATCCGCTCGAGAAATATGTGTTCTCAATAAACAGATGGTTGACATCTATCGCATTTGCATAGAGTTCGGCCAAGGATCTTCCGGTATTTGTCGAATCCGGATAATCATTTGCTTTCAAATCGGTACTGAGAAGTCCTGGAACACCTACCCACTGGACATACTGGCTATCCCCGAAGAACAGATGCTGTTGTTCATCCGTAGTCGAATTACCCGAGGGAGAAATAATAGTGTTGTTAAAGTCGACCATTTTCATGGTAATACCGTATTGTGTGTGGTCAACGGTATCTACTGTTGAAAGATCGCCTTGAACATTTTCTGGTTTAATAATGGCAAAGAAGAACGACTCTGCATTATCCATGTCCATAACAGCCAGATGCTTATTGTTGGTTCCCAGGCTGGAATATCCGTATGAACCATCGTTCCAAGCAAGAACGGTTGTATATGTGTAACCATAACGGCGGCCATTCAGGTTAATGCCAAGCTTCTCATCGGAAAGGACCTGATTCTGAAGAAGCTGCGGAGCAATATATTTACCCGAATAAGTATTCTGAAGTTCATAGTAATAATTCGGATTACCGTCGTCACCAAGATACTCCGTAAACTCCCAAAGTGCAGTGTTAACGTCATTTCCGACCCACTGCACCATGTCACCACTTTCGAAGCAACGAATCAGTGTTCCATCGTAATTAACTATATAGAACTCGTATTTTTTCTTTGTATCATTCCATACACGAGTGTATATAACGATCTTATCACCGTTCTTTACCTTCTCCTTATCGGAAACACTGACTTTTTCAGCACTGTATATAACAAAATCTTCCTCGGTAAATGTTGTCTTCTTCGCAAGTGATAACCAGGAATAGCTTCCAAGAGAAGTGGAACCAAATCCATTAGCAACACTTCCGCTTACAAATGTTAACGCTCTAGCACCGACAGATAAACTGTATTTGCCTGTATTTGCCCCTGTTCCGGATTTTACTGCAATCTGCGAATTGCTCGTAGGTGTATCTTCCAAAGTCAGATTGTTACCGGAAAGAGTCAAGTATTTCTTTGTTCCACCGACCATAGTCGTGATATAGTATGTGCTACCATCAATACACTCAAAAGTCCAGTCCGTCAGATCACTATCCTTGGCAACTAAGAGTTCACCATCTTCCAAAGCGTTCGGACGTACAAGAAGTTCAATTGCTGTAAGGCGTTGCTGTGAATTTACTGTCTTTCCATGCGCCATGAGTCCTGCACCTTTGACGCTCTCTTCATGGTACGTGATGCTATATGTCTTTCCGTCCAACTGGTAATAGTCGTGAGCACCTTTGAGAGAAGAAACATATGTAAGACTCAACTGAGAATTTGCGGCTGTGTTATTATCAGTATACAAACGGATACCTTTACCACCGTTAGAATGTTGAAGCCACTTATTCTCGTTACTTTTTTTGAAGTAGAATTTCTTTGCCGCAGCCTCGCTAATTACAAATGCCGTAGTCGGATTGTCAGATAAAGCCATCAAATTTCCGGAACTATTATACATGTACTTTTTCACACCATTGATCTTGGTGTATACATAATACGTATTCGTGCCGGAAGCTGCTTCTAAATACCAGCGAGAAGCCGCATTAATATTGCTTGTCTCAACAAAAGCACTATTGGAATTCAAATCACTGGTTATGTAAGTGGTAGAGCCATAACTAATGAAAAATCCCATTGAATCGTCATAATGCTCTGTTAACTCTTGCTGGTTTGCTACTTGAGTAAGCGTAACCGTCTCCGGTGCCGGTGCATCGATGATCGCATATACCGAGAAACTCTCTGCTTCAAACTCTACTGTCGTAGTCTGACCGTTAGACTTTGTCGAGTTCTCTATAACTTCGGCACTACCGTTACCCGGAGCTTCCGGGAAGTGCACAACGCTGAGGTCGTCTGTATCTGTATCTTCCAATCTGATGGAGATGGATACTGCTGTTCCTTCTGCAGGCTGAAGTTCCACACCGTTTTTGACGATGCTGATATCGAAAAGATGTACATACTCGATGTCGCCGCCCTCAACAGCTGCCTGGGCTTCTTCAAGGTATGCGTTATAGGACTTTCCGCTCTTGATCTCCTTGACCTGGAGTTCTGCGTCCTGTGGCAGGCCGGAATCCATGGTGTATGTAGCTGTGAAGGAATACTTCTTTCCCTGGCTGTCCGCGATCGTCGTTTTCAGCGTAGCAGATTCATAGTGTTCCGGCTCAGAAGGCTCTGTTCCTGGAACTGTTGTTTCCGTAGTGGGTTCTTCTGTTGGCTCTGACGTGGATTCCGTTGTCGGATCAGTCGTTGTGGTCTCCTCCGAAGGTTCGGAAGTACTCGTAGAAGTTTCCTCGGAAGGTTCAGATGTGGTTTCTTCCGTTGGTTCAGAAGAATCTGTAGCCGACTCAGACGGCTCACCTGCTGTTTCCGAAGGCTCGGCAGAAGATTCCGTTGTCTCTTCGGAAGAAGATTCGGACGGCTCTTGTGTTGTTTCGATCGGATCAGAAGGTTCTGCTGTAGTCGGTTCCTCAGAGGGCTCTGTATAAGACTCGGAAGTCGTCTCCTCTGTAGGATCTTCAGACGGCTCGCTTATCGATTCTTCCGAAGGTTCCGTCGTCTCCTCTTCGGATGGAACAGTTGTATCCTCACCGGAAGGAACGGTCGACGGATCTGTCGGCTCCGTTGTCGATTCTGTTGTAGATTCAGTGATTTCTTCGGACGGCTCTGTCGTAGTCTCATCAGTCGGATCTACTGAAGTCTCAGTAGTTTCCTCATCCTCTGAAGGATCTGTTTCCGCATAGGCAGAAACCGGTTTGAAGTATGTTTTTGTTCTGGAATGAAGCATTCCAGCCGGGAAAAGAGACAGCAACAGTGAAGCGGTTAGAACCGTTGATACATAAGTGCGTGTCAATTTTATCCACTTGCCCTTAAACATCGACTTTCTCTTCCTCTTTCTCTACATTTTTGTCTTTCTTTTTGCGTCGCGAGCAAATTTCTTCACTCGCCAGCGCGACACCGAGGATGATCAGCATCCAAGGTGTATAGCGGTCCTTCATGATCATCGGGAGCTTCATGTTCTCGTATGTAAAGAAGACGTAAGCAGCCACGATGGCTAGGATTACATTGGCAAAAGGACCTATATAGTTCTTCATTTTTGTTTGCTTCTTTTTCTTCCCGCCTGATTCAAATACATATGGCAGGATCGTTGTCGCCGTAAGAATGAGGCAGCAAAGGTTCAGTAAAGCCCAGCCCATGCCGTCGTTACGCGGATCACCCGTCTTCACGATCGGCGCCGTTCCTTTTTGATCAGGTTTCGGCGTGGGCGTTGGATCACCTGGTTTTGGCGTAGGTGTCGGATCGACTTGTTTACCTGTAGAAACGAGACGGCAGATCAGCAAGATACGTCCATCTGTGGATACACCTTCACATGTGGAAAGAACTATGAATTTCTCCGCCGAAGTGATCGCGGGGTTAGTGCGGATCACTTCGATATTTTCGTTTTGCAGGATCTCACTTTCATACTCATCCCAATCCAGCGAAGTTCTATCGTACAGTGCTTTTTCGTAAGCGTCGGTCCGCACGAGCGAAACGACATCAATGGAATAGGCTTCTTTCAGTGTTACGAGCGTACCTGTAAGATGGCTGTTAAAATACTCCGCATCGATGAAATTGGTGAGATCTCCGAACATCGCTCCATTATCCATGTGGTGGCCATACAATAGATTGTAGGAGTCGGAGAAATCAGGCTGGTTCTTCGCCTGAAGGTAAATTGATCCAGAGAGAGACGGGTTGCCGTACTCATCTCGATTTACATAGTACAGGTCATCCGGACCTTGTACGACCGGATAATCGATATGCGTGCCGTCCATTGTGATCCATCCTCTTGCATCCGGGATGTTATCAAGAAGTTCATCGACCGATACGGAGTCCTCCGTTACGACCGGTTTATAATCGATGGACTGCATGCCATAGGCTTTATTCTGAATATAATTGTCCTCATAGAGCATATAGCCGGAGAAGGCCATCACCGACACTGCGGTGACAGTCGCCACACCGGAAAGGATAGAATTTACTATTTTTAATACTGAAGCAAATGCCATATCTTTGCTCTACCTCAAAAATTATGCTGGCGTATAACTATGATCAAGGTTCCGAGTATCTCGTCCTCTTTCACAGTACCGTAATAGCGGCTGTCTACGCCCGTGCGTCTGTTATCACCCAGCACGAAGTATTCGCCTTCTGCGAGGGTAATAGGATATTGTACATATTCTGTGTAAGGATAAGTCGGTCCACTAATTCGATCTTCCATGATGTAGTTGCCATTGACTATAAGGGAACCTTCCGGGGTAATTTCCACAGTGTCTCCCGGGATCGCAATGACCCTCGAAACACATAGTTGCCCGTTCTTTTTAAACACGATAACGTCTCGTGCTATGGGATCCTTGTCAAAGCGCGAATAGATGAGCCGGTCTCCTAGGTTTAAAGCAGGTGACATATCATACGACTGGACAGAGTCCACTCCGATTACGAAAGCGAACATGATCCAAAGACCAATCACTATGATGAAGCTGTTTCGCACAAACTTTCTAAGTCCTTCCTTCGATTCCGAAAGAACTTTCCATATATGCTTAAGCTTCTCTTTCAACATCAGCTGCTACGAAGAAACAAGAATCAGTCAGTCAACTCTCAGTTGGCTTCGTTCTTGTTCTCCTCCTTCTTCTCGGACTTATTAAGCATCTTGATTGCAACAAGCATTGCACCTGCGATCACAACCATGGCTACATACGGCAGGGAACGAATGATGACGCCTGTCGGGGAAATTGCAGCGAGGTTGTTCGTGAACGTAAGTGTATCGTTCGGAACGGATGCACTTGTTCCATGTGTTCCTGCAGTCGTATCGTATGTCGATACCTGGAACGGAGTATCCGCTACTGCAAGAGTCTGTCCGTTGGAACGTGGTGTTCCGGGAACAATATTGCCATCTGCGTTATCTACAGAAACGGTGTATGTATCATAAGTGTCGTTCGTCTCAGTAGCATTTACTGTATCCAGCGGAGAAAGACCGATGATCTGGAATGTCTGACCATGAGTTAGCTGTGTTGAAATCGAATTTGTTGCAACCGGATTTGCAGCTGTACTTCCAGACAATCCTGCAAAGTAGTGCGAGTTTGTTCCGTTACTGTTTACTGCAATCGTAAATGGGAACGGATGAGTCTTGTTACCCATTTCACCGGTAACCTGCTTAGTAATGGTAACGTTGTATGTGCGATAAATATCTGTAAGGGAAAGATTATCCGTACCGGTACCAGGTTCAGAACCACTAACATAACCTGTAGATTTTGCTGTATTAGTAGCTACACTAACCTCAGTCTCGCCATTTCCATCTACATCAAGAACTTTACCGTTAAAAAGTGCATAACCAAGCACAACAAGATCACCGGATGTCGCATCACGTTTAATGTAAACGTCCAGATATCTTACTGTATCGTACTCCGCGGAACGCTCCAATCCGGAGTTATGGAGAATCGCATCTGTCGTTTCATCTGTAATCTTATAACGATAGATACCCGGCTCAGTAAAAACAGAAAGATCAATGTTGACCTTGATATTTCCTGTCACTTCATCTGTATCCTGGTTAGCAGTAACTGCAGTCGAATTAAGTGTTAATGTTGTTGCATCCAAAACAGCACCGCCATTAACGCCTGCAACAACTTTACCGGTATGACCGTCCGCATCAGTAACTGTAGAATTAGCTGCTACAGTTGCTGGCGTAATCGAGTAGGTATAAGTTGTGCTCGGCGAATATACTGTGGTATCCAAAGGATTCGTTACATTGATACTCTTTGCAATATAAACGGATGTCTCTGCCGATGTCACAGTTCCATTCGAACCTATCTGTGCCGGATCGGCCCACACTGCCGCACTTAAGGATGTAAGCATAGCCGCTGCGGTCAGAATGCTGGCTAGCTTTCTTGTTCTCTTCTTCATAGAATCAGCCACCTTTCATGTGTTCTTTCTCGAGTTCTGTTAACTTTAACTAACCCCTCAGAACTCGATAAAAAGCCTATTATTACTGGTCTATTATAGCACCTCTAAATAAATCTTGCCATATCGGAGGGGGTGGCATTCATATTTTATTTACATTACATTTTCAAAATAGACTTGTAATCAAGGTCTCTAAACTGATTTCGACCATATTTGGTGGCAATTTACCCACTTTCGCCTCATTTTCTTCTCTTTCTTCTCACGCGGTTGATATGGCGTTCGAAATCACCACTGCGGAGAAGTTCGGCCAGGACATACTGTTCGTAGATCGGTACAGTACAGGAATAAAAACCAAGTTTATTCTGAAATGGCTCTACAAGACTCTTCGGAAGGATCATGTATCCGATACGCATCGAGGGGGCAAGCGTTCTTGAAAAAGTATTCAAGTAGATCACATCGACTTTCGGATCCATGGAAAACAACGGATCCTCTGCTTTTTTCGAAATCGTGAGTTCAGAGTCGTAGTTGTCTTCGATCAGGATTCCGCCGCGCTTTGCCGCCCAGCGCAGATACTCGAGTTTTTTTGAAATACCGACCGTCACACCGGAAGGGAAGCTGTGAAACGGCGTGACATGCAGGACCAGTGCCCTGGTCTTCCTAAGACTTCCGCTGGAGATTCCCTCCGGCGTCATGGGAAGCGGATCACACGTGATCCCCATGGCCTCATAGACAAGTCGGATCTTCTTATACGAAGGGTCTTCTATGGCAAATATTTTTTCTGTTCCCAATAGTTGCGCGATAAGTCCGTACAGGTACTCGGATCCGGAACCGACAATGACCTGGGAAGGCTCCACCGTAATGCCTCGGCTCCTTGCCAGATACAGGCATATCTCATTTCGAAGCTCCGCACAGCCATGATTCGGCGACTTAATCAGGATATTCTCCCCATGGTCCAGAAGTGCTTTTCGCATGGTTCTGGCAAGCGTGGAAAACGGAAATTCTCCATAATCCATGGGTTTTTCGTCTTTTTCCAGTATCAGAGGTGTTTTCGGAGACGATTCACTGAGAAAATCCTCTCCTCGATATGTCACGAATACACCGCTTCTTTGGCGCGTCCGGACATAACCTTCTTCGTTAAGAAGGGTGAGCGTGTGTTCTACAGTAATAACGCTGACGCCTGTCTCATCGGCGATGACACGCTTGGACGGAAGCTTGGTGCCATAGGGGTAGACGCCGGCAACAATATCTTTGACAAAGTAATGATACAACTGAATGTATGCAGGATCGTCTGAAGTTTTATTAATTGAATAATTCATCTGGTCTTATAATTTTCTTCAATTCTGGTCATTTCTATATGTTCAGTCACATGATACTCTTTTGTTCGTAGCAAGTAAAGGAGCATGAGCAATATGAATAGAGGAAAATATACAGCAACGATCCGAATCACTTTAACTGCAGTCTTTATGGCATTGACGATCGCCATGGCATCTTTCGGGATCCCGGTTCCGGGCGGACATCTTTATCTTTGTGACGTGATCATCTGTCTGGCCTCGATCTTACTGAATCCGGTAGAGGCTTTCGCCGTGGGCGGACTCGGCTCTTTCTTCGGCGACATGATCTTCTATCCGCTGCCGATGTTTGTTTCTTTGGTCACACACGGACTTCAGGCTGTTGTCATCTCCCTGATCTCCCACCACACTCTCAAGGATCACCCGAAGATCGCGTCCGGCATCGGTGTTTCTGTCGGCGCAGTGATCATGGTGGTCGGCTATACACTTGGTAAGACATTCGTCTACAGCACTTTTGAATATGCAATGATCAAGCTTCCGTATGAGATCGCGCAGGGTGCACTCGGCGCAGTCCTCGGCATGATCCTGTGCTGGAAATGCGGCATCCGCAAGCTTTTCTTGAAGCTTGTCGAGTCGAAGTCTAAAACAAAAGCACCTGTCGCGAATTGATCGTAGTTTGTTTTTGGGAATGGGGTCGTCTCATGTGATGAGATGGCCTCTTTTCTTGTGGGCGAGAGCGAGTCGGCCCCTCTTGTGTATACCCCCCCGGGGGTATGCGGGTGCTTTTTACAAGCTATTTTCATACTTTTTGGATTTTTTCCGGCCAAAAGGATGTATTTTTCCCGTTAAAAGTGATTGCAAAGCACTGCAACCTATCAAAATACCGGCATTATCTATCATTTTGAAGTCACTATTCCACGATTTACTCGATTTATTGGGAGGGGTATAGGAAAAATACATACCTTTTCCGGTTTTTTCGTGAAAAAGTATGAAATCGCTGAAATCCGCCCATGCTCCCCGCCCTTCATGTCAGATAAGAACAGATTTTTCTCGCTTCTATCTGCTCCGTGAACTGCTCCATGAGCCCTCGGTCCCGCCAACCGGGCGCGCGTAACACTTCAGCAGTGCGATTTTGAGCCGATTCCTTTTTTGCCAACGGAGCTCGCGGGCCAAAAATCCGCGCCGTGCGGTGGTTTGCAAGGCGCGCGGGATCTCACTTAATGACCGGCTTGACGCGCTTGGCGAGGACAAAGGCCAGTGCCATCTTGATCAGATCAGGCAGAATGAACGGGAACACACACCAGGACAGGACTGTCATAAGACCCACAGCTCCTGTCTTTTTCGTATAGATGTACATAAACCATCCTGTTCCGAAAGCATAGCAGACAACAAGACCGAGCAGCAACGCTGCGATTTCGATCAAAAACTTCTTCGGCAGAAACTTCTCGAAAAGGATGTAGATCAGACCCATCAGCAAAAAGCCCAGGATATATCCGCCTGTCGTGCCGAGCAGCACGCCAACGCCACTGTTGAATCCGGAAAAGACCGGCGCGCCGATCGCGCCGAGAAGAATGTAGGTTACGACAGAAAGCGATCCCCGCTTTCCGCCAAGCAGGAGTAGCACCGCAAAGACGGCGAAAGTCTGAAGCGTGAAGGGAACCGACATGGGGATGCTGATCCAGGAACAGATCGCGATCAAGGCCGCCCCGATGGCAATGTACGCAATGTCCAGTGTCTTCCACTTTCCGGCAGTATTGTCTCCCTTTGACGCAGATGTAGGATTTTCGATAGACCGATCGATCGTGTTCCCGCTGTTGTTTGCCATGTGATTCACCTCTTAAAAAACTGAACAGAATGTATCACACCTGGGCACAGTTGTCAACCGCATTGTATTTTTAGGTTGACAACGAGCATGACGAACATATGCAGTTATCACTTCCAGGAATCAACCCTTTACTTCTTTCCATTATCCGGTAATGCCACCACTACGCCAATGATGATCAGGATCAGGCCAAATACTGCAGCACCGATATACAACAGGCTGTAGATCTTATTGGCGGTGTCCGAAGTGATCTCCGGGATCTTGTAACTTCCGTTCTTGGCACGGAAAACCTCGATATTACGCGTATCGCCTTTTTTTACTTCCGAGTTGAACTCCGTCTTGCCGGTATATTCTTCACCGTCAACCTCGTATTTCACTTCTGCTTTCCAATAGTTTTTCTTCGTTCCATATTCGTCTTTGCGGGAGTGGATCGACGCATCCGTTATTTCCGCCGCCACAGTCCGGACATCATCGGAATGACTGTACTCGTCGAAATCAGAACGGTTGAGGATAAATCCGATTATTCCCAGAACCAGAAATATAAGGCCGATTGCGCCTACAATACACGCATCGCGGATCGTCTTTTTTCTACGTTCTTTCTGCCGTTCTCTTCTTTGTTCCGCTTTCGAACTCATACTTCAACTCTCCCATCAATGATATCTCGATAATCCGCCAGATTCTTGCGAAGAAGATTTGGCGTATCCAGTCCGTACGGGCATCTTGACTTACATAGTCCGCAGTCGATGCAATCCTCGATCTTATTCATTTCCCCTTGCCAGAACTCACCTTTAAAATTCTCCGACGGCGCACGCCGGATCAGCTGCGACATTCTGGCACACTGGTTGATCTGGATCCCGACGGTGCAAGGCATACAGTAACCACAGCCACGGCAGAAATCTCCGAGAAGGTTCTTCCTGTCTTCTTCGATAAAAGCACTTTCCTCCGGTGTCATCCTTACTTCGTTTTGGAAGAAGGAAAGCCATTGCTCCAGTTCCTCTTCTCGCTGGATCCCCCAGATCGGAAGCGCTTCGAACTGACTCATAAACGCCATGCACGCACGGCTGTTCGTCAGAAGACCTCCGGCCAGTCCTTTCATCGCGATAAAGCCCATATCTTTTGTCTGACAGGATCTGACCAGTGCAATATCCCGATCCGACGCAAGATAGGAAAACGGAAACTGAAGTGTCTCATAAAGCCCGCTGTCAACGATTTCTTCCGCCACGCCGATCAGGTGCGCCGTGATACCGATATGCCGGATCTTCCCCTGCTTCTTCGCCTCCAGCATGGCTTCGTACATACCTGTTCCATCGCCCGGGGCGAAGCACGTCTTCGCGCAGTGGAACTGATAAATGTCCAGATAGTCTGTCCGAAGATTGGTCAGGGTTGTATCCAGATCCTCCCAAAATTTCTCCGGCGTCGTGGCCATCGTCTTCGATGCAATGAAGACTTTATCACGCATACCGTCGAAGGCCGCTCCTATCTTCACCTCGCTGTCCGAGTATGCCCGCGCGGTATCGAAGAAAGTCATGCCTCCCTCGTACGCACCACGTAAAAGCTTCACCGCTTCTTCCAAACTGACGCGCTGGATCGGTAATGCGCCAAAAGCATTCTGCGGCGTAGTTATTCCTGTTTTTCCAAGTGTGATCTTTTTCATAGTCTTACCCTCAAAAAATGTCGCCCAAAACCATCTTCGTTTATTGTAACATTTATTGCATGAAGCGACATCCGCTCAGGCAGATTCAGCACGGAATCACCAGGTCACATTCTCCATAAGTGTTACATGCTCGGTTTTTTTGCCGCTATGTCGGGTGACTTCGATATCCCGCACCTTCCGCTCTTCTCTCATATACAGTTCGAAATACTTCACACTGTCCAGCACCCAGTTATCCTCTTCGTCTTGAATACAGTACAAGAAGATATCACAGATCTCATCGCGATCTTTTGCGATGTCCAAAAGCTTCTCGGCTATTTCTTCATCTGAAGGAAATTCTCCGTCCTCCCGGATCAGCGCGATCGATACCTTGTTAAAGGAGAAGAATTCATCCATATACTCATCGAAAGAGTAGTCGGTCATAGGAGTAAATATATCCTCCGTATAATACTTCACCCCGTAGCTGTCGCACTCAAATTCGCCGTCGAAGTATTCATACACATACTCTTCGGCGTCATCGTGGTAACGGATATAGTTGTAGTTCGTCAGCAGTTCTTCGTTGATTTGTTTCACAATGATCGTTTGTTTCGGATATTTCTTCGATTTGACATCAGCAACATAGGATTCCTGCCCGAATTCGCCGGTAGCCGGTCCGTCATAGGTGAATTCGTCTTTTTTGAAAGTCTGATTCATCTTCTCGACCCAGCTCTTCTGTCTCGCCCGGCTGGCCGGTCCGGCACACCCTGGAAGCGTTGCCAGGATGAGGCCTATTGCCATGGCAAAAGCACTTGTTTTTATCGTATGTTTTTTCATATGCTTTTCCTCTTCGTCCGTTTCTCACAGAGCCTGACAGATAGCCGTCTTTGTTTCTTTCTCGTACAATGCAAGAAAATTATACCACTTGTATATTCTTGAAAGTGGGATACTTTATTACGGATTCGTCATTTCCATAATAAAAATAGATAGTAAAATTATTTTATAAAGGAAGGTTTGGAGAATACATCAATGGACAATAACGACACCCACGAAAACTCACAAAAGACCACGGAATCTATACCGCAACCTATTCTTACTCCGGCTTCGGTAGCGATCACACCGGTGTTCACAGAACCTGAACCGACAGCCACTGACACAGATACAAATACGGATACAGAAGCTCCATCCGGATCACGGAAGAAGCGTAAGTTTGTCATTCTGTTCTCTGCTGCTGTCATTCTTCTGGCCGGAATCGTTACAGTCACGGTCCTCGTCTTGACCGGCGTATTGTTTAAGAGCAAGGCCAAAGCCGAAGAAGGAGAAGGAAAAGCTGAGTTCTTCCATTCACCTGAAGAGTTGAGTGATCAGGTAACCGCGGATATGGACTCGGCTGCTGAGCAGTTTTTCCGGAAGGAGCTGAAAGATACGAATCCTGATCAAGCCGATAAGATCACTATTGACGCGTTTCATTATGTAGGTATGGTATACTTGGAAGCCGTCCGTTCAGGAGAAAGTGTCGACTCATTTATCGAGAGAGTCTATCAGGTACAAGTTACCGATAACTCAGGCGAAGAAGCCATTAAGCGGCAATTCTTCTATCCGGTTGGATTTGATCTATCCCCTGCCGGAGACAAATTTATGGCTATGGGTCATATGTCCGTGCCATCCTTCCTCTTCTTTGATAACTGGTACGTAAACAACGGGTTCTTGGATGCAGAAATGATCGCTCAAGATTTGAGTCTTACCTTTGCTGTGCGATCGAATACGGTCGACAAGAATCTTTACCTCCCTTTTGATGGTAAAGACCCGTCCGAATTTGAAAATCACGATCTGATCAGAAGTGTAGACGAAATAACAGATGGCATGATAGAAGGTACGAAAAAAGGTATCGCGCCGTTTCTGGATAACTTTAAGAAGACTTTTCCTGATAAGACCCGGTTTGTATCTGCCGAATACACCGGAATGGGTGTCTTTTATGATCCCGATAATAACCAGAACAAGGCTGTGATCGCATACAAGATCGACTATGTTGACGAAAATACGACTCCAGAAGAGAATAAGATCTTGTACTGGTATGTCTGGTTTGAAAACTCATTCTATCAAGGTGGTCAGATCATAGTAAAAGGTGCCAATTGTGACAGAGATACCGATAATGCATTTGAATGGCTCCTCGAACCCAGATCGACTATTGCTGCACTTCGTACCCGACTAAGAATGAATTCGGGTGCAGATATCTGGGAGCATCGGGAATACTCGGACAATTTCCCGGACGATGGTTCCGGCAGAAAAACAACAACAGAAACTACTACTGAAAAATCTGCGTAGGGGAAAAGAAAGATAATCATGCTATAATGAGACCAGACATGAGATGTCTTATTCCGTATTGAGGGGGTTGGCAATATGAGTTTATCGCAGAAGGCATTCAAGAATGGTGAAGAGATCATCAAAGAGGGTGATATCGGCAAGAGTTTCTATCTTCTCACAGAAGGAAAAGCAGGTGTATACGCCAATTACGAGAAGAATAATCCGTTCCGCATCGCGGTCCTTGAACCGGGCGAATACTTCGGCGAGATGGCGATCCTCGAAGCCTATCCCAGAAATGCAACGGTAGTCGCCGTTGGAAATGTAAATGTGATCGAGATCCCGGCAGATGAAATGAGTACTTTTTTCGAAGAGAATCCGGAACAGGTCTTCGAGCTCATGAAGCATATCGGAAAAAGGATCCAACTCATGACCGACGATTATAATGAGTCCGAAGCGCTACTGAAAGAGGCGCGGGGAACCACGGCAAATACACAGAGTGAATCCTTCTTCTCCAAGATCAAGAAGCATATCAGCATGTATCAGACTAACAAGAATGCGGTCAGCGAACCGAACGAAGACGCGCTTCGTTCCGAACTGGTAGAACTCTTCGGTACATTATCCGACAGGACCGAGGTCTTCGAGAAAGATACGATCGTCTATAACGAAGGCGAGACAGAAGACTGCATGTTCGTATTGCAGCGTGGAACCGTCGGTCTGTATACCAACTGCGGAGAAGAGAACGAAGCAAAGACATCGGAACTGAATGCGATCTCCTTCTTCGGTGAAGTGGAAATGGCAACAGGCGGACCCAGGAGTGTCACCGCCGTTTCCGAAACGGACGACACCCGCATCGAGGTCATTTATCCGGAAGATCTAGAAGAAATGGTGCAGACCGATCCTGCCAAGGTCAATCTGATCCTCCGTTATCTGTCGTATCGTCTGAGACGGCTGAATATCGATTTCCTTAAGAACTGTAAAGAGATCACCGAATCGTATAACAAGTGATTGGTCTCAATATGAAAAAGACCCTGGCTTTCGCCTAGAGAGCCAGGTGATCACCGTCCCGGCAGAGTAATTCCAGCCGGGCGTTTTTTATGCTGTATGCTTCGCCGAAGATTGTTTCTTTTCCTTCTTCGATCAGGATATAGCTTCCATCGTTCAGGGCGATAAACTCATGTCCCATTGAATCTTCGTACGTGATATCTTCGAGAAGTCTTCTTCCATCGAGCATTTCATTTCGAAGATGTTGAAAATGCGGCCAGATGTTGATCCCGGTAAGACCCAGTCCGGATATCCAGCGTTGATAGTCCGGATCGACCGATTCACCCGGCAGTTCCGGCCCCGCATAAACAGTTTCCGCGCAGTTCATCGACCCCGCGCTCCAAGCCAGAAGAAGCCCGTCGAAGTCCTGTAGTTTCTCTTTAAGACCGATCTTCTTAAAAAACGCATTCTGCGTCGGAACATGTCCTCCGGTCAGGATGATCACATCTTTCTCCCCGAGAAGGTCCACAGAAGATTCATTTCTGTCATCACACATCTCCAGACTCGAGTACGAAAGTTCACTCATGGACAGCGACTGCCGATAGCAGGAAGAGACAGCATCGTTCTTCTCATGATCGTCCGGTGACGCACAAATCATGAGTACTCTCGCATTCTCCGGCCAGAATTCCTGAATCTTCCTCAAAAGCCCATTGGCTTCGACAAGGACTGCAGGGACCCGCTTCTCCCCGACACGGTTTGCTCCTCCAAGATAACTTGTCAGTATGCTTCTCATATTCTCCTCCTGATTCTTTCTTATCTCCCCGTTATTTCTTCTTCGTCCGATGTCATCCAGCACCTTATCGATCATGTCCAGGACAAACTCAATGAAGACATTCGAATTTCCATTGACATGGGATTTAGAGATCGCATTGTAATACTGCTTTTGCTCACAAAAGTCAAAACAGTTCATCCAGCAGGATGTAGTAATTGATCTTCTCCCAATCCGGTTCAATTCCCAGCTCGGTAAAAAGCTTGTTCGGATCGATGTCCGGATACACCGCACCGCCAAAGGTCCCTTCAGCGTTATGCTTGAGGCTCCGGTAGCAAAGTGCGATATCTCTCCACTTATCGGCGATGCCTGCCTCAGGAAGATCAATAAAGCCACAGAACTTTCCATTTTCGATAAACACATTCGGCAAACAGTAATCTCCATGGGAAAGCACCTTTTCACAGGAAGGCCGATGCGTCTTCAGCCAGAAAAGAAGATCCGCCGGATCTTTGAATCCGCCTTCACCGTAAGTGTCCGGTTCTGCATCGTCCAGATCCACCAGACCATTCTCCACACGGTATCTTGCCTCTTTCAGTTCCACATCCAGATCCATCACCCTCGGGCAGTCGGAAATGTCTACACTCCAGAGAAGTTTCAAGCCGTCCGCAAGTGCACGGATCATTTCATCCGGGTGCTTCATGTAATACGGATCGCAGCTCATCGTGCCGTTTACCTTACTCATAAGAAGATACTGGTACTCGCCATCCTTTTCGTATGCAAGCACCCGCGGGGCAGGAACTTTTCCTTCCAGCCATCTCAACATCTTGATGACTTCTTCGTTTCTCTGCCGGAACTTCACGATCTTCAGGACAGCATCGTCGAAGATCAGGACCTTCGATCCGGATTTGCCCATGTCATCCATGGTGTAAGTCTTTCCTTCAATCCTTTTCTTTATGCCTTCAGGCAGTTTTATCTCTTCCATATCTTCTCTTCGGATGACCGAAACACGAGTGATCTTATTGGCTTCATCCGGGTACTCTTTTTCAAAATGCATACCGATGGATTCGGCTGTTTTAAAAGAACCCACATTGGTGTATTTGCAGTAGGAATAAAGTGCAGGATACTCCGTATTTGAAAACGCCCAGTCGCGAACTGCAGCGGCGGCTTCTTTCGCATAGCCTCTATGCTGCTGGTCTTTGCGGATATGATAACCGATCTCCGGAAGCATCGTGCCATCGATATTCTGCAGCGTCAGGCCACAGTCCCCGATCATCTCACCTGTCTCTTTCAGGCAGACCGCCCAAAGGCCGAATCCGTCATTCTCGTAGCGGTTCATGTTCCGCTCGATCCATCCGCGCACACGCTCCTCATCGAAGGAATACGGGTAGTGCTGCATGATCTCCGGATCACCGAGCACCGCATACAGCGCATCCAGATCACTCATGGTCATCTCCCGAAGGAAAAGTCTTTCGGTTTCCAATACTTTTTTCATAATGCCTCACAAACTATCGATGATCGCTTTCGCTCTCATAAGTACCGGAAGCTCTCGGTTCGCCACCAGTCTTCCGATGGGTGTTTCCTTGCGTTTCTCATACTCGGCAACTGCTTCATCAAAGGTCAGTTTCAACGTGGAAAGATGGAAATCATTGATCTCATCTTCCGTTAAGTGCTTCTCGCCGAAAGACTTCACTTTGCACAGAAAATAGTTGCTCAGGTTATGTCTGTGGATGACGTTGTAGTAATCACTGACCACTCCGAGCTTGCAGATCACGTCTACCTCGACGCCCAGTTCTTCACTTAGTTCTCTGCGGATCGCCATGTTCAGGTTCTCGCCTTTCTCCACACCACCACCGGGAGTTTCGATCATGGTTGCTTTTCCGAAGAGATCATCGCGCTCGGCACGGACAAAATAGAAGTTGCCCTGATCGTCGAAAACAATGCCTCTGGCAATCCATCGATCATGGTCAATGTATTGTAAAGGCCACTCATTATCCTTAAGTTCGTTTCGAAGTTCCGCCATCTTCTCTTCGCGGTTGCCGTTTTCAAAGAAGTAGTACGGTCTGTCTCCGATCACCTGGACATGGCCTCCATCGATAAAGATCGTGTCTTCTTCAGGAAGGGCATATATCGCCTCGTTCTCGGAAGAGTATTTCTCCATGAACTCCGTAAAGCGCTCGTGTGCTTCCGGGCTCCACTCATTGGTGTAATGCGCAAAAATCGAGCAATCGTCTAGCACATTGAAGCCCGCTGTATCCTGAAGATTACAGTCGTTCGGATCCATCGCGATCGCCGTCATGATGTCTTTACCGAAAATGATTGCACCCGCCGAACCGCCAAATACGACGCCGTCGTTTCGGATATACTCTTCCATCTTTCCAAAAGCACCGCTGTCCTTGATGCCTTTTAGAAGCTCGAAGGTATTGCCTCCGCCGATAAAGACCGCACCATAGTCAGAAAGGTTTTTCGCAGCCAGTTTTTCGTAAGAACGGACCATGTCTATGGATGGCACTTCAACCTCCGCCAGTTCACCTTTGACCCACTCATAGCAGTCGTCATAGGTGTGTTCTTTCTCATCCATAGCAAGTGGAATATAAAGAAGCGGCTTCTCGTGATCGATGACCGCGTTAAATACCTTGATGACCGCCTCAGTCTGCTTACCACAGCCGCCACCGCATAAAAACAGTTTCATGTTCGTTCCTCGTCTATCTTGTATTTGTCTCGTGGTTCAAGTCTAATCAAATATCAAACTTCATCATACCTCCCGAAAAAGCTATTTTCTTTCTCTAGATAGAATTCAACGGCAATATCGTATGTATTTTTACCGATTTCTTCTCCGTCCTCATAATCATATAGTATGACTGTTTGGATGAAACGGTAATGTCCATCAGATAATTGTCCATACATTTCTCTTGTATCGTACGTATTGACGATTTCCCGTCCTGCTACATAACTATTCCCGATCAATCCCCACACTTTGTCTGTTGGTATCGTATACCATTCACCCTTATAATCATATTCAACGTAATAACCATTTCCATAGGAATAGCTTTTGCCAGAATGATTAAAGAACTTGATTTTTAGTATCTGGCCGTCTTGATGCAATAATGAGTACTCTACAGAAATTTCTTCTGAAGGAGTGATTTTTCTGTATGATTTATCTTTATAGGGCGCACGACTACAACTGGGTAATACCAACAAACATATAGATAGCAAAACTACAAAAGATATCTTTATTCTAGTGTCCTCAATGTATCTGTTCATTAATATATCCATCCATTCATTGCTGACAAAATGTTGGATGCCTTCGTAAAATATGAATAGTATCCTGAACCTCCAGCTAATATGCCAATAACATACTGAATGCTTCCTGAAGCCGTTTTTACCAGCGGTCCTCCACTATCACCCCAGACAGTACTTGTATACATATGCAAAAGAACTTCATCTTCATATTGCGAATTGGGACCGGAATCACAGCTAATATATGCAGAATGAGCATATTTATACGCAACCGAATTGATTTGATTAGCATTAACCACAGATCCTAGAGACAAAACAAAAGAAACTATTAGTAGAAAAGCAACATATTTATTTAATGTTTTGGTCATATTCCACCTTCTACTGACTCGTTAAAATGTCATTGTATGACATGCAAACTGTATCTAGTCTTCTAAAACCATTGTACCATATCCACCGGTTTTTCAGTTATTTCGCCCCAATGTCCAAAAGCGATATATTCGCTTCGTACATTTTCTTCGGAAGGATCGAGCGGTAGATGGAAAAATATCCATCCGTGATCTCCTTGCCACTGTGCACCGTGTTCACCGGATATTCCAGAAGAAGATATTCCACGCCGAAAACCAGAACGTGCACATGAGTATTCACACATCCCGCGTTCAGATAGAAATCGAGACGTCGCTTCCTGGCCATTTTCTCCTTGTCCGTATCACCTGCATCCGGGTCTTCGATCTCGATAATGTTCGTTCCAAAGCCTGCATGGTTCACCGCCTCTTTCAAGAACGCCGAGCCGATCCCTTTCCCCCGCATTTCCGGCACCACCGCATAGTAGTCCAGAAGACAGACATCTTTCTCGAAAACAAAGAAAGCATAGGCGAGGAATCCTCCGTCCTCGTCAAAAGCACCGGCGCAGAGGTACCGGCCTTCCCGGATCGACTGTTCGATCCGGGAAAGTGGTTTTCGCTCATCATCAGGGAAATCGTAGTAGAGATATTTCTCGTAGACTTCCCGTATTTCTTCAATTGTCAGTTTTCTTGTCTGCATACTGCCTCTATTACTCGTTGGCGATCGGATCTGCTTCTACGCATTGCGCATTACGAATCACTATAATGATACTTCTTTAATCTCGCTCCGAAAACCAGGCAATGTATGGTTCCAGAAAGTCCCAGTATGCCCATCATGAGCGCCGCCCCGGATCCTTTTCCCGATCCGAAAAGTATTGTCAGCACTTCGGAATAAGCGTGTCTTGCCATGAAGGGTTCACATACGTGATCGACCATCAGTCCGCCGAGAAAAAGGCCGATCGGAATCGTGAAGAACTGGAAAGTATTCCGGCATGCATAGACTCTGCCCTGCAGTTCCACGGGGATGATATTTCGAAGGACCACGTCCAGATTCGCGCTCATTACCGGAACCAATATCCATCCGACGATCTGTCCCAAACACCACAAGACCGGCTCTCTCGAGAATGCCAGAACATAATTCTCCACGCTTAAGGAGATCAGCATCGTTACATAGACAACTCTTACCCGGTCTTTTGGTTTCGGCATCTTCGATACGATAAGACTTCCGATGACCATCGCGATACCGGAACAGGCAGTTACGATACCCAGCACGCCTTTTCCGCCTTTCGGGTTCGGGATCACATATCCGTATAGCGTCGCATCAAAGGCAGAGGCCACTAAGTTTACACCGGACATAAACAGGATCAGAGAAAACACCAGAGGCGTTTTCTTAAGAAACTGAAGTCCCTCTTTGGCAAGGGTGATCGTACTCTCTTTCTTCTCACTTGGTTTTTCTGGGATCCGAACGAAACCCAGAAGTGCCACAAAAGCAGTGGCAAAGGTGAGAAGATCCAGTGCAAATACGACGTTCATGCCAACCAGCCCGTAAAGTGCCGTGGCGATCAGCGGGTGCAGAATGGAATTCAGTGAGCGGGTCAGCGAATTCATGGCGCTGATCTTCTGATAATATGCCTTTGGCACGATCAAGGTCATCGTCACTTCCGATGCCGGCTGCTGTACTGTATTCATCAGCCCGGAAAAAATATTGACCGCATAAAGATGCCAGACAGAAAGCGTATCTGTCATATACAGAAGTAACACTGTAACAGTGCACAGTGCTGCAAGCGTGTCGCACACCAGCATGGTCTTTTTCTTATTGAACCGGTCAGTAAGTGCACCCGCGAAAATGCTCATGATCACGTAGGGTGCATACGTACAGATCGTCAACGCCGCCGTACCCAGAGTGGATCCGGTCTTGTCGTAGAGCCACAGCGTCAGCGCAAATGCGGAGATGCTTGATCCCAGATGGGACAGGCTCTGCGTGCTCCAAAGGACATAGAAATCCCGAAGCGGGTTCTTCTTAGTATTTTCTATTTCGTTATTCATATCTTTGCTCCTTATAGTTGAAATGACTTTAGAAGCAAAGCTCGAGGAAAACTATTTCTTCCTCCACACAGTCTCCTCAGGCTCTGCGTGGAGCATCTGCAATGCAGCGATTCATAATGATCGTCCTCCCATAGATTTTTCAATTCATCGCATATTGTATCACTGCCCCGGCGGAAAATCGCCGGATTAAACCTACGGTATACCCTTAGGATCCTTCTTTTCTATATGTCAGCTGATCGTGCAGAGTTTACCCCTGAGAATATAGCCGAGTTTCTCATAGCACTTGTTGGAGGCAACATAATCCGCATCCGTATAGAGCATCGGAAGGTATCCTTCTTCTTTCGCGATCTTCGTGACCTCATATACCAGATGTTCCGCATAGTAATGCCTGCGGTACTCATCTCGGGTATAGACCAGTCCGATGGACGCCATATCCTGCACCGGATGCCAATGGCAGCTGGCTGCAAATTCACCGTCATCCGTTTTCCAAAGGTACATAGATCCTTCACGGATCCCGTTTTCCGCATCGATGCGGTATTGTTCTCTACTGGCCTTATCGATTCCGACAGCATCGTGAAACATCTCGAAAAAGTCCGTCAGCACGTCGACATCTTCCATCGTGCACTTATGGATGTGCCCGTCTGTCACGGTTTTCGGTGATATCAGCTTCGGGCAGTCATAGGCATAAAGATTCGTCGAGATTGAAAGATGAAGTTCTTCCTTTTCGGCCCTTCTCATAAAGTAGTCCGCCAGTTCATACTTGATGTTGAATCGGTGATCGCCATCCATGACTCCGTTTTCTTTTGCCACTTGAAAAGCACTCTCCATCTCCTCTTCTGATGCGTCGTCCGGCATCCAGATCCACACCGGATACGGCTGTCCCGTGAAGCAGAGAATGAACCTTTCGTGATCCGTCAGGCGGAGCTGGCATTCCCCGCTGATGATCCTCGAAAGGACCGAAAAAGTATATTTGTCCTGAGCAAGTAATGCGTAGTCTCTTTCATCTACAAAATTGTCCATATGTTTTCTCCTTTTGCCGATATTAATATCCTCTTGTTCTATCCACCAGGTTCTTGAGCGGAAGTCCTTTTGCATAATTCATAAGGTCCTTTTCATAGATTAATCATACAACACGCGGCAGAAAAGATATACAACATCCTTGATGCGGCTATATTTTTCCGTTGTTACGGAGCGTAACATCGCTGTCACCACTGGTATATGGCGCTTTTCTGCAGATACATGCACACTGAAAATGCTTGAAGCAAACGGAAAATCCGTTCATAATAAAATATATCTGGAGGTGCACTATGACACTTGGTGAGAAGATTAAAGAGGCTAGAAAAACAGCCGGCCTTTCGCAGGAACAGTTCGCAGAAAAGATGAATGTTTCACGATCCGCAGTAGCAAAATGGGAAACGGATAAGGGTCTTCCGGATATCGGGAACCTTAAAGTCATGGCAAATCTTTTGCATGTAAGTGTGGATTATCTTATAGATGATGGAAACAAACCGGAGTTCAATGAAATCTCCGAGCCGATCGATCTCAGCGCTTTTGAAAAGGCGGGAAAATGCAGGAGCAAGCAGGATGCTGCTTGCGTTTCTAAGAACACAAATGCAGATGCTATCTATGCGCTGATTCGTTCCAAAAAACTCTCGGTCAAAGAACAGATCGTAGATTTCGTTGCAGGTCCCGGAATCATCCAGGGGGCAGATTACCTTAGAGAGAATCCGGCATTCTATCTCGTAGAACGCGACAACCGTCAGTTACTTGTAAAGGTAACCAAAGACTTCATCACCACATCCGACCTTGCTGAGAAAGTCTCCCCTTCCAAGTTCGTCCTTGGATCATACAAGTTTAAGAAAGCCTATCAGTTGAAGTAAATATTTAGAAGGTCGTGGGTATAGACTTTCTCCTGATCCGATTCTCTTACGATCTTCCACAGCTTCGCTGCTGCCTTTAACCTGTCAGGAAAGACTTCTGTTGCCGGATCGGCGCAGAAGTCTTTTACAAACTTATTCCACTGAAGTGCCGACTTATCGTAGGTCGCATAGGTCTTCTTCCCATAGTATATATCGAGAAGATCTCCCAAGGTGAAACTTTCATCTCCGCTTTCTTTCACGGCTTTGGCCGTAGCTACCATATCCACATTGAATTTGAAACGGCTTTCCCCGGTCTGCTTTTCGAAGAATTCCCGGAACCTGGGTCCGAATGTAAAGCCACACTCGATCAGACCGGTCTGAAGGGTCAGTTCCGTAACTTTGGCCGTCTTTCTTTTCACCGGCTTTTTCTCCGGAAGGATCTTCTTCCCGGAGAAATACGCTTCAATCACTTTATTCAGTTCGATCTTGCCACTTGGAGCCGCAAGGCCATGTGCCTTACATATCCGGATCAGTTCTTCTCTGTACCAGTAGTACTTCGAGAACTCGGCATAATCCTTAATGCTGTCAAAATCAGGTCTGTCCATATTGCTCCACACTTTACTTCTTTGGCGGCTGCCATGGCTTCGGTGTCAGAAGTGTTGTTCTACCGATATCCGGAAGGACATCATAGATGGAACAGCCCATTCGTTTCTCGAAATCTTCCTTGATGGCAAATGCCACTTCCCAGCCTTTAATATAGCCTTCCATGATCCCGTATCTTCTGGTCACATCTACGAAACGCTTCTCCAGGATCACAAATCCATAATCTACTGCCAGTGCATCACAAAGCTGGATCAGCTTATCGTAATCATCCGGCTCGATCGCGGAGACATATTCCTTGATCTTTCTTTCATGCTCCGTTTCCGGGTCATACGTGAATTCGTCCTTCATAAGAAGATAGGAATGTGTCATACAGATACGCGCGACTTCATCCCATCCCTTCTGCATACAGTATTCATAACCGGCATAGACATGTGTCGGAATATCAACAATGCCCACACGGCGGCCGATGTCGTGCAGCACGCCGACGATATATGCTTTATCGGCATCCATACCCTCGATCTTTTCCGCAATATTCCGAGCCGCAATACCTGTATTCAAAGAATGCTTCTCCCATGGACCGGGATTCATCTCTCCTGCCAGTTTCAGTTCTGCCAGTGCTACTTCCTTTGTCGGTAACATTCCTTTTCCTCTCTTTCCGACGTCTTGTTCAATGACTGATCAGCCAGGACCGAAGGATACCCTCGAACACCTCCGGCTGCTCGATCTGAAGATTATGTCCCGCCTTCTCTACTGCACAGTATGTGGAATTCGGATAGATCTTCATGAGATCAAACTGATCCTTGTAGCCGACTTCCGTATCCTGCTTCGCTGCGATGATCAAGGTCGGGATCGATACCGGATCCATGTCATCTACGTTAAACGAGAAGCTTCCTTCCAGATCCGAGTTCAGAAAATCCCAGTCTGCCCGTGCCAGCGCCGGCATGAGATATTTTCTGTATTTCTCCCAGACAGGTCTTGTGAGAACTACATTCATAAGCGTGAAGCTCTCATAGTTTTCTTTCGAAAGTGAAGCCAGAAGTTCCTCGTCTTTTTCCATCACTTGAAGCGGCTCGACTCGTCCCTGTCTGACACCGGGAATAACACAAGGAACCAGAAGGATCAATTTCTTCACCAGTGCCCCGTACTTATTCACAAAACCTCTGGCCAGAAGACCACCATACGACTGTCCTACCAGAATAAAAGGCTCTCCAATGATCTCCTCAGCAAATCCGTGAAGCAGTGCAAGGATATCGTCTGAGTTATGGACATCACCGTGTTCCGATCTTCCCATACCCGGGAGGTCGATGTAGTAGCGCTTGTATCCGCCAAGCGCCTCGAATACCATCTCAAATGCGGCCTGCATCGTTGTTCTGTCGATGCCCCATCCGTGAATGATCAGTACCGGTGTGCCCTCACCTAATATCTCGTAATCAATGATTCCGTACTTCACTTATCGTCCTCTTTTTCTATCATCTCTTTATCGTCCAGTATCCTTTGTATGCATACCGATCTTCGCCTCCGACAAGACAGCTTTCGGACTTTTCAAATCCGAGTTTTTTCGCCGCGTCGATTCTCTCCACTGCATAAAGCGGAATCTTTGTAATAATCTCCTCACAATCCAGAAGATCGTATGCCTGTGGAATCAGAAGCCCCAGGATCTCCTGCAGTTCATCTGACCTTTCATAGTCACTTCTGACATCCAGACGAATCAGTCCATCTCCGTCAAAGTCATCATCAGACGGGCGGTGGAACATCTCTATTGTACCAATCGCTTTAGAAATGTGCTTATCGATTATTGTCAGTCGGACAAACCACTTATCTACATACGACTCTAGCCAGAAACGGATCGCATTATCCATCTTCTCTTTCGTGTTGTAGTAAAAGTTATCTTCGTGGCAGTTATCGCTGTTGAAAAACGGCAGCGCCTGCTTATCTCCATACACTTCAAGAAGATCTTCAGAATCTTCTTCTTTTACAAAGCGTAAAAGCCATCTTTCGTTTTCCAAAACCGGACATTCTTCGTATATGTTTTTCATTTTTTTTCCTCCTAAAGGCCGCTGATCCCGAGGTTTTCTCTTGCTTCCATGTTATTTCCGAGGACCATGGACGCCTTCTCACAGGAAGCCACTTCACTGCAGTTGGCACAGGTCTCATACTTTTTCTCGGAAGAACAGATCTTGATCGGACACATGGATTCACAGAAAGGAAACTTCACTCCGGGCATACGGCAACCTGTGCAGTTGATCATCTCCGGAGTAATCTCGACTTCATTCATGACTGACCACTCCTTAGCCACTTTCTGACGAAGTGCGTCATCGTTATTCATCGTTGCAATCCGTGCCTCACACTTCTCGCAATCAAGTCCGCAGTATGCAATAAAATCCTTCATAGCGTACACCTCTCTTATTCATTCTTGCAAAGAAAACTTCCGGAAATATATCTTTCAGTGCATGATATTATTGTAGCACATATGTTCGGTTTCGTCCAAGCATTTTCCCTCGATTCAGAAAAGAAAAAAACACTTTTCATCAAGGAAAAAGTCCAAGCGCACGAGCGCTTTCCCATTCGGGAGGGATTCGGTAAATTCCGGACCTTTTTTGTATCCGGCATTGGTCATGGCAGAAGAAAGCGCGGAGTTTTCCATCTGGTGATGCACCGCATCGAGTCCGTCAAAAGCATGGATATATGGGGAATCCGAGACCCAGTTCTCCACGTCCAGATTGATCTGGATAATGCAGGAAACATACTTCGGGTTCGTCTTTCTTACCACATTGACGAAGGCCTCTTCGCCGATGTATTCGACGAGAAGGTCCGCGATCAGAAGGTCCGTCTGTGGAAGTTTATCGGCTTCGTTGATCAGGTCCACGCGAAGGCATTCAAGTGTGTCTCCCAGGTACGCATATCGTTTGGAAACTACCTTCAGATAGTCCTCGTTGATGTCGACACCGTAGACCTTTTTGAACTTATCGGAAGAAACATGCTCGAGTCCGTTTCCGCCCGCAATGCCAAGGATCATGACACGATCCGCATCATGATCCTCCAGTTGCTTTTTCATCATGGCATTCAGCGTCTGGAGCTGGTTGACGGAATCCAGACTCATGTGATTCTCGTAGTCATCCAGACTGATCTCTTCCCACGGGTTTTTGATCCTATCCGGCTTCATTTTCAGCCCTCGATATCGCAAAGCAGACCCGCATACGGGAACTGGTAGAGCAGGGCTTTGTTTCCGAAGAACTCGACCTTCTGGCCGGAAGCCGTACCGGCTTTGACCTCATTTGCGCCTTCCAGAAGCTGACCGATCAGTTCAGGCTTGACCGGGAAAGAACCATGCATCGGATAGATCTCATCGAAGGATCCGGTGAACCCGGAAAGATGCTTCAGACTCTCGATAAACTCGTCCAGATTGCGCATCGGCCCGAACATGAAGATGTGGCCGTCCTGCACGGTATCTCCGCTGATCAGGACGCGGTTCTTTTCATCGAGGATCGCGATGCTTCCCGGAGTATGTCCCGGAATGTCGATGATGCGGAGCGCGCGGTCGCCAAGGTCAATGATGTCGCCTTCCTTGACCGGCAGGATCGTGCCTTTTCCGTTGAAGTTTTTGTAGTTCTCTTCTTCATTCGGCGACATATAGAATTCTTCAAAAGCGCCGTTGCCGGAGATGTGATCAGGATCTGCGTGGGTGTTGATCAGGATCAAGGGCAGATCAGTCAGATCCTCCGCGATCTCTCTGGCGTTAGGTGTATTCATGCCGGTATCGATCAGCGCCGCTTTTTCCGTACCGCAAAGAAGGAGGAATCGTACGCCTCCATCTTCGATCCTCCAGGTAGTCTCATTGATCTTGATTGCATTCGCCATACGTTTTCCTCCTTATTCAGTTGCGTCCGCCTCAATTCTCATTCAATGTATGTCTTCACATCCGCCGCGGTCTGCGCCAGATCGAAAAGGATGTACGAATAGGCTTTGCTCATGATTTCTTTCTCCAGACACTCTTGAAGATTTCTCTTTGTTCTCCCTGATACTCGCCTACGCCTTCAAAAACCGGAGCAAATCCGACCTTCTTCATGACGCAGACAGATGCAATATTTTCAGAAAGGCAGATGCCATATACTTCCGTGATGCCTGCTTTTTCCGTTATTTCCGGTAGAAAAGCACTGACCGCTTCCGTTGCGTACCCGTTTCCGGTATATTTCTTTCCAACATGGTATCCGATCTCCCATGTCCCATCTTCCAGCGGTACCAGTTGCACATAGCCAATATTCTCCTCGCCGTCCTTCGTGATCACAGGATAGACCAGTGGGCCTTCAAATCCGCCATATTGGGACATGAGAAACTCTATGGTCTCCTTTGCATCATCCAGTGTCTCAAATACTTCATCCGGAACGAATCTTCTTGTATCTTCATCCAGCGAATTCTCATGGACGGCCTGGGCCATATCCATGGTGAATTCCGTAATAACTAATCGTTTTGTTTCTATTTTCATTTTGTCTCCTTCAAAACATGCTCTTATCGTTATCCTCATTCATTGTAGCATTCTCCGGAGTGTTTTTCTTTAGACGGCAGGTATACACTTTCCCTCGCGTCCGCACACGGAAAAGAAAAGGGTTGCCTCTTTTTCAAGAGACAACCCTTGGAGATTTAATTCATTCCGCTGATCAGCGGTCCGGCTGAAGCATTAGAGCTTCGGGCCAGCCTCTACGAGAGCCTTACCAGCCTCGTTGCCTTCGTACTTAGCGAAGTTCTTGATGAAGCGGCCGGCGAGATCCTTAGCCTTTGTCTCCCACTCGGAAGCATCAGCATATGTATCTCTCGGGTCGAGGATCTCTGTGCTTACGCCAGGGAGCTCTGTAGGTACTTCGAAATCAAAGTAAGGGATCTTCTTTGTCGGAGCCTTTCTGATGTCACCATTGAGGATAGCATCGATGATTCCACGTGTATCCGGGATAGAGATTCTCTTACCTGTTCCGTTCCAACCTGTGTTAACGAGGTAAGCCTTAGCACCGTTCTTCTCCATCTTCTTTACCAGTTCCTCAGCATACTTTGTAGGATGCAGCTCGAGGAAAGCCTGACCGAAGCAAGCAGAGAATGTCGGAGTCGGCTCTGTGATTCCACGCTCTGTACCGGCGAGCTTAGCTGTGAAGCCGGAGAGGAAGTAGTACTTCGTCTGCTCAGGTGTGAGGATGGAAACCGGCGGGAGTACGCCGAAAGCATCTGCAGAAAGGAAGATTACGTTGTCAGCAGCCGGGCCGGAAGAAACCTTGTTCACTTCTGCAGCGATATTGTTGATGTGGTTGATCGGGTAAGAGACACGTGTGTTCTCTGTTACGGACTTATCAGCGAAGTCGATCTTACCGTCATCAGCAACTGTAACGTTCTCAAGGAGAGCATCTCTCTTGATAGCGTTGTAGATGTCAGGCTCGTTCTCCTTGGAGAGGCCGATAACCTTAGCATAGCAGCCGCCCTCGAAGTTGAATACGCCGTTGTCATCCCAACCGTGCTCGTCATCACCGATGAGACGACGCTTCGGGTCTGTGGAAAGTGTTGTCTTACCTGTACCGGAAAGACCGAAGAAGATTGCTGTGTGCTTACCGTCCATATCGCAGTTAGCAGAGCAGTGCATGGAAGCGATACCCTGAAGCGGGAGGTAGTAGTTCATCATGGAGAACATACCCTTCTTCATCTCTCCGCCGTACCATGTGTTGATGATAACCTGCTCACGGGATGTGATGTTGAATGCTACGCATGTCTCGGAATTGAGGCCGAGCTCCTTGTAGTTCTCAACCTTAGCCTTGGAAGCGTTATAAACAACGAAGTTAGGCTCAAAGTTCTCGAGCTCTTCTGCTGTCGGCTGGATGAACATGTTTTTAACAAAGTGAGCCTGCCAAGCAACCTCAACGATGAAACGAACAGCCATTCTCGTATCAGCATTTGCACCGCAGAAAGCATCTACAACGAACAGTCTCTTGTTGGAGAGCTCCTTCTTTGCGAGATCCTTTACCTGTGCCCATACATCCTCAGACATCGGGTGGTTGTCGTTCTTGTACTCATCAGATGTCCACCAAACTGTATCCTTGGAGTTTGCGTCCATAACGATGTACTTGTCTTTCGGGGAACGACCTGTGTAGATACCTGTCATAACGTTAACAGTATCCAGTTCTGTTACCTTACCAACCTCATAACCTGTGAGGCCTGCTTTTGTCTCTTCTTCGAAAAGCAGTTCATAAGACGGGTTGTAGACGATCTCAGTGGTACCTGTGATGCCATACTTGCTCAAATCAATCTGTGCCATAATTCCATCATCCTTTTCTATTATTTCTTAATCTGCTTGTACAGATCATAGCTAATTAACCGTGGACCCAAAAGCCCACTTCATAAATGATATACCGAAATCGAAAAAATGTCTTTAGTAAATTTGCTTTTTTTACAAAATTTATGTCCTTTTTTTGCACAGATGTTCCTCTGTCAGGTCAAAATGACAGGTTTTTTAGAGGTTTTGACTTCAAAAATGAAAGTTTGTCATGACTAACTCTGCATTTTTCACTTTCTCTTTCCCATCTTCTGACTTCTGCGGATCACCTTTCTTGAGCCAAGTATTACCGGCCATCATGGATTAATAAGCGTTCAGATTGCCATTGGTATCACATGAAAGAGAGAGTGAATACGAAATGGACGAAGATAGCCAATGAGCCGTACCAGCCGTTTTTGCATATGCGCATGTTGGTGAATAGTTTCCACTGTATATAGTTGGCGTACTCGTCCAAAAAGACAATGTAGATGGAACAAACCTTCCACTAGCAGAATATGTATTGCATTGCGTAGAAGAATAATAGAACGTTCCTTCCGCAACAACAGTGAAAACTTCAGTCCCAGCATTTGAATAATATATTTTATTCGCACTGCCAGACTTTGTCCCCCTTGTTAGTAGGTTGTCTTCCACGACTATTACAACAACCATCGTACTGTCATAGTCCACATATAGTTGAAAACTGATTTCGTTTTCGGGAACTGGTGCCGGAGCCTGTCCGCAATAAATTTCTAAAACCTCATTAAACTCTTCGTGGGTGTCAATCTGATGATTTGTTACATAATCTATGAGGCTAAACGACACTTCATCAGTTGCATTAACAGGGAATGAAGCATATCCGAATACGTTCACTAATAATGCTAAAACTACCAGACCTCTGATTCTGTTGATAAAACTAGCCTTTCTCATATGAAACCTCCAATAGAAAATTACACTCTTACTTACAAGTATTTCTATGAATTATACTTTGAGACGGTTTCAAAATCGAATACATTTTGTACAAAAATGCTTTGCATTCTGTAAAATATTATTTCTCATACTCTATGACTATTATCTTAGTCTCTGGACTTTCAGAACTGACGGTATTAATCCAAAACAAAAACGCAAGAAATAGCAGTATCATAACAACTATTCCACCCAGAATTATACAACAAGCACTAACTATTCTTCTGCGTTTTTGCTTCTTATGCTCGATTTGCATCTGATAATATGAAATCTGCCTCTCTACCAAGTTCGAAAACCTGGTCTGTACATTCTCGAGCTTTTGGGCAGAGTTTCCCAGGCTTTCTTTGGCAGAATCCAGTTTATCAATATCTTCTATTCCTGATAAATGCTCATCTGCAAGCAACATATCAGCAGAAATCCCGAGATTCTTAGCCAGTCTAGCCAACTGTTCTTCATTGGGGTCCTCTTGATCATTTTCCCACTGGGATAGTACGGCTCGTGACATTCGCATTTTCGTTGCAAGGTCATCTTGACTTAGTCCCGCAAGTACCCTGTATTTTCTTATATTTTCACCCAACATCTTTTCCTCGCCTATCATTTTGCTCAAATCTAATTCTTGAGCAAAAAATAAAAAATGGTCAGAAGAACTATCTCTCCTAGAATAAGAAACGAAAAGACTACAAACAGAATACGACTCAAACTCGTTTTAGACGTTTGTTTACTTTCTGAATCCATCTCATTTTGAATTCTCTCCAAACGTGTAGTATCAGCAAGAATCCGTTCCATTGCAACATTTAACTTATTCAGGTCACCATTCAAAAGCACATCATCGTCAACTAAATCGGAAAGAACCAAAATACGATAATCTATTTGCAAAGCATCTGCGATCTTCATGATCATATTTTGATCAAGAGCACTCCTGTTGTTCTCCCAATTGCCAACTGTTGTGCGCGAAACACCGAGCATATCCGCTAATTCCTTCTGTGAGAGCCGACGAAACTTTCGGTGCTTCTTAATCTGATCCCCAATCACTGTTTTTCTCCGAATTCTTTTATGCAACATTATTATAATTCTTTCCGGTTATGTCCTCAAGTCAAGCTAATCAGCAAAATTCTTTCGAGCATCTTCTCGTCTCGTACTCGAAATTCTTTGCTGTATTGCACACAAAAACACGGTCATTCCTCTTAACGGGAAATGCCGTGTTTTTGTTATCCTGATAATGTAGAAAAAGGCAGTTATACCTATACAGACAGCCTGAAACCACATCGTTCAAATTTCCGTGTTGCAATGGCTACTGCTTACATAATAATCCTTCCGTCTTCCATTTGATATATAGTACCCGCATGTTTAGCAATAATAGGATCATGTGTGACCATGACAATCGTCTTGCCATATTTCTCATGAACTTTGTCAAGAAGATTGATCACCTCTTCACTGTTCTTCTTGTCCAGATTACCTGTCGGTTCATCACAAAGGATCAGTGCCGGATCATTTGCCAACGCTCTTGCTATGGCCACTCGTTGCTGCTGACCGCCTGATAATTGTAATGGCGTGTGATCAAGTCTGTCTGAAAGCCCCAGCACTTCAGTCAATTCACTAATATATTCTTCGTTAACTTTCTTCTTGGATATTAATACTGGTGTAACGATATTCTCCTTCACCGTCATCTCATTAATCAAGTTGAATTTCTGGAATACAAACCCGAGTTCACAGCAGCGGAATCTTGAGAGAGCAGAATCCTTCATCTTCGACAGATCGCTATCGTTCACGATAACCTGACCCGACGTGACTCTATCAAGCCCTCCGATTAGATGAAGGAGTGTAGTCTTACCACACCCGGAAGCACCCATGATAGCAACGAAATCTCCATCTTTTATCTCAAGATTCACTCCGTTTACTGCGTGAATGATGTTGTCTCCGACCTTATAATCCTTATGAAGATCCACTGTCTTTACACTCATCGCTATTCCTCCCTCGTCTCAATCATCTTCATCTTATGCAGGTATATTATCTGTGGCAAAGTGCCAATAAATATCAACAAGAATCCCAGTAACAGACAACATATCAGCGCAGGTATGAAGTCATAAGAGAAGAGATCGGCCCAATAGGGAATCTTTATATACCATGGCTTTGCAAATATATCAAACTTTCCTTCATTCAATTCCTGCATAATAGAATTCAGCACACTCTGAACATAATAAATCGGAACGATAGCCAAAAGAGTTGCTATAATTGGATAAAACATATTCTGTGTATAAATCATAATACTTGCTTGATTAACCGAAAGACCAACTCGACGAAGTGTCTGGAATCTGGAAGAGTTTCTCCGGGTTTTAGTGTATAATCCCGTTATAATTGACATTATACCAAGTATAACAAGGACAAAGATCAACGTGAAAAAGATAGCCATTCCACGACTTCTACCCATTGATATTTCATCCATATATGTAAATGTCGTATCCGTTTGTACGTCTTTCGAACCAGATAGCGCCTTATACCAAAATTCGTCAAACTCGTATATGTCACAGTTTTCCTTTAGTTCTACTCGAACAGACGTATAATTTCTATCGGGAAGTCCCCACGATTTAAAAGAATCTGCAAGACACAGCACACTCATTCCATATGTTGGCTCAGCATCGCCTGAGTTTTCGCCTGCAGCATCATGCGCCTGATATACCCAACTATCTCCCGTCGTAAGATATTCACGGATATCTTTTTCATCATGTAGCACTACAATCGCACCAACACTTGCATCAACACCATATCGCTTACCAAAAGCACCAAAAGCGACGTGTGATTCTCCCATTTCAGTTTCAATATCATTCTCGTATACTACCCACTTGGAATCATTGAGTGTTTTGAAATTGAGTTTTTCTTCCTCTTCATTCAGCACAATATCATCGAAACTTAGATGAGACCCGATAGGGAAGCGTTGCAAACATAGCTCCTGCAGTTGTTGGGGAATGGCTATGACCACTTCTTCCCCGTTATTTATCTTATCAATATCTATTCTTCCTGCTATGACTTCTCCTTCAAGATTGGTCATTTCGTTTGTTGTTAATCCTACAGTAGGAAGTTCATACATTAAAACATTCGGTTTATATCCTGTATGTTCAAGAATAGTCGGTTCAGCAATAAGTATCTCTCGACAATATAGATCAGCATCGCTGGATACCCGGTAATTGATTAGACGATTACCGAGCAAAAGCTTCATATCTTCATCAGGCTCCTCGTCAAACACCATTCTTGTAGATTCGTTAAATATCATAGACCACGATCGTTCTACATTGGGATTGTTCTCCAAAAGTTCAGGAACAGAAGGTAACACTCCGGCATCATGTCTATTCGGCACGATATATGCCCAATTCACCAAATCTTTTGATCGGCTGGCAACGTATCCGTTTCCTTCTATTCCGAGCGATTTCAAATCCCCCTGCGCTCCTATAGTAGACTGTTCAGAATAGGCTCTGAAAAATACATAACCAAAAAGTGTTGATGAAAGAACAATTACCATAACCAGCATCGTACTTCCATCATGAAGATCAATTCGTCTATTTAATGTTCCGAGCCAGCCTGCTTTCAGATTTGATTTTTTTGTTTTTATCGCTTTCCTTTTCCCAACAAACATTCTTTCATTAGCAGATAGTAACTCGGCTGGATACATCTTATATAGTCTGTATAGTGGAATAATAAGTGACAGTGTCAATGAGCATATACAAACAAACATAGACATTATTGTCGGATCGAAGGTAATCTGCTTGACTATTTGGTCAACATGTATGCCATCATATAATCGAAGATGAAATCTGTCATTAAGCACTTTAATCAGGGCTCCATGGGCAGCATAACCCATCCCTATTCCAACTATAGTTCCAATGAAGCCAAAACCGAGTATTTCAGCAACCAGATTCCTAATGATCTTTCTTGATGGCATACCAATACTTCGAAGTATCGCATAATACTCTTTTCGATCAGCTATTATATTATTAGATAGCATATACAGGGATACAACTTCAGTCAGAATTACCAATATCGAAATAATCGGGAAAACAACGTCTGCATAAAAATCTCTTTTATATTGTCCATCGTCAACAGCATTTTGAATGTTCTCGCGAGAAAGACTTCCATAACTTTGCTTAACAGTATTATACTCAAAACCTACAACAATATGTGAGTATCCAGCCTCTAATCTGTAATTGTCTTCAACAGCTGAACAAACCTGGTCATTTTTCTCCAAAATTTTATAGATTTCTTTTCGAAGATCCGGTCCCCCGTTTGAGTGCCCCCTAACAAATACAGTTTCCTTTTCACATGTCCATGAATCAAGATTGGAAGCAAAAAAGAAGACTGCCGGCATCTGATACGCATCAGAATTATAAAATGCAAATTCTGGACATCGGACCCATCCCCCGAGAGCATTATTTGAGGAACATTGAAATAACCCGGATATTACAAGGTCTCTCGTCTCTATGTATTCCCCTTCAGAATCATATAGTTTCAGTTGTAATATTTCACCAGGATAAGGTGAAATTCCATATGTGCTTGCAACAGAAACATCAATTGCTATTTCATTATCACTCGTCGGATAACAACCTCGTATACAGGTCATATGATATATGTCTTCTGACAAACTATCATTTAATGCCACCGCTTTGAACGAATGAGTCTCATCCACATTAGTCACTGTTCCCAGTTCGTAATAAAGTCCAATTTCATCTATCTTTTCCGATGACGACAGCGAGTCCTCAAATCCTATGCCTGTATTATAAACGATTGCGTCATAATCACCATGCAACACTAGAATACGTTCTTTCTCAGTATTCTTGTCACTTCTTGTCAGTAAACATGTTGTGGTTATCGCCAAACTTCCGAAAACAAGCATAACGATCAGACAGATAAATCTGCCTGATCGCAAATCTGTTAACCATGTATCGCGATTAACCATTATAGCTACTCAATCCATACGTCTGGCTTCCCCATACGTAATTTCCAAGCTCTGAAAGAGCATAAAAGTTACGAGAGTTATATGCTGGACAACCAGTTTGGGTATAATGTGGGTTATGAGGATATTCAGGATATACTTCACTTGCAAGAACAGTGTCATAAATATCCCGAATCTGTGCTCGGGCTACTCCCGAAGTAGGTGTGAGATAAATATACGCAGTTTTAGAACTTTGACTATTGTTATACTTATTTCCCACCCACTCAGTAGTTGATGTACCATATGCAGATAGATTTCCCATAACATTGCCAGCAACAAGCATCATTGCTGTCAACAAAACTAACGCTTTTCTCTTCATATTAGTTCCCCCTTTGGATCTATTGAAATCTCTTACTTGATTTGTTCTTTCGATCAGAACTTTCTTACCACATTGGTCTGACCTCCTTGACTTTGTTGTTCAAAAACAATTCTATACACTTCACAACTCTCTATAATCTACTTCGATGCTATAGGTATACCTCTCATAAAGCAAATACAAAATGTCAAACAACGCTTGACATTTTGTATTTTTCTACATTTTCGTTCGATAACTCAATATTCTCTTCGCTCATCATCTATATTGTTTTGTCAAATAGAAAGTCCGCTCCAAACTCATGTTTAGGCGGACTCTTTCCTTTTAACATATTTGCCTGTAAAACTCGCTTGCTCTTTATAATGTGCTATCTCGCACAAACTCCTCAAACAGTGGAAGAACAAACGTGAGCTTTCCATGCGTTTCCCCATCTGCAATGCCTTTACGGATCAGTCTCATCCTATACGGATTGAACTGGTTCGTTTCCATATTGAGTAACTCTCGAATATCTTTAATCGAGCCATCTGGTACTTTGGCCATTGCTTCTGCTACTTTTCTATCCACGTCCGACATCTCGGCCCATATTTTCTCATACACATATTCAATAAGGTATTGTTTGTAAAGCGTACGCACTCTTTTTGAATCTTTCGGATACTGCCATGTAAAATACCCAAGCAACTGGAATGCGAAAGGATATCCACGAGTTTCCTTTGCCATTCGCATAGCCGGCTCGCGTTCCAACGAAAAAACCGACTGATACCTGTCAGCCATGATTCCCATGTTCAGAGGTTGTAAAGCAATTCGTGGAGCTCTGTATAAAAACGTCAGTGTCTTCTGATCCTGCAGCGCTCTGACATTTTCAAATAAGCCCGTCATCAATAGGAATACCGGAAGATCTTTTCTCAGAAGAATCTGGAACACACTGGCAAACACCCGCATATTCTGATTGTTCACAACTTCATCTATAGAAATCAGTATTCTCCTACTATTCTTCTTCATGCTTTCCAGCATCCGCTCCAGCGCAATTTCCGCATCTGAAACCGGTGTTCCTTCAACTTTTACGCCGACACCAAAGAAAGACAGGTTTATCTGTGTATGTTGGAATATCTTGGATAGTGTTTTATCATTGGCGAGTTTTTTTACCATTGATTCCAGCAGATCCTGCTCCGGACTCAGTTCAAC
>JAFWDK010000036.1 GCA_017513085.1 Clostridiales bacterium | reverse complement strand
TCATCCTGAGCCAGGATCAAACTCTCAATAAAATCTTGAGAGCCTTTTGGCTCTTTGTTTACTTGTTTTTCAACTCTATGAATTGAACTATTGGCTCGTATAAAAGTAGTAATTACTTTCTGCTCTTCTATTCAATTTTCAAGGTCCGTTCGCGTGTCGCTCTCGCGAAGCGCTTGATTATATTATCACCTCCCCCGAAGTGTGTCAAGCACATTTTTTACTTTTTCTCATGTTTTTTGCAATGTTTTTTTCAGGTAAGCTTTTCGCAACGTTTCCGTCATATTTTCACGCTGCAAAAAGTTCCTTCCCTTGAATCCTGCAAACGCCTGTTTAAAGGAGTTTTCTCGATTCATGAAAAGGAACTTCCGTCGCTTTCTCTTATATAATACTTATAGAAGTATTAGCCGGTACGATTCTTTTTCCGATATCCGGCCGAGTCCATATTGACCAGAGTTACGATCAGAAACGACCGCCACCGCCGCCACTATGGCCGCCACCGCCTCCGCTATGGCCACCGCCGCCGCCACTATGGCCACCGCCGCCGCCACTGCTCGAAGTGTATGTATGCGTAGTCTTACGGATAAACTTATCACTGTTTTCAATGATCGCGCATTTCGCGGCTTCTTTATATTCCTGGGTACCCGGCACAGAATCCAGATGACCCTTTAACGTGATCACAGCCGTTACGATAAAGGCAAGTAATAACGGAAGTCCGATGCTTGTGGCATAAATCATGACAAGACCGGTGGAATGATAATCATAGGAATCCAATTTCCGCATAATGCCCTTGATTGCGTCAGCATACCGTTGCTCTTTCAAAGTCTGCTTCTGCCCCTGGAAAAGATATGTACACTCATCATTCGAAACACTGTAGTATGCGCTTCCATACGTGTAAAGCCAGAAGAAACGCATCCCGTCTTTATCGATCGTCAAATCGATATAGATGCAGATTCCCGAATTATCCTGCATGCTTGTCTTAATACAATTGTCCTTGTATATCTTCGCCGCATTCGCCCGGCAATCCGAGTCCGAGGTGCCATAAGGATTGTTTCTTGTAGTCGCTATAACTACATTAATGTCGTTTTCCTTCTGGAGTTTCTCCGCCATGCTCTCCATTTCAGACAGATCCTCATCAGAAAAGATCTGCGCATCATCTATAAGCACAGTTTTCTTATCAGGGATCCGGTTCATAAATATATATAGTGCAATCGATCCGATGATCAGCGCAATCAGACCTGCGAGTGCAATTCCGGAAACAGCATTCATCTCGCCCCATAGGCTCTTCTTTACTGTCGCCCAAGCACTGACGTTCTTCCCTGTTTCCGGGTTGTTTTGTTCATTCATGCTCATCCGACAAAACCTCCCAGGATCATTCCGATTATCAGTCTTCCGATTACAGCCAGAACTGCAAGCACAGCGAAGAACAGCACAAGGCGTTTGAACCAGCTGACCGGCGCCACACCGGCAACCTCTCCCGTCTGCCCGTTCATGCAGAAATAGTAATCTTTACCGCTGTATTTGTAATGCAAAAACCATACCGGCATCATGGCATACATCATCGCCGGTTCATAGATCTCTGTATTATCTTCTATTACTTTAAATGACCTATTGTATTTCTTAACCGTCGGCTCGATTTCCTGAGTGATATACTTCTTTACTCTATCGATCAGGCGCGGCTTCAAGTCGTCTCCGTTAAGATCGTAGCGCTCTGCGAAAAATCCCTGCATATATGCCGGGTCAAACTTTTTCATCTCCTTGTACTTAAAAGGCTCAATCGCCTCCATGAGATCATCGTCGATACGAGTTGCGCCATCCAGCGGGATCCTTTTCCATGCTAAAGCTTTTTTTCGAACCACATCGTAATAGGATGTGGTGACTGTTGTGGTATTTCCGTGTGTGGAAGAAGTTGTTATCACTCCTTCGCCACGGATATCAACCAGACCGCCTACATTGTAAAGCCAAAAAGGAACATAGAGGCCTGTCAGTTTCTCGATATTTTTCTTGCTGACAAAATCGATCGGTGTCCAACGTCCACCCTTGCACCAAGAGAAAAATTGTTCCACGGCAGCATCTTTTCCATACTTAAACGGAATAATGTAATCCGGTGAAAACTCTTCTGTAAGACGTTGCTGCAACAAGGCCGGCGATCCGCAAAATGCGCAGAATGTGGCACTGGTGTTTTTATCCGCTATAACGCTGGCACCGCAAGCATTACAGATAAAAACCTGACCATCGTCTCCGAGTGCTTTTTTATCCGGCTTCGAGGTTTCATCTTTATGGATACGCTCTCCGGCATTACTTTGATCATCTGTTTCAGGAAGGATCGTATTCTTCAGTTCGCTTGGATCAAAAGAACTCATGCAGTAGTCACAGTACATCACCTGTCTGTCTGCATCAAAAACCAGGTTTCCCGAGCAATTCGGGCATTTAATAGAGTCTGCCATATTTCACTCCTACGTTGCATTCTATTGTCATTGTAACATTTTTTCCTTTGTTGCGATATTTGAAAGATATGCTACACTTGTACAAAATGAAAAGCACTAAGAAAGGATGTTTCTTTTTCCTCATGCCAGATGCGATTCAGCAATTCGATCTTCAGATACTGGAATGGATCCGTATCCATCTTCAAAACGGGATCCTCGACCCGCTCATGGTCTTTTTCAATTATCTGGGGAGCGCCGTGACATGGATCATCTTTTGCATTCTTCTTCTTTTGATACCTAAAACCAGAAAAGACGGACTGGTGGCCACATGCGGTCTTCTCAGCGGAGTTTTGCTGGCCAATGTCATCTTGAAAAATCTGATCCGCCGTCCCCGTCCTTGCTGGCTCCGGCCGGATATCCCGCTTCTGGTCCCATCTCCTTCCGACTATTCTTTTCCTTCGGGACACGTCATGGCGTCTACGATCTTTGCGGTCATTATGATCCGTAAACACCCCAAGTTAGCTTTTATACTTATCCCTGCCAACCTTCTCATGGTTTTCTCACGGATGTATCTATATGTGCACTTCCCTAGTGATGTTCTTTTTTCTCTTGTTACCGGCACGATCCTAGGACTTCTTACCTGTCTTGCCGAGTCAAAGTTTCGGGCACGCTACCGTGAATTATCTTGCTGACGCATCGCCTTTACATTTTGTTCATCAACAATGAATAGTTTAATAACACTTATGCCGTATTATTGGAAATGAGGATGTTTTGTGTGTCATTGGGGAGGATACAATATGAAAAGGATAAAGAAATACAAACGGGGTTTTACACTGGTAGAAATGGTCATCGTAATCGCGCTGGTAATCATTCTTTCACTCGTTATTCTTTTTGAAGTAGTGAATTATCTGACTGCAGCGAAGGGTGCCACACTCAAGATGTCTGAACACAACGAAGAAATCGCCCATGCTACGGGCGACATCTCCGCAAACATCTGACACGTTTCATTCACACGAAAAAGGAGATCCGATCCGGATCTCCTTTTTATTTTTCTTTAGTTTAAGTCAGACTATGTCTTTAATCCGTGATTGCAGATCTCTGGTCGCCTCCATTACGGATTTGCCATCCGCAACCATTTGACAGACCTCATCATAGACGATCTTCTCCAGCATCGTATCTATGGTCAAGCGTTTATCAGTGTCTGCTATTATCTCCTTAATGTATTCAACATCTTCCCGGGTCCATTCTTTCGATTCCGGTTCGATAAATGCAAAATCTCCCTCTGATAAGACATGCGGGGTCGAAACAATCGCTTCCAGTGCCAGAGAATTTACCGGAAGAGTCTCTTCGTACGAAGGGGCGGATCCCTCCAGCCCCGAAGTGATCTTCTGTTGCACCTCCTGTGAGAGCATATACCGGATAAAATCCCATGCTCTCTCCGTATTATTGGAAGACGAAGCAATTCCAAGCGAAATATTAGTCTTCGCCACGTAACCGGCTCCGTCAGAGTTGGGATACCCTAGAATATTGACATCCTTAGGAGAACCAAATGTCCATCCTGTCTGGATGCCTAATGTCATTGCGTAAGAAAGCGCCTGGGAGTTACTCCAACTGATAAATGTATTTTCATTCTCAGAATACGTATAGGAGATATAATCCTTCTGCAAAGAAGAAGCTAATATAGAAAGGATCAAAGAAAGTTCCTCTTCAGAATACGCGATTTCCCCTGTCGCATAATCAACATGATTGATCAGCATACTTCTCATGACGGTCTTGAATGTATCCTCGCCGTATATGCCATGTATCATATCCACATCGTCTTCGCGGTTACAGACCACCTGCGCCATCGTGTCAAGCGTATATGTCGAATCGTAGAAATCATCCACATCCCACATCAAACCGTTCACGGCAAACGAAACCGGGATCTGATAGAGTTTCCCCTGAGTTTCATAAACTGAAAGGATATTGGTAAAATAATCTTTCCGGTCTACTCCGTTAATACTGTCAATATATGGATTCAAATCCGTAAGGAAACGATTCTTGTCAAACTTGGCATAGTCAGCAAGCCCACAAATAATGTCCGGTCCGGAACCCGAAACCAGTTGGGAATAAATGGACTCTACAGCTTTTGCTTTTCCATTGGAACTATAATCCGAATAGTCAGTGATCTTGATCCAGACATTATTCGTATTGTTCTTGTTATATTCTGCCACAGCGCGGCAAAGGGCCTGATTATCGAAATTGATTCCGCCAAGCCAGATCACGGTCTGCCCATCGTGCGGGTTAGTCACGGATTTACTGATATGATACAAAACAGCAGTATTACCTATGTCTGTATCTTCTGTATGGCAAACCAGCAGTTCAGCAGACGAATCATCGCTTTTAGACCTGTCTTTGGAGTCATTCCTATCTGTTATCTCCTTATTCAGGACCTGGATCGGCGAGGTCATCTCTCCATCATGGATCACTTTTATTTCACCTTGATTCAAAGTATATCTTGGTATATCTGTCTGATTCCAATCGATCACCTGTCTGAACTCGCCTGTGCTCATATTCAGTTTTCCCAGAGCATTCTTGGTCATAGCGTAAAGACTCTCACCGGATTGGATGATCTTCATACTGCTCAAACTATCTTTGCTCGACTTCATATCCCATCCGTTTGTAACCAGATCGCTGAAACCGACCATCATTTTTCTTCCTTCGGAATCTTGCTGATCCAGGAGTTCGATATAATAGTTATCGTCTTCTCTGTAGACACCCGTGCAATAACATTCTTCCTGTAAATTCAAAGATATCTCTATCTCGATTTCGTAATCCGAATTAATTTTATAAACCTGATCGGTAGTAGTCAGGATATAATGCCCCTCCGACGTACAAAGAGCGCCCGTCAGCTGATTCATATCTCCGATCAAAACGATTGGTGATGGTTTTTTCAACAACTCACCGGTTCTGGAATATTTAGCAACCCAGATGTAGCAACCTTCCGTTTCGGGATCATATCCATCGTAAAAAAACACAATGTTCCCATTCGGATCATCTCGGATAATGACCTGATCCGAACCTTGTCCCGGTGATCCAAGGTTTATCGTGCCAAGAATATTTCCCTCAAAATTGTAGGTCACAAACACATTCGCGATGTAAGAAGTACCGTCCTCGTTCATAAAACTCACATTCGAACCGGCATCTTGTGCTGCTACCGGTGCCGGTTCGTTCTTGGGTTCCGCAGATTGAAATATAGTGCGCTCACGAACCAGCAACACATCATCCAAAAACGTTACGTTATCAATATAATGCACAGTCTTTTTGTCGTTGGGATCCAGACTCAGGTTCGGAGAATCCAGATATATTGCCTCATGGCCATAGAATTGATCCTTGCTGCTCTTTTGCAGACTCACATCTTTAGGATCTACGTTGATCTCTGAAATAGGTGCAACTGTCGGAAGATAAGTAGGTTCTGATGAATGCTTGTTCCGTTCATAGGCACAACCAAAAGACGGCAGCGAAACTGCTGCTGTCATGATAAAACACAATATCGTTCTGATCGTCCTACTTTTGTTCATCTGTCGTCCTAGCATATGTCTATCCTATTTTCTTATACTCTGCATTGTAAAGCATAAATGATACGAAAAAGTGACAGAAATGAAATTGTATTGTATAATCGATCCGTCGGCAACCTTTTGCTTGTGTGACACTCATTTTGCAGGTATCGCGGTATGAACCTGACAGTAGTGTGTATGCAGCAGAAAAGCCCGGCAAGTAATTGTATCCCGTTTCGGGAATAATAACGAAGGAGGGTTTGATATGAAAAAGCAAACTCAAAAAACACGAGCCATCGCATTGATGGGTATCTTAAGCGCACTTCTCTTGATCATGGCATTTACGCCTCTCGGATATCTTAAGGTTGGCGCAATCTCTATTTCACTTTTAATGATTCCGGTAGCACTGGGTGCTATCGCACTCGGACCGGTTGCCGGTGCACTTCTTGGTACGCTTTTCGGCATCACCAGTTTCGTACAGTGCTTCGGAGCCGACGCATTTGGTACGTTCATCTTCGAACTGAATCCTTTTTTCTGTTTCGTAATGTGTATCGTTGCCCGTGCCTTGGCAGGTTTCCTGGCGGGTCTGATCGGCAAATTGATCTTCAATCGTTTTAGCAACAGCGCCGGTCAGTTTATCGGCTGTGCGATCACCGGTCTTTGCGCTGCTCTCTTTAATACCATTCTTTTCATGGGCTGTCTGATCACTTTTTTCTGGAACAACACAAAGTTCATCGAAACAATGGAAAGCTGGGGCATCACTACCGCCGGTCTGGGCAAGTTCCTCGCCGCTTTTGTCGGTGTAAACGCCATCATCGAAGCAGCCGCAGGGTGCGTCATCACCGGTGCGATCGGTTTTGCTCTTTTCAAGGCCGGATTGCTGCCTTTCAATGGCCCTGTATTCCGCAAAGGCGATAAAAAAGAATCCGCGAAAGCTTGATCTCTGAAATAGGAGTGTCCTATGGTACTCGCATTTGATATAGGTAATACCCATACGTTTCTTGGTGGTTTTTCCGGTAAGAAGATCCTGTTTACCGATCTGATCTCTACGAATCGTTCTTCCACGACCTTGGAGTATATGACTCTTTTGCAGACTGCACTCAAGGTTCATGATCTTGAAGAAGAAACGATCGACGGAGCCATCATTTCTTCGGTGGTGCCGACTGTAACCGCGACAGTGCAGGCCACCATCGAGCGCTTCTTCGGAATCACCCCTATCGTAGTCGGTCCGGGAGTCAAATCCGGTCTCAAGATCCGCATCGACAATCCGGCCCAACTTGGCAGTGATCTTGTAGTATGCGCCGTCGCCGGCATCAAAGAGTATCCGGTTCCGCAGATCAACATCTATATGGGCACTGCCACCACGATCTCCCTGATCGACGATACCAAGACATTTCTTGGCACGACCATCAGCGCCGGAATCGGAGTAGCATCTGAAGTGCTTTCGGATAAGACTTCGCAACTTCCCTGCGTGGCAATGGAGACCCCTAAAAAAGTTGTCGGCACCAATACTGTCGACAGTATGCGAAGCGGCGTAGTCTTCTACTCTGCGTGTGCGATCGACGGTATGATCGCCCGTATCGAGGAAGAGTACGGCAAGCCATGTACGGTTGTCGCCACAGGCAGATATGCCTCGCGCATCCTGCCACATTGCCGGCACAAGATCATCCACGATCCGGATCTGATCCTGAAGGGTCTCATGGAGATCTATAATAAGAACATTTAATTACAACCAAGCTAACACACCAGGTCGCGCAATGTCGTAACCATCAGTTTTTTCAAAGAAGTCACCCGTAACGTAGCTTAATCACCCACTGCTACTGTATCGGGTGGCTTTTTCTATTACATTTGTTACCGCGCAAGGGTGCTTTTTTCAAACAATCCTGTTATACTCATAGAGGCGTGTTTTTTTACGTGTAGTTTTTGTAGTAATTTTGAAGGAGTCATGAATATGCCTATTACTGAGTATCTTGAAAGAAATGCAGATTTATATGGTGATGAGGTTGCTCTGGTGGAGTTAAACCCGGAGCAGCAGGAGATCGGCCGTGTCACCTGGAAAGAATATGAATTGATCCAGCCGACCAAGACACAGGCTTACCGCCGTCAGATCACCTGGAAAGTCTTTGATGAGAAAGCCAACCGTCTGGCTAATATGCTCCTTTCCCGAGGAATTAAGAAGGGCAACAAGATCGGCATCCTCATGATGAACTGTCTGGAATGGCTTCCGATCTATTTCGGTATCCTGAAGACCGGTGCACTGGCTGTTCCGCTCAACTTCCGTTACACTTCCGATGAGATCCTTTACTGTTCCAACCTTGCTGAACTCGACATCCTGTTTTTCGGACCCGAATTTGTCAGCCGTATCGAAAACATCGAGCCGGCACTCCACAAGAACCGTGCTCTTATCTTTGTAGGCGAGCAGTGTCCGTCTTTTGCCGAGGATTATAGATTGATCACCGGTGATTATTCAAGTACCCGTCCGAACATCGACATCACGGATGACGATTTCGGCGCAATCTACTTCAGTTCCGGAACAACCGGTTTCCCGAAGGCGATCCTGCATCGTCACAGAAGCCTGATGCACGCTGCAACCGTTGAGCAGAAGCACCACAGCACATCCCGTGAGGACTGTTTCCTCTGCATCCCGCCGCTTTATCACACAGGTGCCAAGATGCACTGGATGGGAAGTCTTGTTGCGGGTTCGCGCGCAGTCCTTCTTCGTGGCACGAAGCCGAAATACATTTTGGACGCAGTCTCGACCGAGCATTGCACGATCGTATGGCTTCTGGTTCCGTGGGCACAGGACATTCTGGACGCGCTGGACCGTGGAGACGTGAAGATCTCGGATTATCAGCTGGATCAGTGGAGACTGATGCACATCGGTGCACAGCCGGTTCCGAAGTCTCTGATCAAGAGATGGCTGGCCTATTTCCCGAATCACCAGTACGACACCAACTATGGTCTTTCCGAGTCGATCGGACCTGGTTGCGTACATCTCGGTGTGGAGAATGTTGAGAAAGTCGGTGCCATCGGCATCCCGGGTTATGGCTGGGAATGCAAGATCATCGACGAGAACGGTAACATCGTCAAGCAGGGGGAAGTCGGAGAGCTCTGCGTCAAGGGCAACGGTGTTATGGAATGCTACTACAACAATCCGGAAGCGACTGCAGAAGTTCTTAAGGACGGCTGGTTGCTGACCGGTGATATGGGCCGTCAGGACGAGGATGGTTTCATCTATCTCGTGGACAGAAAGAAAGACGTTATCATCTCCGGTGGTGAGAACCTCTACCCTGTCGAGATCGAAGATTTCATCATGAAGAACGACAAGATCAAGGACGTCGCTGTCATCGGTCTTCCGGACAAGCGTCAGGGCGAGATCGCCGGCGCGATCATCGAGGTCAAGGAAGGCATGAGCCTGACAGAAGAGGAAGTCAACGACTTCTGCCTGCAGTTGCCAAGATACAAGAGACCGAGAAAGATCATCTTCGCACCGGTACTCCGTAACGCGACCGGAAAGATCGAGAAGCCGAAGCTTCGTAAGATGTATGGTGAGGAGTATCTGGTCGCTTTCGAAAACCAGGACTGATGTCCGATCTGTATTCTTTCAAAAACAGAGAAGCTCTGAAGCGGACCCGAAAGGGACACTTCAGAGCTTTTGATTTAGAAAGATGAAATATTACTTTTCTGCGGTTAGCGTCGTCCCTCTGCGCCGTCAGCCGTTGCCCTTGCTGCCTTAATCTTTTTGATATGGTGATTCTGTCGGATATAGCCGATGATCACGATGATGATCGCGAGAATGATGCAGCAATAGAAGGAGATTCCACGGCTGATCAGTTCAAGGTTAGCCGGACTTGCCACATCCGGAATAAATGTCAGTCCGTTGATCAGAAGGTAATCGGCCACGCCCATACCGCCCGGAATCGGCAAACTGTACACACCCACCAGAACCAAAGCCTGAACACTGATGACTTCCGGAAGATATGTATAGGAACCTCCGAAAGCAAGATAAACAAGTACTGTGGTGCTAAGAAGCGAGACTCTTTGCAGGAAGTTAAACGCAAAAGCCTTCAGCATCTCGACCTGTTCGTTGGTGACGACACCTGCGCATGCTTTGTACTGCGCGATCGCCTTGTCGACTTTGCCCAGAAGCACATCTTTTTTTCTGATAATATGGAGCTTCGCGCCCAGATTAATGCACGTCACCGAAAAATGCTTGACCCATTGTTCTTTCCTGAGAACCAGTATAAAGAAAACGCTTAATCCTACCAGAAAAAAACCACCAAGAATGATAAACACTTTGGCCAGCGTATCAAATCGGAAGAAGACTGCCGGGCAGATCGCAAAGCCGATCAGGCCGATCAGAACCAGAGAAATCGTATAAAGGAATACGTTTGTAACAAGAATGACTGCCGACTGTGCCATAGAAATTCCGTCACGGCTCATGAAAAAAGCACTGGCCGGCTGCCCGCCGGAAGCGGACGGCGTGATGGCGGAAAAATAAATATCCGCAGCGGAATATAATAGTCCGTGACTCTTGATCTTCGGAGTGTGTTCTTCTTTGGTGATCGCATTGACCAATACGTCCAGTGCGAAACCTTCAAAGAGAATGTTGCAGAGCATACCTAAGCAAGCGACGATCAGCCAGCCTGTTTTTGCATTCCGGATAGTTTGTTTTAGAAGATCTAATGAATAACTTCCACTTCGTGAAACGACCGCCCATATGCTAAGGACCATCAACACGAGAAAAAGTATCATCCATGGTATTTTCTTCTTGAGCATGACCTCTCCGATCAGTTCATGTAATAAGGTTACAGATATTATAATACTCTTCTTCTATAGCGACAACTTCGTCAAAAGGAATCTTCAGCATATTCTGCACTCTTTTGCAAAAGGGCGCATGGACAGTCATCTTTCATTTGCAACCATATGATATAATTGTTTCTTGACATAAAGACTCTAAATTTCAGTATTAAGTAGGGGGGAAAGTTTTGAGTTTTTCTGGTATCATGACTGCTCGCAAAGACGACAGAATCTCGAAGGATCGGATGTACTCTTCTATTTTGTGTGTACTCCTTCTGTTCTTAAGCTTTCTCCTTTCTCCATATTCCCCACGTTTCCGCTATGTTTATGATATGGATGCAGTATGCTATCGAATCATGGCACGCGGTCTTCTTGCAGGAAAAATCCCATATCTGGATCTCTTCGATCACAAAGGGCCTTTGGTTCACTACATTTTCTCGCTTGGATACTTCTTTTCCCGCAATGCGGATTGGGGTGCCTGGATCATCGTCAACATTTTTAACTTTATTTCATTTATATTCTGCTATAAGACCATCCGCGTCTTTCGTAATGCTGAGCATTCCTTTCTAGCAACCGTTTTGACGATCTTTATTTCCACTTACTCTGTCAACAGCATTTTTTTCACCATGTCCAAACCAGATGCGCTCCTTCTGGCGCCTCTGATGGTTTCCGTATATCTCTTCGTTAAAGAAACGCACAGGAAAAAAGGTGAGGTTTTTGATCATATCAGCCACCGTGCACTGTTCGTGATTGGGCTGATGTGTGGCATGGTTTTCATGATGAAGCTTAATATCTGCCTCTTTTATCTGGCTTTCATCGGCTTATATTTTCTTTGGTTAATTATCCAAAAGAAGCCCAAAGAATTCTTCGCTTCGGTTGGCGTATTTCTCGGCGGAATAGCTGCTGTTTGCCTCCCGATCGTACTTTCGATGGTATTACTAAACAACTTGAAAGAGTTCTTCAACGCCTATATTGTCTATAACGCAAGATACTCCACCACCAGAGACAGATTCTTTTACTTATCCAAGGTTCTCATCAACAAACAGGTCAAGAACACACTCTCTGTCTTTCTTCTTCTGACACTTGGCGCACTATTGCACGATATAAAGAAGAGACTTCTTACTGCCACTAAGATCCTCGAACTCATTCTTGCATTCATCGTTATGGCGATTCTCACCTATTCCTATGTATTCGGATATTTTTACATCGTTTTCGTCCCCTTCTATCTTTATGGAACGGATTGGCTTTCCGGTTTCGTTTTCAGTCTTTTCAAACGCGAAAAGAACTCTTGCCTGCTACCGGTCGTTTTGTCCATCATTCTGATCGGACTTGTCGGGCTGCAGGTTGCGACAACTCCTTTCGTTCCGTCCGAGAAGTCAAGCGTCGAAACCAAAATAGAAGAATATGCACAGAAACATCCCCAGGCACAAGTGCTTTTTCTAAGGTCACTTTGCGAACCGATATATAGCAATTATCTTCCGGAAGTGCCTGATTTTCGGGAATTCTATACTCCACCGATCAAAAATACCGATCTTTATGAGAAGCAATTATCCATAGTCAAGGCGCAAAAAGCCACCGTGGTCGTATGGGTCATTCGAGATGATCAAGCCTATAATGACTCTCTCCGCAGCTATCTTTCAGACTGTGGATATCACGAATACCAAACTTACGAACTCGACGGTGGCTTAGGTATTTCTTATTTCAGCATGTATGTTTTAGACGAATCCTGATGAGATCACGCTTCCATCAGTTCGTGTAGTTATCGAAATATCCCTGAACCAGTACGACCGGTGTTCCCTTATCACCCGAACCGGAAGTCAGGTCGCAAAGCGAACCGATCAAATCTGTCAGCTGACGAGGTGTGGTACCTTCGCTGGCCATCTTACCGACAAGATTGGCGTCCTTTGCCTTGATGCTGTCGGAGATCGCTTTCTTCAAATCTTCACCGGAAAGGCCTGCAAACTCGTTATCTGCAAGATACTTCAGTTTCAATTCGTTCGGTGTACCAATCAAACCGTCTGTAAAAGCCGGAGATACGACCGGATCGGCCAGTTCCCAGATCTTACCCTGCGGATCCTTGAAAGCGCCGTCGCCGTAAACCATGACTTCGACATGCTTTCCTGTTCTCTCCAGGATGTTCTGCTGTACTTTCAGAACCAGATCCTTGCACTCTCTCGGGAAGAGCTTGACCTGATCCTCTGTTGCTTTATTGGAACCCAGAAGGCCGTATTTCTCGTTGCATCCGCTTCCGTTGACCGGAGCGTTCATGATCTCATCGAGACCGAAAACACGCTCGGCGCCGGCAGCAAGAAGAATTCTCTTGGTTCTTGCACGGGTATGGATGTCACAGTTAATGACGTTCTTTGTATAATCCAGGATCGCTTTGGCCTGATTGGCGAAAATGATCTCCACTTCGCAGCCCATCTCACGGATCAGGTCACCGTAGTAAGCTACATAATCCACGCCTGTGAACTCATGCTTGTTCTCACCGAAAAGCTCTCTGTACTTCTCGAGAGAAAGCACATCGCTATACGGATTTACGCCTGCCTCATCGATCTTATCGAGGCTGACCAGACAGTTTCCGACCTCATCAGAAGGATAGGAAAGCATCAGGACGATCTTCTTGCAGCCCTTGGCAATACCGCGAAGGCAGATCGCAAAACGGTTTCTGGAAAGGATCGGGAAGATCACGCCGACCGTCTCACCGCCCAGCTTCGCTTTCACATCGTCCGCAATATCCTGTACGGAGCAGTAGTTGCCCTGAGAACGTGCAACGATAGATTCTGTCATGGCTATGACATCTCTGTCACGGAGCGAGAAACCCTCCGCTTCTGCCGCCTCGATCACAGAATCGGTCACGATCTTGGAAAGATCGTCTCCTTGTCTGATGATCGGACATCTGATACCTCTGGAAATGGTTCCCACTCTACGTTCTGCCATATTCATGACCTCCTATTTTCTCGCGCAAAAAGGGCGCATTAATACACAACGCTTCTATTATAATACTCTTCCTAATTGCGGACAATGCGTGAAGCGTTCTACTAATTTTTCCTATCCGGTCGGATGTTCTCGAAAATCACTCCACCGTGACACTCTTAGCGAGGTTTCTCGGCTTATCCACATCGAGGCCTTTGGAGACACTGATGTAGTAGCCAAGAAGCTGTAGCGGAATGATCGCCAGGCTTCCGGCAAAATGCTCGTCGATCTTCGGAACATAAACAGAGAAGTTTACGTTATCTTCCACATCGTATTTACCGTAAGACGTTACGCCCATGAGGTAGGCGCCACGGCTCTTGCACTCCAGCATATTGCTCAGTGTTTTTTCATAAAGATCGCTCTGTGTCAGCACGCCGATCACCAGTGTGCCGTCTTCAACCAAAGAGATGGTTCCGTGTTTCAGTTCGCCGGCAGCATAGCTCTCGGAATGGATATAACTGATCTCTTTCATTTTCAAAGAACCTTCCAGGCAGATGGAATAGTCTATGCCTCGACCGATAAAGAAGATATCGTGGGCATTTGCATATTTTGCTGCGAACCACTGGATTCGTTCTTTGTCTTCAAGGGTCTTGCTCATCTTGTCCGGAAGAGAAAGCAGTTCATCGATCAATTTCTCATAGTTCTCTAAAGAAGCGCGGATACGTGCAAATTCCAAAGCCAGCATAAACGTGCAGACCAGCTGACAGCTGTAAGCTTTGGTCGTTGCCACGGAGATCTCCGGTCCGGCCACAGTATACATCACGTGATCTGCTTCTCTAGCTATCGAACTTCCCACCACGTTGACGATCGCCAGCGTAGCCAGGCCTTTCTCTTTCGCCATACGTAGCGCGGCCAGCGAATCCGCCGTCTCACCGGATTGGGAAATGATAATGACCAGAGCCTGCGGATCAAGTTTCGCCTTGCTGTAGCGGAACTCGGATGCAAGTTCAACACTGATCGGGATATCACAGAAATCCTCGAAAACATACTTGGCTTCCATGCCGACATGCCATGCGGAACCGCAGGCAACAATGTAGATCCTGGAGAAGTCCGCGATCTTGCCGGTGAAATCACCCAGTTCAGAAAGGTCTATATGCTTCTTCTCACCATCGATCTTGATGTACTTGTGAAGAGTATCATCAACGGCCTTCGGCTGCTCATGGATCTCTTTCATCATGAAATGCTCAAAACCGCCCTTCTGAGCAGCCTCCGCATCCCAATCGATCTTGGTCAGTTCTTTTTGCACGACATCACCGTCAAGATTATAGAACGTGACCTTGCCATCGGAAAGCTCTGCCATCTCGAGATTTCCGACATAGTATACGTTTCTCGTATAGCTCAGGATCGCCGGAACATCGGAAGCCAGGAAAGTTTCGTTGTCATTGACACCGATGATCATTGGGGAATCCTTACGGGCAACGAAGATCTTGCCGGGGATATCCTTGAACATGACGGCCAAGGCATAAGAACCGCGCACACGAACGATCGTCTTGGCAATAGCATCGATCGGACCGTTCTTGTATTTCTTGTAGTAGTAGTCCACGAGTTTGATCAGGACTTCCGTATCGGTCTGAGAATAGAAGTGATAATCGTGCCGCTCAAGTTTGGCTTTCAGTTCCTGGAAATTCTCGATGATGCCGTTATGGACACCCACCACTTCGGATTCCACAACACCGGAGCCGGTGAGGATATCGTTACCGGATACGTGAGGATGTGCATTCAGCTGGCTCGGTGCGCCGTGGGTCGCCCAACGGGTGTGTCCGATTCCGCATGTGCCATGGACGGCGCGGCCGGCATCCGTTCTCTCGATGAGATTCTTGATCTTACCCAACGTCTTGATGACTTCCGCATTCTTTTCTCCGTCACGGACGCAGATACCTGCAGAGTCATAGCCTCGGTATTCCAGCTTGGTCAGTCCTTCGATCAGGATCGGAGCTGCCTGTTCCGGTCCAACGTATCCAACGATTCCACACATACGCGTATCTCCTTATTTTCTCAGGATGATGCTGTCTCTCTCCGCACCTACGGAAACGTAGGTGATCTTGCAGCCGATCTCCTTCTCGATAAATTCTACGTATTTTCTGGCATTCTCCGGAAGATCTTCCCAGTTCTTGATATTAGAAATATCGCACTGCCATCCGTCGAAATACTCGATGACCGGTTTTGCATCCTTAAGTGCAACCGGGAACGGGAATTCGTCGGTCAGCTCACCATTGACTTCATACTTCACGCATACCGGGATCTTATCGAGGTAGCTCAGTACATCCAGTTTTGTGATCGCGATCTCTGTTGCCGCCTGTACTTCCACGCCATATCTTGTCGCGACGATATCCATCGCGCCGACACGTCTCGGTCTTCCTGTCTTCGCACCATACTCTGCGCCGGCTTCACGAAGCTTGTCTGCTTCCGGTCCAAACATTTCCGATACAAAAGGACCCTCACCCACACATGTGGAGTATGCCTTTACGACACCGATGACATCATCGATCTTGGCACCCGGGAAACCGGAACCGATCGGGGCATAGGCCGCGGAAGTATTGGAAGATGTGGTATACGGATGAATACCGTAATCCAAGTCACGAAGAGAACCCAGCTGAGCCTCGAACATGATCTTCTTTCCTTCTTTATTCGCTTTCTTGAGATAAGCGCCTGTATTGCAGACATACGGACGGATCTTCTCGCCATACTCTGTGATCCACTGCTCCAGCATTTCCTCTGTATACGGAGCTGCGCCATATACTTTTGTCAGCGTAAGATTCTTCCACTCCATCAGATCTTTAAGGTGAGATCTGAGTTCTTCCGGATAATTCAGTTCACCCGCAAGGATCGTCTTCTTCTGATATTTATCGGAATAGAACGGCGCGATACCCTGCTTAGTCGAACCGAACTTCTTGTCAGCCAGACGCTGTTCCTCCAGTTCATCCAGATCTCTGTGCCACGGCAGAAGCAACGAAGCACGATCGCTGATCTTCAGGTTTTCCGGAGAGATCTTCACGCCCTTTTCTTCGACCTGCGCCATCTCATTCAAGAGATTCTGCGGGTCAACTGCTACACCGTTTCCGAGGATATTGACCACACCATCACGGAGGATACCTGACGGAAGAAGATGCAAAGCAAATTTACCCTTTTCATTGATGACGGTATGACCGGCATTGCCACCGCCCTGATATCTTACGACGATATCATAATTCTCTGTCAGAAGGTCGACCATACGGCCCTTTCCTTCGTCGCCCCAGTTGATTCCTACCACTGCACAATTCGACATGGTGTGATCCCTCCAGATGATTTTGTTATCTTTTTCTGTCCGGTCGAAACAGCTTACTTCTCCATTTCTGTCAGAAGGTTCCGTCTTCAACCTCCTTTATTATAATCGCTTGCCGACAAATAATAAAATACATATAATATGAGTGTTATTATACGAAAAAGATATAGTAAATCTCATCACCGGGTTCTCGAATACGCTCACTGATTGCAGCGGTTTTCGCATATCTTGCAGTTCCCATCCTTGATTCCGGAGGTATATGCATGAATCTTCGATCTCTCCAATACTTCGTCGCAGTAGCAGAAGAATTGAATATCTCCCGCGCTGCCAAGCGCCTGAACATGAGCCAGCCGCCTCTTTCGAACCAACTCAAGAGTCTCGAATACGAGCTGAATACAGTGCTTTTTATACGGGGGAAGCGCCAGCTGGAACTGACGGAGTCCGGACGTCTTCTTTACCGTCGTGCCAAGGAGATCTTAGGACTTACCGACAAAGCCGAGGCGGAAATCCTTTCCATGAGCCAAGGCATGGCCGGCACGATCTCATTGGGGCTTGTCGAAGGCATGGCTCCGGACATAGCTGCCGAGTGGATCGCGTCCTTCATCGAAGCACACCCGCTGGTCCACTTCCGAATATTTGACGGAAACAGCGACGATCTGGTCGAGAAGATGCGAAGCGGGATCATCAGTCTGGCCGTAATTACAGCGCCATGTAACCAATCGCTTCTGAACAGTTTTACCGTCGGCAAAGAGCAGATCTGTGCCATCATGAGAAAGACACATCCGCTCGCCGGCACAAGCAAATCCACGGTCAGCATTTCGGATCTGCTCAGTGAACCTCTTATCGTCCCCAGCCGCCGAGCCATGATCGACACGATCTACAAATGGTTCCGTGCAGAAAAAGCCGAACCGCGCATCGTTTGCGAGATGGACAGTTATCTGGATGCGGCTGCCCTCGCCGGACGCGGGGTGGGTATCAGTATCTTTCCGAAGACCGCTTATATCCCGAACCCATCCATCGTCTCGAAGGACCTCGCCGGCAAAGAAAAAAGCGTCGAGTATCTTTTCGTCTGGCGCAAAGGCCACCCGCTCCCGACTATCGAGGAAGCGTTTATCGACTACGTAAAAGGGACACTGAAATAGAAAAAAGGATGTCTCAAAATGAAATGAACCCCCAAAGTTGTTGTCCAACTGGGGGTCACGAGTTCTTTTTCCGCATGAATATCTGATCCGTTTTTATACATACCCCCAGGGGGTATACAGACGATTTTGAAGATGTGAATTCATACTAAATTCCAATTTTATCAGAAAAAGTATGCATTTCTTTCCACTCTGTTGTTAAATTGATGACCTGAAGTAACAGATCTAAGTGCTTTTCGTACGGGATGAAAGCTATATCGGTCTTTCCACTCTCCGATATGTGCCGATATGGGGGAAAGGGTATAGGAAAAGTGCATCCTTTTACACGTTTTTTTCTAAAAAGGTATGTAGGACTCCCGGCTCAACGGTTTTGAGACATCCTCCTTCTTTTCTTCTTCAAAAGCACTTACGCGACGATTCTCAGCAGGCACTTCGTCTCACGTCCGTCCGGTGTGCTGGCGTAGAGCCATGTGTTGGCTACGCTCTTTCCGGTCACTACGCCGTTTGCGTCTACAGTCGCGACTGTAGTGTTACCGACTCTCCACGTTACCGTCTGTCCGGCAGGATTCTTCGCGGTAAACTGGAAGCTCTCGCCGACCTTGATGGTCTTTTCTGTGTAACGGATATTCAGCGGACCCGGATCGACAACCTTGATCAGGCATCTTGCTGAACGGCCGTCCTCGGTCTTCACATACAGGTAGGTATTGCCCACCGAAACAGAAGTTACCTTACCGGTCGACGGGTCGACGGTAGCGATTGCGGTGTTACCCACGGACCATGTCGGTTTCAGGATACCGGCATTCTTTGCCTTGAACGTGTAACTCTGTCCGAGGTACACTGTCTTTTCCGTGTAATTGATTCCCAAAACACCCGGATCCACAACTTTAATGAGGCACTTTGCCACACGTCCGTCTGCGCTCTTCGCATAGAGATAGGTATTCGCCGCACTCTTACCTGTCACCTTACCGTTTGCATCTACTGTCGCGACCGAAGTATTTCCCACCGACCAGGTGATCTTCTGTCCCGAAGCATTCGCCACCGTAAAAGCGAAAGTCTGATTGATGTGCAAAGTCTTCTCCGTATAATTGATCTTCAGCGCCGGATACACAACACGAACCAGGCACTTGATCTTTGTTCCATCCGGGAGGCCGACATGCAGGTATGTATTGCCGACGCTACGGCCGGTTACTTTACCGGAATTATCCACGGTGGCAACAGAAGTATTTCCAACAGACCAGCTGATGTCCGTAGCCGGAACACCCGAAACCGTATACTGGAAACTCTTTCCGACCTCAACCGTCGTATCTGTGACCGGCGCAACCGTTCTTACACGGAGCACCTCGGAAAAAGCACCATAGATCCGCGAATCGGCGCCATCCATCACAAAAGCACGGACTTTATAGAAATACTCTGTATCCATCGCCAGCCCGCCGAAAAGTTTGGATGTGTACGGACTATCAAATATCAACGTATAGTCTCCGTTAAGAGCCGTAGAATAATACACTTCATAACCATCAGCCAGCGTAACCTTATCCCAGGAAAGCGTAATTGAGGTATTGGTCTTCGTCTTCACCTCCACTTTGGAAACAGCCATTTTCAGTTTTTGCGGTTCAAAGTGGTCAATATTAAAATCGTCCGGCACCTTCGGCTTCTCAGAAAAATAGTTATATTCAAAATACGCCCTACTCAGTTTCGTGCAATTTCTCAAGTCCAGTGTGAACAGTTCATTATATCTACAATCCAAATCGTGCAGGTCTTTATTCGCAGCAAGGTTTAGATTTACGATTTCATTTCTCCTGCAGTCCAGCTTCTGCAGAAGCGGGTTTTGGCTCATATTCAGACTGGTAAGCTTATTATATTGGCAGTTGAGTTCTTTAAGATTACTGAGATCTTCTATATCAAGTGTCTCTAACTGATTCAATTGGCAAGACAACACTCTAAGATTGGTAAGATTTTCGAGACGAAGGGTCTCTAACTGATTGCTTTCGCAATGCAACACCGTAAGACTGGCGAGATTCTTGATTCGAAGGTTCGTCAACTGATTTTCCTCGCACCACAATTCTTCAAGTTTTGTGTTTGGGCTCACATCCAAATTCAAAAGCTCATTGTTTTCTACATGCAATTTCTGAAGTTTCGTATTCGCACTCACATCCACACTTGTCAGACCACATTGGTGACACCACAATATATTCAACTCAGCATTACTTCTCACATTCAGCGTTCCCATCGGATTGCGCCCGCAGTGCAATTCCAAAAGTTTTGTGTTCGCACTCACATCCAAAGTCGAAAGATTATTTCCATCACAGTAAAGCTGCAAAAGTTTGGTGTTCGCACTCACATCCAGAGTCGAAAGATTATTATAACTACAACTCAAAACAGTAAGATTCGGCAAAACACTTACATCCAACACAGACAAGTCGTTGCATGCGCAATATAACTTTTTCAACGAAGTAAACAGTTCAATACCTTGCAGGCTCGAAATATTCGAGCTTTCGCAAACAATGGTATCCGTAGCCAGTTCACCCTTGGACAGATATCCATCCTTCGGGCTCACATCGACAGTCTCACTGATGCATTTACGGAAGTTTTCATCCGGGAAGTTGACACCATCGATATGCACATACTCCTCTGATGCCATAAGCTGCGGCGTATAATACAGCACGCACCCGGAAGGCACCGACGGCGCGGCCGTCAAGTAATTTCCTTTACAATCCACTTCGGTAAGAGAAGGGCAGTTAGATAGATCTAACTTCTTCAGTCCGTTCGTATGGCAATAGATCTGATACAATTTCGCATTGTTGCTCAAGTCCAGTTCTTTGAGATAGTTCATAGAACAATTCAGATAGCGCAGCTTCGTATTCTTGCTTAGATCAAGTTCACTCACCCGATTGTCCGGCAAGTACAGCAATGTCAGTTCCGGATTCTTGCTTACATCGATAGCTGTCACTTTGTTGGCGGAGATCCAGAGCTTCTCAAGTTTTCCAAAAGCACTGACATTCAGCCTAGTCAGCTGGTTATTCCGGCAGTCCAGTTCTCGGATATTCGTCGTACTTCCCAAGTCCAACGAAGCAATCTTGTTGTTTGCACACAAAAGCTCGGTCAGATTTGCAGAAGGATGAAGCACCAGACTCTCGATCTGATTATCACTACAATACAGATAATGGATCGATGCGTTTTTCCCGAGATCCAGGTTTTTCAGCTGGTTTTCCGTGCAGTTCAGATACGTCAGTTTGGTAAAGCTTCCGATTCCGGTAAGATCCCGAATCGACATATTCCGACAGTCGATAGACGTGACCGCATCCAATTCACTCGTAGACAGACAACCGTCTTTCGGATTTGTATCGTAATCCTTCACAAGATCGAGGAAGACCGGGTCCGGGAACACAGTCTTATCCACCGGAACATAACCGGACATATTCTTCTTTTGCGGGTCATATTTCAACGTACAAGAACCCGGCACGGCCGGTTTTGAAGTAAGGAAATTCAAACTGCAGTTTAAATTGCTTAGCGAAGTACAGCTGCTTACATCTATAGTGTCCAGAGCATTCTCGCTGCAGTTTACGATGCGCACGCCACTTCCCAGCGACAGTTCAGACAGAGCATTGAGGTGGCAGTCAAGTTCCGTCAAAACCTTGTGGTTGCTGAGATCCAGTTTTGATAAAAGGTTATTGGAACAGTTCAGTCTTTCCAGTTTTGTACATTTGGAAAGATTCACTTCCTTGACATCGCAGCCCTCAAAATTCAAGTCTGTCAGAGCCGCCAAACCATTATAGGATTTGTATTGCAGATCCGGATTATACGACACATCCAAATTGGTTAAATGGTCTAAGTTAATAAAGAGCATTTTATACAGCTTATTATGACTGATCTGAATCGTCTTAAGCTTCCTCACATATTGAAAATCGATAACAGACAATTGATTGTACGAACAATCCAGATATTCCAGAGCATAGGGCCAGTTTTCAAAAAACACTCTCTGTGCAAGTGTTAAATTCTCGAGCCGGTTATGACTGCATGTTAGACTACGAAGATAGCCAATACGCGTGACCGACAGTTCCGTCAGTTCATTGTATGAACAGTCCAAAGATTGAAGATACTTAAAATACCAGATGCCGTCCAGTGATTGTATCTGAAGGTGCGAACAATCCATAGTTCTCACCGCTTCACGTTCAATCTTTGACAATACTCCATCCTGCGGATTCACATCGTACTGCTTCACAAACTTACGGAAGGCCGCATCCGGAAAATTCGTCTCGTCGATCGCCACATCCGATTCGTTATTTTCATCCGCACGCACACGCGTATCCTTCGTTATTTTTGTTCCAAGTGCCAATCCAAGTGTTACTGCTAACGCCGCAGCACCGATCTTTCCGAAAATATGTAAACTTTTCATTTTTTATCTCCTCTCTGCTCTTCCTGTGCAAAAGCACTTATCCGCGTTCGATTCCGTATTGTTTGCATATCTTGGTGAATTCTTCGGAGTGGCCGAAGAACTGCATCGTGCTTGTTCTTGTCTGTGTACCTTTGGCAAGTTCACCTGTCCAGAATGTGATCTCGGACGGTTCCGGTTCTCTTCCCATAAAGGTCGTGTAAAGTCTCTTTACATATTCTTCATCGGAGGTCTTCAGTTTCACGAATTCCTCACCTGTGAAGAACAGTTCGGCAGCGGCATAACCGGTCTGCTCAAGATTCGTCAGAGCAAGCGACCAGTACTGAAGTCCCTTCTCTTCCGGATCTCTTCCGAGACAGCAGGTGTACAACCGGGTTGCAAACCGGATCGCGTTTTTGCTCGCGAATTCAGCCTTATGCCACTTGGCGCCGGAGCGCACACCATAGGTGGCGCAGACGTTACACCACTCGGTAGACTCGATAAAGTTTTCGACAACGATAGCGCGTGTCATCTTTCCTGTCTTGATTGCATCGACCCAGCCTTTCTTTCCGGCAGCATCGGATTCACGGTCAAAGAATGTCTTATAAAGTGTCTCAACAAATTCCTCATCGGAGAGACCGCGGTTCATGAACTCCGGTGCTTCCAGCAGGAAGAATCTTGCGCAATCGGCACCGTTATATTCACCATTCACTACCTTTTCCACCCAGAAGTCCTTACCGGCCTTCTCGGAAGGACGGCCGAGTGCAACCACGTACAGTCTTTCCACAAAATCCTCGAAGGTCGGATCTTTTTCCGGTTCCGGTGTCGGGGTCGGATCCCCTGGCTTCGGTGTTACCGGAGCCTGTGTCGGAGTCGGATCACCCGGCTTCGGAGACACGGTCGGCGTGGGCTGACCCGGCACTCCGGTTGGCGCCTTGGTAGGCGTACCTGTAGGTGCTTTTGTAGGAGACAGCGTCGGCGCAGTTGTCGGTGCCTTCGTCGGGGTCTTCGTTGGTTCACCCGTCGGGGCCTTCGTAGGCACCTTGGTCGGCGTCTTTGTTGGCGACAGAGTTGGTGCTTTTGTCGGTGTCTTCGTCGGCGTACCTGTCGGAGCTTTTGTCGGCGTCTTGGTTGGTGTCTTTGTCGGTGCTCCTGTCGGCGCCTTGGTTGGTGTCTTTGTCGGTGTTTTAGTCGGTGCTTTTGTCGGCACTTTTGTAGGCGTCTTCGTAGGGATCTTGGTAGGAGTTTTCGTCGGACCACCCGGCGCATTCTTCCAGATTGCCTTGACCGCCATATCCGCGTTCACAACAACACTATCGCCCGGGTTTCCGGCGCTCCACTTATCGAATACTTTTCCATCCGGTGCAGTAAAACCGTTGGACGGAAGCGTAATCGAATCCCCCTCCAGAACAGTCAGTGCTTTTACCGAACCCGAACCGCCGTTCGCATCAAAAGTCACCGTGCACTTTGCACGTTCTTTGAGGATCAGGCGGGTCGTCTTGTCGTAGCTCACATGAGCGGCTTCGGCGCCGACCATATAACAATCGTACGTCGCTCCGAAAACATCCCAGCAGGTCATTTCGATAGGCTGCACTTCAGTCTCTCCAGGTTCTACGATATTCTCGATAAGCCACTGGATATGGTGTATATCCACCGTCTCGATCTGGTTTCCCCAAATATCCATATCAAACAAGATATCATTATTACTCAGATCCAAAGAAGTCAGGTAATTCACACAGCAATTCAAATATTGGAGATTCGGATTCCGCTTCAGGTCCAGTTCTTTGAGCTGATTATTCGAGCACGAAAGTGACCCCAGATCGTAATTATTTGAAAGATCCAGACTTGACAAGCTGCATCCGGAGCAATTCAGCGTGCGAAGTTTCTTATTCTTACTGATATCAAGCGATTGCAGTTCCGTATTCCTTTTGCAATCAAGTACAAGCAGCTCCGTATTCTTGCTCAGATCAAGAGAAGTCAGTTTATTATCGCCACAATATAGTTCTTTCAACTGGTTGAAAAAACCGATACCTGTCAGATCCGCCATGTCGCAATCCGCAATATTAAGTTTCGTTACTGCATTGCGCTCATCCCTGGTCAGCTGTCCGTCTTGTTTTGTATCCATGTATTCGGCATAACGCAGAAACTCTGCATCTGGGAAATTGGCTGCGTTCACATCAACCGGTGTAGTAATACACAGGACTTCACTGAATTCGCTATATCGTATTTCTGTTCCAACCTTCAGGTAAGACCGGATCTTGAAGTAATAGTCATTATCACGAGCAAGGTTCTCGATCGTATGCGTAGTCTTGTATATCCCCTCCAATGTCGCCATCTTAGAAAAATACCCTTCCGAATAGCTGCCCATATACACTTCATATCCATCTACACCAACTGTTCGATCCCACTCCAGATGTATTTCCTTCTCTGACATGGAGTAGCCGGAAAGGCCGGTGACAGAAGGAACCGTTTTCTGCGGTGTTGTATACAAATACGTGCATCCTTTAGGAATCCCTGTTACTTTTTCCAGATAATTATATTCACAATGAAGGATTCTCAATCCTGTACATGGGGTCACATCAAGTAACGGAATGCTATTGTTCGCGCATTCCAAATCAGTCAATGCTGTGTTTTTACTGACATCGAGGCTTGTCAGACGATTGTTGTTTACCTCCAACGTTTTAAGCTTAAGATTCGAACTGACATCCAACTTAATCAGTTTGTTATCGTTGACTTCAAGAGATTTCAGATTCGGAGTCGTACTGATATCCAGTGTGGCAATACTGCATTTCGAGCCATACACGATTTCAAGTTTCTCAAGTCCCGAGATATACAGGCCGTAAAACTCGGGGTTGTTCCTGCAAGTAAGTTTAAAAAGCTCCTTATTCGACTTCAGGTCCAGAGTGATAAGATTATTGGAAGAACAGTCAAAGTATTGCAGATTTGAAAAATACTCGATTCCTTTCAGAGAAACGATCCCCTTGCCTGAACAATCTAAAACTGTAGCCGCATTGATTTCTTTCTTTGACAACCAACCATCTAGCGGAGCATTATCGATTTCCAACGAAATAAACTGTCGGAATGCCGCATCCGGGAAGTGTGTCTTATCCACAGGAATCGAACCGGAGACAAAAGTATTCTGAGGAGAATATGTCAACACACATCCGTCAGGAACAGTCGGTTGTGAAGTGAAATAATTTCTCGAGCAATCCATTTCCATCAGTTTCGTACATGCACTCAGATCCAAAGAGCTTAAACTGTTTGTATGGCAGTATAAGTAGTGAAGATTGGTGTATTTTTTTACATCCAGAGAGAGCAAGCGATTCATAGACAAATTCAAGTAACTCAGGTCCGGACTCTCTTTCAAATCTATATAATCTATCCAGTTATCCGCGCAGTTCAAGGTTTTGAGTTTAGTAACATTGGGAACATACACTCTTTCAATTTTGTTTCCCTGACAGAACACTTTTTCAAGCATGGCATTTTCTCTCAGATCCAGTTGTAAAAGCTGATTGTTCGCGCAGTTTAACTCATAAAGTTTGGTACAATATCTAAGAAAGAGGCTTTTGATTTGATTGTCGTGACACGAGAATTCTCGAAGTTCCGACATATTACTCATACTGAGTTCAGTCAGATTGTTGTTGTAACAGTTAAGTATTCTCAAACTCGGCAGATTCGGCGGATTCAGCCGCGAGAGGTTGTTGTTACTGCAGTCCAGAGTTGACAGTTTAGTATTTTTTCCCAGATCCAGCTGTTCAATCTTGTTTTCACTGCAGTTCAGAAATTTCAGTTCTGTGTTCTTCTCCAGATTCAACTGTGCGATTTCGTTTGTTCTGCAGTCCAGATTTTGCAGAGAGGTAAAGTATTCTATCCCCTTTAAGTCCGTGATCTTCATATCCCTAACATCTATCGAAGTCACCGCTGCGAGCTCCTCTTCGGACAAGAAACTATCCTTCGGATTGACGTCGTAATTATCCGAAACATATTTCCGGAATATAGAATCCGGGAAGTAATCGCTTTTGATTCTCACGCCTTCGGCAGCCCTCACCTTAGTTTGTCCCCAAAAAACCTGGATCATCGGAACCGTCATTGCTGCTGCCAATACCGGCACAACGGCCATGCCTGCCCATCGAATCGCATTCTTTTTCATATCTTGCCTCTGCCTCCGTTTCCCCTTGGTCGGCACATCCCGCGCCAAGTTTTTCCACCAATATCCGCACAACACAAACAACACTATGTGCACCTTATCAGAAGGGTACCACATAGCGCCTCTTTCCACATCGCTATTACTAGTGATTTTTCTCCAAAAGCACTTGTCTCAGGGAGTTTTTCTTTTTGTATCCGTCGCCGCTCCTCGCTATTCGTCGATCACCAGTCCCGAGGACCGGACATTCACGGCCAGTTCGACCCGGTTTTTAAATCCGGTCTTCTGCAGGAGATTCTTAACATGGGAGCGGACCGTCCAGATACTCATATTGAGCGCCTCGCCGATCTCCTGGTCGGAATAGCCGTACACCACTTTACGAAGCACATCCAGTTCGCGCTGGGTAAAATCCGTGCTCGAAGCAATACCGATCGTCAGGACAGGTGTGGCTTCCGGATAGACCACCTCGCCGGAAAGGACCTTTCCGATCACGGTCTCAAGCGGCAACGATTCCTGCTCTTTATACCACATGCCTTCCGCCCCGGCCTCTTTCGCCTTCTCGATGTAGGACACTTCCGGCATACTTGTCACCAGGATGATCTTGATCTCCGGGTGATCGCGCTTGATGCGGCTCGCCGCCTCGATCCCATTGATCCCGGCCGTCATGACAATGTCCATGATGATCAGGTCGATCGGTTTACTGTCTGCGAAGTTGATCGCCATCTCGGCCGTGCCGATCGAATCCACGACATGGTAGTCCGGATTCTCCGAAAGGCTCGTCTGCAGCGCGATACGCTGCATTTTCTGATCGTCCACGATTAAGATATTATGTGTCATGTTGCTTTTCCCCCAGTTCAATATGCAGTGCAAAACGCGGCATGCTGTCGATAAACATACTGCCTCCCTGCGCCTCAACTCTTCTTCTCAGATTTTTCAGGCCGCCTTTTTCCTCGACCGTATTTGCAGGCGGCTGTCCGTCATTCGTAAATGTATATGTGCAGCGCCCGTCCTTGTGCACGGTCTTAACATGCAGCGTCGTTGCCTCCGCATGTTTGACCATATTACCAATACAGACCGCCATCGCGTGGATCAGGAGATTTCTCGTATCGTAATCCGACGGAAGTTCCTCATCGATATCGATCGTGAGTCCCAGCGACTTCGCACTCTGGAAAATATCATCGTACGCGTCCTTGGCTTCGGACTGTTCGTTTTCTTCCACATAGGAAATGTTTCGCTCCCAAAGCGTCAGAAATCCTCTTTTCTTTTCCATATCCGGCTGTTCGATGAACGCCTTTGCCGTGATCAAAGCACGTCCCCAGTCATCGTGAATGCGGATCTTCGAATCCAGGATCTCTTTCTCGATATTCAGCGCATCGATCCTCTCGCCTACTGCCTTCAGCCTTGTTCCCCTGTGACGGAGACGCTCCTTCTTTTCTTCCAGATCATGGACCAGCGCATACTCCTCCGTGACATCCGCCGCAAGCACCTCATAAAGCTCCATGCCGTCCGTACTGACCTTATTACGGCGCCAGCTTCGCACACTTTCATCCGGCAGCATATAGATCGGTACCTCACCCTTACTGATGCACGAACCCGACTGTGCCCGGCCTTGCGAAATCGTCTCCCAAAGCTCCCGCCCGTCGACCATGCTTTTTCCTGTAAGGTCGTTCCAGATCTTTTCCATGCTGGCATTATGCAGTTTGATGCGGCCGTCTCCGTAGTAGTAGCAGACGCCCGTCGAGAGCTGGTCGACCGACTCTTTGACCGAGCCCGGATAGATACGCGACTTCCGTCTTCGGACACTGTATCGGACTTGAAACACGATGCCGATACTAAGAAGCAGAAGGAGCGCAAAAGTTCCGGCCGTCACAGCAGGACCGTACGTGATCAGCACGCCTTCGTTGGCCATGATCGTGATCAGGTGTGCAAGAAGAAGTGCCGCCAGATTCCCGAGGACACGCTTTCGTCCTGCCTTATGCCGGATCCCGTCAAAGAGGCTGTCGAAAAGACCGAGCGTGACCACCGCGCCCCACAAGAAGCCCAGGCCACGAAGGACCATGAGGTTATCGGAAAGATTCAGTTCTTTTACCGCCAGGATCAACATGTAATATACGTTACCTCTTCCTCTTTATCGAAAGACAACCGCGTGTCTTGCCCGATTCGTTCTCTCAAATGCTCCGCAGACTTTTCCTCCAGAAGATGGTCCGCCATGATGCGCATCGAGCAGTTCTTGCCTTTTGAAACATTCACCATGATGCTGCACTCCGTATCAAGAAATTCCATCGACACGGCGTGGAACACCTCGTACATCCGGATCAGCTTTTCGGCAGGAACTTTGCCTTTGCCGCTCACCATGACATTGCACCTGGTCTTCGTCTGCGAGATAAAATACATCGACTCTCGAAGCGCATATTCCAGTTCGCTCAGACTGATCTCGGGGTTATCGTGCGCGAGGATCGAGAGGTTTCCGCGTCTCTTGATAAAAGCACCCAACACCGTGGCGATCCGTGTATTCTTGATTTCATCCGGTCCGCCCTTCCGGATCGATTCCAGAAGTTTCTGCAGACTCGTCACTTCAGGACGGACAGAATCATAAAGTTCATCGTAGAGATTCATCAGAGAATCCATTTCCTGTTTCTTACTGTTCGTCTCATGCTCCAGCTCAAGAAGCGCATTCTCATCGGCCAGTTCTTTTGTCACTTCAATAAGGGAAGCCCGGATCTCGTTGATCTTCGAAAGGTCATCCTGCCAGACCACTTTACCGCCGCAGATATTCTGGGCGGTCACGCGGTAATCCGGTGAATCCTCGTGCGAAGCAAAGTTTGCCGTGCGGTACACGATCGAACCTTCGGTATCGCAGATATACGCGTCCAGACCCGACGCCTCAAAGAGCGTACCGTAGTCGGAATTCGTAGGGATCAGGCCGATCTGGATGCAGCTTTCCCAGAATCCGATAAAGAGAAATTCGAATGCTTCCTGAAGATTAAAAAGCTTCGAACCGAACAGTTTCGGCGCGCCGCCGCTAATGTAATATGCGGCGATCATGCCAATGCCGAGGACAAGAGCAAGTACAGGTATGAACGCCAGGCGACGGCTGGCGCTGAGACTGCATCGGTGAAACAGGATCGAGAAGGCCGCGATGATCGCAATCAGCGAACAGGCAACCAGTGCAAAATATGCGATCCCGAAACTGTATTTCATGTGATCCGGATCGAGATCCTTGATCTTAAATACAAAGTTATGAATCGGATTCGTCAGCACGAGTACGCAAAGAAGTGTCGCGATCGCATTCAGGATCCTCGTCACCCAGCGGGTCTTCCGCTCATTATAGATACCGACCCGAAGGGCGATATTCAGTGAAGTAAAAGGCAGCAGCACGATCGGAATATAGTAGATGTACCACAGGTACTCGTTGGGTTTCCGGAACATGCCGAAGTAGTTCCACTTTACGACGCGAAGCAAAAACAATACGACCAGTGAGGCCGCTCCGACAAAAAAGAGGCGCCGCATGGTACCACTGATGATCCGTTCGCGGACGGAGAGATACCATGCGACGACAAAGCCCATATATGCAAATGAGATAATATCGTGCGTACGCGCCGGAATAAATGTGTTGACGAAATTGAACAGCAAAATGCCTGCAAAAAACAATATAAAGTGCAGTATTCTTCTTTTCTGCGTGCTGCTGATCATACCCAACCTCGTTCCACCATTCCGTTTCGATTTTACTACTTAACGGTTTTAGACGCCACGTTTCTCATCAAGATTGGCTCTGCTTTTCTTTAAGTTTGGTAAAAGCATCGGCGACCTTCTTGTCTCCGCAAGCTTTCGCTGCCTCTTCGAGCGAGTCAAATTTCTCCGGACAAAGTGCCAGCACGGCTTTCATGGCCGGTTCTTTCGAAAGCCAGTTCGCGTCCGGATCCGCGATCAGATCCGCCATGACTTTCGTAAACTCATCCGCGTTGAAATATGTTGCATTTTCACGCCACTTGCTTTCTTCCATATTCTTTTCCGAAACCATGTTGAAATTGGAAATACCGCTCCATGCCGGAACATCCTTCGTTCTCGGTGTCTTGGAATAGTAATCCAGCGTCGCCTTATACGCCGCTTCGCAAGTCGACTCGTGCGACGGGTAGTCCAGCCACATCCAGGACAGACCACGGATCGCATCGCCATGCACCTTGGCACGGGATTCATCGTTCAGGATCGCCACGATCGGCTCGATCACCGCCTCGTCATGAAGCTTACCGCTGTTCGCAAGCGCACTCTTCTGCACATCGATATCCGGATCGTTCATCATCTCGGTGATCTTCTCCACTGTGCCGTCCACACCTCTGGACCAGGAATTACCGATCGCAATGGCTGCTCTCACACGGATCCTTGCTTTCTCGTGATCCGCCATCTTAAAGATGAAATCCGCCACCTTCGGGTCATTCTTCATCTCATTCATCAAGCCGGAAGTCGCACAGTACAGACAATAATCATCCGACTCCGTCTCCAGGACGGCCAGTGCTTTTGCCATGGAATTATCGTTCACACCGAAAAGCCCTTGCAGGCTCGCGAGGCCATAGCCTCTGACCTGCGGGTATTCACTATCCAGAAGTTTATCCATGACCTTATCGATCGAAAGCTTCTTGACCAGCTTGATCGCTTCCTTCGTCGGAGAATTGTTGGACGCCATCTCCATCTTCTCGTAATCAAGATCACAGAAACGGTATGTCTCGAGGAGTCTGAAATACTCGTCCTCCGTGAGGTTCTGCGGATCCTTGATATCCAAAGCCGCAAGCAGCTCCTCCGGCGTCATGGCATCGTACTTTTCTTTCGTCAGCTCACCCTGCGCCGCAGCACTGGTCGCCTCTGTGGTCGCCTCTGTCGTTTCCTCCGAAGTCGCCTCGGCTGATGTCTCGCTTTCCGCTGAGCTCTCCTTCGACTCCTTCGTCGTCTCCTCCTCGTCCGCGGTAGTCGTCACCTTCGCCGTCGTCTCCTTCTCGGTCTCCTTCTCCTTGTTGTCACAAGCCGCAAAAGACGCAATCATGGCAAACATCAAAACACAAGCAATGATCTTTCTTTTCATATTCTCTCTCCTGTTCCCAAATAGAATTCAGTTTCGTGAAAACACACGAATCTGTCCGCTTTGAGAAGAGAGTATCACAGGCGAGCGCCTCGCACATCGCTAGAAATAGTGAACTTCATGAGAAGACATGATGGAACTTCAACTGCCTGTAGTTAATCTGTTTCTTTATCGCTTTCCTCGCAACTTTTGATTCAATTACTGCTCCTGCTCATGAACCTTCCGTCCTGCCGCTCGAAGCCGTATTTCTCATACAAGCCGTGCGCGTCTTTGGTGACCAGGATCCCGCGGAGCCCCACATATTTCGGGCTTCCCAGAATATATGAAACCAGAGCTTTTCCCAGGCCATCGCCGCGACGGCTTTCATCAACGATCACATCAGCCAGATAAAAAGTCGTCGCGTGATCCGTGATCACACGTGCAAACCCGGCCAGCCGCGGTTCGCCTTCCACATAGATTCCATAACAATCCGAATGCCGCATCGATTTCTCGATTTTCTCGGCCGGACGCTGCCCCGCCCAATACGTCGCCTTTAAAAGCCGCGCCACATCTTCCACCCGGATCTGCGACAAGCCTTCCACAACACGGAACCTCACTTTTGCCGACGTCTCGCACGAAAAACCGTTTTCATCCGCGCCGCCGTTCTTGTCCGCTTCCGCACCTGCGCTTCGCAACATCTTATAATGCGGAATGCCATCCAGTATGAATTCATCCGAAATCTTCTTAAATCCGAACTTGCCGTAAAAACCTTCCGCGTACGTTTGTGCCTCAAGATAGATCGGCACCTCGCCGTAGGTTTCCGTCAGAACGCGAATGCCTTCCTCCATGATCGCGCGCCCATACCCGGCAGAACGCTTCTTCTCCGAAGTCAGCACTCGCCCGATCGCGTGATATTTCTCATGCTCTACACCCTTATCGAGCAATCGCAGGTACGCCTGCACACCATCCTCATCCGTGATCCAGACATGGATCGCTTCTTGATCCCGGTCATCGAGTTCCGGAGCAGTACACTTCTGTTCCACAACAAAGACATCCACACGAAGCTTCAAGATTCCATATAGTTCTTCCGGGGTCATCTCATGAAACTTTTTTACATGTACTTCCATCTTTCCACTCAACTCCTCTCACATACTGTTTCATACTATCACGAACAAAAGCTGCGAACAATGACAGAATAGATGTCCGAAATCCCATGTGATAGAATGAAAAAAACAGTATGCAAGTGAGGAGAAATCATATGGATCACAAGGAAAGAATGCTGGCAAATCTACCCTATAAATCCTGGCTGGACGGCTTAAGCGAAGAGCGTCTCGCCTGCAAGAAAAAGATCTATGAATACAATCTTCTTCCGCCGGACGAACCTGAAAAGAGACAAGCGCTGCTCCGCGAGATCCTCGGTAAAACATCCGAAGGTTATCTCACTATCGAATCACCTTTTTTCTGCGATTACGGATACAATATTGAAATCGGCACAAACTTTTTCGCAAACTATAACTTCATCGTTCTGGATGTCGGCAAAGTACGTATCGGAGACAACGTCATGTTCGGGCCGAACGTCATGCTCTGTACCGCAGGACATCCGCTCCATCCGCAGACCCGGAATTCCGGATACGAATACGGGATCGATATCACGATTGGAGATAATGTCTGGATCGGCGGCAATGTCTGTGTGCTTCCAGGAGTCACCATCGGAAATAATGTCGTGATCGGGGCAGGCAGTGTTGTCACCAAAGACATTCCTGACAACATGCTCGCCTATGGAAACCCCTGTCGTGTGGCGCGGGAAATCACAGAAGAAGATCGCGATTTCTACTTTCGGGATAGAAAATTCGACGTCGACGACTATAAGTAATCCATATGGATATCGTTACTCTGTGATTAGTTCCCTTACTTCCACACTCTTTACCTTTCGGGACGAGAAGTAGGCGCAGACATAGAAACTAACGCAGATCGCGACCACCGGCAGCGCAACGTTGAAGACACTGTATTTCTTGGTAAAATCCGTGATGCCGACTACCGAGAAGATCACCTTCAGCAGAGGTTCGCTCAGAAACAGAGCCAGTACTCCTCCCGCTGCCGATCCGATCAGGGCAACCATGGAAAAGCGCAAGGCAAACTGTTTTCTGAGATCCCCGGCCGTGAATCCCATCGCTTTGCATACTCCGATATCTTTTCTCTCCTTGATGAAACTCCTCTTACATACCATGCCCACGATCACGGCGGAGAAGATAAACAATATCGCGTAGATAGCATAGCTGAATGCATTCATGACCACAATGATGACATTCTTCACGATTGCCAGCGTCCTGTTCTCCTCATATTCCTTTGCCCGGAGCGAGTTTCCATAGGTGGAATTCAGATGAGAGATCACTGCATCTTTATTCCCTATATCTCCAAGAGAGATATACGCAACATCCACTTCGTGATGTCCCAGTCGCATCATGCCCTCCTCGGTCACGACCGCCATTTTGCCGAAATTGGAAACCGCATCAAAATATCCGGTAATGACATATTCTTCTGTACGCGTCGCGCTTGCGATCGTAATCGAATCTCCGATCTTTTTGTTGAGGATCCGGGAAAGACCGGATGCAACCATGATTTCATTCTCATATTGTGCGGCCCGTCCTTTCAGAGGTCTGTAGACCGGTTCCTGAGAATGGAATGTCATTATGTTGATCAGTTCTCCGTCTATCTCCATCCGGAAATCCGTCTGGCTCTTAACCTGCGCATCCGCATCTATAGCACGGACCTCTTGCTCAAAATCCGCCAGTTTATCCAATTTCAGTCCGCCATAATTAGTAACCGCAATATCGCCTTCCAGCTCTGGGAAAAGCGCCTTCGGTTTCATTCCTTGTGTCAGGACGCTGGAAAAAATCAGGAAGAACACCATAAGCATGACGATCAGCGCGGTGCCGACATAACTTCGCAAGGAGGATACGATCTGCCGCCAGGCGATCGATAATGTCAGAGGCTTGGGGCGGATCCTGGTTTTCAGTCGGCTTTCGAAATACACATCTTCATGACCGCCGTTGATCGCCACCACCGGAGCGATCGAAGATACTTTTCTTGTAGCAAAAAGCACGAAGAAGAAACAGATCACGATCACGCCCACGCATACAAGTCCGCATTTCCCGAAAGAGACACCCGTTTCGGAGACAATGCCGCTGATATTGGTCCAGGCACCGATCAGGAAATGCAATGCCGGGATCGAGATCAACAATCCTAATACCGCGCCGATCAGGAGAGCCAATGTATATTGGATCACATACACCATCCGGATCTTCCAGCTTGTAAATCCCTGGGATTTCAGTATGCCCAGTTCGGTATATTCCATCTCTATGGAAGAATGGATACTGTTATTCATCGTGATCAGGATCACCAGAACGAGCATCGCGACAAAAACAAAGACGAACTTGGAACCGATAGAAGAATACATGGCTCCGACTTCCTGCAGATACTCCCCGGCAATGGCCGCATTGGCTGTCCGGATCAGTCCGGAAGTGGAAGACAGTTCCCGGCGAAGATCATCTGCGGTCGCGCCTTCCTTGGCATAGATCTCGACCACATCCGTCATGATCATAAGTTTTACGTTGGAATCCACATGATCCAGTTTCTCTTCTTTCAGACGCGCAAAGTCTTTTTCCGAAATCATGCAGCGGTTGTCCAGCGCTGTCGCGCCACCTAGGATGTAATCTTCGTAGTATCCTTTCACCACAAATTCTTCGTCCCAGCCATGGTGCGTGTGCAGCGTCACTTTGGATCCGATCTGAAACTCACTGAAAAGGTGCAGTTTATATGTCAGAAGGATCTCACCGTCCTGAATAGATGGGTTGGAAACAAAGTCCTTCCCGTTCCCATCGAAAACGTTATAGATTGGGTCGAAAGGGATCAGTTCGATCTTCGTCTCAGATGCTTCCCCGTTCGAACGGACCGAATCTGCCATAATGATCGTTTCTTTGACCCGGTACCCGGCTGCAGAAGGGGCATTGCGAATGCTTTCCTTCATCTCGTCGGTAAAGGAATCGTGATTGATGTACACGATGAAATCGCCCATATCCGCATTCTCCCAGCGCTGTTTCTGAGCTTTTTCCAGCTGGTCGTTATTGCTGATCGTACCAGAGAAGGAGAATGTCAGAATGGCCATCAGAAGTATGATGCCTTTGAAGCTTCCTCTCCCATGCTTCAGATTTCCACGAAGGAGTTTGAGTATACTACGCATAGTTCCGCCTCCTTACCAGGAAAGAGAGGACAGCCAGGCGTTGACCTGTGTCTCGCGGCTCTTCTCTTCTTCTTTGGTGTACGGGGGCAGTTCCAGATCCGAGACGATCTTCCCGTCCTCGATGTAAAGGATCCTGGTTGCCCGGCACGCGGCCTTCGCATCGTGCGTCACCATCAGGACACTCTGGCCTTTGCGGTTTAATTCAGTAAGAAGATCCAGCACTTCAGTCGTATTTTTGCGATTCAGCGCACCGGTCGGTTCATCTGCAAAAAGCAGCGCCGGCTCATTGATCACGGCTCTTGCGATCGCGCAGCGCTGCTGCTCACCGCCGGAACACTGGGAAGGAAGATGCGATTGGATGTGCTCGATCCCCATCGTCTTCAGAAGTTCCATCGCACGAGCGTCGATCGCTTTCGCATCCTTATGTGTATTCAGATATCCCGGGACCGTAATGTTCTCAAAGATCGAAAGTGTGCTTACCAGATGCATCTGCTGGAAAACGAATCCGAAATCACCATGACGCAAGGAAGCAAGCTGCTTCTCATTCATCTTCACGATGTTCTCGCCTTTATAGAGCACTTCACCGGCCGTTGCCCGGTCCATTCCTGAAAGCGCATATAACGTGGTGGATTTACCGGAACCGGACGCACCCATGATAACTGTAAAATCACCTTCATAGATATCCACGTCCATGCCTTGAAGCACATGCACCTGCCCACCGTTATGGGCGAAACTCTTACAAAGTCCTTTTGCCGAAAGAATCGTGTTTTTCATTATGTCGAACTCCTTATCTCGCATCTTATGCTTAAAGTATAGAGTTCGAACTATTAAGAAAGACTTAAGAGATGGGTCCGTTTTCGATTTCTTTCAAAGGAAGTTCCACGCGCACTTCCAGTCCATGTTCTTCCGATGCATCGTTATCGCCCGAAGCGCCTGATTTTCCAACGTTTCGAAGCGACACCTTTCCTCCGGACTGCTCGACGATATATTTCACGATGAATAATCCCAGGCCTGCTCCCGACTCAGAAGACGTGGTCTTTCCGCGATAGAATTTCCCGAACACGAAAGGCAGTTCCTCATCCGGGATCCCGGGGCCAAAGTCGCGCACAAGGATGACTGCCGAACCACTTTCTTTGCTGACAGTCACGTCGATCTTCGTCTTGGCATACTTCCGGGAATTGCTCACCAGGTTTTCCACGACCTGCGCGATCCTGTTTTTGTCTGCGTATACAAACAACTCCGCATCCGGCAAATGACACTCGATATCGTTATACTCTGCTTTCAGATCTTTGACGATTTCTTCGGTAAAAGCACTGATCTCGAATGTCTCCGGGGACATCTTGAGGTGCTGGAGCTCCGTAAGCGAATGCGTCAGCATCTCTTCCGTAAAATTCTTCACCTCATCGCATTTCTTCAGGATCGTCTCCACATATTTCTGATGCTTCTCGGGATCCGCATCCATTCCCATCTCCAAGGCTTCGGCATACGCGCGGATCGTGGATACCGGTGTCTTGATATCATGGGAGAGGGAGGCAATGACGGTCTTATTATTCTCTATGGCCTCTTTCTCGCACGCGCGGGCTTTCTTGATCTCTTCGCGCATGTTATCAAAGGCCCAGGTAAACTTGCCGAAATAGTTACTGCGTTCGTACTCCAGCGGAATATCCAGATCGCCACCGCCCACACGTTCTGCGAAATCGGTGAGTTTTCGGAATGGACGGATCACGGATACATAGAAATACATACTTACGCCAAAAAGAAACACTATACAGATCCCACCCATCAGGAGGATCGCATAGTTGCCCTGCTTTTCTTCTTTTTCACGGATCTCCTTGCGGAGTGACTCGGTCTTTTCCTTAGCTGTATCGCTGTTTCCCAAGGATATTTCATTCGCGATCTCATTCAGCTGTACCGCATACTGTTCCGTGCGGTCTTCCATATTTCTGCTTTGAAAAAAGAAGAACGCGGCTATGCCCACCAGAAGAAGTGCCAAAACAGTGGTCAAGGCAAATAGTTTCTTCATGCGTGATCCTCCAGCATATAGCCCATCCGCCAGATCGTCTTGATATACTTCGGATCCGCCGGGTCCTCTTCCAGTTTTTCCCGGAGCCAGCGGATATGTACCGTAAGCGTAAGCGGTTCCACTTCGGAAAAAGCACCCCAGACGTCTTGCAAAATCGTCTCTTTGGGGATTGCTGTATTCTTATTTCTTACGAGATACAAAAGAAGATCGAACTCTCGGTTGGCCATCTTCACCGCTTGCCCTGCTTTGGTAACCGTACGGTCCGAAGGATAGATCTTCACGTCTCCGAACGAAAGATCTTCCTTCTCCTCTTCCCCGTAAGCACGCCGCAGAAGCGCATTGACACGGGACAAGAGTTCTTTCATGGAATACGGTTTCTGGAGGAAATCATCGCCTCCGATATCGAATCCTGTGATCCTGTCATTCTCCGCTGTTCTGGCGCTGGCAAAGATCACCGGAACTCTGGACACACGCCGCAGTTCTCTGCAGATCTCAAAACCACTTTGGTCCGGAAGGTTGATATCCAGAAGAATGAGGTGATAGTTCTTTTGCGTAAGAAGAGAAAATGCCTGCTCTGCGCTACCGGCCTGGTCGGTCACGAAGCCACAGCCGGTCAGCATCTCGGAAATGATGCCGGCAAGTTCCACCTCGTCGTCTACGATCAGGATCCTCTTCTTCTCCATAGCTTTCTCCTCAAGTGAATGTCTTATGCTTCGTCGGAAAAATCATCCCAGCCGCGCGCATCTTCGGAATAGCCGCTCTTCGTCTTATATTTTACGATGCCCTTTATGATCAGGCCGGAAAGCAGGATCAGAAGGATGACCGCCCAGCCGAAAATAATGTTGGCTTTCAGCGAATAGCCGTCTGCTTCTCCATAGATGCCACCTCCACGGATCAGATTGACAAGATTCCAGATGAAAAGGCCGCTCAGCACGACCGGCGCGATGCACTTGATAGATGGCAGGAACCACCACTTCGGCATCTTGAATCCTTGGGTGTTCCGGTTGATCTGTTCCAGGATCTTACTGGTCTTGAAGAACCAGCCGGCCACGATCACTTCGAGGATGCCGGTCAGGATCAGTGTGTAGCTGTTGATGAAATAGTCTACGATATCAAGGACAGCCAGACCAGCACCGGTGACGTAGATCAAGCTGATGATTCCTTCAACGATACAGATCGTAAGTGTTGTTTTTTTCTTATTAAGATGGAATTTATCAGAGATTGCTGTCGAAACACCTTCGATGATCGAAAAGAGCGAGTCGATCGCCAACGTGATCAGGCAGAAATAGAACACGAAGGCGAAGAGCATGTTTACAACACCACTGCCGGATAGTTTGACGATAGCCTGCGGGTAAATGATAAATGCAGTTGCGATGCCGGATGCAGACATATTGTCCAGCATGCCTACGCCTGCCATCGTCGTAAACATAACGATACCTGCCAAAACGCTGATGATCATGTCGGCGAAAGCGATGATCGTTGCGTCCACGGCAATATTGGCTTTGTCATCGAGGAAGGATCCGTATGCAAACATGATGGCCATGGATGTCGATAAAGAATAGAAAACCTGACCGACCGCATCCACCCAGAGATTCGAATCAGAAAGCGCACTCCATTTCGGGATGAAGAGTTTGGCTACACCATCCAGCGCACCGGGCATCGTAAAACCGCGAACCGCCAACACAAGAAGGCAGATGACCGGAAGAGAAACAGTGTACTTTACGACTTTTCCTACGGTAGTCGTACCATTACGGATGCAAAGATAACATAATGCCCAAGCAATCAGAAGACAGACCAGTACCGGCCATGCGATGGTCGTAAATCCGGAAGTCGTTCCGGTAGTCTTGATCGTATTGGCCCACAGTGAACTGGCCGCTTCCGTATCGCCTGTCAGGCCCATGAACTTGAAACTCATGAAGAACATCAGGATGACCCAGGCAAATACTGCTGCGTAGTAGATCGAAATAAAGATACCATTGGATACACCAAACCATCCGATACTTTCCGCCTTTTTCTTCAGTGCCCGCATGGAACCCGGCGCACCTTGCTTAGTATGTCTTGCCACTGCAATCTCCAGCATCAGAAGTGGTATTCCGATGATCAGCAAGGCGATCAGATACACGAAAAGAAATGCGCCTCCGCCATACTTTGCTGCCAGACCAGGGAAACGCCAGGCATTTCCAAGTCCGACTGCCGATCCGATTGCTGCCAGAATAAATGTTGTCCTCGATGACCACTTATCACGCATAAAACATATCACCCCATAAAATAATGCTCACAGATACATCAAGCATCCATGAGCATTATAGCAGAAAAATCTTTTGTCTCCGCAAAAGGATCACATCTTACCGTTCATATTATCACGCCGGTCGGGCAAGATAGTATCCCTGGAAAAGATCGACGCCAAGACTCTTGAGGCATTCGAACTCTTCTTTTTCTTCAATTCCTTCGGCTACGACCAGGATCCCCTTCGAATGGAAAAGCTGTACAAGCTCCTGTACCTGCTCCTGTTTCTCCTTTTCGTGATCGATTCCCGAGATCAGATCTCTATCAAGTTTTACAATGTGCGGAGCCATATGATCGATCAGAGCAAGATCGTTGATCCCGGTCCCATAATCATCCGCGGCCAGCAGATTGTCCATACGTCTGACAGATCTGTCTTTTTCTTTCCAGTGTTCATGCGAGAAATACGGATATTCCAGATTCTCAATGATCATCCTTCCCCGTATCTTCTCTCCAAAATAATCCAGAAAAACCTCTGCTTCTTCAGGTCTCATGCAATCGCACGGAAATGAATTGATTGCCACTCTCTGCTCGTATCCTCTTTGGAAAAATGCCTGCATCGCTCCGAAAAATGTAGCTACCTCAAGAACGTGCAGTTTATCTGTTTTCGAGTATTCTGCAATAAGATCAGTGACTGTCATATCTGTCGGGCGCATAAGCGCTTCCCAGGCATAGACAGTCTCCCCGTCCGACAAAAAGATGGGTTGGAACACATAATTGATCGACAATTCCCTGAGAGCCTTCAGAATATCTGCATCTAATGGCAAATGGTCGAAACTGATCATATCTTACTCTCCTATCTCTTCAATTCCGGATGCTGATCATAATACCGTTTCTTATCCTCATACATCCGCTCATCCGCAGTTCTCAAAGCCAGTCTCACATTCGACCGGTTCTCATTGTAACTGTGACCAAGCGCAAAGCACACAAGTTTATATTTCCGGGAGGCTTCTTTAATGGCCTCAACTCGTTTGTTGAGTTCTTCTTCCGTAATGCCGGTCACTATAATTGCAAATTCATCTCCACCTGCCCGGTAGATCTCACTCGGGTCGAAGACTTCCTCAAGTGCCCGTGCCGCGTCCTTCAGAAGTGTATCGCCGGTATTATGGCCATACTGATCATTTACACGTTTTAATCCGTTCAAATCTGCGAAGACCACGCCTACTGAAATATTCGATGGATTACTGTCCTTACAGAGCTTATCGACAAAATTGTTCATTTCATTTCTGTTCATGACGCCTGTCAGGATGTCTTTGGAACTTAGTTCCTTCAGACGATCCAAAAGCAGATAGTTGCTGATCTCGGAGGCAAGAATAGACGCTGTAGTCTCGAAGGTTTCTTTGATACTGGTAGCCTTGGATATGTCATAGTTCATCGCCCATATATATCCGAGAAGCTGTCCCCTGAACTTCAGCGGAAAGAGAACGATGTTTTCGCCATGAGCGGAAGTGAACGACTCATACCATATCGGATTTCGTTCCTTGACCACTTCCATATCATGCTCATCTTTTACAACAAGGCAGTTGCTGCCTGCAATCAGGTCTTTCCAACTGTCAGCAATATCATAAAAACCATCATCGTTATAGTGATTCATGGAAATCAGGACTGTGTTTTCCGAAAGTGCTTCGCACAAGACGGAACATTTCCGTTCCAAGGCGTCCATAAGAAGAATACAACAGTGATCGGCATCGAACATATCCCGGATATCATGAATGACGTCGTTCATCAGCTCATTGAACTCTTTGGCGCCTCGAAGTTTCAAGCATATCTTGATAACATTCGATGTAACATCCGCGGGAAGGGATGCCATTCGGTCCAGATTCGCCTCGAAATTGATCTCCATGGTATATGTGCAATAGCAGAGATTTCCTTCTTCATAGGCGACCGGGAGAAATACCATATTGAACCAGACGCCCTGTATCCTGTCTGCGGTGGCATACGAATTGAGGCAGCGCTTCTCAACCGCCGCCCTATAGCAGTATTCTTCAAAGTTAAGGTCTCGGGTCAGATAATTTGTATACTCCTGATTGGGCGTAAACTTCTGGGTCAGCAGTTCCGCCCCCGGCGCAGGACGTTCTATGGAACCGATATACGCTTCATTTCCTGTAACAATGCGTATTTTCCCGCGCTTCCCGTTTCCGAGGTTCTCTACAGATACGATGCATGTCATCGCTCCAAAACCATCTACATATTGTTGTAGATCCATATGAACTTCCCCCTACAGATTCATTTCCTGTCAGTCGATCGATCACATCTGAATGCCAGGCATGTCCCCAAAGTAACAATACCATTATACTCGCCTGTAAATAACTTTTGATAAATAACTCAAGAACAAAGTGTGAATTTTAGTTTTTGGGGAAGGATCAGACGTCCACGTCTTCCTGAAAAAGCTCTTTGTTTAATTAAGGGCAGTCATATAATTCCTGTTCTTTATCGACGATCAGTGCCCCGCCGCACTTGGAACATGTGTATTTTCTAAGCTGAGACATTATCCAAACCCCACCATAAAACCTTTATGATAACGATATCTGTTCGGGGTATGACTATCAAGCCGACTGGCGAACCGTCCGCAATTACTCGGTTCCTGGGACCATGAGTTCTCATGGATGGAGGGGTGTATGGGCGGATTTCTTCGATTTCATACTAATTCACAGAAAAACCGAAAAAGGTATGTTTTTTCACTATACCTCGCCCCCCATAAATCGAGTAAATCGTGGAAAAATGACTTCAAATGACAGATAACGTCAGCATTTTGATAGGTTGTAGTGCTGTGCAAGTACTTTCAACGGGAAAAATGCATACTGTTGACCAGAAAAAGTCCAAAAAGTATGAAAATGCCTCGTCAAAAGCGCCCGGATACCCCCCAGGGGTATACTCAAAGACGAGTCGGACAGGTTTACAGGAACCGACACGTCCTCGCCGAGCGCCGGGTTGCAAAGGAAGAACTCGATGAAGAACGGCTTGTCCTCCCCCGTCACCGCGTCCTGCGCAGTGAACGAATGCCACCACCAGTCGTAGCCGTGATGCGCCAGCGGGCCCACCAGCATGTATTCATTTCTCGTCAGATCATGTGTATTAAACATCGCTCGCACCGAATCCTTCCGCGTTAGTTACATTCATCGTTAGTTACATTTATCTTACTACACAACCGGCCCCGGGAGACGATGCATTTGCGCGCAATGTGAAAAGCACAGTTAATAATTCCGTATTTTGCAAAAGAACCTATAAATTTGCCATATCAGGTATGGTATATTGGTATCGGTGGTAAAAACTCAACTGCGAAGTTGAAGAGCTAAGGGTTTTATGGTGGGTAAATCATGTCTCAGCTGAAAAAATACACATGTTCCAAATGTGGAGGTGCACTGATCGTCGATAAAGAGCAGGAAGTATTTAACTGCCCGTTCTGCGATACGAAGTTTGATTTCGTGGACTTCCACGGCGAGGACGTTTTGGGCGATGCGGCAAAAGCACTGCACCGCATGGAGTTTGTTGCGGCGAAAGAAAAGTACGAGATGATCCTGAAGCGGGATCCTCATAATTTCGCCGCGCTTCGGGGCCTGGTATTCTGCGCCGGACGCATCAACTCTCCGCAATATATCCAGCGGATCGAAAAACTCAGAAAATGCAACATCCCGAAGATGCGCGAGAGCATTTCCTTTGCGAAAGATAGAGCACTTGAAGACGATAAGGAATACTTCCTCCGCCTCTCTTCCATGCTCGATCTCTATGATGAGTTCAGCGATCTCGACAAAGAGCTTGACGAACTGAATACCCAGAACAAAAAAGAGATGGGAAAGATCATGAATCTGACGGATCGCAAGGCTTCTGTCAACAATCCGCTCACATGGACGGATGAGTCAAATTCCGGTAATACCACGCCGGAAGAGGAAGGGGATACTCAGCGCGAAGATTTTGTCCTTCTCGCCGCCATCGTCTTATTCTTCCTGGTAGGACTTTTCATATGCATATACCTGTTGGGATCTCTCGGCGTCCTGATCGCCGTAGGTGCCGTACTCCTGGCGATCCTGATCCGCGTCCTCAGTTCTTTTTCCTTAGAAAAAGCAAAAGAACCGCACAGACAAGCGCTACATGAAATCCACGGTGATATGTCCGAAAACGCAAAAAAAGTCCAGGAGCTTTCCCAGAAGTATGAAGAATCCTACTTCGAACTGAAAAAGCTGGATCCGACAGCCAGAAAATCTTCTTCCGAAGATGCATCCGAAAACACATCCGAAAACTGAAAAAGGAGGGCAAACGTACATGTCAGAAGAAAAGAAACTCACCTGCGCCACATGCGCCGGCACGCTGATCCTGGATAAGGAACGAAATCTGTATAAGTGCCCTTTCTGCGGCGTGGCTTACGGCTATGCGCTTTTTGACGGGACGGCCTTGGATAAGGCGGAAAAAGCACTTGCCATCGGTGAATATAACGATGCCGACCTGTACTTCTCTTTCGCTCTTTCGTCGGATCCGAAAAACATAAGAGCCTATCGCGGCCGCGTCTTTTGCGCCTGCAAATGGAAGACGATCAATGACATCAACAAAACAAGAAAAGATGTCTCCGGCAGGTACCGGCTTTTTTCCAGTGTCCGGGCCGAAACCGTGAACCAGCGCTGTGACGACGCGATCAAAAACCTGCCCGCAGAGCAGGGCGAGTATTTCCAGCTCATCAAGGAGCTCGTGGTGGCCACGGATAAATACAACGAAGCCGTTCTCAAAGGAAAGAAGAGCATCATCAAAAGAGACGAAACCGCTGACCGCGTGGCCATGCTGAATGCAGGACTGGATGACTACAGGCAAGCCGAGAGGCTCAGACAGACCCAAAACAACGATTTAACAGACATTCTGCTCGGAAAGGTATTTGATTCTTTTTCAGGCGACGGCACTTCTCTTCATGAGAAGATCCAAAACACCGAAGATATGCTGTCGATCGCCCGCGACTCCTTTGCGAAAGCCAACCGGGAGTACTACTCCTCCAACAACAAGATCGTCGACCTCTCGAACAAGTTCAATTCCCTCCGGCAACAACTTCTGAAATTGAACAAAGAGTTTTTCCAGGAAGAAGCAGAACTCTGATCCGGCAACTCACGACCTGATCGCGGAATCCGCGCCGTTTTTCGCGCCGCGTGCCCTCCGCTTTACTCGTCTCTTAGCGACACATTCCATCCTTCTTCAAGGACCGCGTGCCCGTCCACATATTTATTGCGGAACACCTCCGCCATATCGCAGTCGGCCTCGATCCGCCTCGGGTATTCCTTATTGATCTGCTCATATTCCGCTTCCGAAATCTCCGCATAAGTAATGAAATCATCGTTGCGGTTCGGCTGCCCATGCCAGGCAAAATACTGCCGCCCACCCGGCAAGTCCCGATAGCCCACACCAAAACGCACACTATTCGAGATCAATCGCCTCGGCGCACGAGCTTCCGAAGCCGGGCGATCCTGCAAAGTCACCCCATAAAGCGCCGCGCCCGCCTTCAGCAGATAGTGCCGTCCGCTCGTCGTGTGCCCGACTTTCTTCGCGTGCATCACACTCTCCATCACGTTCGGATTCACCATGCCAACCGAGTACAGATCGAAAGCCGTCTCCTCGGAAAACGCCTGATGCTCCGCAAGGATGTCCATAAAACACCGCGACTCGACATAGCCGATGTCCATCTGATCCATCTTCAGCTCTACCGCCTTCATGATCAGCTTGAACACCCCGCGGATGTCGTACGACTGCCCGGTCACCATCCGAATCGTGTCGTTCCGCAAAGCGGTATAACAAAGTACTGCCGTCGTGAATGCATTGTGGATCATCCACCATTTCCGGTCCGGCGTGCGGATGTACAGATCCGGCTCCCGCGGATCATTCGAGATCTCGAACTCCTCGCCGCCCCGGATCAAGAACACCTTCTCGCCCCGCTTCTCCAGAATATATTCCTCGTCCTGATATAAACGCTTCGTTTCCATTGTTTACCTTGCCCTCTTCAAAACCTTCCCATCAGGTCGTCCCCGGCCTCTTCAAAAGTATCAAACACGCGCGGGTTCGATTTCTGCCCATGCTCGCCGTAGAACACTTCCCACTTGCCGTTCGCGTCTTCAGCATTCCTTCAGTTTTTTGCGCTCATATTCTTCAATAACAAACCGACGACTTCAGTACAATATCCTGACACACCCTTGACTCTGCCAATAGTTCGTTATATCCCTCAGCAACATACCGGGAAGCCATTGTAGCTAGGTTGACCATTAGTATACCTCCGTTCGAAGAACCCTTATGACTGTGTCTTTTTTGGGTACTGTTTCAGCATAATCCCTGATCATCTCCGGATTCAACTGCGGGAGTATCCTCCGATAGTTATTCAGTATTTCTTTATAGTAATTAAATGGTAGTTTGCTTTTATACCTGATCAGTTCTATCAACATTCTTTCCCGATCAAAAATGGGAAGCGAATATCCTTTGTAGTCCGTAGTCGTCTTTCCCAGGTCTAGCAACTCCTTTGGAATAAACACCTGCTTTACTCTGGGATCAGTAATTGGCGTTGCCTCCCTCTTGGTAGCCAATGTATATTGATCCGGAATCTCATCTGTTAGCCCATACAAGTAAAAGGCCGTGTCCATTGTTATCACGGAAGACGGGTATTTGAAGCATACAACAGCTAGTTCAGGAACATTTTCCGTTTCGGAAAAGATTCCCTTGTCTATCCGAAACAGTCTTCCTGCACCTACCATCTGGTTAATATAGTAATCAGATCCGTATTCTTTTATACATTCCGCACGAGTTTTCAACTTAACACCTCATTTATATAATTCTATGCATTCCTCGTTGTTTTGCATAGGTTTATATAAATTGTAACACCACTAATACCTGCCGTCAACGCCACAAAGAATAAGGCCTATCGATTTCCGGATATGACAAGCAATTAACATTTTCACATTGAAAGCAGGATACAAGATTGAAACAGCCGGAGCATTTCTGCTCCGGCTGTCTGTTTCAAATGTAAATGTCAACTTGTATATTCTTGAATCCATTCACCTTTTTATAGCGAGGATTCTTGGCGAAGTATCGTTTAACTACATCCTTTGTGACCGTTATTGTCATCAGGAAGTATGTCTTGCGTACGATCAACCCTTTTCTTTTATTGCAGCCTGTGCCGCGTGCTACATCAAGGGCAGAATTGCAAGTCATTTCGACATCATGGTGCTTTTTGTTTCCGTGTATTGACATTTTCAGACTGGTATTCTCATCAAAGACCAGATGCCATTCCATATAGTCTGTATGTACAACGATTTTCTCGACAAAAGCATCTATTATTTCTTCCGGAATGCAAGAAAAATCATATTCTTCGCTTCCATCCAGAACATCTTTCATGATTCGCACACGCTCATCGATACTGTCTTCTATTTCCCGATAGTTAGAAAGCTCTTCTATCTTTCGATTGGTCTCTTCGATAAGCTTATCCATTTCCATTCTTTTTTTCGAATAATCATCTCGACTTATTTCGTCTGCCAACCTTAGATCGAGCAGTTTGCTTATGGATTTCTCTATTCGCGCGATTTCATTCTGAAGCCGCTCAAGTTCTTTTTCTTTCCCTTCTTGCTTCCCTGTTATAAAGGTTTTGGCATCGAGCATTTCATTTGCAAACTTTAAAACTGCCTTTTTATTCCTGAAAAACTGTTCGAAAATCACTGCAGCCTGGACTTCAAGTTTCCATCCTTGTACGAATTGAGCCGTACAAATTCCCTCTATCGGCAAGCCTTTTTTCATGCGCGTGTTTACTGTACCTGTAGCAATCTGACCGCCACACTGGTATGCATATCGTTTATCCGAGTCTTTGGGCGTATGATACTTTACCCTTCTAAATTTCTTACCGCAGCAACAAATCAGCTTCCTTCCCCATACATCCACATGATCTCTTAGTCCTTTTTTTTGAGCATTCTCAAGTGACTGAACCTTGTTTCCCATTCTCTCCAGCACCTTCGCATACTCTTCTTCGGTTACTATCGGTTCATGTGTTCCCTTTACTCGAATCCTTTCAACTTCACCATGATTATTGATCTTCTTTTGTTCCAAATAGTCTGGCACATATTGCTTTCGATATTCCATTATCCCGCAATAGAAAGGATTCTTAAGGATTCGTCCAATACATGAACATGACCAATTTGTCAGACCTGTTGCCGTTTTTCTCCCCATCTGTTCCAAGTCAAACTGTATGGCACGAAGACCTTTTCCCGACAGATAGAGGTCGTAGATAATGCGTACAGTCTCAGCTTGTTCTTTGTTAATAACGTATCCACCATGATTAGGAAGCTTATCATATCCAAGAATGTTACCATTTCCATACGGAACTCCATTTTTGAAGGATATCATCTGACCAGCCTTAACCCGCATCGATGTCTTCTTGCTTTCGTTTTGAGCAAGAGTTGCCATGATGGTGAGCCGAAGCTCACCATCGCTATCGTCCATAGTCCAAATGTTATCTTCAGTAAACCATACTTCAACCCCCATCGCCTTGAGTTTACGTGTTTGCTGAAGGGTATCAACAGTATTTCTGGCAAATCTGGACACTTCCCTCGTTATGATAAGATCAAAACACCCATTTTTTGCATCCTCCATCATTCGCAAGAAACTGGAGCGTTTTTTCACTGAAGTACCTGTTATACCTTCGTCGATGTAACGATCATACAGTTCAAACTCGGGATGTCTGCTCAGTAGTTCTGAATAGTATTGGACTTGATTCTCCAAAGCCGCCACTTGCGCCTCATGTTCTGTAGATACTCGAGCATATATCGCTACTTTTCTACTCATTCTTCTCCTCCTTCAAAACTACCCTTTTTGTTACCATATTATCACCATACAAGATTCTTTTCCACATCATCTCACCGTATTCAGCAAATTCTTCGAACTCTTCTTCTGTCAATAGTCCCTGGTCCCGAAAGGACTTAAACATTGAAACGGCAATCATTATGTGTGCAGCTTCAACCACAGACGAAGGAAACTCCAATAAACACTTTTCCCCAAAACTCCAGTCTATCTCTTCTCCTGCCTTGAGTTTTCCCTTCATCATCTGACATAGTTTCTCCATGAGATAATCCATATTTTCCAACATTTCGGGCTTTAGATCATCAATCTCTTTGTATTCTTTCTCATATACTTCCTCTACAATTGGAAGTTTTCCTACTTTAATCTCATGTCTCTCCATACGTTTTTACCTCCTCACATACTCATAACCGGCCCATCCCGATCGTCTTTTTGTCTATTCTTCCGCTCTCTTACAGGATGAGGCTGAGGTGTCTCATCTTCCTTCGGCTTCGAATCGAAGATGCTCACAATATCCGCAGCAAGGTAAGCACTGCTGCAAGCAATGTCGTAAGCAGACACGGAGTCAGGATCCGGTGATACAATTTCTCCGTATTCTCCTGCATCTTTTTCTCCATTTTCTCCTGCGTCTCCTCCAAAGCCGAAGCATATTGCTCGTTCAGATTCCCAGCCTGTCGATCCATCTCTTCCTTCCAACTCTTCGCCTGAGCCTGCATTTCCCGCTTTATCTCCACCGTTTTCTGCTCCAACCAGTCCGACTTTCTCTCGTAGTACTCCCTCAGTTCCTCGTAGAATGCTGCCATCTGCTCGCGAGTAACCATCTTCTCCATCAGCGCCAGTTGAGAGTAAAACCCCGTTAGGAGTGCCTTCCAGTTTTCCTGTGTGATCATAAAGCATGGTGTCGGCTTCTGCGCCTCGGCCAAATTCTGAGCCGCAATACGTTTCACTTCTTGCAATCTCTTGTCTGATTCTGAATTCATTTTCCATTGCCTCCTTCAGAAATTTATCTTCATGTAGTCTTATGTCCCTGCACCGGTATCCATTCGGGGTGGTGTAGGTAATATATTTTCTTGTATCTGTCCAGTTCACTTCATATCCGCGTTTCTTCATAAACTCTAGAAACTCATCTTTTGTTTTTGCTTTCCGCATTCCGGCTTCGATCGCAACAATAAGATTCATCTTCCAGCTTGATGACTTACACGCTATACGGTATTCTCGAGCTCCGATGCCCGTTGTTTTCTTCTGGTCTCTCGGTTTCACGACAGAGAAACCATGTTTTAAGCAGATCACATCGGATGCTTCTCGCAGCTTTCGGATGTTATCTTTTGACGAATGGTACTTCAATCCGTTCTCAAAACTGACACTGTTCACCACAAAATGGGAGTGGATGTGGTGGGCATCCACATGGGTCGCTATGAGGACTTCATACCCTTTGAACTGCTCTTCGGCGAACTCAATTGCGATCTTGTGAGCCTGTTCCGGAGTAATCTTTTCCTCTGGTGAGAAGGATTGATCCAGGTGATAGTACATCCTTCCACCGGTCTTTCCATACAGTTTCTTCGTAGTCATCATGTCCAGATACGGATCCTGCTCCGAGCAGTTCATGCCGTACACAAGCTTCTGTCCTTCGTACATTGTCTTTCATCCTGCATGCAATAGTCGAGTGTCGCTTGAAGTCCCCCACCACCCGGATGACTTCCGTTGGAAAGT
>JAFWDK010000035.1 GCA_017513085.1 Clostridiales bacterium | reverse complement strand
TTGGCCCGTAAAATCCAGTGCTTTTCGGAGGGTATTACGGGCTGAAATGAAGAAAACGTTGATTTAGCCCGTAAATGTCAAGAAAAGAATTCAAAAAACGGCAAAATTTACGGGCTAAATGGAGCAAATCGTCGAATCTGCCCGTAAACATGGTAGTTAGTTTAGACTAACTCTGGCATTTACTGGTAAAATCCTCGATTTCAGTGATTTTACCAGTAAAAAATCGACTTTTTTGAATTCTTTTTTTGACATTTACTGGTAGAATTCGCATTTTGAAGGATTTTACCAGTAAATGGGTCGGAAAAGGGCAGGAATTTACTGGTGAAAACATCGATTTTGAAGATTTTAACAGTAAACCATGCGGTTAGTCATAACTAACCGCGTTGACAATAACAATTTAACCAGCGCTACGGGATAGTATTATTCGGACCACCCAGCCTTGTATCCGGCTGATCACACTCCACGCAGCAGTGGCGGGAATGGCAGCTACCTGCTTTGAAAAAAAGAGAAGGGGATAGGTAGAAATGACTTGATTTCTTTGCCGCTTTCTAGTAAACTCTTTTAAGTCAAATAGTCGGGTGGTTAGCTCAGCTGGTTAGAGTACTTGCTTGACATGCAAGGGGTCGTTGGTTCAAGTCCAATACTACCCACCAGGGGTTGCGAAGAAGCGGAAACGCCGAAGCGCAGCCCTTTTTGTTTGGGTTGCGCTTCTTGATTACTTGTTATACCACTTGCCCCGGCCGCCGTCCTTCATCGGGATCGGGCGCTGGTTTCTTGCCCCGGCCGCCGTCCTTTATCGGGATCGGGCCGCTGGCTCCTTGCCCCGGCCGCCGTCCTTCATCGGGATCGGGCCGCTGGCTTCTTGCCCCGGCCGCGGGCGTCGCTTCGTGTCCCCGTGGGCGCTGCGTCGCGTCTTTCAGGAGACGTCTTGCAGCGCGTCCGGAGGACTTCGCGTCGCGTCAGGCGACGATCTTCAGCAGGCAGCGGATTCGCGTCGCGTCAGGCGACGATCTTCAGCAGGCAGCGGATTCGCGTCGCGTCAGGCGACGATCTTCAGCAGGCAGCGGATTCGCGTCGCGTCAGGCGACGATCATCAGCATGTAGCGGACTTCGCGTCGCGTCAGGCGACGATCTTCAGCAGGCAGCGGACTTCGCGTCCGTCCGGCGTGCTGGCGTAGAGGTACGTGTTGGCGACACTCTTGGCAGTAACGACACCATTGGCATCGACAACTGCTACGGCTGTATTACCTACTCTCCAGGTCACGGTCTGTCCTGCCGGATTCTTGGCGGTGAACTGGAAGGTTTGACCAAGCTTGATGGTCTTCTCCGTGTAGGTGATGTTCAGGGCGCCCGGATCAACGACTTTGATCAGGCACTTGGCCGAACGTCCGTCAGCGGTCTTCACATACAGGTAAGTATTGCCGACGCTGACTGGTGTCACCTTACCATTACTGTCGACTTTGGCGATGGCAGTATTGCCTACCGACCAGGTCGGAGTAAGGATGCCAGGTTTCTTGGCAGTGAAGGTGAAGGTCTGTCCGAGGTAGACAGTCTTCTCGGTGTAGTTGATGCCGAGTGTGCCCGGATCGACGATCTTCAACAGGCACTTCGCGACACGACCGTCTGCGCTTTTGGCGTAGAGGTAAGTATTGGCCGCGCTCTTGCCGGTGACATTACCATTCTGATCTACAGTAGCCACTGAAGTGTTACCGACCGACCAGGTGATCTTTTGACCGGAAGTGTTCGAAACTGTGAACTGGAGCTTCTGGTTGATGTGCAATGTCTTCTCGGTGTAGTTCAGCTTGAGAGTCGGGTAGACGACACGGATCAGACACTTGACTGTCGTACCGTTCGGAAGAGCCGCATACAGGTAAGTGTTACCGACGGATTTACCGGTTACGAGTCCGGCAGAGTCAACTGTCGCTACAGAAGTGTTACCTACCGACCACTTGATCCTGCTTGCGGAAACACCGGAAACAGTATACTGGAAGCTCTTGCCAACCTCGACGGTCTTATCGGCTACAGGAGTCGGAGAGACGCCAGGAGCTTTAGTCGGAGTCGGCTTCGGCGTATTGGTCGGAGTCGGCTTAGGTGTGTTGGTCGGAACCGGCGTATTGGTCGGACGAGGTGTAGGAGTAGCGCCGTAGATGTTAGCGCCCTTACATCCGGTAAATGCATTTGCGCCCAGACCGGTTGCTGCGTAATACTCGATGATGGCGTTAGAGCAATTGTAGAAGCCCTTGCTGCCGATCTGAGTGATCTGCTTCGGAACGTAGACAGAAGTCAGGGACTTGTTGTTGGCGAAAGCGGAAGCGCAGATCTCGATGACCTTTCTGTTCTCGAGTCTCTCAGGGATACGGATAACATCAGCTTCACCATAGTATTTCAGGATCTTGGTGTACTCGTCGTCGATGTCCTTCAGGCGGTATACCGATGTGCATCCTGCAAAAGCACCGCTTGCAACTGTGGTCTGTTCGTTGATTCGTACGGTCTGAAGCGATGTGCACTGATAGAACGCATTTGCCGCGATAGACGTTATGGAAGACGGGACGTGTACCTGAGTGATTTTTGTCTGTGCGTAAGCATTGGAAGCGATCGCGATAACAGGCATGTTGTAGACTACGGCCGGTACGTTGACCTGCATGTTGGTTCCCCAATATTCTATGATCGTGATCTTATCCATGTCAGTGACGACACGGTTAAGGTTCGGATTCGAATTGAAAGCCGAAGACTTATATGTGGTCAAAGCATCCGGAAGCTCGACTGCGAGGAGCTGGCAACCGGAGAAAGCACCATTCTCGATCGAACGGACGGAATCCGGAATGAAGACGTACTTGAGAGAAGTACATGAACCGAAGCACTGGCTCGGGATCACATTGATGGAATCCGGAACAAATACGAGTTCGAGAGATGCGCACTGATAGAAGCAGGACTTGCCGAGAGACTCGATCGTATCCGGGAAGTGGAGATCCGTGAGAGACGTGCACTTGTTAAAAGCACTCTCGCCGATGTTCTTCACTTCGTTCAGATCTACCGTGCGAAGCGATGTGCAGTTGTTGAAACAGTTCGCCGGAATGGTGGAGATAGAGTACGGAAGACGGATGTATTCCAAAGATGTGCAACTTGCGAATGCCTGAACACCAAGTGTTTCCAGACCTTCAGAAAGTGTGAAATCCACACCGTCTTTTCCGAGAGAGGAACAGCCCGAGAATGCTTCACGGTCGATGATCTCGACGTTGTCACTCATTGTCACGGCGATAAGGTTTGTACAACCCTTGAAGCAGCTCTGCGGGATAGTCGCAACACCACTCGGGATCTCGATCGCCTCGAGAGACGCGCATCCGTTAAAAGCGCTTTGGCCGAGGAAGTCGAGAGAATCGCTGAGCGAGATGACGCAGTTCTTGCCGAGGAAAGCGCAACCGCTGAATGCTTCATTCATGATGTCGGTCACGTTATTGCCCATGGTCATCTCGGTGAGCAGCGAACAACCCTTGAAACAGGATGTCGGAATAACGGCTACACCTTCCGGAATGTCAATTGCGGAGAGAGATGCGCATCCGTTAAAAGCACTTTCGCCGAGGGTTACAAGATCTGTGCTCAGTGCGATGTCGTAGTTCTTGCCAAGCTTCGAGCAATTATAGAACGCCATCTTTCCGATGGAGGTCACGTTGTTGCCCATGGTCATACGGTCAATAGAAGTACAACCATTGAAGCAGTTCTCCGGAATTACTTCCACGCCGTCCGGAATGTCGATGGCGGAAAGCGAAGAGCACTGATAGAATGCACTGTTGCCGATGAGAGTCAGCGCATCGCTCAGGTGGATCTCGAAATCATTCTTGCCAAGATTTGTACATGCGTTGAAAGCATTCGCTCCGATGGACTCAACCTTGTTACCCATAGTCAGAGTCTTGAGCGCGATACAGTTGTTGAAGCATTGGTCAGGGATCGCATCGAGTTCCGGAGGAAGAGCCACGTCAGATAGAGCTTTACAAGAGTTAAAAGCACCGGAGCCGATCTCGAAGATTGCATCGCTGAGGTTGAATACGCCGGACTTGCCGAGCTTCTCACAGTTCTGGAAAGCAGACTTTCCGATCTTGGTCACGTTGTTGCCCATCGTCAGTTTGTCGAGAGCTTTGCAACCATAGAAGCAGTTTTCCGGAATGATGGTAAGCGGTTCAGGAAGGTCGATGCTTGTCAAAGCGAAGCAGTTGTAGAAAGCATTTGCGCCGAGCTGTGTAAGCGCCTCGCTAAGCGTGATGCTGCTGAGCTTCTGGCAGTTATAGAAAGCGCTCGGGCCAATATGTGTCACGTTGTTTCCCATCGTTACGGCGGAAAGATTCGTACACGCGTTGAAGCTGTAATCAGAGATGATCGTCACATTCTCCGGAATGTCGATTTTCTGAAGCGCCGAACATCCGTTAAAAGCACTTATGCCGATCGATGAGATCGTATTTCCGAGAGTGATGCTCTGAAGTGAAGTACAACCATAGAAGCAGTATGTCGGGATGGACTTAACCAGATCCGGGATATCGATAGAAGTGATTTTGCTGCATCCGTAGAAAGCATGCGGATCGATATCTGTAAGAGATTCGCTCAGGATGATCTTGTTTCCGTCCGAACCAAGTTTCTTACATTCGTAGAAAGCCTTTTCACCGATCGTTGTGACGCCGCTGCCCATTGTGAACTTGACCAGTTCACTACATCCGTAGAAGCACTGCTTGGCAATGACGGTTACGGAATCCGGGAAAGCGATCTCGGTAAGAGATTTGCACTGGTAGAAAGCATTCTCATCGATGTACTGAAGCCCATCGCTCAGCTCGACGGTCGCGCCGTCCAGACCGAGATTGGAGCACTGATAGAAAGCTTGCTTGCCGATGGAAACGACACTGTCACCCATAGTAAGAGTTGTCAGTGCTTTACAACCGTTGAAACAGCTAAGCGGAATCTCGGTTACGTTGTCCGGAATTGCAATAGCGGTCAAGGATTCACACTTTTCAAAAGCACTTGTGCCGATCGTGACGAGTGCGCTGCTCAGTGCGAAATCACTGCCGGATCCGAGCTTGGTGCAGTTCTTAAAAGCGCTGTTGCCGATGGAAATAATGTTGTTTCCCATAGTTACGGCGTCAAGTGCGGTGCAGTTCTCGAAGCAACTGTTGCCGATCGCTGTCACACCACTTGGAATAGCCAGACCGGAAAGTGATGAACAGTTATAGAAGACCTGGTTGCCGAGGTTGGTGAGCGCGCTGCTGAGCTCAAATGCCGTGCCGTCTTTCCCAAGAGCTTTGCAATTGTAGAAAGCCTGGTCGCCGATCGTAACGATGGCGTCGCCCATGGTTACACTTTTAAGATTGGTACAATCTTTGAACGCATACATGCCGATGCTTGTCGCATGACTTCCGATGACGATACTATGGAGATTGGTGCATCCGGTAAAGAGAGAATCTTTGATCTCTGTTAATGCATCTGAAAGAACGACGTTCTCTAGTTTCGTACAACCGGAGAATGTACCCGCATACAAAGTGGTTACCGAATCCGGGATCGTAAGATTAATAATAGAGGAACAGCCCTGGAATGCGCCGGTGCCGATGCCCTGAGCCTGAAGTCCTGAAGGCAGGATCAGTTTGGTCATGGCTTTGCAGTTTCTGAAAGCGTAGTTACCGATATTGACAACAGTTGCCGGAAGAAGACCGGTTTCTTCATCGGTCGTCTTGTCGGCGATGACCATCTTTTCGCATCCATAAAAAGAACTGTTGCCGATACGTGTGAGCGTGTCGGAATCGCTGAAATAGATTTTTTCGATATTCTTGCAGCCGCTGAAAGTAGAGTCGCCGATCTTTTCGATCTGCGAAGGAATCACGAATTCCGTAAAGGCTTCGCATCCCTGGAACGCAGCGTTACCGAAACTCTTGACATTAGCCAGTTGTTCATTGCCTCTGGTGGAAATGTTATGGAGTTTTACACAATTGTTGAAGCAATTATCTCCGATGATTTCGAGAGAAGTGCCGTCAATGGTCAGAGAGGTGAGGCTGGTGCATCCATTAAATGCATAAGTATCAAGTGTTTTTATGGAAGATGTATTAAAGGTAACTTGTACGAGTGACTTACAATCTTTAAAACAATTTGAACCTACTGTCCACAACTGGTTGCTGCTTGAAGGAACAGTAAATGAGGTGATGGCAGTAGATTGAAATGCGTTTTTGCCTAAGATTCGAAGGTCAATATCACTTGGAATGGTTACGTTTACCAGTTTGGTACAGTTCTGGAAACAGCCGTCTCTGATTTCCAACGTGGAAGAAGGAATGACGAAATTTACCAGCTTCGAGCATCCCTGGAAAGCCTGCGTGCCAAAAGTGATGATATAGTTTGCGCCACTCACACTCTCCAGATCTGTATTACCGCTGAAGGCGTTGGCTCCGATTGAAGTTACGCTATCCGGAATGGCGATGGTAGATAGTTTGGAGCAGCTAGCGAACATGCTGCTCGGAATCTCTGTAAAGCCCGGAGCTTGATTAGGCAGCAGAGCTTCTTCAAGGATCGTGCATCCGCTGAATATGCCGGAACCCAGGCTTTGAAGATCATCTAATCTGCTCAAGTCCGCGCGTGTAAGCATTTTACAACCGGAAAAAGCACTGTTTCCAATGGTTTCAAGTGAGTCAGGGAGAGAGATCGTTGCCACATTTGTACCCGAGAATGCTTGCGTTTCAATCGTTTTTACTCCGCTTGGAATAGAAAGTGCAGTGATCTCAAGACCGGTGCTATTTCCGATCTTTTCGAACTCTCTACAACAGTCAGAAGCGATAGCTTCAATAAAATATGGTGTACCGATCAGATTTTCATTATCATAAAAATCGACCGGGATACCAAGCTGTGTCGTAGGAAGATAGGAATATCCGTCGGAAGACTCGCTTGTTTTCGGGAAAAAACCGGCAAAAGCATAATACTTTTCAACTTCGCCTGTTTCAGGGTCTTTTCTTTCCTTTTCGTACAATCGGAATTGATACACATTTCCATCTAATGTATTCCGACCGTAAGCTTTGATCGCAGAGTCTGCAGCCGCGACTTTGCCCGCGGGCTGGAAGACCGTGAGTGCGAACACTCCGATCAGGATCATGGAGAGCATCATGCATATGCTCCGTAGTCGTTTTTTACTTGCCATACCTTTACCTCCTTTGCTTTATCAGCGCTTCCGGATCGTTGATCTTTCGGAAGTTTTTTGTGAGTGAAAATGCAACTTCACAATTTACATTCTAGGTTTTCGGTATAAAGCGGAAATTAATAAATATATTTGTCCTGTAAAGAAAATGTCAATTTTTTGTGAATAGCATTTTGTATTCGTTCGGGGTTTTCGATATAATAAATCCTGTGGGCTCAATGACGGGCGGAAAACCTGTGTCGGGCCCTTACAAGAATAAGGATCTGAAGGAGATGACAGACATGCCGATGATGGAGAAACCGAGTGTCACCGTACTCGAAAACGGTGGGAAATGCTGGGAGCACGAATTTGAGAATTATACTTTAAAAGTATATAAGCCGAAAACGGCGATCAATGGGGAAGTGCACAACTTCGGATTCCGCGCACCGCTTCTCCTTATTTTCGAAGAAGAAAAACAGAGCATGGAAGAGGCGGTTGCTTTTGCTGAGGAAAGAGGACTCGCCCGGATCGCATCTGCTGTCGACAGCACAGTGCTTTTTGTTTATCCGACGAATAAGAATGGTTGGGAGGGCGCAGACGCGTCGCTTTATGCGGAGCTGATCTCGCAGACCAAGATGCATCCTTATTACGAGGATGGTTACGAGCGTATCGATGATTTTTTTACTCGTGAATTCAAGGGATATTTCATCCGTGGAGCGATCTTCCGTGCGGATATTTACAGTTTCGGAAAGTCGGCGGACTATGTGGCGAAGAATCTTCTGACCACTCTCTCCGGCGAGTATTTGTGGGGGCCGGGAGAGATCACGCCGGCGATGTGTTCGATGGAGAATCTTTCCGTCGTGCCACAGGTGGATCGTAAAGATATTGCGATCCTGAGCGTGGGCAACAGTGAGGAGATCAATGCTGCTTTTTCCGGTTGCGAGCATCTTCTTATCAAGGAAACCGCTGAGTATGAGGCGGACTTTAAGGCATTCGTGCGTAAGTTTAAGATGTGGTGCGGTAAGATCGAGATCGAGCCGGACTTCGAAGAACTCAATATGGTTGAAGAGTGGGGCAGTACCGTAGTAAAAACTTCGGACCGCCAGTTCGGTAAGTATAAGGGGACGACTGAGCACGAGGTCGGTTATTTCGCGTATTACAACAAAGGCATTTTCGACAAAGGTCCGGCGCCGATGGTGATCGGTTTCCATGGCGGCGGAGACTCTTCCATGTATCTGACATTCGTGGCCGGCTGGTGGTCGATCTGTCACCGTCACGACTTCCTTTTCATCTCGTTTGAAAACCACCAGGATGTACCGCCGGATGAAGTGGTGCAGGTGATCGAGGATCTGAAATCGAAGTACAACGTGGATGTCACCCGTATCTATGCGACGGGATTCTCGATGGGCAGCGCCAAGACATGGGATATGTTCCAGGAGTACCCGGAGATCTTCGCAGGCATGGCACCGGCGAGTGCGCTTTTCCCGGTGAAGAAGAATCCGTTCGGCAAGTCTTTGGACGATGGTATCAACATGGATGTGATGGTTCCGATCTTTATTTCCGGCGGAGAGAAATCGCATCTTCCGGAATTGCCGTTCCAGGCGGATGATTCGCTGGAGCGCGTGAAGTATATGGCGAAAGTCAATAAACTGAAAAAAGACTTCGACGCCGTGCTCTACGAGAATAAAGAGAACTGGGAGGATCCGATCTTCGGACTTGCCGGTGAGCGTGTGGAGAAGAAGTTCGATGAGAGCCGGGGCAGCACGCTGACCATCCGCTATTTTGACAGCGAGGATGGTGTGTGCCGGACGGCGCTCTCGAGCATCAGCGAGCAGGTGCATGAGTACCGTGAGCACACGGGTGAGCAGGCCTGGCAGTTTATCTCGCAGTTTACCAGAGAGTGACGATAACATATGGAACTTCCTTTGCAATTGCGCACGGCGATCGAAGATTCGCTTTCCGGTGAGAAGCCGGAGGTGCTGAAGAAACTTTCGCGTCAGATGACCGAGCGGTACAAGAATGAAAGCGGGCACGGCAAGGTCCTGGTTTCCGAAGATCTGGAGGCGCGGGTCTATGCTGCGGTGCGTATGCCGGCGACGTTCGGGGCGGTCTGTGACGCGCTCTCTTATACGGAAGAGTTATTACCGGATCCTTCGCAGATCCGTTCCGTGTTTGATGTGGGCGCAGGTTCGGGTTCTGCATCCTGGGCGGTGGAGGAGATCTTCTCGCCGGATAAGATCGTCTGCTATGAGCGCGAAGCGTCCATGCGCGATGTGGGCGCGTCACTGATGCGCGAAGAAGCCACCTTGTCAGCCAAAACCGAGTGGCGTGCTTTTGATCTGGAGAAAGACGATTTCGGAGGATCTTCCGATCTCGTGATGACTTCCTATGTGTTAAATGAGCTCTCGAGCGGGGCGCGCGAGGCGGTCCTCCGTAAACTCTGGGATGCGGCGGATAAACTTCTGGTCATTGTGGAGCCGGGAACGAAGGAAGGTTTTGCGGTGGTGCGTGAGGTGCGGCAGAAGGTATTGGCCTGGGGAGGTCATCTGTTGGCACCCTGTCCGCACGATGCGCCTTGTCGGCTTTCTTCCGATGACTGGTGTCATTTTTCGTGCCGGGTTGCGCGGAGCAAACTGCACAAGCAGCTGAAAGATGCGGATGTCCCTTATGAAGATGAAAAGTATTCTTATATCGCTTTTTCCAAAGATCCGGCCTTGGCGGTTTCCCGGGCCAAAGCGCGTGTTTTACGTCATCCTGTGATCACGAAAGGACAGGTGGAGCTTACACTTTGTACCAAAGACAGCAACCTCAGCACAGTGATCCGAAAGCGCGACGGAAGTGCTTTTAAAGAGGCAAGGAAATGCAAGATGGGAGACCGCTTCGAAAGTTAAGCGGTCTTATTCTCTTGATGGCGTTGACGGATTTTCTTGACCAAAAATCTTAGTCCGATGATCAGGGCATATTCGAAAGCGAGAACGCCGACCAGCAGGAAGAAGAGGCCGAGGATGTAGTGTTTGCCGTCGGAAAGATTATAGACCCACTCGAGCGGGGAGCCGGAGACGGGCCGGCGGAGGAACATGTAGTTGTCCTCAAATTTCATATCGTAAGCGTAGATCGGCGGAACGACCACGAGCATGAACAGTAGGCTGTACCAGAAGTGGCTGATCTTGACGTGTGTGCGTCCTTTTACCAGGAACAGAAGCGGGATCAGGGTCAGAAGCAGATGGGTAAAGAAGATCGTGAGGTTGAGCCAGTCCCAGAACGGACGGTAATTCCAGTCCGGAAAAAGGATCGCGCCGATGGCGCCCGGCATGATGAGCACAAGAGAGACTTCCGAGAAGAAGCCGCTGACTTTCCCTTTCGTGAAAGAGGCGAGCAGGTTCACGAAAATGCCGAGGTTGCACAGGTGGATCGGGAGAAACGAAGTGATCGGAAAACCTTCGTGATAAGCAAGAATATCCTGAATCGCTTCGGCGCAGAAGAGCGTGACGGAGAGGACCATGAAGAGCCTGCCCGACTGCTTGTCGTTCAGTTTACGGCTGACAAGAAGCGTGAGGGTGATGCACGTGGTGATCACCAGCAGTATACCGATATGTTCAGGACAAAAATGCTCGTAGTAGATCATGAGAGGATCACTGTTTCAACGGATCGTTCTGAAGATCCCGGATCATCATGTCGCGGGCTTCGTCCGCGATGATGGAAGTCTTGCTGAGCTTGACACGTTCCGCATCAAACATGCCGACGTATTTCAGTCTGACTTTTGTGCTTCGCCAAGGGTAGCGCTTCGCAACGCTTTCGGAACCCTGGATCGTAAGGACAACGACCGGAACATTTGCTTTCTGAGCGATCTTTAGCACGCCGTTATGGAAAGGCAGGAGTTCGCAGGACTTGCTGCGTGTTCCTTCCGGATAGACGGCGATGGACACTTCATCTGCCTGAAGCAGCTTCGAAGCACGATCGATCGTGGCCATTGCTTTTCTCGGATTCTCACGGTCGATGGACATGAAGCAGCAGCGACGGATCATACGGCCGTAGAAGGGGATCTTAAAATTCGATTCTTTGGAAATGAAAGACGGATAATGCTTGCGCAGGATGTGCCACGAAATGAGCGGATCGAAATTGGAGCGGTGGTTGCAGATAAAGAGCATCTGCTTGCCTTCCGGGATCTTGTCGAGATCCACAAGGTCGTAGCGGATGCGCATGATCTTCATGCCGATGCCGGTGGTGGAGGTCAGAAGGAAACGGTAAAACTTCGAGTCCTGATTGTATTCTTTCTTCGTATCGATGAAAAAAGAACAGACGAAGACGAACAGGAAGTAGAGGATGACGCCGGCAACGATGGCGCCGATCAATCCAAGTATCCCGTAAAGTGCCCAAAGCAGATATTTCATAATTGCCCTCCCGATGCGCGGCGCGGCCGGCACGCGCGTGTGTTTATCCGATGAATTATTCTAACATATATCGGAAGAAAGTGAGAGTGCAATTATTACAGTATTGTAAGTATTAAGGGAAAACGCTTGTGCTATACTGTGGCAGCAGAAAAACGGCACCTGTAAGGACTGCGAAACAAGCAGGGTAGTACAGGAAAAAGAAGGTGTGTTATGAAAAAGAATGTACGAGTACTTGCCGGCATTTTGGGGATCTTTTTGCTGGGTGGTTGTACTTCCAAAACAGAAAAAAAGCAAAGTGAAACCAAGGCTCTGGAGACGAGTGAAACATCCGATACAGTGAAGTCTGGATCTGAGGATCCTTCTTCCTTCTCTTCCGAAGGATCGGCGCAAGAGACGACGAAGAAAAACACCGACCCCGCATCCGCAGCGAAGAGTGCTTTTGAAGCATTTCTAAAAGGCTCGACCGGTGCGGAGACTTCCTTTCTGATCGAACACAGCGATGATTTTGCACTCGTGGATTTCAGCAAGGATCTCAAAGAAGAAGTGAAGCTTTCCGAGTTGACGGCTTTTATGAATACGCATGCAAGAATGCACGATAGATCGGACATAACAGTTAGCTTTTGCTATCCGGACTTCGGATCGGATGGTGTGCCGGAACTGCTTTTGCGTGTGGGAGGATTTGGATATAGTGACGCGCAGATCGTCGTCCGGTATGCGGATGACAAACTGCAGATCAAGGGTTTCTATGAGTCCTGGGAAAGAAGCAGCACGGAGATCAACTCTGCCGGCGCTTATGTATGCGGCGGAGCCGGCGGCGCGGCGATGCATATTTCGGTGTTCGGATATTTAGATGAACAATCAGAACTTCACAATACTCTCGAGCTTACCGAGTATGCCGCTCAATACGAACAGATGGATCCTCGATTCCAAGCCTTTGACAGTTATTACGGAGAAAACGGTACTCCGGATCTGGTCCTTATCCGGGTCGAGGTGCTGGGAGATGAACCGTTCTATACTTATACTTTCAACAGCGATAACGTGGATGAGCAGCGATACACCCAAGGGGACATCTTTGAACTGATGGAAGGCACGAAACTGCCATATGTTCCGTTCCCTGAGGCAAAAGAGAAGATCGAGAAGTGCAAGGGTGATATCTTCCGCGCACCGCCGGTCGAGTGGGTAAAACTGAAATAAAGAAACGGGTACGGCGGCCGATCCGTTAGGCCGCCAAGCACGCTTCTCGCTAAGATCCCGAAGCGGAAATAGTGTCGTTTCTCCATGTGTTATTGGTAGTTTATGACGACCACGGTTTCACAGACTGCCTGATAATCCTCAAGGTAATGGTATACGTAAAGCTTGACGTCGTGCGCCGCGGCCGGATCAAATCCATCCGGAAGGAGTAGGTACACGTCGGAATAGTAGTGGACTTCGGTTCCGTTTCCACTTACATCGTAGGTCGAAGTGAAGATCTTGCTTCCCGAGATATCCACAGGTTTTCCGTCCACCAGAAGGCTGATGCTGAATACATTCGGTCCGGCTTTTTCCGGCTGATCAAAAAGCACTTTTGCTTCGCCGTCCTGGCTGTCCGTGGAGAAGAGGATGTCGATCGGTGCGGAGAAGAAGCTCTTATCTTCTTCGTGGATGAATTTGCAAAACCACATGTTCCGGTCCATCGCCGTGATATGCGACCATGTCTTGCTGGTGTTTCCGTCTGCGGTTTCGTATTCCACAATAACGCGGAATTCCACTTTCATCGGGAATTCCATGATGTTGTCGTATTCCGTCTGGTGATGATTGTAGATCTCGTCGGTCGTAAAGGGTTGGATCGAATAGTTTCCGTCTGCGTCGATGTCGTTTGTGATGTCGCGGCTTTCCTCACAAGTCCCGGTCAGCACGTCCCACACTTCGAGAGTGATTTTGGAGCAGTTTCCAAGATTCCGGAATTTCAGGCTGCCCATCATTTCGGAGTAGCTGGCAAAGACGGTCATGTCGCATTCCGGTATTTCCCATGCGCTCGCCTGCGTGGTATCGGCAACGGGCGACGCGCCGGAGGTGCTATCGGGAGAAGTTCCGTCCGGGGTCGCGCCCGCATCAGATGTGGAATTCCCGGAGCGTGAAGGGACCGCCGACTCTTCGGTCTCGTCCTCGGTTTCGGCTTCGGCCGAAAGTCCGCTCGCATCCGAAGTGGCGGTCGTTTCTATGTTTAAAATGTCGGCAAAGGTTTTGGCCATGTCGCCCGTAAGGATATTCATGTTGATCAGTATCAAGACGATTGCGGAGAGCCACGCCATCGTCTTCACGGTCTTGGTGCGTTTCTGCCCCGGCTTCTCCCACTGGTATTTTCCGGGCGCGACGATCTCCGGAGGCAAAGGACGCTTGTCCCACGAAGGGGTTGGATACTCCTCAGCAGGGCGCGTAAACTCCTCGACGCCGCGCGAGGTAGGTTCCGAGAACTCTATTTCGTTTCCGGCGCCGGTCCCGGTCCGGTTCCGATCGTTTTTTCGAGAAACGCTTGCCATTGGTCTTCCTTATTTCTGATGTACGTCGATCTGCGGAAAAGGCACTTCTACGCCGTACTTCTTGAAGTTGAGAAGGAGTTCGCGGTTTAAGATCCTGGTGGCTTCGTAAATATTCGCGTCATCGACTTCAACGATAAATTTCAGTACCACGGAGGAGTCCGAAAGCTCGTCCACGCCGAGGTATTGAGGTTCGCTTTTCAGCACGGTGCCGTGCTTGTCGAAGATCTCTTTCAAAAGCGCCGGGATCTTGCTTTCGAGTGCTTCCAGATCCGCATCGTACGGGATGCCGATCGTGCTGACGGCTTTCGATGTGTGCGAAGATCGGTTGAGAATATTGGACATGTCCGAGTTGTTGATGATCTTGACGTTGCCGCCCATATCCGTGATGCAGGTGGTGCGTACGCCGATGCTGGTGACGCGGCCACGGAACCCGGCAACCTCGATGAAGTCGCCGACATTGTACTGGTTCTCAAAGATCATGAAGATACCCGTGACCAAGTCGGCGATCAGTGTATTGGCGCCGAAACCAACGATCAAGGCCAGGATCCCGACGCCGGCAACGATGGTGCCAACGTTTGCGCCCAGGATCGTCAGACCCCAGCAAAGAACGACGATGGCGGTGATGTAGCGTATCGCGTTGCTGGCCACGCTCATCAGTGTCTGCGAACGTCCTTTCTTCGGCGTGCAAAGACTTAAGATAAAAAGGATCAGGTTCTCTATGGCTAGTACCAGCGATGCCATGATCACGACTTTCAGGATCGACGAAAAGTTGATGTGAAAATCACTTACGACTCCTTCAACGGATGAGAAGATTCCTTTGGCCCGGCCTATTGCGACGAGTACGCCCATGATGATCAGCATGATCAGAAGTTTCACTGCGGTTTTCTTTGTATTGAGACGATTCATATCGTTATTTGCTGCCCCCGCCGGGACGGTGGACAGTTCCTCCTTTATATGAAGATCTTATATTTTTATGTAAACACTTTGCCCGCGTGATTTCAATGCGGACGGGGGCTCTTTTTCAAATGAATTGGTTATATTTTTGAAGGAACTGCCTCGAAGTGACATCTCGTCACGATGGGGCAGTTTCCTTTTACCTTGGAATTTCGGGCTTTTGACCTGTGCGGAATTATTCTTTATCTGAATTCGTTTCCGAAAGTATTGACAACTATATCGGCGGCCGATATAATGACTTCGGATATATCGGGAGCCGATATAACGGAGCCCGATAATGTGAAAGGAGATGAGTGTATGGGTCAGCTTGCATTGACGGAAGCAGTGTTCTACATCTTGCTTTCGCTTCAGGAACCGCTTCACGGTTACGGCATCATACAGAATGTGGAGACGCTTTCGCACGGGCGTGTGAAACTAGCGGCGGGCACTCTTTACGGCGCGATCAATACTCTTCTGGACAAAAAGTGGATCGATGCGCTTCCGGAGAATCCGCAGTGCAGAAAGAAGGAATATGTCATCACGGAGACTGGCCGGGATGTGCTGAAAGAGGAACTGGCACGGCTTTCCGAACTGGTGGAAAACGGCAGAAAGATAATGGGTGGAGAGAAATGACTAAGGTAGTGCACAAAATGTATACGGTTTGGGATCTCGATTCGAAGATCTCGTATCACAGAAAGATCTTCCGGTACACGATCTTTGCCATGCCGATCCTGGCATAAATGTTGATGGCATAAGAAAGAAGAGGGTTAAAATGGAACAGATCTCAAATCAGAAAAAACTGCGCCCATGGATGGGTGTGCTCGTTCAGGCAGGCTGCCTCGCGCTATTCGTGACAGCGGGCGCCTACATGCAGCGAAACTGGGGCCAGCTCGGGCTTTTTACTTCGGAAGCAATGTTCGCGGTGGTTTCGATCTTGTATTGCCTTGCCCGTCGTGTCAAACTCAAAGAAATGTTTCCTATCAAGAAGATCACGCTGCGCGATTTTTTCGGCGTCATCCTGGTCGCCGGCGGCACGATCCTTTTCAGCCTTCTTGCCATGACGATCTCCTTGATCATCATGCCCCGTTCATTCCAAAGCGAGCTGACAGGGCTTACAGATTACCTGTACAGCGAAAACAGCCTCTGGTACCTACTTCTCGCCGCTGCTGTCATGCCGGCGATCTGTGAAGAAACCATGGAGCGTGGTATGGTGCTGTCGCACTTCCGTTCTCTCAAAAAAGACTGGATGATCGCGCTGATCGTGGGTGCATTTTTTGGTATCATGCATATGTCCGTCATGCGCTTCCTGACCACGGCATGTGGGGGCTTTTTCCTTTCTCTGGTCATGACCAAAAAGAACAACCTCTTGCTTCCGATGATGATGCATTTTCTGAACAACGGATTTTCAGTCGTCGTCGGCTCCCTGACACGCAGCCTGAAACCGGTGGCGGAGGCGACGGCCTCGAGCGCAACGGCAGGTTTCACGACAAGCAGCGCCGTCGCCGCTTTTGGCGCATATCTGGTAATCGGATGCATCGCGCCGATCCTCATCGTTCTCGGTTTCTTCCTGCTCGACCCCCAAGGCAACAGGGGAAAAGCCGGCCAGAGGCTCGCCGTCGCCGGCACATTCTCCGCAATCATGCTGGTGCTCGGCATGAACATCGTCGGCACCACGCTGTTCTGACAGGCCGAACGAGGCGCCCGCCGCGCCGAACTGAAATGTGACGCTTTTCTTAGCGAATCTTCGCGCGGATGAAGTATACTAGACTTAGATGTGTTGTGGAGGAAGTCCTATGAATAAGCGAATTGTTGCCGGTTTTCTGCTGGTTTCTGTTATTCTGTCGTTCACGCTTTCAGGTTGCAGTGATAGAAAGTCGATTTCTACGTCAAAATCACTTGCGTCCGATTCTTTGGCTGAACCGACCAGTGTTCCGTCGAGTGTGTCGTCTGAGGATGTGACGACGGATACGACGTCGGAATCTACCGCTGACCCTACGCCGACTCCGACACCGGAACCCACTCTGACGCCGACTCCCGAGCCGACTCCCGAGCCGACGCCCACACCGGAGCCAACATCTACTCCGACACCGGAACCTACACCCACACCGGAGCCAACACCCGAACCAACTCCGCCGGCGCCGACGAAAGCGCCGATCCCGTCCGATGGTGGCGAGGGGGATTATCTGACGAGGATCCATGCGTTGCGCGACAGTATTATCGCCAACGCCGGCTACTATGATTCACTCGATAACACCATGAAGGAGAGCTGGTGTTTCCAGAGGAAAAAGGACCATACCCCTTCGGGCACGTACGAGTTCTTCAATATCCGCGAGTATAACGGCGCGTACATCAACTACAATGTGCCGGAAGGCGATAAGGTGATCTACCTGACGTTTGACTGCGGGTACCCGTCCGCCAACACCGAATCGATCCTGAACACACTCGCGAAGCACAACGCGAAGGCAAGTTTTTTTGTCACGAAAATGTATCTGAAAGAGTGCAGCGGCTATGCCAAGCGCATGAAGGAAGAGGGCCATATGGTCTGTAACCACACGGTGACGCATACCGATCTGACGACAAAAAGCGTCGAAGAGATTGCGAACGAGATATTTGATGTGGCAGAATACTTCTATGAAGTGACGGGATATGCGTTTGATCCGTATTTCCGCACTCCGAAGGGAACATATACGAAGAAACTGATGACGATCCTTACGGATGCCGGCTACAAGACCGTTTTCTGGAGCATTGCGTACAACGATTACGAACCGGACAACCAGCCGGCGCCGGGCTATGTGACGGATCATTTTGCGACCTATCATCACAACGGAGCAATCGCGCTGATGCACAACGACTCATCGTCCAATGTGCAGGAACTGGACGCGGTGCTGACGCTTCTTGAAAACGAAGGTTACCGTTTCGGGTTGCTCGATGAACTGAACTGACAAGCCAACGGCCGAAGCGCGAAGCCAAAGCGGTGGCCGCAAAATAGAGGATCTCCGAAGGAAGTGTTTGGCGAGGACAGAAGATGCCGTATAGCGAACTTGTGAAAAACTTCAATAAGATCCGCGAGTATATGCGCGATTTTTATGTCTACGGTTTCAAAAGCCGTGAAGATTTCGACGCCAAAAGCACTCGTACCTATGACGATGAGCGCCGCCGGATCGAGAGTTGGCTTTCGGACTATATGCATTTTCAGAATACGTCTGACGGCAAATCTGTTGCGATCACTATCGACAGCCGAAGCGGAAAGCATAATCCGTTTTATAAGGCCTGGAAGGCCAAGAGTTTCACCGATGGCGACATCACGCTGCATTTTCTTTTGATGGACATCCTCGCACCGGAGAAGACGGGAGAAATGCCACGCGCGTGGTCGCTTGGCGAGATCGTGCAACAAGTCGACAAGTACCTGGGCATGTATCCCGGAGCAAGGACATTCGACGAATCCACGATTCGGAAGAAATTGAAAGAGTATCAGGAAGAGGGTATCGTGCTTTCCGAAAAGGAAGGGAAGACCGTGTATTACCGCCGCGCGGAAGGCTTCGGGAGCATCGACGCACAGGTGCTGCACTACTTCTCGGAAATCGCTCCACTCGGCGTGATCGGTGCTTTTTGCGCGGACAAGCAAGAAAAAGAAGCAAGCCTTTTCACATTCAAACATCACTACATCACGGCAGCGATGGACAGCGAGATCATGTGCGCGCTTTTTGACGCAATGCGGGAAAAAAGCTTCGTGACGCTCGAGACATACCTGCCGAAAGAGAAGCGTTCGTCGAGCGGGATCTTCGTGCCGCTTCAGGTGCGCATCAGCGTGCAGAGCGGCCGGCAGTATCTGATGGCCTACGGCTACGACGCGCGGCGGATCACGTCGATGCGTCTGGACCACATCGTGTCGGTCAAGAGCGGAGGACCATGCCCGGAGTTCGAGGCGCACAGAAAAAAACTTGCGGCCATGGAGCCGAACATCTGGGGCGTCAGCACGCAGAGTTGGTCGGGCAGCCGGATGGAGCATGTGGAATTTACCGTGCGGTATGAGAATAATGAGGATTTCATCCATCAGCGCCTCGAGCGCGAGAAGCGTGTCGGCACAGTGGAACGGATCGATAAGAATACAAGCCGTTTCTCAGCCGACGTCTTCGACAGCAGCGAGCTTGTACCGTGGATCCGGACGTTTATCGGGCGTCTGAAAGACGTTCAGTTTTCCAATGCGAAACTGCAGGAGAGATTCGAAAAAGATATCGAGAAAATGTATAGTTTGTATGGACTGACCGATCCGTCTACGCTCGATGAAAGTTCGACTCAGCTGACCGATCCGGCAACGCTCGATGAAAACTCGATGCGAAATGAGAAAGGCGGTGAGCCTTCATGATCTTCAGTGAGCTTTACAGCGCCTACTATAACGCGGTGGCAAGGATCCTGCGCGAGGCCGTTTCGCATCCTGTCACGACCGAAGAGATGCGGAGGATCATCGCGGAAAATGCATTTGATGAGAGCGCGCTCGCGATCCTTCCGGCGCTCTCTGAAAGCCGCTGGCCGCTACTGCGGAAAGACGGCACCACGCCGCTTCACGCCGCACCGACAATGCCGCTGACCAAACTTCAGAAAGAGTGGATCAACGCGATCAGTCAGGACCCGCGCATGTTGCTTTTCCTGAAAGGAACGGAAATGGCAGAGACCGGCGAAGATGGCGATGCGGATGCGGAGACACACGAAGCGACCGTGCCGCTCCCGTATCCCGACGAGAAAGTGCTTTTTGCGAAGGAAGATTATTGTGTGTTTGACCGCTATGCAGACGGCGATCCGTATGAGGATCCCGCGTATCGCGCGCATTTTGCGACGGTTCTGGAAGCGCTGCGTGAGAAGAAAGCGCTCCGCCTGGAGGTCAGAAACCGCTACGGGCACTTGATGCAGATCACGACGCTGCCGTCACACCTCGAGTATTCCGAGAAGGACGACAAGTTCCGGCTGTTCGGCCGTGCGTCGCACCGAAGCGACATCATCAACCTGGCGCGCATCGATTCGTGCGAGCTTTGCGAGGTCGAGCCGTGGATGACGGAGCGGAAGCAGACCCGCCCGCATCAGGATCAGGTCGTTTTTGATCTCCTTGACGAGCGAAAAGCACTGGACCGTGTGATGCTGCATTTTGCGCATTTTGAGCGTCGGGCGGAGAAGTTAGACGAGAAAAACTACCGGGTAACATTGTTATATGACAGAAATGACGAGACCGAGATGGTCATCCGGCTCCTGGGATTCGGGCCTTTAGTGCGCGTGCGCGAGCCGGAACACTTTGTGGACCTCATGCGCGAGCGGCTGTTGAAGCAGCAGGCGCTGGACCAAGGGACGTTGGATCAGCAGGCGATGGAACGGAGCGAGGCAGAATAAAGTCGCTCAACCGGTCGCTCAGAGCACCTTCTCAAGGAACGCATCGAGCGATTTTTCCCATTTTGTCAGCACCGCTTCCTCTTCCGGCAACGGGCCGATGTCGCCGAGTGCGACTTTTTTGTGCGCGCCGTGGTAGTCACTGCCGGCGGTGGCGAACAGATCATATTTATCAGCCAGATCTAAAACCATATCGCGAAGCTCCGGCGTGTAGCGCGAGTAGAACGCTTCCAGGCCACAGAGTCCTGCGTCTTTCAGACGGATCACGCGACGCTCCAGATCGTGCCCGAAGACTTCCTCTCCGCCGCTGCCGTATACCGGATGTGCCATAACCGGCACGCCGCCGGCCGCAAGGATGTGACGGATCGCGTCTTCCGGCGGAAAGTAGAGTCCTTCTACATGAAGATTATTCAGATACCGGTCAAAAGCTTCGCCGCGGGAGCTGACGTAGCCGTGATCGATCATGAGATTGGCCAGGTGCAGACGGCCGGGGTTGCCCAGAGCAAGCAGACCCTCGATCTCCTCCGAAGGGAAAGTGATCGAGTGCTTTTGCTCTAGAATATCGACACGCGCGAGAAACTTCTTGATGCGGTAATCGTGCCCGGCCGAAACGATGTCGTGGATCGCCGAAGAATCGGGATCGAAGCCGTAGCCGAGGATGTGGTACCGGCCTTGTTCGTCTTTACAGGAGAATTCCACGCCGCAGATGTAACGCGGGTCGCCTTCTTTTATTGCCGCCCGGATCATCGGGATACTTTCGAGTGTGTCGTGATCGGTCACGGCAAATGTGGAAAAACCTGCTTCCCGAACCTTCTCCACCAGATCTTCCGGCGAGTCGGTGCCGTCCGAAACCTTGGAATGCATGTGTAGATCGATCTTTCGTAAATCCGCCATAAGCCTGAGATCTCCGTGCTTTTCAAAAACTTCGCATACATTGTAGCACAGTTCGCAACTTTTTTTCCGTGAAGAAAAATCACAGGTGGGTAGAATGGAGACATAACAAAGACGCGTACAGCAAACTGACAGATCTTTATGTGGTAAAGCATTCTAAAAACCGCGTCTTGTAAAGGCACTTACAGCAATTGTCGGTGAATGATTATCCAAATCAAATACAAGTTCGAATCTTGCAGTGCCTTGTAACTTAAAGATAAAGGAGTGGAGCTTATGTTGGAGTTCTTAAAGAGAGAGACAAAAGTAAATATGACGTATACAGAGAATGGTGCCGTAACGTACGAGACGACGGACTCCGCCTGCCTGGATATGTTCTCCTGCGCCGGTGCGCTGAGACAGGCTTCAAAAGCCGATATCCTCGCTCGTTTCCAAAAAGCATTCGACGAGGATGCGGACACTGCCATGAAGCTCCTGTTCTTCACAAGAGATATCCGCGGCGGTCTGGGCGAGAGAAGAGTCTTCCGCACGATCGTGCACTGGCTGGCGTTTGTGTCGCCGAAGTCCCTGGAGAAAAATATCTTCTTCTTCAGCGAGCTTGGCAGATATGACGACTTGCTGTCTTTGTTCGGCACGCCGGCCGAGGCGGCCATGATCTCTGAGGTAAAAAGAGTCTTGACCGTTGATTTGGCGGCACTGGAGAAAGACAGACCGACCACGCTTTTGGGCAAGTGGCTGCCGTCCATCAACGCGTCTTCCCAAAAGACCCGCGCGCAAGGCAAAAAAATGGCCAAAGCACTGGATATGTCCGAGGAGCAGTACAGAAAAACGCTGACGAAGCTGAGAGGTGCGATCCGTATCCTGGAGAACAACCTGAGAGAGAAAGACTACACGTTCGACTACGAGACACAACCGTCGAGAGCGCTTTTTAAGTATAGAAAGGCCTTCTTCAGAAATGACGGCGAGAGATACAACGCTTACCTGTCCGCGGTTTCCGAGGGCAAGGCGTACCTGAACGCGGAGAATGTATCTCCGTATGAGCTGATCCTGCCGTATCTGAACTGGGATTACAATACGCGGAGCTTCGTGTCGATTTCCTCTTCCGAGGCAAAAGCACTGAACGCGACCTGGTCTTCGTTGCCGGAGTTTCCTTGTGCGAAGGATTCGCTGGCGGTCATCGATACTTCCGGTTCCATGTATTCAACTTGCGCGGGTGCTTACCCGGCGGCTGTCGCGCTTTCTTTGGGTCTGTACTTCGCGGAGAGAAATGAGGGTGTCTTCAAGAACCACTACATCTCTTTTTCAAGAAGACCGCAATTGATCGAGATCAAGGGCAAAACCTTCGTCGAGAAATTGCGTTACGTGACTTCCAAAAGCGAGGTGGCGGATACGAATGTCGAGGCGGTCTTTGACCTGATCCTGGACACCGCGGTGAAGTATCACCTGAAGCAGAAAGACCTCCCGAAGAGGATCTTCCTGATCTCGGATATGGAGTTTAACTTCTGTGCGAAAAATGCGGAGATGACCAATTTCGAGGCCGCGAAAGAGAGATTCGAGCGTGCAGGCTATAAGCTGCCGCAACTGATCTTCTGGAATGTATGCGCCAGACACCAGCAAGTCCCGGTGAGAAGCAATGAGCAGGGCGTGGTCCTGCTGAGCGGTGTTACACCGATGCTTTTCTCTATGGTCACTTCGGGAAAAATCGACCCGTATTCTTTTATGTTAAAGGTCTTAAACAGCCCGAGATATAATGGGATCACAGCGTGATCCGGCATGATGTTAGAGGTAATGAAAATGTTTGAAATAAAAGGAAAATTAAATACGGCGATCTGCTACGCGAAGGTGGTGGAAGACGAAGCCATCGAGCAGATCCGCAAGATGTGCGATTATGAGTTAACTTCCGGCCAGAAGGTGCGCATCATGCCGGACGTGCATTCCGGCAAAGGCTGCACGATCGGTACTACAATGACGGTGGGCGACAAGGTCTGCCCGAATATCGTAGGCGTCGACATCGGCTGCGGCATGTACACAGTCGAGCTCTCCGCGCGATCTCTGGATTTCGCGCGTATCGATGAGGCCGCGCATTTCATTCCTTCCGGCATGAATGTCTGGGAGGGCAAGGTCGAGAAGTTCGATCTTACCGAGTTGCGCTGCTTCCGTAACCTCAAGAATACCAGGTATCTGCAGAGATCGCTCGGTACGCTTGGCGGAGGCAATCACTTTATCGAGATCGACCGCTCTTCGGATGGTACGTTTTATCTCGTGATCCACTCCGGCAGCCGTAACCTGGGCAAGCAGGTGGCGGAGTTCTACCAGGGCCTCGCCGTAGACCTGCATAAGGGCAAGGAGGAGTATTTCAAGAAGAAGGAAGAGCTGATCCGTACGTATAAGGAAGAGGGTCGTAGAAAGGAGATCGAGTCTTCTCTCCGGGCGCTGGCCAAGGAGTACGATGAACAGGTCCTGACGGTTCCTGAGGAGTTGTGCTGGCTTTACGGCTCCTTCCTGGAGGACTATCTGCATGATGTGGAGATCTGCCAGAAGTTTGCGGTGAGAAACCGTGAAAAAATGGCTGAGATCCTCCTGGAAAGAACCGGAATGACCGGGAAAAGTGCTTTTCACACGGTACACAATTATATCGATACCGATGAGATGATCCTGAGAAAGGGCGCGATCGCGGCGCATGCGGGTGAGAAGGTCCTGATTCCGATCAACATGCGTGATGGCTCGGTGATCGCGGTGGGCCGTGGCAATCCGGAGTGGAATTACTCGGCGCCGCACGGTGCCGGTCGTATCCTTTCGCGTTCTGCGGCAAGGGAAAAACTGGACATGGATACCTATAAGGCTGAAATGGCAGGCATCTACACGACTTCCGTCACCCCGCAGACTTTGGACGAAGCGCCCATGGCGTACAAGTCTCTGGGCGACATCGTAGATGTGATCGCGGATTCCGTGGACATCCTCGACATCATGAAGCCGGTCTACAATTTCAAGGCTTCGTGATAGTAGTGTACCTGGCCTTCGACAAACGATATAATAGTGAGGGAATGATTTGATCTGTGCCTCGCGGGAAGCGGTATCTGCCGGGTTCCCGCGGGGACGGTCGGTTTGCGAGGGAGTAGAAATGAAAAGTGTTAAAAGGTTGTTGGCCGCATCGGGGCTTGTGCTTGCGGCTGCCGGCTTAGGGCTTTTGGGTTGTACGTCGAAAGATACGGATGCATCGGATACGAGGACCAGCCGTACGAGTGCGACGACTATTGCGGAAAGCAGTGAGAGTGCGGAGACTACTGAGACGGCCGGAGAGAGCGGAGTTACCGAAGATACCACAGGAGCGACCAGCAATATGACAAATACAGATCCGAAGACTAGTGGCAAGAAAGAAATAAAGTGGACGTTGTCTTCTTTTGATGGTGGCGGACCGAGATATGAATTCACCTTTGAGGATAGTTCAATCGTTAAGATCGAGTATGACAAGAAATACCGTGATCCGGATCATGACAAGATGAACGGGGCAGGATTCACCTATACCTACATTTTTATGGGAGTAAAGCCGGGAACGACTAAAATGACAGTCGAAGAGACGTTGCAGGAAGGTAATTGCCTCGAAGACAGGAAGTACTATATTGTTACGGTATATGATGATCTGACCATCGACATCGTTGTGGATGAAGATGCCATCGATCCTGACAAGATGCCGGTCCTGTCCATCGGCGATCGCGAGTTCAAGGTCGTTATGGAGAACAATGCCACTTCGCAGGAGATCATGAAACGCCAGAACACGGCATTTTCTTTAGGAACAATGAAAGATGTCGGCGGAAACGAGAAGAGCTGCTGGATTGCGGAGAAGATCTATAAAGAAGAGATCACCACCGTTGAGGTCAAGCCGGGTGATATCATCCGGTATGGTAAGCTGGAATTTGCGATCGTCTACAAGGCTCACATCATCGATTGCGTCGTGATCGGCCATCTCCAGGATGTCACGGAAGAGGAACTTACGAATCTTCTTGCCGTCGAGGATGTGGAAAAGGAGTTCTACGTACCGCACCAGTGACGCTACTGCTCACTGGGCGATGATTGGATAAAAAACTGAGGATACATCCTTTTGATTACTTTTTTTGTCAAAAGGATGTTTTCATTTGTGATCTGTTTAAGGGATTTCTTACCTTTTGAGAAAAAAACGGGAAAAAGTATGAATCCATTTGCGCTCCGTCAAAGGGATTTCATACCTTTTGAGGAAAAAACGGGAAAAAGTATGAATCCATTTGCGCTCCGTCTAAGGGATTTCATACCTTTTGAGAAAAAAACGGGAAAAAGTATGAATCCATTTGCGCTCCGTCTATGAGACTTCATACCTTTTGAGAAAAAATCGGGAAAAAGTATGAATTCGTCAATTCAGGACTGAGACAAGTACATTCTTTTGAGCTCGAAACTTGCAAAAAGTATGAATTGCCCCTGCACCCTTGACTCCTGCGCCCTTGCCCCCTGACTCCAGCTCCCTTGCACTCCAGCGCCCATGCCCCCTTACGCTCCCCGCCCCGCCGCCCCCCCAGATCTCCCCTCATCAGACCATTAGCGGCCGCTGTCCAGAAAAATCTCAGCAAAAGACTTCTTCAAAGCGGGAATATCAAGCGGACAATCCGAGGTTTCGTAAGTGATGATGAGGTTTTTGCCGACGAAAATGCCATTTCGCCGATAAGCATCCATTTTCCGCAAGGCATTATTCCTGTACTCGCTATCATCGAACAAACCGAAATGCTCGTGATAGTAGACTTGACGGGTACTTTTTTTGAGTAGAGTAAAGTCAGGGTAAGAAACTTTCCCGTTCGAAAGCAGAAGCGGGCACTCGTACTTAAAAGGAATACCAAGTTCAAAAAACATATTGGCAAATACGAGTTCCGACTTGGAACGTACCGTCTCACCATGATTGGTGGAGTATAGTTTGTCCTCTGGATGAAACGGATTTGGTGTAAAAGGCTGATTCTCCCATTGATAGGCAAAATAATCATCATCCCAAAGAAAAGGCTGCACGAGTGCCTTTCTCTCTTCGCTCAAACCGGCGAACAGCTGGTCAGTTGACCGATATTGCCGTCTATCCAAAAGCCGGTCGATCGAAGCCAGCTCTTCACGCGCTTTGGGGAGAAAGTGTTGTGCATGACTCTTTTGTGCCAACTTGCTTATGAGCGTTAAATTGGCTTTCTTTGAAAGATAAGTTGTGTTTCCGGATTCGTCGACGAGATAGAACCGTACAGATTTTTCCGAACTGAATATCTTCAAGAAGCCTGGCGGTGAAGCGTCCAGAACTTCCGAGGCCTGCCTGATTGCGCCTTCCAACTCCTTTTTCCGAGCCAAAAGCAACTCCGTGAATTGATCCATGTTTTCACCCTTCTTTCATAGTTATTTACGCGGCAAAAGAACTCCGAGCAGCGTTTTTGCACGAAGAAATCAACATATTTGCAAAATCAGGAAATTAAATGGATCATTTCATATGATATCAACTATGGATATTACACCACCATTGACGACAAAAAACAAGCCGTTCTTCTGTATTCACGGCCTGCCTATTAAGCTTCCCGCTCAGAAATCGTATTTTCAAGTTCGAAGGGGTTCGGAAGAGAAAGCTCGTAACAAAGATCGGTCAAGATCTTCTGCTGGGAATCATCCGCATCCGGTGTGGCATAGAACTCAATGGTGACCACGGACTTGGACTCCAGGAACATAATGTAGCACTCGTATTTTTCTTCACCCATGATCTCCGGATCCAAGTGGTAGCCAAGCTCTTTGACACGGGAATCGGCATACTCGTACCAGTCGAGGGGCTTGAGGATATCGATCGTCGTAGTTTGGGCAGTCTCGTATAAATTGAAGTACTCACGTGCCTGATTATGCGATTCAAAATGCAGGGAAGTGATCGACAGACCCCAGTTGTCGCTACCGTTGCGGTAGAGGAAACGCATCTCAACATCGTCAAGGAGCGTATCTTTCATCTTGTTGTTGCCCTTGCGGCGCTCATCAATATTCATGAGGGTGAACACGTTCTGCTGCTTGGAGTACTGATCGAATTTGACCTCTTTCGCATGGAAAAGCTCTCGCACGGTGTCCATCAGGCGGCGTTCCGTCGGGACCGAAAAGAGTACGATCAGGACGAGAAGCCCAATCACCAGTGCTGTTTCACAAATGAAGATAAAAGTCCATTTGCCTCGAGAAAAATCAGTTTCCTTACGCATTACATCCTCCGATGTTTTTTATCCATTATACACTAGTAATAAGAAAACAGAAGAAAAACTTGCCAGCTGAGTAAGTGTTATTTATGCATTTAGTATAAAAATCCCTTCTTGACAGAAAAGTGTTAGTCATGTATAACAGTATCGGTTAGCAGTGTCTAACCATTTTTGTGAGCGTGCGGTTAGCATATAACAACTTCACTCCGACACAGGATTAGCAATCGCTAACGCATGCAAGATAGAGCCGTCCCGCGGAAAGCAGGGAACGGCAGAGCAAACGGGAGGCGATTTACATGATACCACTAACTTTTGCCGATCCTGGGCAAGAGAACATAATCCGTAAAGTCGGCGGAAATCCGGATGTCAAAAGACACCTTGAGAATCTCGGATTCACCCCGGGCGGAAATGTAACCTTGATCAGTTCTTTGGGCGGAAATGTCATTGTAAAAGTGAAAGAAGCCAGAATTGCACTCGATGAAGAGATGGCGAAGAAAGTCATGATCTGATTTCGCCGGATCGTTCGGAAAAACACAAACAGTCGCACATGAGGAGGGATATGTATGCAGACACTTAAAGAAGCAAAGGTCGGACAGACCGTCACCGTAGTGAAACTGCACGGTGAAGGCGCGATCAAGAGAAGGATCATGGACATGGGGATCACAAGAGGAACAAGCATCTACGTAAGAAAAGTTGCGCCTTTGGGTGACCCGGTCGAGGTCAATGTACGAGGTTATGAGTTGTCGCTTAGAAGGGCGGACGCAGAAATGATCGAGATCACAGGGGGCGAAAAAGCATGAGTTTGAAAATTGCATTGGCAGGTAACCCGAACAGTGGTAAGACAACATTGTTCAACTCTCTTACCGGTTCCAACCAATTTGTGGGAAACTGGCCGGGTGTTACCGTAGAGAAGAAAGAAGGAAAGCTGAAGAAACACGATGACGTCAAGATCATCGACCTTCCGGGTATTTATTCGCTTTCTCCGTATACACTGGAAGAAGTAGTTGCCAGAAACTACCTGATCACCGAGCGTCCGGACGCTATCCTCAACATCGTGGACGGCACCAACCTCGAGCGTAATCTTTATCTGACTTCCCAGCTTATTGAGCTCGGTATTCCGGTCGTCATCGCCATCAACATGATGGACGTGGTCAGAAAGAACGGCGACTCGCTGGATACAGAGGCGCTGGCCAAGAGAATGGGCTGTGATATCGTTGAGATCTCCGCGCTGAAAGGCGAGCATACACTGGAGGCAGCAGAAGCGGCTATCCAGGCGGCTACGAACGCTAAACGTGTGCCGATGCATAACTTCTGCGGCGCCGTTGAGCACGCACTGGCTCATATCGAAGAAGCCATCGTGCACGATATGCCGGAAGAACAGCAGAGATGGTACGCCATCAAGGTCTTCGAGCGTGATGAAAAAGTACTCGAGCAGATGAATGTTCCTTCCGATAAACTGGAGCACATCGAGAAAGATATTCAGGCGGCGGAAAAAGAACTGGACGACGACTCCGAGAGCATCATTACCAATGAGCGTTACGTTTATATCGCCGAGCTGATCAAGGGTGTCTATAAGAAAAAAGCCACCGGTTCACTCAGCAAATCCGATAAGATCGATAAGATCATCACGAACCGTTTCCTGGGACTTCCGATCTTTGCTCTGGTTATGTTTATCATCTACTGGATAGCCATGATCGGCGTCGGCGCACCGGCAACGGATTGGGCAAATGACGGACTTTTCGGTGACGGCTTCCATCTTTTCAGCATCGGTTCCGCGGATGCGGAAGAAGCCGCAGAAGAATACAACGATGCCGTGCAGGCCGTCGATGCTTTTGTCGGATTTGACGAAGAGATGAGCATCGAAGATATGAAAGCTTTCACGACAGACGAAGTGAAAGTTGCATATACGATCGAAGACGAAGAGACACTCGAGCAGAGCGACATCGACGTGTACTATCAGGCGGTTCCGGAAGATGCCGGCGACGAAGTCAACGGCAAGAGCTATCTGGAAGCGGTTGCGTACTTTGAAGAGAACGGACTGGAAGAACCGGATCCGGCCGATTACGGCGTTTGGGTACCAGGTGTGCCGGTCCTCGTGGAAAAAGGACTGGATGCCGTAGGTTGTGTGGACTGGCTCAAGAGCCTGGTGCTGGACGGTATTGTTGCCGGTGTGGGCGCGGTCCTCGGATTTGTTCCGCAGATGCTGGTTTTGTTCTTCCTTCTTGCGTTTGTGGAAGCCAGCGGTTATATGGCTCGTGTCGCTTTTGTACTTGACCGTATCTTCCGCCGCTTCGGCCTTTCCGGTAAGAGCTTCATCCCGATCCTAATCGGTACAGGATGTGGTATCCCGGGCATTATGGCCAGCCGAACGATCGAAAACGAACGTGACCGTCGTATGACGATCATGACGACAACATTTATCCCTTGTAGTGCGAAGCTGCCTTTCATTGCCATGATCGCCGGCGCGATCTTCAACGGCAGTGCATGGATCTCCACAGGCGCATACTTTATCGGTATCGCAGCGATCATCTGCTCCGGTATCATCCTTAAGAAAACGAAGATGTTTGCAGGAGATCCGGCTCCATTCGTTATGGAACTTCCGGCTTATCACTGGCCGACACTTTCCAACGTTCTCCGCAGCATGTGGGAGCGTGGCTGGAGCTTCATCAAGAAGGCCGGCACGATCATCCTCCTTTCCTCGATCGTTATCTGGTTCCTCTCCCGACTCGGATGGACAGATGGTTCGTTCGGACTTCTCGAAGAAGAAGCGATCGGCGACAGTATTCTGGCGAAGATCGGATCCGGTATCGCATGGATCTTTGCACCGATCGGATTTGGTAACTGGCAGGCGACCGTGGCTTCGATCACCGGTCTTGTGGCAAAAGAAAACATCGTCGGCACCATGGGCGTCCTCTATGGTGGCGAAGGCTCGACCTGGGCCGTGCTGGCTTCGATGTTTACCTATGCTGCCGGCATGAGCTTCCTGATCTTCAACCTCCTGTGCGCACCTTGCTTCGCAGCGATCGGCGCGATCAAGAGAGAGATGAATAACAGAAAATGGACGTGGTTCGCGATCGGCTATGAATGTGGATTTGCCTATGTGGTATCCTTCGTGGTCTACCAGATCATGAGTATGTTCGCCGGAGACGGAAACATCGCATTGTTCGTACTGGCGATCGCCATCGTGGCAGCTTTCATCTGGCTTCTCGTCCGTCCTTATAAAGAGTCAACTACTCTTAAGAAAAAGGTTGTGGTAAAATGAACTGGATAGCAGATAATCTGGGTTCGATCATCACTGGTCTGGTGGTCATTGCGTTGGTTGCAGTCATCCTGGCAAAACTGGTATCAAATAAGAAAAAGGGAAAATCTTCCTGCGGATGCAATTGCAGTTGCTGCCCTGCAGGAGGGATGTGCCACAGGAATGAAAAGGACAAGCAAATCAACGGAGGATTATCTGGAGAGCATCCTCATCATACGTGAGAGACAGCAAACTGTACGTTCTGTTGACGTAGCCGAGGAGATGAAAGTCTCTAAGCCAAGTGTCAGCATAGCGATGAAGAAGCTCCGCGAGGAGAAACTGGTCAGCATGGATGCCGAGGGAAACATCAAGCTTCTTAAGGCAGGTAAGCAGATCGCGGAGAACGTGTATGCCAAGCATATACTTTTGACCAATGTGTTGAAAGAGATCGGCGTCGATGAGGCAACAGCTTCCGAAGAAGCTTGCCTCATCGAGCATGTGATCTCGGATAAGACATGTGAACTGATCGAAACCTTCTACAAGAAAAGGAAGTCCGCAAAATGAAAGATTTGGAGTATCCTTTTGATGCAGAATCGATCCGCAAGCAGAAGAAAAGCCTGAGAAGAAAACTCCTCAGCGATGCTTCGAGTTCTTTTGTCGAAAAGAAAATAGCCATTCTGGGGGGACAGACCACGCAGGACATTAAACTTCTGCTGGAACTGTTCCTTCTTAATTTCGGGATCAAACCGGAGTTTTATGAGTCCGAGTACAACCAGTATTACGAGGAAGGAAGATTCCCGAATGAGGAACTCATGAAGTTTGCTCCGGACTTGATCTATATCTGCACGTGTGTGCGCAATATTCAGGATTTTCCGCTCCTTTCCGACGAGAAAGAAGAAGTCCTGAGAAAGAAAAACGTTGTCATGGAGAAGTTTACTTCTTTGTGGCAGTATATCGCGCAGACATATCACTGCCCGATCATCCAGAATAATTTCGAATATCCGTATTTCCGTCTTCTTGGCAACAAAGACGCCAGCGACATTCACGGAAGAGTGAACTTCGTCACATCACTGAATAGTGCTTTTTACGAATACGCGCAGAACAACGAGAACTTCTATATCTGCGATGTGAACTATATTTCCGCGTCCTACGGACTGGACAAGTGGTCCGATCCGTTTTACTGGCACATGTATAAATATGCGGTGGCGGTCCCGGCGATCCCGTATCTGTCTTTCAATGTGGCGAACATCATCAAGTCGGTCTACGGGAAGAATAAGAAGGCCTTTAATCTCGACCTGGATAATACCATGTGGGGCGGGATCGTTGGCGATGACGGGCCGGAGAATATCGAGATCGGACAGGAGACTTCGGTCGCCCAGGCGTATAGCGAGTTCCAGGAGTATATCCGGCTTCACAAGCAGTTGGGCGTGCTTCTGACCGTCAATTCCAAAAACGACGAAGCCAATGCGGTAGCGGGGCTTGAACGTCCGGACAGTGTCCTGCATAAAGATGATTTCATCAGTTTCAAAGCGAACTGGAATCCGAAGAGCATGAATCTTGTTGAGACGGCGAAGGAGTTGAATCTCCTGCCGGAGAGTTTCGTTTTTGTGGACGATAATCCTGCAGAGCGCGCAATCATTGAGGATCAGGTCCCCGGCGTGGCGACGCCACCGATCGACCGCGTCGAGCAGTATGTGCAGTTGCTCGACAAGAGCGGATTCTTCGAGGTCACCTCGCTTTCAAAAGATGATCTCAAGCGTACCGAAATGTATCAGGAGAATGCGCGGCGGGCGCAGTTTGAGGCCTCTTTTGCCAACTACGAAGATTACCTTCGTTCTTTGGACATGAAGGCGGAGATCCGGCCGTTTGCCGCGATGTATATGTCGCGCATTGCGCAACTGACGAATAAAAGCAATCAGTTCAATCTCACCACGAAGCGCTATAGTCAGGCGGAGATCGAGGAAGTCGCGCAAGATGCGGATCACGTTACGCTTTACGGAAAACTCAGTGACCGTTTCGGCGACAATGGTGTAGTCAGTGTCGTGATCGGAAGGATCGGCGGACAGGACCGCGACGAACTTCACATCGAGCTTTGGCTGATGAGCTGCCGTGTGCTCAAGCGCAACATGGAATTTGCCATGATGGATGAACTGGTTTCCCGGGCAAGGGGCCTTGGCATCAAGAAGATCTTCGGCTACTACTATCCGACGGGAAAGAATGCGATGGTTCGCGAGTTCTTCGCGACGCAGGGTTTTGCCTTGATCGGAAAAGATGAGAACGATAACACGACTTGGGAATTTGTCGTGAATGAAGAATATGAGAATAAACAGAACGTGATCGCGGTCAATACCGCTGAAGAAGGGGAGTAAGAGAAATGACAAGAGAAGAAGTGTATGAGCGATTGAATAAAGTATTCCGGGAAGTCCTTGACGACGAGACGATCGAGCTGCATGACGAGACGGTGGCTGATGACGTGGAAGGCTGGGATTCTTTTGAACATATCAATATTGTCGTGGCGGTAGAAGAGGAATTCGGTTTTAAGATCCCGATGGGAAAGACAGTCAAGATGAAGAACGTAGGCGAGATGGTAGATCTGATCATGGAGTCGGGCCACTGAGTGATAGGATGAGAAGATGACGATTACATCGCTTAGTTTTTTCCTTTTTCTGATCGGCGCAGTGACGGTCTACTATATTGCTCCTTCGAAATTCCAGTGGGTGCGGCTTTTACTGCTCAGCCTGATCTTTTATGGTCTGGCAGCAAAGCCGGTAACATTTCTGTATGTGCTGATTTCGACGGGCATGGCCTGGTGCGTCACAAACGGTATGGAATCGGGCAGAAAGAAAAAGGACGGAGCGAAGAATCTACAGACATGGAAGTTCATCATGGTCCTGACCATTGTGATCGACGTATTCCTGTGGTTTTTCCTTAAAGGAAGAGAATTCATCACGTCCTCGTTATGGGGACTCAATCAACTCTTTCCGTCGATCCGGGTCATTGAGCTTCCGCCTGTTGCCGTGGCGATGGGCATGGGTTATTACACGCTTCAGATCATCAGCTATACGATCGACTGCTACTGGGAGAACGCTAAACCGCAGCGCAATTTTCTGAAACTGCTTCTGTTCTGCAGCTTCTTCCCGCAGATGATCACCGGCCCGATCAGCCGTTATGACCAGCTTTCAAGCCTTTATGAAGAGCACAGGATCAAGTATGTCAATCTTGCGCACGGCACGCAGCGTATCCTTTGGGGTATGTTTAAAAAGATCGTGGTGGCGGAGCGCTGTGGCATTATCGTGAATGCCGTGTGGGCGGATTTCACGCTTTATGGCGGGATCTATACATGGATCGCGCTTCTCTTATATCCGCTCCAGCTTTACTCGGATTTCTCCGGTTGTTGCGACATCGTGATCGGCGTCGCAGAACTCTTCGACATCAAGCTGGTAGAGAACTTTAAAAATCCGTTTTTCTCTCAGACCAGCCAGGAATTCTGGCAAAGATGGCATATCACGCTGGGTACGTGGGCAAAAGACTATGTCCTTTATCCCGTCTTAAAAAGCACCCGTCTCCAGAAACTGAATAAGAAGTTGAAGAACCGTTTTGGGAAGAAGGCAGCCAAGTTTATTACGACCGCGATCGGTATGGCCGTGCTGTGGCTCGTGCTGGGCATCTGGCATGGCGCGTTCCGTCATATTATCGGCGTGAGCCTGTGGTACTGGATCATCCTTATGCTGGAAGATTTTCTCAAACCGAGGACCGAGAAACTTAACGCGAAATTCGGCTTTAAGACAGACAGCTTCGGCTGGAAGTTCTTCCGCGCAGTGCGTACCTATCTGACGTATTCTTTGGGCATCGTGTTCTTCCGCGCCAAGGACGTGGCGCAGGGTTTCTCTTTCCTTCGGGAAGTCGGCAGAACGTTTACCCCGTCAAGATGGAATCCGTGGATCCTCTTTGATGACAGTATCTTGAAACTCGGTATCTCCTATAAAGATATCAACGTGATCGTGATCTCGGTGCTCGCGCTCATCGCGGTTGCCGCTTTTCGTGAGAAGCACGGCTACGCCAGAAACTGGATCGACACGCAACCGGTGCTTTTCAGGCGGACGCTGTATGTCGCGCTTTTGCTTGCGGTCGTGCTGCTTGGCGCATACGGACCGGGCTATTCGGCCAGTGCTTTTATATATGGTCAGTTCTGAGGTGCAAAGATGAAGAAGACGATCTGGAAAAAAGTGATAGATTTGGGTGTCTTTGCACTGGTGCTGGTGCTGGGATTCCTATACCTCAATAAGGTGTTCGGGTTTCAGGATAATACCCATTCCCGCGCGGCTTTCAAGCAGTTCTACGAGATGCCGGAGAATGTTGCCGATGTGGCGTGGATCGGGTCGAGTGCGGTGCAGGAATATATTATTCCGATGCAGATGTATGAGGAGTACGGTGTTACGCTTCTTCCACTTGCGCTTGGCAGTATGCCTTTCGATGCGACGGAACTTCTGATCAAGGAAGTGGAGAAGACACAGGATCCGAGTCTCTATCTGGTGGATCTCCGTGATCTGGCTTTCGAGCCGCTGGCTGACCCGGGCATCCGTCGTGTGACGGACAACATGAAGCTTTCGAAGAACCGTTTTGATCTGATCGATAAACTGACCAATGACTGGCAGGCTTTCCATCCGGTAGGGAATCTTGACCGGTTCGACTATTACTTTTCTTTCATGAAGTATCACTCGAGATGGCAGGATCTTCAGAAGACGGACTTTACCGACGACGAGAACTGCTTCATGGGATATTGGATCAGTACGGGCACAGAGTCATTCGATAAGAAACAGATCATGTCCTATTTCGATACCGAAGAGAAGCCTATTCCGGAGGAGAATGTCGTATTCCTTAACGAGTTCCTGGATTTTTGTGACGGCTTCGGCAAAAAAGTAGTCTTTACCTGTACGCCGAACTGCCTGGATGAAGAGTATTTTGCCCAGTTTAATTTTGCCAAGAGGATCATTCGTGAACGTGGCTATGAGGTCTGGGATATGAACGATCATGTGGACGAGATCGGTCTGGATTATGCTACGGATTTCCGCGGAAAATTGCACGTGAATACTTTGGGCGCGGAAAAAGTGACGCATTATGTCGCGCAACAATTGGTTGAGAAGTACAACCTGAAAGATCACCGTGGTGAGGAGAAGTGCCGTGTGTACGAGCGCTATGCAGAGCTCTACCATAGAAAGCGCAACGAAGCATATCTGTCCCTGGAGACGGATCTCGACAAATATCTGGACTATCTTCTGGAACTTTCCGATGGAACCACGATCTATATGACCACATTCGGACCGCAGGGAGCGTATCTGACTGATGCGCATATCGAAAAGCTCCGGAAACTCGGACTGGTTCAGGCCGGCGGGCTGAAGGGAGAGGATTACCACAGTTATCTGGCGATCGTTTCTGACGGGGAAGTCCTGCATGAGACGATAGGCGTGGATAACGCGGATAGTACATATGCTACGTATATCGGCAATACGAAGGTCTCCATGAGTAGCGCCAGCTGGAAAGGACGTTATGGTTGTTCGATCCGTCTCGGCGTTTCCGAGAGGTCTTTGGGTGAAAACGGCATCAACATTGTTGTGGTCGACAAGGAAAGCGGAGAAGTCCTCGATTCGGTTGCTTTTGACACAGCCGATCCGGCCGTATCCTGCACACGGTCCGGCAATAATTGACAGATAAAGTGACAAAATTTAGACTAGGAAAGAGACTGTTTTAGGATGGTTACAGGAAAATGAAAAGAAGTATTGCTCGTATGATCGCGCTCCTGGCGACGCTGGTCATGATCGTTTGTTTGAATGGATTTTTTAAAGCGGACAGCACTGTGCGTGCTGCAGCCCGACTGAATACGGAAGACCCGGTCCCGACGGCCACTCCGACTCCGGTCCCGGACGACGATGAAGGTGAGGAGCCAACCGTGACGCCGACGCCTACGCCGGCACCGGAAGAGCCCGGCGAGCCGACCGAAACTCCGACACCGACGCCAACACCTGAACCGGAAGAACCGGGCGACCCGTCTGTAACACCTGTTCCGGGCGATCCTACACCTACCACCACACCGGACCCTGAGGATCCGACACCGACTGAGACACCTACCCCTACAACTACTCCTACGCCTACGCCGGAGCCGACACCGGACCCGACTTTCGAGGATTTCATCGAGAGACTCTATCACATCGCGCTCGATCGTGATTCGGAGAAGGAAGGAAAAGATTTCTGGTCGGAAAAAGTCTCCAAAGGTGAGTACACAGGTGCGGATTGTGCTAGATTCTTCCTTTTGGATGCGCCGGAGTTTTTGAACAGAAAACTCAGTGATAAAGATTTCGTTGAGACGTTGTACAGAACCTTCTTTGACCGAGAATCGGAAGAGGGAGGAAGAGAGTATTGGCTCGGCGTTTTAAAGAAAGGTACTCCGAAGAGAGATGTGGTAAACGGCTTTATCGAGTCAACAGAATGGTGCAATGTCTGTGCAACCTACGGCGTCAAATCCGGCGCGAAGTGGCACAAAGCCGAGTTTGCCAGCAAGAATGCGATTGCTTTCACGAAGCAGCTCTATAACGTGGCACTGAGCCGTGATCCTTCTGAAAAAGAGCTGAACTCCATGAGCCTTGCTCTTACGACGTTGGATAAGTCTGCGGCATCTTGCGTGAAGCAGATCTTCGCTGGAAAAGAGTTCGCCGGCAATAAGCTTCCATCCATCGAATTTGTCAGGCGCCTGTATCAGGCTGTTTTGGGCAGAGAGGCAGATACGGAGGGATTAAACTTCTGGGTCAAAAAACTGGATACCGGTACAAAACCGATCGTGGCCATCCGTGCATTTGCCTGCTGCTATGAATTTGAAAAGTTCTGTAACGCCAATGCTTTTGAGAGAGGCACGATCTGAGAAGGAGAAGGGAAGCGCGTGCTCGAGTTTCTGCAAAACAATATAGGGACGATCGTGGTCAGCCTGATCCTGGTCTTGATCTGCGTTTTGATCATCTTCTTTATGATCCGCAGGAGAAAACAAGGTCGTGGCTCTTGCAGTTGCGGCTGTGGCGGATGCCCGATGAGCGGTTCATGTCATAAAGAGAAAGAGTAGGAAGATCCATATTGAATCCGAAAGCGCATTTTTGCTCTGAAGCGATTGGCAACGGCTAATCGCTTTTTTATGTAAAAAAACGGAATATACTTTTGCGTTATGTTTTTCTAACCGCGAAACACAAAATATACTTTCAAGTTATATTTTTGTGTCCGAGAGGATCAGAATATACTTTCAGATTATATTTCGTGCGCCAAAGGAACAAAAATATACTTTCAAGTTATAATCCACGCCGAACCAGATCCAAAAATATACTTTCAAATTATAATCAGTCGAACAAAAGGTCAAAAATATACTTTAAAGTTATATTCGTATGGTCTGGGAAAAACAGCCACAAACAAGAAAAAGAAACGGACTTGTGAGGGCCCTTTTCGTATATAATCAGTGTATAGGGAAATGGTTTTTCTGATTTTTTTTCTATTTGCCTTCAGATAGATACATGAAGGATACATCCGTATTTTATCCTGATGGCATGGAGGTATTTTTGTTATGGCCAGAGTATTGATCGTAGAAGACGCCGAAGCACTGCGCGAATTGATCGCGGAACACTTCAGGGAAACCGGTGCTTTTGAAGTGGATGCAGCGAAAGACGGAAACGAAGGCCTTCGTTTCGTGAGTGCTTCTACGTATGACATTGCGATCCTGGACATCATGCTTCCGGGACCATCCGGTTTTGATATCTGTAAGATCTTACGCCGCAAAAGCAACTGTCCCATCGTTTTCCTGACCGCGCTTGGAAACGAGGATAACATCCTGAAGGGCTATGCTCTTGGGGCGGATGAATACATGGTCAAGCCATTTTCCATTAAAGTGCTTTACGCGAAGTGTCTGGCGCTTCTGGCCAGAGCGACGGAGCCCCGTGTGGATGAAACTTCTGACACGCAGGCGGGAAAGAGCGGTGAAAAGGAGGAGAAGATCCTTCTGTGCGGAGGTATCGCACTGAACCCTTCCAGGATGGAGGTTCTGGCAGATGGAGAAGAAGTGGTGCTGGCACCTAAAGAATACTTCCTTTTGAAGGTTCTCATGGAGAACCAGGGACGGGTCCTCGGAAGACAGAAACTTCTGGATCTTGTGTGGGGCATGGATTTTGATGGTGGCGACAGAGTCGTCGACAATCACATCAAGAAACTGCGCAAGAGTCTGGGGTCTTCCGGCGGAGCCATCAAGACGGTGATCGGTGGCGGATACAAGATCACCTGCTAAGGGAGGCGAAAAATGAAAAGAAAAACGATTAAGAAACCGAAGTTTTTAATGTTCTTTTTGATCACGCTGTTGATCACAATGACGATCGGCATGATTGGTACACAATGGTATTTGCGATCCCGGATACAGGAAATCGCAGATGAGGATAATGAAGTGGTGGTCTCTCTCGTGAATAATGCGTCTCAGAAGATACATGCTTTTGTTTGTTCTGATGAAGAATCCTATGCATCCTGCTATAACGACTTGGAATGGTCAATGTGTCTGCTTCGTGGAGCCGGCGTGTATGCGAGTGTGTATATCAACGAAGAGAAGATCCTTGATAACAAGGATGTTGCCCCCATGATGATTGCGCTCGGACAAGAAACGACTGAGCAGGAGACTAAGATTAAAGATTTCTATTTTCTTGCGGATATGTCGCTGCTGGATCCACTGAACGAGTATGAAAACGGAAAGTACAGTCTGAAAAAACAGGCGAAGACTTCGGCAATACTCGAGAACGATATTTTGGCTGAAGAGTTGTCCAATGAAAAAATCTATGGATACAATCTTACAGAAATCTATATAGATCCGGAAACGCACCGCTTTTATCCGGGGGTAATTGAAGTCACAGATACCGATGATTGGCATCATCCGGTCTTAGCTTCTATCGATTGCTCGACGGAGAAAGCGAAAACGCTGACACGCGTTGCAAGAGCGGACTTTAAATTCCTGTATACGGGCTTTGTGAATCACTACTATGATGAAAGTAAGGAAACGGAAGAAATCGAGTTGTACTCAGAGCCCTTGACAGGGTATGGCAATAACATGAGATGGGAATTGCATTGTTCGGTTATTCCCAGAAGCGGTGTGTTGGAAGTATTGCCGGTGACTTTTTGGGTTGTCCTTGGTGTGGCGATGTCTCTTGCGCTTCTTTTGTCGCTCACGATCTCTGTGATCCGTTACTTCAGAGCCAAGGCGGTCTGGGTCGTCTTTGATAATCAGAAGAAAATGTCCGAGGCGATGGCACATGACCTGAAGACACCGCTCGCGACGATCTCGGCCTACGCGGAAAAACTGGAGGATCAGATCGCGTTCTTACGAGAAGGAGATACGCCCGCCGAAGTCAGTTCTTTTGATGCGGAAAAAGCAACGGTGAACGCAGCCAAAATCCGTGAAAATGTCAGTGAGATGAACTCCATGCTGGAAGGGATCCTGGAGTTTAGCAAGACGGACCGGACTGCCCGCGCGATCAAGAAGGAAAAGATAGACCTGCGGGAACTTGTTGAAACGAGTGCAGCAAAGAGTAAAGTGATCTTCGAGAAGAGAGGGATCAATGTGACGATCAACGGAGACGACATCACTCTTACGACCGACAGAGATCTTCTTTTGCAGGCGATCGATAACCTGTTCACGAACTGTGGCAAATATGCAGAGGAAAGTAGTGTGGTCGAAGTGACGATCGAAGCGAAGAGGCTTCAGATCAGCAATCGGACAAGCGAGCCGGTCTCCAATGTCGAAGAACTGAAGACGCCTTTTGTGAAAGGAGAAAAAGCACGTGGCCAAAACGGCACAGGACTGGGCCTTGCGATTGCCGACAATAACCTGCTGCTTCTGGGATACTCCTTGGATCTGAAATATGAGGATGAAATGTTTATCGCAACGATCTCGTTTTAAGCGCGATGCGATACACAGATGTGACGTCCGTCGTTGTCGGCGAAAACAAATTCGCGGTTTGTGTTGACGGAAGACTCTGCCGGATCCAGCACTTTTACGATCGTGACCCCCGCGCCGGAAAGCTCCAGCTGGAGCATCATGGGCTCGGAAACATAGATATAAAGATCATACGGGATGCCGTACAGTTCGCGCAGCGGACGAACGGCGTCCCCTTCTTTTGCCTGTACGAGAATGATATGAATGTTATCGCGGCTAAGGCAGATGTGCGGCATGCTTTCATCATCGAGATGCGCCGCGGAAAAACCGAGTTTGGTCTCATAGAAAAGCGCTGTCGCCAATGCGTCTTTACACACAAAGACCGGGGCGGAATCGTTCATGAGATGCAGGTTGGAAGAGCCCTCTGCATCCGCTGTATTCTCTTCGGCAGAGGAAGCCTTCGCGAGATCCTCATTCGCGTTTTCCATCGCTTCAGCATTCTTTGCTTCTTCCGAAACTGCGCCCGATACAGCCGATGTCTGTGCCTCAGAAGCATTCGCGCTACCTGCTTTGGCTTTTCCGTTATTGAATGAATAGCCCAGAAGCGGTGTGCAGAATGCCTTTTCGAATACGTCGAGGGAAGCGTTCATTTTGACCCGTTCGGCCAGTTCTTCCGGTGTCGGATGCGAAGGTATGTTTCGCATCTTCACGATGGTCTCGCAGTACTCAACGAGATTTACGAAACGGATAAAAAGCGGCATGATCTCATCGCAAGACTTCGGAAGGTCACGCTTACCATGCAGGAACTGCATACCGTACTCGACCGCCTGCACCGGCAAAGCGGCGAAAAGACGGTTGATCAAAGACATCTCGTCGAGAGCATTATCTGCGACGCCACCTGCATGAAGAACGACCTGAATGTAGTCGAAGACCTGGTTGATATCGTGTTCCGGATAATTTCCTGTTGGCATAGTCGGCTCCTTTGTTGATCGATACATCTTAGTTAGATTAAACTAACTTCAGCTTCATATCATTACATCTGTTTCTGAATATATTCGACGATATCCTGGTGCTTGCTCTTCTTCCAGTCCTGGTCCTTTTCGCGCTCGGCAAGCGGGCAGATGATCGCGAAATCCAGTGTCTCGCCAGGCACGCGTCCGGTACGGAGCGGTTCGGCAAAGTGCTCCGCCCATTCTTCCTCGGTCGCATCCTTAAAGCGCGCCGGATTGAGGTAAGTCATCTGGCGCTTGGTTGCAGCCACCAGCATCTTGGCTGAAAGCGGGGCGAGAAGTTTATACTCTTCTTCCTGCACATCCTGGAAGATTACCGGAAGTTCCCCGATCTCGATCCTCTCGTCGCCTCTTACGATATCGATTCCGTACGATTCAAAATCAAAAGCACTTTCCGTGAAGTTCAGTTTCACGACGAGTCCTTTTTCCGTATTAAACTGGGAACGTTGATAATCCGTGTCGAAAATGAAGTTGCCGAGAGAGTAGAAGATGACCTTGTCGCCCACGGTCTCATAGTTCATCGGTACATGCGGGTGATGGGAGATGACGATGTCCGCGCCCATCTCGAGATACTTAAGATAACGCTCGCGTGTGTACGGGGACGGAAGCGGTGTGAACTCCTCGCCCGCGTGCGCCACAACGATGCACCAGCGGCAACGGCTCTTGATATCACTGATCACGCGCCGGATCGCATCGAGATCGCTCCAGCTGAAACAGCCCGGTTTCTCTTCGCCGGCCACACGGCACGCACGCTGATAACCCACGCCGAACATACCAATTCCGCCTGCTTCCGGAAGTATGACAGGAATCCGGGCAGCATCGATGTTTTCGCCCGCACCGATCGTCTGTACGCCACGCTTTTTCGCTTCTTCCAGCGTGCTGTAGATGCCGTCCGGACCTGCGTCCATGATGTGGTTATTACAGATGTTCCAGATGTCGGAACCGATGTCTTTCAGGAAATCGCCGACTTCCGGATCCATGAAGTGCAGAAGCTGTTTCGCGCCGCTGTTTTCTTCGTTCTTCGTTCCCGCCATGATCGGTCCTTCCACATTCGTGATCACATGGTCCGCGCTCTTAAGAAGTGCGCGAAGTTCATCACTCAGAAGTGCCGGATCTTTCCAGCGGCCTTCCATGTAGCGGTCAAATCCGATATCACCCGTGAAGACGAGAGAAGTCGTTTTTTTTTCATCCGCGCTACCGCGCACCAGTGCACAGTAAGCATCGCCTCGCTCTTCGAAATTCTTGAAATACCCGTAGGATGCCGCAGCGGGAGAGAGGACACAGGCCGAACCTTCCGGCGTTTTTTCCTTGGCCATAGAAACGGCACTTGCGAGATCGTCCACATAGAAACAGCACGGCAGATCACCGACCGAATCGAAGATCCTTCGTCCGGACTTATACATGAAAATATACGTAAGATCCTGATGCGCGCGGATATAGTCAATTAGCGAAGAATAATCGATATCCCGTTCCATACCGCCGATCAGGACAGTGTGCGTGTTCCTGATGCTACCGATCGCCTGGATCGTCGCCTGCGGGATCGTGGAAATGGAATCGTTATAGTAGTCGATACCTCCGATATTGCCCACAAACTCCAGACGATGACGCAATCCCTCAAAAGTCTCGATCGCGGCCTTGACCTTGTCACTGTCGAGCCCGAAGACCATTGTGGCGATCTGATAGACGAACGTCGCGTTAAAGCGGTTATGGTCCCCACGCAGTTTCATGTTGAGATCCATCGCTTCGTCGAAACGGATCAGGTGCTTCTCAGCGCGTGTATCGATCTCCGGCACGTCGTTTCCGTAGAAGAAAAAGTCACCCGCCTCCTGATGGATCGTAATGTTTTTCTTAGCGTTAAAGTAGTTCTCTTTCGTGATATAGCGGTCGAGGTGATCCTCGTAGAGATTCAGGAACACCGCGACATGAGGTGAAAACTCGAGGTCGGAAAGCTGATGACAGCTTAACTCATATACGATGAGTGAATCATCGGTGATCTCGTCATAATGGTCGAGACACGGGAATCCGATATTTCCTACGAGAAAAGCACTTCCGCCGTAGCATTCGCGTAATACGTGGTAGAGCATGGAAGAAGTAGTGCTTTTGCCCTTGGTGCCTGTGATGCCGATCGTCTGACCGCGGAATTCCTGCATGAAAAGCTTGGTCTGCGAGATATACTTCGGATTCGGCTTTTTCGGTGCAATACCGGGGCTTTTGAGAATATAGTCGTATTTATCTGGATCGATGTCTTCTTCCTTGCCCTCAAAGATTTCCAGACTTTTGACCTGACAATGCGTCTTAATGAAATTCTCCGTGGATTTTCCCTCGCGGCCGTATCCCCAGATCAGGATGGCGCGGTCTTGCAGTATATCTTTGATCTTCATGTGTGACCTCGTACATATTTATTCACCTTATTCTACCACAACGAGTGGAGATTCAAGGATCATATATACGTTTTCGGAGAAGTGAACATGACAGTCTTATAAATTTTGTTTATAATTGTTCTTTGGAATATAGAAGGAGAGGTTTGTATATGGCAAAAGCACTTGTCCCTGAGGGACTGACTTTAGGTGAAATTGAGGATTCCTCCGTCGAACTTGGCAAACTTAAGCCGAGCAAGACATTGGACTTTGATATCGTAGTGGTAGGTGCCGGAGCAGCTGGAGTTCCAGCCGCCGGTATCGCGGCAGAGCAGGGCGCGAAGGTCGCGCTTCTGCAGAAGGAAGCGAATGTGGTTTCCCAGGGAAACTGCGGATCGGCGATCATTAAATCGAGATCGACGGAAGCGGGCATCGCCAAGTGGATCCACCACACGAACAGCCTGTGCGACTGGCGTGCTGATACGAAACAGCTGCGGGCTTACGCCGACCATTCGGAAGAGGCCATGATGTGGCTTTATAACCGTGCCGGTTTTACGAAAGAAACCGAATATGGCGATGGTAGCAAAGTCGACAGCAATACCGAGAGCGCCAAACTGTTAAATGATGGCGACAAGCTTTGCGCATTCAGAAGTACCAGCGGTGATTTTACCGGCGTATGGAATGACCGTGGAAACACCTACGATTACGGCGATGACCACTGCTATTTTTGGGCGCCTTGGATCGGCCCGAAGCCACTGAACGTGGGCAATGCACTTCGTAATATCGTGAAAAACATTAAGGCAAAGTGTCCGAATCTTAAGACGTTCTTTTCCACTCCGGCGGTCCAGCTGATCACAGAAAACGGACGCGTGACGGGGGTCATCGGGAAAAGCAAGAGTGGCGAGTATATCCGTTTCAATGCTTCGAAGGCGGTGATCCTTGCAACCGGTGATTATTCGAATAATAAGTCGATGGTTCAGCGTTGGTGCCCGGACATCGATGAATTCGATAAGAAGCAGAGTAACAAAACCGGTGACGGTCATGTTCTGGCAATTTCTGTCGGTGCGCAGATGGAACCACAGGGTCACACCAAGATGATGCACGATTTCGACTCGGCGCTTATGTTCGAAGAACCGTTCCTCTACCTGAACATGAAGGGCGAGCGTTTCACTAACGAGTACACCGGCTTCGTGTACATGGGCAACATCCTGAAGTACCAGCCGTCCTACAAGGGCACCATGCGTGACAAGGATCACCGCGCAGGTTCGAAGGGCTGGTATGTTACGATCTACGATAACAACTACATGAACTGGCCGAAAGATGAATTTGTTGATGGTCCGGTACCGCCGCAGGTGATGAGCAAATTCATCCCAGGCGAAGTCGAGGAGCCTCAAGGTGTATTCAAGAACCTCATCGATCTGCATCGCTGCGATACGCTCGAAGAGCTGGCAAAAGAACTGGACATCCCGTACGATGCCATGAAGGCTTCTATCGATCGCTATAACGAGCTTTGTGAGAAGAAGTGCGACGAAGACTTCGGTAAGCCGTCCAAGTACATGCACAAAATCGCGAAAGCACCTTTCTGGGGTGCGAGAAAACACATCCGTGTTTCTGCGGAAGTGTCCGGTGTTCTGACCAACGAGAACGGCCAGGCTCTGCACGAAGACGGCACACCGATCGAAGGCTTATATTGTATCGGAAATCTCGGTGGTCCTTTTTACGGCGGCGCCGATTACCCATTTCATCAGACAGGACTTTCTCTCGGCCGTTGCTATACATTCGGTCTGATTGCAGCGAAACACGCATTAGGAAAACTGTAACGATCGGAGGATCCATTCAGAAGGGAGGTTGCTATGCAGAGAAACAAGCTCATTGGCATACTGGGCGGATTCATTTCCGTGATCGCTATTTTTGCCATGTTTTTCTTGGGCGTGATGTTCATGAAGCATGAAGAGAAGTCCTACAAGAAAAAATGGGATGCATCGGAAGCGGAATACCAGGCTCAACTCCAAAAAGAAGCGAAAACGGATCCGGAGAGTGGAAAGATCATTCTCACTGATAACATTTTGAAGATCGAGTATGAGAAATACTATCTCGGACAGGAAGAGGGTGCGAAAGTCTTCGGCGTGTTTATAAAGTTCTTTATTGTTGCAGTGAGCGCCGCCGTAGTGATCACCTGCGCCAGCTATGTGATCAAGAGCTTGCGACGCGGCAAGACGCCGAGCATCATCAGGATCGTGTTATGCATTCTTCCGCTTCCTGTTATGATCGTCGGTTTGTACTTTTTCTCAAGTTTCATGAACTCTGCAATGGCACCTAAACCTGAAGATGCAAAACTCAAAACGTCACTTCTTTTTATCTCCCGAAAAAGCACTAAAGTGACCTATGATTCTGATGGTGATCCTACTACGCAGTATTATGTTTACTATACTCCTTCTGCCGGAAGCACCACAAAAGAAGAATCCTTGAAAGTGACATCTTCTATGTACGATTCGGTACAAGAAGCCGGGGAATATTATTACGTTGTGGCAGACGATGGTTCAAAGTCACAAGGTTTTGCTTTTTATCCTGCGAAGAAGTATCAGATCTAAACGTCAACAATAGAAAGTTGTGTCACGATACGGACATGACCGAAAATAGCCATACGATCGCAAGAAATCTTTACTCTGCACTGGGTTTGTGCGATAATAATCTAAGGTTGTGAATGTGGAAAGGTTGACGAAAATGAGCAGTGGGGATAGGCTTTTGAAGCAAGCTAAGTTACATCTGTCTAATTCTGCCTGTCTGTTGATCGTTTAATACGCAATGCGTTTGTATAGGATGCGTTGCGTTTTTGTTTTCTGCATTTTGAATTCGAACAGGAGGTGTTGTTTGAGTATGAAAAATGAGATGCAAGCAAAAGGAGGTTTAGATTCATGAAACGAAGATTGATATTAGCAGGCGTGCTGGTAGCGGCAATCATGGCTGCACCGGTGATTGGGAAGGGCATTGCCCCGACAGTACGCGCAGAAGAAGAGGAGATATCCGCAGAGGATGCAGTTCCTTTCGAAGAGGTAGATGTAGTGGATTTCCCAGATGGGAGTTTTCGAATGTATATAAGAGATCATATAGACTTAGATAAGAATGGAAAACTATCTAAAGAGGAGATAGATAAAGTTACTACAATAGACTTATCTCATTCAGCCATCTCAGATTTGGCTGGAATTGAGTACTTTACAAATCTAACTACCCTTTATTGCAATACAACGCATTTATTAAGGATGGATTTGAGTAAGAATACCAAACTGAAAAAACTCAACTGTAGTTGCACTAGTCTGAAAGAATTGGATCTTCGGAATAATATAGCTTTGGAGGAATTATACTGTGATGCGGATGATAAGACAAGTAAATTGGAAAGTATAGATTTGCACTGTAACCTTAATTTGAAGCAATTGTCGCTTGACAAACAGAATCTAACAAGTTTGGATTTAAACAACAACTTGTATTTGGAAAGACTGTTTTGTTCATTCAATAAACTAAAAGAATTGGATTTGGGCAACAATCAAAATTTGAAGTGGGTTCATTGTAATGGAAATGACATTAAATCCTTGAATATCAGACAATGCTCGCAGTTGGATACATTGGATTGTAGCGGAAATGAATTAACAAATCTGGATTTAAGCACGAATACTTCATTAGAGTATCTAGATTGTAGAGGCAATAAACTAACCAGCTTAGATGTAAGCACGTGTGATTCGTTGCTCGCACTTTTTTGCGGTCCCAATCAACTGACGAGTCTGGATGTGAGCAAAAACGAGAAATTGCGCACTCTATACTGTCATGAAAACAAACTGACGAGTTTGGATGTGAGCCAGTGTCCGCTTTTGATTACGCTTTATTGCCATCATAATCAGTTGTCAGGTTTGGACGTAAGCCAAAACGCTGATTTGGAAGAGTTGTATTGTCATGATAATCCGCTAAAGACTTTGGATTTGAGCAACAATACCAAGATGTATAAGGTTGCTTGTTACAACAATAAATTGACTTCTCTAGATGTGAGTGGATGCTCGAAACTAGCGTATCTGTATTGTGAAGGCAATGCATTGAAAAACTTGGATTTAAGTCAAAATGCACAATTGATCCATTTGCATTGTTATAGCAACAAATTAACCAGTTTGGATTTATCAAACAACTCACATATAACAAAATTGTATTGCAGTAAGAATCCGCTAGAGAGCCTAGATGTAAGCAACTTGACGAGTCTATATGATTTTGAATGCTATAATTGCAAACTAACAAGTTTGGATGTAAGCAATAATAAGTCTTTGTATTCTTTGTATTGTTACAATAATCAAATAACTAGCTTGGATCTGCTTAGAAACCTGAAGCTGTATTATCTATATTGTTACGATAATAAAATCGAGAAATTAGATATTTCAAATTGCGCATACGGACTAAGAGATTTTTCCGAGGGTAGTATTTCTGATGACGGAAAATACTATGACGGTTGGCATCAAATCTCGGGAGTAGAGTGGAATCATGTCTTATCAATTGATTCTTGTGTAGTTCTTACGCCGAAAAGATTTGACCCGATTACTACACCAACGCCAACATCAACACCTACCCCAACGCCAGTGCCGACATACACAATGCCGGATGTGATTGGTAAGAACTACGAAGAAGCGAAGACCTTCCTTGAAGAGGATCTGAAGAATGCTGGATTCAAGGAAGTGACAGTGCAGGTCGGTTGGGCTCATGTTGATACTGCTGAGCCGTTGACAGTTGTTTATCAGGATCCGAAGGCCGGCGAGGTTTTGGAGGTTAAGGAAGATAGTATTACTGTAACGATCATGGTAGCAGAACCGACAACGCCTCCGACGGTCACACTGACTAATACACCTACACCTGTTCCAGGTGAACCAACTCCTACGACTAAACCAGGAGATCCGACTCCTACAACAAAACCTGGAGATCCTACACCTACAACTAAGCCAGGCGATCCTACTCCAATCCCGGATAAGGATCCTTCCATTGCAGATTTCGTAGAGCGTCTTTATACAATCGCCCTGAACCGTGCATCTGAGCCAGAAGGAAAAGCTTTCTGGGTTAAGGAGATCGAGGAAGGTAACCGCACAGGTGGTGACTGCGCATACTTCTTCCTGATTGAATCGCCG
>JAFWDK010000034.1 GCA_017513085.1 Clostridiales bacterium | reverse complement strand
TAGATAAGTATATAGACTATTACAACAACAGAAGAATTCAAGCCAAAACAAGATGGATGCCTCCTGCTGTTTACAGGAAGACATCCATCTGTTAAAACAAATTCATTAATCTATGTGTCCAGTTTCCTGGGTACATATCAACCGGTGATGTCCCTCTCTTTTATTCATTCCGTAAATGTATATTTAACGTATCAGGTCCAGAAGAAGAAGATGGTGTTAATGACGCCGTCTTTGATGGTTACGCTACGACAGCTTCCGATTGTGTCATAAAAGCCACCCTGCTTTTCAGGATCTTGTCCGCTTAGTTCCGCATTATCACGCTTTGTACAATACCACCAGAAGCAGGAGTCGAAGAGAGGATTGCCGCTCTTCTCTGCTTTCTTGAATGCTTCTTTTTCTTCCTCGGTGAGAAGGAAAGAAAAGGAATCATTGACCTCAACCGAATCCGAAAGAGGAACTTCGGCTGTGAAATCGTTTTGAGTCATCTCAATGTCGCTTGAACCGAGCAGATGGAAAAGACCATCCTCCATTTTTTCCAGAACGTAATATTCTTCGAAGAAGATCGTACCGTCATCTTCAATCGCGCTGACGGTGATAGAGTCGGACGGAATGTCTTGGCTATTTACCTTGACCTTGTCACCGACTTTCATCTTGGAAGCTTCCTCCTGCGTGAAAGTGATTGGTGTTCCCAGCGTAATTAAGACTTTCTTTCCGTCGGAACTGACTTTGGATACATATCCCCGATATTCTCCATCTTTGATTTCGGAAGCGGATATGACAGGAATAGAAGATGATTCTGTTTGTGTTGTAGGCTCTTCTGTCGTGGTAGTTGCCTCAGTCGTAGTTGTCTCTTCGATTGTCGTCGTAGCCTCGGTGGTCGTGGCTTCGGTGGTTGTGGCCTCGGTCGTGGTCGTAGCTTCAGTTGTAGTCTCCGAAGCGGTCGTTGCAGTAGTTGTGGTCGTAGATTCGGACTTGGAACTGCAACCGCTGATAATGCTTGTCACGAGTGCGCTTACAGTAAGTAAAGTAAGTAGTTTCTTTTTCATTTCTTTATTCCTCCTTGTTTCTTTGAGTATAGTATATCAAAGAAACACAAAAGAAAATAACATTATAAAATCAGTATAGTGGCGCGCATTCTTTCTGGAAAACGGAATTATAGATCAAGTATTACTCTTCATCGGTTTTTGGAGTATGGATCTTCTTATTCAATACGAACAGAAAATGGATCGCAAATGGAAGACTGGTCAAAAAAGTCAGAATGTCACTGGCCGGGAAAATCATCTCCACACCCGTCAATCCCCAGATCGCAGGCAGAATGAAGACGCAAGGAATGAAGTAAAGACCTTGTCTTAAACTGGAGAGAAAAGAAGCTTTAAAACGCTGTCCCATGGACTGGAAAGTCATGTTGCACATGACATTTGTGGTGAGAAGAGGCATAACGAGCGCTTCTATGCGAAGGGCACGGGAACCGATCTCGATTGCCTGGGCATCATCAATAAACAAGGGCATGAGAGTCGGTGCAAGGATGAAGAGGATAACGCCGAAAACGGTCATAAGAGCCGTGCCGAAAATGAATGTAAAGATGAATGCTGTTTTTACACGATCCCAGCGTTTGGCACCGAAATTGTAACCGAGGACAGGCTGATAGCCTTGACCGATGCCGAGAAGAAAGCAGAAGATCAGCATGAAGACTTTTCCGAAGATGCCCATAGCCGAGAGCGCGGAATCCTGCGCGATGTCACCGGCCACCTTGTTCAGACAGATGGTGGAAATACTGGCAAGTCCCTGGCGAAGAAGTGAAGGAAGTCCGGTAAACCAGATGTTGAGATGGAGAGATTTCTCTTTGGAAAATAAGGAGAGAGAAAGCCTGGAGATGTTTTTCTTCAGAAGCACGGGTATCAAGAGCAGTACAAAAGAGATGCACTGGCTGAGAAGTGTTGCCATAGCTGCACCGGCGACGCCAAGTCCGAGAATATTGATGAACAGCGGGTCGAGAAAAATGTTGAGCACGCCGCCCAGACCGATGCCGATCATGGAGAAGACGGCTTTGCCTTCCCAGCGCCAGAGATTATTGAGGACATAGGTGCCCATCATGATCGGTGCGCCGAAAAGGATGTAACGTGCGTATACTTTGGCATATGGAAGCGCAGTGGGGGTCGATCCAAGCATATTCATGATCGGCTCAAGAAAGAGAAGACCAATGGTGGTGATCAGAACTCCGATGCCCAAAGCGGAAAAAAAGCTGGTGGACAGTGCATGACTGGCTGTGTCTTTGTCTTTGGCGCCAAGTGCGCGGGAGATGATGCTTCCCGAGCCCATGCCGAGCGTAAAGCCGATGGCCTGGATGATCGCCATGAGGGAAAAGACGACACTGACCGCTGCAGACTGGCTCTTGCCGAGTTGGGAAACAAAGTAGGTATCGGCAGTGTTATAGATGCCGGTGACCAGCATGCTGACCGTAGTCGGAATCGCAAGTTTCAGGACAAGCGGACAGACGGGAGATTCCGTCATTCTCCGGAATTGTTTCTGGTCACGGGATAGTTCAGCCAATCGGAATACCTCACTTTATAGTTATAGAAATATATTGCAGTCTTTTTCAAACAGAGAACATTATAACAGGTCGCTGTAGGTTCTGAAATCCGATAAATGCACGAAATTTTGGAAAAACGTCAGATTTTGATTTGAAAAGAGGGTACGTTTTTTCTTTCGAATTGTTATACTGGTTATATATAACTAACATCTTTGCCAACGGATGGACGGGACGCAAAGAAGGAAAGGGGGAAGTGCTTTTGCTGAAGAAGATGGTTGTTCTGATCGGAATGCCGGGCAGCGGCAAGAGTACTGTCGGACGGATCCTTTCTCAGGAACTGGGTGTCCCCTTTATAGATACGGATCGCTTGATCATCGACCGCGAAGGCATGCCGCTGGCGGAAATCCAGACACAAAAGGGCATGAAGTATTTCATGGAGGCGGAAGAGAATGCGCTTCTGTCTATGGATGATTCGCCGAAGATCGTCGCGACCGGTGGAAGCGCTATCCTGCATGAACATGCTATGACGTATCTGACATATGTTTCCAAAGTCGTTTTTCTGGACACGGAGCTTCGGACGCTGACCAGACGGATCGGAGATCCGAAAAGACGAGGTGTGGTGTTAGGGAAAACGCAGACTATTCCGAGCGTGTTTTTTGAGAGAAGACCGCTCTATCTCCGATATGCGGATATAAGGCTGAAAGTCCGCCACGGCCGTCCTAAAGATGTGGCGGAAATGGTCAAGAAAAAGTTGATCGAGGACGGGATCTTAGAGAACGAGGAGAAAGATGGAAAAAATGGATGAGATTTTATATGACCTTGCTGACCTGTTTAAGGTCTTCGGGGATTCGACCAGACTTCGGATACTTTACGAACTGATGGGCGGCGAACGTTGTGTGGGTGAACTGGCGGATGCACTGGAGATGAATCAGTCTGCCGTATCACACCAGCTGAAAGTTTTGAAGCAGAACAAACTTGTCCGGAATACGCGTTCCGGAAAGATGATCTCGTATGCGTTGGCTGACGAACATGTAAAAGAAATACTGGCTCTAGGCAAAGAGCATATTGAAGAATTGTGATAATACAGTAATTTTGACTTCCGGGAATATGTGCTAAAATAATTCCGACATGTGAGTTTTTTCATGTTTTATGGAGGTTATGTAAATGCTTGGACGGGTTTTACCGCGATGGGTTACAAAGGTCGCGGCTCTGGTTATGTTTTCGTTGTTGTTTTCTACGTTTGCGCCGATAGGAACGAAGAAAGCTTTGGCGCTGGGAGCGGATACGGTTTCAGCAGAAGATGTGAAAGTTGAAGATCCGGTCGATTCGCCTTCCGGTGATGTCAAGAAAGAAGAACCGGGAGAGCAGGAACCGACACCGACCGAGGCCCCGGATGTAACGGTAACTCCTACACCTACCGACGTTCCGGATGAGACGCCGGTTCCGACGGTTACAGAAGTTCCGACAGAAACGCCGGTTCCGACCATAACGGAAGTTCCGACGGAAACCCCGACACCTACAGAGACTCCTGCACCTACGGAGACACCGGTTCCAACTGAAACGCCGGTCCCGACAGAGACTCCGGTCCCAACAGAAACACCTATCCCAACAGAAACACCTGCCCCTACAGAAACACCTACCCCTACAGAAACACCTGCGCCGACAGAGACTCCTGTCCCCACGGAAACTCCGGAACCGACTCTGACCGAAACCCCGACAGCAGCTCCGGTTACCCCGTCTCCGGAACAGGGCGTGAAAGGATTTGTCACACGTCTGTATCAGCTTGTACTGGGACGTGAACCGGAAGAAGGTGGACTTGCATTCTGGACGACCAAACTGAATAAGGGCGAAATGACTGCTGCCGAAGTCGCATATGGCTTTGTCGTAGGCGAAGAGTTTGCCAATAGATCCCTGAGTGACCGTGAAAGATTGGATATCATGTACCGGACTTTCATGGACCGTGAAGGCGAGCAGGGCGGAATCGATTACTGGATGGGCCGTTTCCGTGACGGACTGACCATGGAACAGCTTTATGCCGGTTTCGTCAATGCGGAAGAATTCTTCAATATTTGCAGCACATTCGGCGTAGAAGCCGGTATGTATTTGCAGGGACATTCCCTGAAAGCGATTAATCGCACTTATAGTTTCATTAATCGTATGTATAAGAAATGCCTGGATCGTGATGGCGAATTTAAAGGCCTCCAGTTCTGGGTGGATCAGATCATGAATCACAATGTCAGCCTGGGCGCGGCAGCATCCAAGTTTGTATTCAGTGAGGAGTATCTCAATAAGAAAGTAGACACAAAGACATTTCTGACAACTCTGTATCGCGTATTTATGAACCGCCAGCCTGATGAGGGCGGCATGGATAACTGGATGAGATCCGGTCTTCCGCGTGAATTGATCTTCAATGCATTTGTTAGCTCCGAGGAATTCACGAATATCTGTAAGAGTTTCGATCTTGCAAAATATAACCGTCCGTTTAGCCTAAAAGTGCCGAAGAAGGAACGTCCTTTGGAGGGAAAAGTGATTTTTGTGGATGCCGGTCACGGTAAGATCGATCCGGGCGCAGTGGTACACGGTGTCCAGGAGGCTCCGATCAATCTGGCGATTGCTTTGAAGACGCAAAAAGCACTTGAGGCTCTGGGTGCTACGGTCGTTATGACGAGAACGGATAACAGTTGGGTAAGCCTTTACTCCCGAAATGCAATCGTGCACCAGTATTGCATGCGTTATCTGAATGATAATGGCCTTAAAGGGGTTCCGTCGTATATCCAGATGTATATTGAGGGTTCTTTGGCAGAAGTATTCCGCCAGAATACCAATGAGATCGAAGGTATGGGCATCATGGGCGGAACCGGTATGTGTGATGAATTGAAACAGCTTTTCTTCATAGAGCAGTCCATGGTTAATTTCGCCTTCGTATCGATCCATTGCAATGCTGCGGACAGCAAAGCTGCGCATGGCACTTCTGTATATTATGTGACCGACCAATCCATGAAGGAAAGTGAAGCCAGAATGGTCAAGCGTGATCCGGATATGTATAAGGATCCGCGTTGCCCGATCCGTGAACCGTTGACCGGACGTGACGGAGGAATGAACCAGTATTATTCTTCTTGCCTTTATAGAGGCGTAGTTGGTCGGGTGCCGCAGTTTGCTTCTTCCCGCCATACGATCACGGATAACTTCTGCGTTTTGCGTGAGCATGGTGTGACCTCGGCGATGGTTGAGGTGGCTTATCTTACTAACGATCAGGACAGAAAGAATCTGCAGGATCCGGCGATCCAGGAAAAGGTCGCTCAGGGTATTGCTGACGGAATGGTCCTTTACTTCACAAGAGGATAACATGGACAGACGCCCTTCTTTCAGTGCACTGGATATTATTCAGAAAGTGATCCGCGAGCATGTCCGGGAGGGGGATCTTTGTATAGATGCTACTGCCGGCCGTGGAAACGATACCGCTTTTCTGGCGGAACTGGTCGGACCGACGGGACACGTTATAGCTTTCGATATTCAGGAAGATGCAGTCCGAAGCACTAGAGAACTCCTTTCCGCAAGATCTCTCAGTGAACGCGCGGAGGTCCTTCTGGAAAGTCATAGTGAGATGGGGAAATACGCTTCCGCAGGAAGTGTATCCTGCATAACGTTTAATTTCGGCTGGCTTCCGAAAGGAGACCACAATATCTTCACGAAAAAAGAAACCAGCATTCCGGCGATCAAAGCCGGTCTGGAGTTGCTTGCGGATGGCGGGATCATGACGCTGATCCTTTACTACGGGCGTGAAACGGGTTTTGAAGAGAAGGACGCGCTCCTTTCATTTCTTCCTACGATCGACAGCAGTAAATACACGGTGGTGGAGATGCCGTTTGTGAACAGGAGCAACTGCCCTCCGATACCGATCATTATTCTGAAAGGCCGATGAGTCTTTTTGACTTGAAGTTGTTATTTGCATTTGCAGACTTTTCTTGTATAATCCCCACTATAAAAATACGGAGGATTGCTCATCGTGAGCACATGACATATGTTTCTTGCTTTATTTGTTGTGATCATACTGTTGCTTCTTCTGGGATCCTATTATCTTATGACACGCTTTCGAAGCATAGTCCTAAAGGGAGAGGATCCGAAAAAAGTCAGTAAAGAGAAACGGCGCAAGGCGACTCTTATTGCGCTGATCCCGATTCTTCCCATCGCTATATGGTGTATCCTGAAACCTTATATGGCGGTGATCGCTATCCTTCATCTGATTATCTTCTGGGCGATCATGGAAATGCTCTTCAGCCTGATCGATATGATCCGGAACCGCAAACTTAAAGATTCCGGGGAAAAGAAAAAAAGGACCGTGCCATTCTGGCTGCCTGGTGTTCTGGCGATCCTGCTCTGTATCGTGTACATGAGTATTGCCTATTTTCTGGCGCATCATGTTTATGAGACACGTTATGAAGTTAAGAGCAGCAAGACGGTGTCTCCGCTTCGGGTTGCTTTGATCGCGGATTCTCATATCGGGGCATGCTTTGACGGAGAAGGGTTTGCGGAACATATCCGCACCATCGAGACTACGCATCCGGATATTCTGGTGATCTCCGGCGACTATGTGGACGATGATACCAAGCGGAAAGACATGGAGATCAGTTGTGCCGCGCTTGGAAACATCAAGACGACATATGGTGTTTTCTATGTTCCCGGTAACCATGACAAAGGTTATAGTCACTATCGTGATTTTTCCTACGAAGACCTGCTTGCGGAACTTACTAAGAACAACGTCAAGGTCCTTGAGGATGAAGTGGTGGAAGTCGGAGACGATTATTATATCGTTGGACGTAAAGACAGAAGTATGCCACGTAAAGAAATTTCCGAACTTATCGGACCGCTTGATCCGTCGAAGTACACGATCGTGTTGAATCACCAGCCGAACGACTACAAAGCTGAGTCCGCTGCAAATTGTGATCTGGTACTTAGCGGACATACACATGGCGGACAGATGATACCGATCGGTCCGATCGGGGAACTGATCGGTGCCAATGATGCGACATATGGCCGCAAGACGATCGGTAATACGACTTTTATCGTAACGTCAGGAATTGCCAACTGGGCCATTCCGTACAAGACCGGTACGATAGCGGAATATGTACTGGTGGATATATCCGCTTCTTAACTGTCTTTTTCGTTTAGGCTGCTATAGTATTCTTCCAGTTTCGGCCGTGCGGCTTCGTAGAAGCGCTGAAGTCCCGGGTCGAACTGCGTGCCCATGCCTTCCATGATGATGCTGTTTGCTTTTTCAAACGACATACTGTCTTTATAGACGCGTTTGCTGACCAATGCATCGTAGACGTCGGCGATGGCCATGATGCGGGCTTCCAGCGGAATCGCTTCGCCGACAAGTTTTTCCGGATAGCCGGTTCCGTCCCAGCGCTCATGGTGATAGTGCGCCACATTTACGGCGATCTGATGGAATTTGGTATCCTCGGTATCTTTCAGGATCTCATTTACGATCCTGGCACCTTCCGGAGCATGCGCCTTCATCTTCTCGAATTCTTCCGGAGTAAAACGTCCCGGCTTCCTGAGTACGGCGTCGTCAACGGCAATCTTTCCCAGATCGTGCATAGGCGCGGCTTTGATTACGTTTGCGCAGAAAGAAGGCGTAAGAACCGGGTTTTCTTCTTTCAGCATCTCTTCAATCAGAATACGCACGCCTTGACTGGTCCGCTTGATGTGACCGCCTGTGGAGTTGTCGCGGCTTTCAACCATGGCGGCCATGCTGACGATCAGTCGGTCATGCATCTTGACCAGGTTCGAGGTCTTTTCTTGCACTTCGCTTTCCAGTTCGGCCGTGAATTTATTCAAGAGATCGATATACTGGATATCCAACGTATCGTCGGTAATGAAGAACTGATATCCGCGACGGCGTCTGCCGTCATAAAGGAAGTTCACATCGACCTGATAGACATTTTCGCTTCCCTCGCTTCTATAGTGGAAAGAGTTGCATTTCGCGTCTTGCTGAAAAGCTCTGATCCACTTTCCGGCAGTGCTGTCCAGGAGAGGAGAGGTGTTGATCGGCTGATCGATCGCAAGTTCTTTTATCAAAGGGAAATACTTCTCGGCGGTCTGATTGGATCCCAGATAACGGAGTTTGAAGTCAAAGGAAATAAAACCGGTCTCGCCCTTTTCGACAAGTGAGTCGATGCCTGAATCGTTGATATCATAAAGGCCGATATTATAGACGATCAGGAGGTACATGATCTGTGCGAATACATAGGCGATAGGAATCAGTTCGATCTGTCTGACGAAGAGTCTTCCGCCGAAGAAAGAAAGCATGGAGACAATGACAGGCAGGAAAAGAAGATGGATGATCTTATGGGAGACTATTTTCCTTTTACGGTAACTGTAGATCAAGGCTGCAAGACTGAACAGGAAATAGAGAATGACCATGCCGTAGAATACATGATGCATGAAGCCGAAGATCTTATCCGTGAGAATGGATGCGCCATAGTATTTTCCTAAAGCGATATGTTTATAAAAGAAAGAGCTTTTCCCGATCGTGAAGGTGGAGGCGAAAACGATCGTGCTGAGAAGGAAGAAGAGGAGCCGGTGGATCCTCTTGAGAGGAATGTGACAAAGACTGAAGATCGTCAGCATGACAAATAATAAGGCATAGCATGCGCCGAGATATGTGACCTGATTGGCAAAAATGGCTTCCTGCAACGTCTCGGCCTGTGCCAGAGCGAGATAGCCGAAATTGCAGACGGGAATCAGAAAGAAAAGCAAAGTGATGTGGACATCGAAATGTTTGTGCCACATGAAAATGTATATAAATGTCAAACAGATGGAAATTACGAATAAAATTGAATAATACAATAGCATAGACAGGACACCCCAATACTGTATAGCCGTTTGGCGAATCATACCACCAATGCGATTATAACACTTGAAATGAGCCTGTTTCAGGTTTTGAAGAATTGTTCCCGAAATGTTTACGATTCAGAAAAAAAAGAAAGGGCGGACAATGCCGCCCTTTCACCAATGTCGAATCTTGATCAGCCTTTCTTACTTGCGGAAAGAACCAGTTTTTCGCAAAGGTCTTCGTAAGAAATGCCCTTGGCGCGAGCCTCCTGCGGGATGAGACTGTTCGGGGTCATGCCGGGAAGATTGTTGGCCTCGAGACAGTAGAACTTGTCATCCTCTTCAGAAAGAATGAAGTCGACGCGGGAGTAGTTGCCTAAGCCGAGTGCGCGGTGAACGGCCACGGCCAGCGCCTGTGCCTCTTTCGTCTTTTCTTCGGAAAGATGCGCCGGACAGATTTCTTCTGTGGCATCCGCCTGATATTTATTCTTGTAATCGTAGAACCCGACTTTCGGGATGATCTCGATGATCGGAAGAGCCTCTCCGTCGAGTACGCCGATGGAGAACTCGCGGCCATGGATCATTTTTTCCACCAGACAGGTATTCTCATATTTGGCAGAATACGAAAGAGCGTCGTCCCACTCGCTTTCGTCATGAACGATGGAAACGCCGCAGGAGCTTCCACAACCGATCGGCTTCACGACACAAGGAAAACCGATCTGTTCGCGGATCATCGACAGGTCGTCTTTTTTCGGATCAAAGATGACCCAGTCAGCTGTCGGGATATCGAAATAACGGATCAGAGTTTTGCTCAAATGCTTGTCCATTGCCAGTGCGCAGGCCAGATAACCGGATCCGGTGTAAGGAACATCGATGCAGTCCAGAACTGCCTGGAGACGACCATTTTCACCCATTCCGCCATGGCATCCGACAAAAACGGCATCGGCCTTTTTGCAAAGATCAAGGACACCCGGACCGACCAGCTCGCGACGCCCGCCATGAGAAGCGATCAAAGCCTCCAGATCCGGCTCGGTCTCCGGGATCGAGTAGGAATACTGCTTTCCGGATTCTTTTGTGGCAAAAGCACTGTCCAGATCATCCGGATCGGAAAGTCCTTCGTATACATCTACGAACGCGACTTCGTGTCCTTTGGAAAGAAGTGCATTGGAAATGAGACTTGCAGAACAAAGAGAAACGTCACGCTCCGGGCTGATGCCACCGCCTAAAACTACTATTTTCATGGGAATGCCTCCAACTTATGATCTGTTTCGTGCAGATCCCGTGCCAAAGAACAGACGGCGACAGGATCTTACATACCCCAAGATTATACATGATTTCGCGAAAGTGCAGTGCTTTTTTTGCGATTTGTAATGAAAGAGTAGGATTTTTATGTGACTCAGAGTCGTTGTATGGTATGATATTGGGGTATAAGTAGGTGGAGGTCGCAATATGCTTGCTGTTTTGTACTTGATTATTGCCGTTTTCTTTGGCACACAATTGATCCGGTTGCTGATCCCGGATATACGAAGACTCTATGTAGGAGTAGCTTCAGACCAATCCATTCTGGAAAAAGTTCCGACATCTTTGTTCTTATTCCCTGCAGGAACGCTGATCGGTCTTGTGGTGATGACATTCACTACCTATATTCTGGCTTACATCCTGTATCCGTTCATTCCATCAGATACCGCGACACTCCTTCCAGCGGATATTTTAGCCATGTGCCTCTTTACCTATCTTGGCTGCCTTTTCTGGCAGCGCTGCTTCATCCGCAACTACAGAAAGATCAAAGCAGGTGTGGATCTCAATAAGCTTTCCCTGTTCCAGCGTCGTCCGGGAGCGATCATTTTCTTTTCAATGACTACTGTTCTGGTCCTGATCGCGCTGGTATTCGTTTATTTCTATACATGTCATATGTCCGACGGCAAGATCTGTCTCGGTTATTCGATCTTTAGTGACTTTTCCCCGCATGTCGCTATTACTTCCGGATTCGGTGTCGGTTCGAATTTCCCGACCCAGTATCCGCATTTCGCCGGGGACAATATCCAGTATCACTTCATGTTTTATTTCCTGACAGGTAACATGGAAGCATTGGGACTTCCGCTTGTCTGGGCAATCAATATTCCTTCGCTGCTCTGTATGCTCAGCACTCTGACGCTTCTTGGCACACTGGCTGTCCTTCTTTCCGGACGCCGTGCGGCATATCTGTTTGCTCCGCTTCTGGTGCTTTTCCGAAGTGGCTGGAATGTTTTCCATCAGGTCGGAGAACTGAGAGACGCCGGATCGTCCTGGGGATCGGTATTCAAGTTCCTGGCGGAACAATCTTCCTGGTACGGCTATACATTTCGTGATGAATGGGGACTTTGGGCTGTTAACGTGTATGCCAACCAGCGCCATCTGGCTGTAGGTGTCGGCATCATTGTGATCTTCATTTTCCTGTTCCTTCCGCATTTCCGGAGAATGTTCCTGCATCTGACAAGGACGGAAGGTTTTAAAGAAAAGTGCAAGCGTTTCTTTGCTTCGAGAGAAGCATGGATCCATAGAAAAGATGATCCGCTGAAGCCCTGGGGTTCCGTAATCCTTTTGAGCCTGGTTGCTGCCGTGATGCCGTTCTTCCATGGCTCCTGCCTGATCTCTGCGTTGCTGGTGCTTTTCGGTATGGCGATCTTCTCGGAATTCCGTCTGGGATACGCGGTCGTAGCGCTGGTATCTGTAGTTTCTTCTGTTCTTCAGGCAAGATTTTTCGCGGGAGGCGCCGGAAATGTTGCTACATTCAAATATTTCTTCGGATTTGTCATTCCGGAACTGAACGGCAAGAACCAGAGCGGATTCGGCACAGCGCTGAGCTACTCCGGTAAGGTCATCAGCTATCTGAATAAGATCGGATACCTGACTGTGATCATTCCTTGCGTATTGTTCTTCACGCTTTTGATCTATGAACTGGTCAAGCGCAAGAATCCGTACCGGGCTATTCTTCTGATCCCGTTCTCTTTCCCACTGATCTTCGCATTCTACTGTCAGGTATCTTTGGAAGTTCTGGCAAACCATAAGTTTATCCAGGTCAGCTTCATTCTCTTTGATATCCTGATCGCCGGAGTCCTTGCCAATCTCCTGGCATTGCCGATCCCGATCAAGGAGCGCCTGCCGCAGCCGAAGAAGAAAAAGAAGAAAGCCGAAACAGAGAGGGTATTTGCGCTTTCCAAGAAGACTTTCATTCCGGTACAGATCGCAAGCGCAGTCGTGTGCCTCGGTCTGACATTCGGCCTTACGGCTACCGGCATCAGCGAATGGTTTATCTACAGAAACATCAATTGCTGTGAAAACGGTAAGCAGTACTATATTACTCTTGATCCAAATGCGCCGATCGTGGATTGGGTCAAGAAGAATACCGACGAGGACGATATCTTCCTGACTCCGATGTGGTCAACGAACGATTTCTTCCTGGCCGGACGTCGTGTCTACTATGGATGGCCGTACTTCGCATGGTCTGCCGGTCACGATACCGAGACCCGTCAGATCAATTACCAGTGGCTGCTTAGTGGTGCAAATAACAATATTGACGAGTTCCGCCGTTACTGTGCGGAGATGAATATCAAGTATGTGATCTGCTGCCCGGATTACTATGGTCCGGAAGAGACTGATGGATTCTACAATCCGGATTTCTTCGAGGCGAACCTTAAGGAAGCTGTTCGTTTCGATGACCAGAACATGATCATATACAAGGTATGAGGATCCGGTATGTCCATGGCGCGTGAGTACTACGATGTGATCGTTACAGGCGCCGGCCCGGCCGGGCTGATGGCAGCAGTTACAGCTTCTGGAGAAGGGGCATCGGTACTGGTACTGGAAAAGAATAGCGAAGCAGGAAAGAAGCTGCTTCTTACCGGACATGGGCGCTGTAATATCACCAATCTCCGGATCCCGGACAATTTTAGAGAAAAGTATCACGAGAATGCGCGGTTTTTGACCAGTGCATTCTCGTCTTTTTCTCCGGAAGAAACACGAGAGTTTTTTCTGGCGCTCGGCGTGCCTACCCACGAAGAGGAGGACGGACGAATCTTCCCGGATAGCCAGAAGGCGGAAACTGTTCGGAATGCTTTAGTAAAAGCACTGTCGGAATGTGGAGCCGTGCTTCTGACGGAGGCGCCTGTGATCTCGATCCGATGGAAGGATTCTGATGAGATGTGGGAAGTGAACAGTCAGGCCGGTACATTCGTTTCACGTTCGCTGATCCTGGCAACGGGCGGGGCAACCTTTCCTGCTACAGGTTCTACGGGAGACGGATACCGGTTTGCCAGGTCTCTTACCCATACGGTGACGCCGCTGGCCCCTGCATTGGCGCCTATCCTTCTTTCCGGGCGGAAAGAAGACGGAACATCCGCAATGCCTGCCCTGGCGGCGGGATTGACGCTTCCTGCAGTTGGCATATGTCTTCTGGTGGAGAATAAAAAGGTTGCTTGCTCGGAAGGAGAATTGCTTTTTACGCATCAGGGAATAAGCGGTCCGGCCGCAATGGCTCTTTCGCGGAAACTTCCCAAAGAAGAGGAACTGTATAGTTCCGGTAACGTGACCGTGAAAGTGGATATGTTGCCGGATCTGTCCCGGGAAATGGCAGAAGAGAAACTGCTTCATTCCATGCAGGCATTCCCGAACCGTCACATGAAGCGCCTGCTGTGCGAGACCTTTCACCTTGCGGAGAAAGTTGCGGAGTTTGTTGTGGAAGAGGATGCGGCGGCTAATGCTGTGACGAAAGAAGAAAGAAGGAAGATACTTTCCCGCCTGAAAGAGAGTTCCTGGAAAGTTGAGAAGAGAACGTCCATGGATGTGGCCTATGTGACTTCCGGCGGAGTCAGCGTCAAAGAGATCATTCCGAAGACCATGATGTCCAGGATCAAGCGGGGACTGTTTTTCTGCGGGGAGTTGATGGATATCGATGGGGCTTCCGGAGGATATAACCTGCAGTGCGCATGGTCGACCGGATTTGTGGCAGGCCGTTCGGCGGCGCTTGCTGCGAAAGAGGAGCACGAGGAAAACTGATGCGGACACCATATGAAAATGACTAAAAAGTTATGCCGCTTACGGGATGGGCAGAATAAAATACAAGTGTTCGAAAAAGGAAAAACAGCACGGAGAGACGAGAGGAAATGTTGAGATTTATTGAGATTTCACCTTGTTTTTCTTGCTTTTTTTGTTCTTTAGCACACTTTTTGTGCAGGTTAAAGGTATCGAATGCTAAATGTTTGTGATACTATATACAATTATGAAAGGTAGAATACGGAGAGGATTATGAAAAAACCGGAAAACGTACGCTATGAGAATCAGTTCTACAGACCACACCGCGTGAACAACAACACGGGGATTTATGTTCTGTTCGTTGTAACGTTAGTGCTCGTAGCCTCAACGATCATACTTGCCGTAGTTACATTCTCGAAAAAGGATGATGATCTTTCAGCGGAGAAGGCTTCTTCCCAAACTTCTTCGAATGCCGTTGTGACGAATGAAAGCGGAGAGATCATTAGTTCCGATCCGAGCGATATCATAGTGGCGACGCCGACTCCGCTTCCGGAAGTCACCATCGAGAAAAACCAGAATCCTGTTTTGTATCCTGCAACCGTTAAGTTAGATGCACAACCTGCTGCTCCGTATAAGGATTACACTCCGTCTGCACGTGGCGCAAGCCAGGACGTGTATAAGGGTGATGAGAAGCTCAGCGGATATCAGCGCCAGTCGGAGATCCATATGGGAGATCCTCTTTTCTATCAGGATGTGCAGGGTATCCTTTCTTTCCGTGGTAATAATTTCCGTAACTGCGCTTCCTGGGGAACCGTGCAGATCGATCCTACCAAACCTGAGAATGAGCACTTCCATCTGGCATGGGAATTTAAAGAGATGCAGTGGAAGTCTACGCCGCTTTCCTCCAGTTGGAGCTGGGTCGGCGCAGGCTGGACAGGTCAGCCTTTGGCAGTCAGATGGGATTACGAGATCCAGCAACTGATGAATATGGTGCCGGAGAAGCGCACCAAGCAGAATCTGACCGAGATCATTCTTGCTTCTCAGGATGGCCATGTATATTTCCTTGATTTGGATGATGGACAGAAAACAAGAGAACCGATCAATGTCGGTGCCACCATTAAGGGTACTCCGGCAGTGGATCCTCGCGGCTATCCTATGCTTTTTGTAGGACAAGGCGACGATAATGGCGAGAGAGGCAAGATCGGTTATCGAATTTATAATCTTCTTACAGGTGAAGAGATGCTGTATCAGCCGGGTCTGGATCCGCGTGCGCATAGAACCACATGGGGTGCCTGCGACTCGTCCCCGATCATTGACGCACAATCCGATACGCTCATCTACCCGAGTGAGAATGGTATGATCTATACCGTGAAACTGAATACGCAGTTTAATCCTCGTTCCGGTGTGCTTACGATTTCTCCGGAGACGATCGCTTACCGCTATATTTTTGATGGCGTTTCCGGCAAGCAGCTTGGCATAGAGAGCTCGATGGCGATCTATGATCACTACGGCTGGTGCACGGATAATGCAGGCAACCTGATCTGTCTGGATCTGAATACGCTTCAGCTTGTATGGTCCAGAAGACTGGATGATGACTCCGATGTTACGCCGGTTCTGGAAGAAGAGAACGGACATATCTATCTTTACACCGGAACAGAAGTTGACTGGCAGAGACAGAGTGAAGGCGCACTGGATTACCAGGGTGCGGCATATACTTATAAAATTGACGCAATGACAGGTGAAAGCGTCTGGGATACCTCCCAAAGCTGTTATACGCATAACGGAACAAGTTCCAGCGATGATATCAACGGTGGTATGCTCGGAACACCGATTTCCGGTAAAAAATCCATGTCCAATCTGGTTATTTTCTCTTACTGTATGACGAAAAATGTTTCATATGGTAATGCGCTGGTTGCGTATGATAAGACCACAGGCACTCAAGTTTGGAAATATGAGTGGAATACATATTCCTGGAGTTCTCCGGTAGACATTTATGACGAACAGGGCAATGGCTATATCGTTGTATTTGACAGCCAGGGACAAGGACATCTGGTTGACGGACAGACGGGTACCCGTATTGGTCTGATCCAGGGTCTGAAGCAGGGTGAACTTGGTAATTTTGAAGCATCGCCGATCGTCGTGGACGATATGATCGTCATCGCGCAGCGTTCTCCGGCGATCTATGGAGTGAAGGTTTCATGAGCAAGACTGTTTTGCATGATGTGGTTTGGATTAGTGAGGCATTATCGATGAGTGATACGAAGCACGACTATAACGATATCGTTTCTATTGAGACAGAGCTTTCCGGATACCGGAGAGGAAGCCTCAAGGCCATGCTGGATCTGGGTGCAGGACGACTGGCCTGGACAGATACACATATGTGGAACAATGATTTTGTTCGAGCACTTTCTCCTGAGGCGGTAGCCAACATCCGCAAGAAACTTCCCGGTACGGAACTTCTTTCCTGGGCATCTGATTATGCCAGCGGAGTAGGTCATCTGATGGGTTCCATGACAGCGTCCTTCCCGCAGGATTGGTCCGTGATCATCCGTTTCTCGGATGGAGAGTCTTTGAAAGCGTGCGGAGTCAGCAGTTTCCCGAAACAATGGGCGGCGTACAGACAGGTGATCGAAGAAGTGGCGAAGACTTCTTTCCGTCTCCGCTAAGAGGGTGACTTCATCCCGCTTTTTTGATACAATAAACAAAGACTATTTTTTCTTGAAAGGGAACGAAAAGTGGATTATCTGGAAGGACTATTACTTGGACGCTTGTGGAGCGATACCGACTTTGAAAACCGTCGCCATACATCCCTTTTTCTCTTATATGGACTTTTTGTTGATCTTCTCGTGGTCTACAATTACCTCACCGGCGATTTTAACGGCTGGATCACTGGTAATTTCCTGACGAAGATCATTATTTTTGTTGTTTTGTTTTTCCTTTGCCCGGCAATCTGCTTCGGGTATTACCGAATGCCCATTTGGGGCAAGATTCCTGTATTACTTGTGCAGCTTACGAAAATAGGCGCACTGACTTTATTGATCACAGCGTGGGCACGCCCGAAGTTGTCGGTTTCATTCGGTGACCTTCAGGATTTTCTCATTACGTATCTCAATGAAACGCTCGAGAAATTTACCGCGAAATATGTTGATACAGCAGGTACTTTTGCCACCGTGCTGGGTGTTATCTCAGGTGGCGTATACGTCGTAGTAGTAGTGGTCCTCATTATTTGCGCGGCGATCCTGATCCCCGGAATCGTATTTTGTGTCGCGCGCTTTTTACAGTACTGGTACGACAAGCTTGTCAGTATGCTGGTCCTTTCCGACTTTACCGACAAGTGATGAAAGTGTAGGAGAAGAGATATGGCAAACTTATCAGATAAGATCCGGGTCTCGATCGATGATCTGGAAGATATGCTGGGAGTCTTCGGACTTCCCGAATTTATTTCAAAAGCAGAATCAAGATTTATCCGTCAGACGGCGGAGATCGCCAAGGAAGTATGTTCCCGGCCGAAGGTAAAAGTAGTATTTGTTTCCGGTCCGACTTCTTCCGGTAAGACGACATTTACAGACAGATTGGTTGCTGAGCTTGAGCAAAACGGAAAGAAGGCCAGCCGCTTATCTTTGGATGATTATTACGATACAAGAGCACTGAATTTTGATTATGAAGGAAGACCGGACTTTGAGAGCGTGGACACGTTGGATATGCGTCTGGCCAGCATCGATCTGGCTAAACTGGTCAGTGGAGATGAGGTCGTTCCGCCGACATTTGATTTCATGGTACGTCAGCGCGTCGAGTCGAACAAACCGCCGATCTGTATCGGAAAAGACGGTGTGGTCGTAGTTGAAGGTCTGCATGGACTTTGTGACATTACGACAGGCAGTTTCGACAGAGAACAGTATATGGGTATCTTCATTATGCCATACGCGTCTGTCATGTCCGACAGGAGACTTTTGGACAGCGATGATCTGCGTATGCTCCGCCGTATCGTGCGTGATGTGCGTCATCGTGGCGCGCATGCCCTGACGACGATCGATTACTGGCCGATGATCGAGAGTTCCGAGCAGAACTACTATAGAGATTATCTGACCAAAGCCGACTATCACGTGAATTCTTTCCTGGCTTATGAACCGCTGGTGATCGCGGCAATGGCCAAGCATGATATCGCGGAAGCTTTGTCCGCATACGACCAGGGCCTTCTGGCACCGTCTGTCTTTATGGAGAGATCGGTTCCGCCCAAGGATTTTGCCAATATCGAGAAGGCAGTGGCCAAAGCACGTATGCTGGAATCCTGGTTGAGCCTGATCCCACAGGCTAAGGAGACTTTCGTGCCTAAGACTTCGATACTAAATGAATTCCTTTGTATGGATGAGGAGGGTTGATCACTATGCCGATCCGTATTCCAAACAATCTGCCGGCTACCGGCATCCTAGAAAAAGAACGCATCTTTGTGATGACGGAGGAGCGTGCCTATAACCAGGACATCCGTCCTCTGCATCTTCTTATACTGAACCTGATGCCGGATAAAATCGCGACGGAGACACAGCTTTTAAGAGCGCTTTCGAATTCTCCTTTGCAGGTGAATATCGATCTTCTTTATACGGCTTCTTATCATCCGAAGCATACGGCCACAGAGCATCTCGTGAAGTTCTATGAGACTTTCGCGGACGTCAAAGACCGCTTCTACGATGGCATGATCATTACCGGTGCGCCGGTGGAACTCATGGAGTTTGAAGAAGTGGCATACTGGAAAGAACTCTGTGAGATCATGGATTGGAGCAAGACGCATGTATACAGCACCTTACATATCTGCTGGGGTGCACAGGCCGGTCTGTATCATCATTACGGAATTCCGAAGTACAATTTGCCGAAGAAAGTGTTCGGCGTTTTCGAGCACAGCATGACGTACACGAAGCCGGTGAAACTTTTCCGCGGGTTTGACGACTATTTCTATGTGCCGCATTCCCGCCATACAGAAGTGAAGAAAGAGGATATCGAGCGTCATCCGAACCTTCGTATCCTTTCCGAGTCGGAAGAATGCGGTGTATACGCGGTTTCGGATCTTTCCGGAAGACAGATCTTCATTACCGGTCACTCGGAATATGACGTGAATACATTGCGTGATGAGTATTTCCGGGACATCAAGAAAGGTTTGCCGATCGATGTGCCGAAAAACTATTTCCCGAACGATGATCCGAATCAGGAACCGCACATGAAGTGGCGCAGCAGTTCTACGCTTCTGTTTATGAACTGGCTGAACTACTACGTATATCAGGAGACACCTTTCGATATCTCCACGATCAGTGAAGTGCCGAAGCGCTGAACTTGAGGTGAAAGATGGAGAATACACCAATCATCCTGGACAATGAACTGATCATGACCAAGTGCCCATTGCGCCCTGATTCCGGGCACAAGGGCACTTTTGGCAGACTGCTGCTCTATGCGGGAAGCGTCGGAATGGGCGGTGCTGCCTATATGTCGGCATATTCTGCGCTGCGTAGCGGAGTCGGTCTGGTCTATATCCTGACTGAGCGGGAACTGATCACACCATTGATGACGATGTGTCCGGAGGCCTTAGGAATGGCGATCCCTGAAAAAACAGAAGAGGATCCCTCGTGTAAACTTGTGCCGTATAGAAGTTCGGTGGATAAGGATCCGCAATGGTTTTCCGGAATGCTGAAGGACAAGGATGCCTGTCTGATCGGACCTGGTATTCCTCCGTCGAGAAAAGATCTGACGAAAAATATAGTTGTTGCTTCCGGGGAAGCGGGCCATCTGGTATTGGATGCCGGTGCACTGACTCTTCTGGCGTTGGATCAGAGTGTGAGAGACGCTGTCTTTTCCCGAGTCAAGGAGGGGAGGACACCGGCGGTGCTGACTCCGCATATCGGCGAATTCTCAAGGATTTGCCCTGCATGGAGAGAAAACGACATGACCGCGGCAGGTGCTTTTGCCGAAGAAAAAGGTGTCGTGCTTGTGCTGAAAAGTAATCAAACGAACATATTTACTCCTGATGGGAAGTGGTATAGTAATCAGGAGGGCAATTCGGGTCTTGCCAAAGGCGGATCCGGTGATGTGCTGGCCGGACTACTGGCCGGACTTCTGGCACAGGGGATGCCGGAAGCGGATGCTGCGATCTGCGCGGTGCGGATCCACAGCCTGGCCGGAGAGCTTTGCGCGAGAGAGCACGGGAAGAGGGCGATGCTTCCGACCATGCTCGGGGACTATTACGGAACTTGTTTTAAGATGCTGAATTGGGAAGAAGGAATGCAACTATGATGGAGAATTTTCCGAACCGCTCCTGGGCGGAGATCAATCTGGATATACTGGCGGAGAACATGCGTGAGATCCGTCGCGTGACGAAGCGGTCTGCGAAGATCATGGCGGTCGTAAAGGCAGATGCTTATGGTCATGGAGCAATCGAGACCGCGCGTGTCCTGCTGGAGAACGGAGCAGATAAACTGGCAGTATCCATGCTGGATGAAGCTATCGAGCTTCGTCAAAACGGTATCACGGCGCCGATCCTGATCCTGGGTCATACTGATCCGAGACGTATTTCCCAGTTGATCGAAAATGATATCGAACAGGCGGTATATTCGCTTGAATATGCTAAGGCGATTTCGAAAAAGGCGATCATTCTGGAGCGTACCGCGCGCATCCATATCAAATACGATACGGGCATGAACCGTCTGGGATTCCTGGAAGGAGAGTCCTCGATCGAAGCGATCCTGGCGATCGCAGAGCTTCCGGGCATCGAGATCGAAGGTATGTTTTCGCATTTTGCCATGTCTGATACAGATGATGATGAATACACCATGAAGCAGTTCTCTGCGTTTTCGAAAATGGCGGAAGAACTGGAAAAGCGTGGCTTGACGATACCGACAAAGCATATCTGCAACAGCGCGGGTATTCTTCGTTTCCCGCAAATGCATATGGATATGGTACGTGCCGGCCTTATTACTTACGGCATGATGCCGAAGGGCTGCCCGGCTCCTTATACGGATTTCGAAGTCCGTCCGGCGATGACGCTGAAGTCCAGTGTCGTGCATGTTAAAGAGATCCCGGTAGGAGAAACGATCAGTTACGGTCGCCATTTTACAACAGAAAGACCAAGTACGATCGCAACGATCGCTATCGGCTATGCGGATGGATATCTGCGGCGTCTTTCCAATCGTGCGGAAGTGCTGATCCACGGAAGACGCGCTCCGGTCGTCGGCAATATCTGCATGGATATGTGCATGGTGGATGTGACGGACTTTGACGAAAAACCGAAGGTCGGCGACGAAGTAGTGCTTTTCGGTAAGCAGAAGTCAAGAGGCGTAGAGGCAGAGATTCCGGTCGACGAGATTTCCGATATGCTGGATACGATCAACTACGAAGTTACCTGCCTGGTCGGAAAACGTATTCCGCGTGTCTATATCAAAGATGGAAAGATCGTCCAGATGCACAGTTCGATCTGGTGATTTGAACTGTGGCTTGACTTTATACTTGACACCTAGTATAATTCTATCGCTATTCGTATCGATTATTCGTGTAAGAAAAGGTAAAGAAACTAATTTTGGAGGTAGATCCATATGAAGATGACATATCAGCCTAAGAAAAGACAGAGATCTAAGGTTCACGGTTTCCGTGCAAGAATGAAGACCGCTACAGGCCGTGATGTTCTGAAGAGAAGAAGACTGAAGGGCAGAAAGAGTCTTACCGTATAAGGATCACCCAAGTGGTCCTTTTTTATAAGGAAACCGGGGGATATTTTGCGTAATGTTGAAGTCGACGCAGACACTGCGTTTTAATTATGAGTTTTCCCGTATATATAAGAGGGGAAAGTTTTCGACCGGACGGTATCTGGCAGTGCATGCGTTTAAGAGAAGTCCGACCTTGAAACATAATCTGACGCCGATTCCGACGGGATTGTTGCGAGTCGGTTTTACTAACAGCCATGGACGGAAGACGGCGGTTGCCAGGAACCGTGCCAAGAGACTGTTACGTGAGGCTTTTGCGAAATATGAACCGGATGTCCTTCTGGGGTATGACATTATTTTTCTGATGCGATCAGGAGACGTACTTCCCACTTTCCAGGAAGTGGAAAAAGAGATGGGAAGACATCTTCGCAGTCTGGGATTATTGAAATCCGGAGAATGATTATGAAGAAACTTGCGGTGAAACTGATTCGGCTGTACCAGTCCTCGCACGGACCGGACCACATTGCGCATTGCCGTTTTTCACCGACTTGTTCGCAGTATACACTGGAAGCCATAGAGAAATATGGATTCGTTCGAGGAGGCCTGAAGGGCCTGTGGCGTATTCTCCGTTGTAATCCCTTCTGTAAGGGTGGCTATGACCCACTTAAGTAATATGGTATACTTATGCCTAGCGCATCACGGCGCAGGGGCATTGGAAGGAACAGGAGTAATACATGCAGTTAACGCTTATCTATAAGCTCGGAGCGGGTATTTGGACACCGCTTACAGTGCTTTTCGGCTGGGTGGCCAATCTTCTATATGAGTATTTCGGAAGCTATGGTCTGGCCATTATTTTCTTGACGATCATTATTCGTGGCGCTACGCTTCCTCTAAATATCCGTTCTCAGAAAGCCATGATGAAACAACAGGCTCTGAGCGATAAGCAGGCGGAGATCAAGAGAAAATATCCTGATGATAAACAAAAACAGGAAGAAGAGTTGCAGAAACTGTTCAAGGAGAATGGTATTTCTTCTTTGTCCGGTTGCCTTCTGCCGTTGCTTCCGATCCTTTTCCTTTTCCCGATGTGGTATGTTGTACGTTGTCCGCTTCAGTATGTTATGGGCGTCAGCGAGAGCAATCTCAAGCAGATCGGTGATCTTTTGGGATTGAAGAGTGTTACCTCGGATAATATCCCGCTCGTTAACCTTCTGACCAAGGATGCCGGCGCGATGGTGAAAGCTGTCGGCCAGGGCCTGATCAAGGTTGAGCAGGTACTTGATATGAAGTTCCTTGGTTTGGATCTCGGTCTTACTCCGAGTTGGAATCCGAGTACGATCTCCGGTGATCCGGGTACGTATGTACCGCTTCTGATCGTTCCGATCCTTGTACTTCTGACAACGATCGCGCAGACGATGCTTACTTCTTTTACCAAGCCGAATGCGAAGCAGAAAAAAGAAGAGAAGAAGAGAGCGAAGCTGAATCCGGCGAACAATCAACCGGATGATCCGGCGGCAAGAACTACGAAGATCTTTACGTTCCTGATGCCGGCCCTCATGCTCTGGACAACATTCTCGTTGCCGGCAGCTTTCGGTTTTTACTGGATCGTAGGTAACATTATGGGTATTCTTCAGATCATTCTGACATACTTTATGTTTACGAAGCCGTTTGAAGAGAAGACAAGAGAACTCAAAGAGCAGAAGAAGAATGCATTCAAGAAGAAGTCACAGCTGGCTGCTGAGGCCGCAGGTGGCTCCGGTAAGAAAAAGAAATAATATTGCGGATGGCATACATCTGCGACAAGGAGGATAGCAGGTAATGAAAAAGACGATCGAAAAAACAGCGAAGTCTGTTGATGAAGCCGTAGAGCTTGCTTTGAGCGAACTCGGTGTTGAAAAAGAAGACGCTCAGGTTGAAGTGATCGATCAGGAGAAAGGTTTCCTGGGATTAGGCACAAAGGAAGTGACAGTACGCGTTACTGCAGAAGTAGACGATGAATCTGCTACCGATGATGTGGCAGAGGATGACGATAATGACGTTTACTATGGTGATGACGAGTCCTTCGAGGGTGATGAGGCCGGTGAAGCAGAAGATGCCGCAGTTTCTTTTGTGGCAGAAGTTCTCTCCGGAATCGGTATTCATGGTAAACTCGATTCTTATCGTGAGGAAGATGTGATCTATATTACTGTTAACGGTCAGGATTGCGGTGCTGCAATCGGCCGTCACGGTGAGACTCTGGATTCCATTTCTTATCTGACAAATCTGGTAGCTAACCGTCATAGCGAAGAAAGACTGAGAGTCGTTCTGGATATCGGTGGTTACAGAAAACATAGAGAAGAAGTCCTGGTTTCCATGGCACATAAGGCTGCGAACCATGTTTTGCGCAGTAAGAAAGCATTTGTTATGGAAGCGATGAACCCGGCAGAGCGTCGTATCGTTCATGCAGAACTTCAGGGAGTGAAGGGTGTTACCACACATAGTGAAGGTGAAGAACCGAACCGTAAGGTAGTTGTTACTCTCGAAGAGTAATACCGGTTTTCTTTGGGGAGGCGATTGATCTTTGGATAAGCCGTATTGCGCATGTGCTACGCCACCCGGAGTGAGTGGGATCGCAGTGATCCGTATGGCCGGTGAAGGATCCGCTTCCGTGGCGGATAAGGTCATCCGTATCCGGCGTGCAGCAGGCGATGCCAAAACTGTCACGGAGATGGCAGGGTACACCGTTGCTTACGGGATGTTTATCGATCCTGACTCGAATGAAACCATCGACGAAGTCATGGTGACGCGTTTTTGCGCACCCCATTCTTATACAGGTGAAGAATCAGTAGAGATCTCTTGTCATGGCGGCTTGACCGTCCGGCAGGAGATCCTTCGCGTTTTGCTGGAAAACGGCGCCAGAATGGCCGGCCCCGGTGAATTTACCAAGAATGCTTTTATCGCCGGAAAAATCGACCTTTCCCAGGCGGAAGCCGTAATGGATGTCATCGCCGCAGACTCGGAGCTGGCGCTTCGTGCCGCGGAATCCCAACTTTCCGGATCTTTGAAACAGCAGGCCGAGGACATTTCTGCGAGCCTCTTCGCACAGCTTGCGCATTTCGAGCTATGGATCGATGAGATCGAAGACGAGGACGATAGAGAGACCAAGGCGAATTATGCGGAAGGACTGGAAAAGTCGGTTTATTCTCCTCTTAAGAACTTGACAGAGTCTTATAAACAGGGGCGTATCCTTTCGGAGAGGATGAGAGTCGTCATCTGTGGAATTCCAAACAGTGGAAAATCTTCGCTTCTGAATCGCCTGAGCGGATATGACAGAGCCATCGTTACGGATGTGCCGGGTACGACGAGAGATACGCTGGAAGTCGTAACGAGTATTCGTGGCGTTCCGGTCAAGCTTATCGACACTGCCGGTATCCGAGAGACAGATGACGTGGTCGAAGCGATCGGTGTCAACCGTGCAAACGCTGCAATCACCGAAGCAGATGCTGTGCTCTGGCTCGTATCGACGGATGAGAAAGAGAAGACCATTACCGATCTGATCGATCCGATCATGCGTCTTCCGAAAGAAACGAAGATTGCGCTTCTGATAAGTAAGTCGGATACATCCGATGAAGAGACGGTTAAGAATCAGGAAGAGAAGGTCATGTCTTTGATTTCCGAAAGAGGATATACTCGAGAACCGGATCTTTGCACCAGCCTTTCTTCAGCCACCGGCGAGGGACTTCGGAAGATTGAAGAATTCATAAGAAGTGCCTACGATGAGAAGGGGGCCTCCTCTTCTTCTGAACTGCTTCTGACCAACAGAAGACACTTTGAAGTTCTTTCATCTGCTTTGGATAAAGTAGGAAAGAGTATCGCCGCGCTACGTGCGGGTGATCCCCTCGAAGGGCCTGCATTGCTTCTTCGTTCGGCACTCGAGGATGTGGGAGAGATCACCGGAAAGTCGGTAAGTGATACATTGGTTGATACGATCTTTTCACGCTTCTGCGTTGGAAAGTAACAGGAGAGAATATGGGAAACTGGGAACAGCTAAAAGAGAATAAGACCTGGTATGAAGCAGGCACATACGATGTGGCCGTGATCGGCGCCGGACATGCGGGCTGCGAAGCCGCCTTTGCTTGTGCGCACCTGGGACTTTCCACAGTGCTTTTTACGTTGCATCTGGACCAGCTGGCAAATCTTCCCTGTAACCCGAGTATCGGCGGAACTGCAAAGGGGCAGCTTGTCCGTGAGATAGATGCGCTGGGCGGCGTAATGGGTGAAATGGCGGATCTGTCCGCTATCCAGACACGTATGCTGAACCGCTCGAAAGGACCTGCCGTTTTTTCCCCTCGTGCTCAAATGGACCGTGCTGCCTATAGCCGGCGAATGAAGGAAAGAATTGAAAATGAAGAGAATATATCGCTGATACAAGGCGAGGTCGTAGAGCTCTTCTGGGAAGACGGGGAGAATAGGAAGATCCTCAACGGTGTACGGACGAGAAGCGGTGCGTGCTACCATATAAAAGCGGCCGTGATCTGCTCCGGTACATATATGGAATCCCGAACGATCCGTGGAGAGGTCATCGTGGAAAGCGGACCGGATGGTCTTTCCCGTTCTGTGGGACTTTCGAAGAGTATGGCAGAGGCCGGGATCACGATGCAGCGCTTCAAGACCGGAACTCCGGTGCGTGTGAATTCGAGAACGGTAGATACGTCTGTTATGGAGATCCAGCCGGGCGAACCGGATATGCCGCCTTTTTCTTTCGAAAACGAGATGAAAGGAATCGTTCCGCCCAAGGATCAGATCCCTTGCTATGCGGTATGGACGACCGAAGAGACCAGAAAGGTCATTACGGAGAATATGGACAGATCGCCGCTTTATAGCGGTGTGATCGAAGGAATCGGTCCCCGGTACTGTCCTTCTATTGAAGATAAATTCATGCGATTCCCGGATAAGAGCAGGCACCAGATATTTGTGGAGCCGATGGGAGAAGAGACACGTGAGCTGTATCTTCAGGGATTCAGCACCAGCCTTCCGGAAGAGGTACAGGTACAGATGGTACATTCTCTCCCGGGTCTAGAAAAAGCCCATATCCAGCGGGCGGCCTATGCTATCGAATATGACTGCATCGATCCGACAACAGCGGATCTGTCTTTAGAGTCTACCTTAGTAAGCGGTCTTTTTACGGCAGGACAGATCAACGGATCTTCCGGCTACGAAGAGGCGGCTGCTCAGGGACTTATGGCCGGGATCAATGCTGCGATGAAAGTGCTTGGAAAAGAACCGGTTATTCTTGACCGTTCCCAGGCGTATATCGGTGTCCTGATCGATGATCTGGTCACTAAAGGAACGCAGGAACCCTATCGTATGATGACTTCCCGCGCCGAATACCGTATTTTCCTCCGACAGGACAATGCTGACGCACGGCTGACGGAAATAGGACATAACATCGGATTGATCTCCGAAGAGCGTTATCAGGCTTTTGTGGCGAAGAAAAATGCCATTGAAGAGGAGAAGAGCCGCCTTCGCAGTACACATCTTCCTCCGAGTGAGAAACTGCACCGGATCCTGGAGCGTTGCGGTAGTACTCTGACACACTCCGGTATCTCGCTTTCAGAACTTATTAAACGTCCGGAGATCCACTACCGGGATCTGGCACCGGTGGATGCAAAGCGTCCGAATCTTCCGGAGGACGTTATTTTTGCCGTAGAAGTCGACATTAAATACGAAGGCTATCTGGCTTTGGAAGAAGAACGTATACGGAAATTCGCAAGCCTCGAAAAAAAGAAACTGTCGCCGGATATTCCCTATGATCAGATCTCAGGACTCCGCTTGGAGGCAAGAAGCAAACTGATGCAGAGGAAGCCGATGTCTCTGGGACAGGCTTCCCGTATATCCGGTGTTTCACCGGCAGATATAGCGGTTCTGCTGGTCTATCTGGATGCACAAAAACGACAGGCACGTGAAGCAGGAGAAGAACAGCATGAATAAGAAGATCAAACCACAAGGTGGAAACGGCCTTTCTCCGGAGGATAAGCGCGCGCTTCGCAACAAGATGACCGGAGGCGGAAAAGGGGCGAAGAAAAAGGAAAACGTCAAGTCTTCGCCTAAAGAGAAAACTTCGGCACCGGCTTTAATGACTGTGCCTAAACATGAGCCTATCGTGACAAGTGAGGAAGATATTTCCAAAGCCCATGAAATCTCGCCTTTCCTGACATCCGGAAGTGAAGATATATCGGTGCCGCTTTCTGCAGAAAGCATCCGTGCGTTTCAGGTCTATGCCGCGATGCTCCGCAAGTGGAATGAGAAGATGAACCTGACAAATATCGTCGATGATCAGGGAATTGCCATTCGGCATTTTATCGACTCTCTAACATTGGTTTCCCATATTGAGGACGAAGAAAGAAAGCAAGGACGCCGAGATCTTTCGTTGATCGATGTCGGCACGGGAGCAGGCTTTCCGGGTATCCCGCTGAAGGTTACGATGAGCGGGCTTTCCGTGACTCTTCTGGATTCTCTGAAGAAGCGCATCGCATTTTTGGATGCAGTTTGTGAACAGCTTCAGCTTTCGGATATCAAGACCGTGCACGGCCGGGCCGAGGAGTGTGCTAAATCCAAGCAATATCGTGAGAAATTCGATATTTCTACAGCTCGTGCTGTCGCTGCGCTGCCGACTCTTTGTGAATACTGCCTTCCGTATGTGAAAGTCGGTGGTATCTTTCTGGCTATGAAAGGACATGCGGAAGAAGAAACAGAAGAAGCGCAAAAGGCAATCGTTACCCTGGGCGGCACACTGGAAACGGTGCATACATTTACTCTTCCGGGTACGGACATGCAGCGCTCGATCGTTGTGATCCGCAAGATACGCCCGACACCACCGAAATATCCTCGTGGACAAGGAAAACCGGAAAAGGAGCCGATCTTGTAAGACGGCTCCTTTTGTTTACACCTGTTTTGTTGTTCCGGGTATCACTTGTAAGTGATAGAGACATTGACAACCTGATTATTTACCAGATCGGAAGTGATGGTAAGATAATAAGTTCCGCCCGGTTTGTGGTTCTCATAATAGATGTAGGAATCGAGTGGTTCCCAGTGTCCATCATCCGCCTTAAGAGCCGGGATGCTGGAACCGGCGTCCGGATCTGTCACTTGGTATTTGGTCATGAGAAGGAGATTGCTGTCATTGGCGACGGCTTTGATGAGTTCTCCGTACTGCGAAACGACAAATTCCTTCTTCCATGTATTGTCTTTGAGCGAATAAATATATGCAGTGCATGTTCCATATGCAAGATCACTACCGGCATCAGCACTGGTCACTACACAAAGAAGATTGCTTTGTGCGATGAACGATATGCCCTCGATCCGATTGTTACTATCGAGTGCAGGCAACGCCGGAAGAGTGCTGTTGGTATCGGACCCCCATGTCAGAGCGTTCCTTTTGCTATTGATGGATAGTGTTTTGCCATTTATGAGTGCTGTGGAAGCAAGAAAGTAATTTGATCCCTTGCTTGGAACAGTTTCATCGGCGGCAGTTTCCTCAGCTTCCGGGAAAGTATTCTCATAATCGTCGTCGTATGAGTCTTCGGATTCAATACATTCGTTCTCCATCGTTGTTGTTGCCAGCTGGGTAGTCTCGAGCCTTGTAGGCATAAGACTGTCTACTTCTGCTACCATATTCCTATCCAATGCTTTGGTCGTATCGTATGCTACAGCGTCAGCTTTTTCTGTAGACTTTCGGCCTAAGGCAGGAAGAACGGCCCACAATCCGATACCTACAAGGATGGCGCAAGCGGCCATCGCTCCGATACGAACATATTTACCGGAAGAGAAACTCTTTTTGAAAGCTTTTTCCAAAGAGGTCTGGGCCTGCTCAAGACGCGCGGCTTCTATGGATTTTCTTGTTTTTTCCAAGAGTTCTTCTGAAACCTGGATCGGTTCAAGACTCTTCTTAAGATCATCTCCAAACATATTACTCTTCCTCCTTCCAATAATCTTTCAATTTTTCCCGTGCACGCATCAGACGGCTTCTTACGGAACTTTCCGTAATGCCGAGCTGTTTGCCGATCTGGGCATTATCCATGTCGAAGTAGAAACGAAGAAGGATCACATCCTTGTACTTCGGTGGCAAAGACTGGACTGCATCCAGAAGAGGATTACTGTCATCGAGTTTCTCGATCAGACGATCCTCGACCTGGTTCCCGGGAAGCGGCTTGATGCGCTTCTTTTCTTCGCTGCGCGGCTTCACACGGTCGAGAAGATCGCCCAGGAAACTGGTCCTTTGCATATAAGAAGACTTCAGATAGTCCAGGCATACATTTCTTGCAATCGACAAGAGCCAGTACTTAATATCGCTTTCGCCACGCCAGGAATCCAGACGTGTCATGACCTTAACGAATACGTCTTGAAAAGCATCCTCGGCCAGAGATTGTTTCCGCAGGTAGACGTTGCACATACGCAGCACATCGTTGCCATAAAGCGTAAAAAGCTCTTCCACATCGGGCTTTTGGTAATGTTCCGTTTCTGAAACGATATCCGGTGCCATCTTGCTCCCTTTCTGCTTCAATTATTAGACGAGACAGTCTTGAAATCTGTTGCAAAGATTTCGCATTTATTCTATACAAAAAGTTTGATTTTGACCACCGAAAAACGGGTTGTTGTGGTAAAATAGTTGGGTGACTATTTGTAATAAGGAATAAGGGAGGAAGACTGATGTCTGATTCTACAAATGAGAACTTATCCGGGAAGGATCTGAGAAAGCAGCAGGAAGCCGAAGTTGACGCGATTTTCTGTTCCGAACAGACCACGATCATACCGGTGGATCTTGAAAAAGAAATGAAGAAATCCTTCATCGATTATGCGATGAGTGTTATTTCTGACCGTGCTTTGCCGGATATCCGGGATGGTTTGAAGCCGGTACATAGAAGGATCCTGTACTCCATGTACACACAGGGATTTACGCCGGATAAGCCATATCGTAAGTGCGCGACTACCGTAGGTGACGTGCTCGGCCGTTTCCATCCGCATGGCGACGCATCCGTATATGATGCCCTCGTACGTCTCGCACAGGACTTTTCCATGCGTTATATGCTGGTAGAAGGACATGGTAACTTCGGTTCCATGGACGGTGACCCGCCGGCTGCTTACCGTTATACAGAGGCAAGACTACAGAAGGTCGCCATGGAAATGATGAGCGACATTAACAAGGGTACGGTCGACTTCCGCCCGAACTTTGATGAACATGATGTTGAGCCTGTTGCGCTTCCGTCACGTTTTCCGAATCTTCTGGTAAATGGTTCTGTCGGTATCGCTGTAGGTATGGCGACGAATATCCCGCCGCATAACATGGGCGAAGTGATCGATGGTGTTGTCATGCTCCTGGATAATCCGGAAGCCACGATCGATGACCTCATGACTGTAGTCAAGGGCCCTGACTTCCCGACAGGCGGCATGATCCTCGGTCGCCGGGGCATTAACGATACATACAGGACCGGTAAAGGCCGTATCGTAGTACGTGCCCACACCGATATCGAAGTCATGAGCAATGGCCGTGCCCGTATCATCGTGCATGACCTGCCGTATATGGTCAATAAAGCCCGCCTGATCGAGAAGATCGCCGAGCTGGTCAAGGAGAAGAAGATCGAAGGTATCTCCGATATCCGCGACGAGTCTGACCGTAACGAGAAAGTGCGCATTGTTATTGAACTCCGCCGTGATGCAAATGCCAATGTGGTACTGAATCAGCTTTATAAGAATTCCCAGATCCAGGACGCATTCTGCGCCAATATGCTGGCTCTGGTCCCGGACAGCGAAGGCCGTCTGGAACCGAAGACCATCAATCTGCTTGACGCGCTGACTTATTACGTGGCGCATCAGGAAGATGTCGTTTTGCGCCGTACCAAGTATGACCTGGAAAAAGCACTTGCCCGTAAACACATCGTGGAAGGCCTTCTGATTGCGATCGATAATATCGATGAGGTTATTCAGATCATCCGTTCTTCCCGTACAGAGGAACAGGCTAAGGCGAGACTCTGTGAGCGTTTCGGTTTCTCTGACAAGCAGGCGCAGCACATCGTTGATATGCGTCTGGGTCGTCTTACCGGTCTGGAAAGAGAAAAGCTCGAAGCCGAGGCAAGAGAACTGGACGAGCGTATTGCTTATTTCCGCAATGTTATTGACGATGAGACTCTGCTCCGTAAAGTTATCAAGGACGAGATCCTCGAGATCAAGAAGAAGTATTTCGAAGAAAGAAGAACAGAGATCGGTCCGCCGGATGAAGATGAGATCGATGACGAATCTTTGATCCAGGAAGAACAGATCGTGATCACGCTGACTCACCTGGGCTATGTGAAGCGTATGCCGATCGATACATACAGAAGCCAGCATCGCGGAGGCCGTGGTATTTCAGGCCTGGCCACTCACGAAGAAGACTATGTTACGAAGATCATTACATCTTCCACACATGATATCCTTCTTTGCTTTACCAACCGTGGCCGTGTGTTCCGCATGAAGGGTTACCAGATCCCGGAGGCCGGCCGTTCCGCGAAGGGTACAGCGGTAGTCAACCTGCTGCAGCTGGAAGCAGAGGAGAAGATCCGTACCATTATTCCGATCAAGGAATTCACAGAGGGTGCTTTCCTCACGATGGCGACCCGTGAAGGTGTTGTGAAGAAGACCAACCTGATGGATTATTCCCGTATCAACAAGAGCGGTCTGATCGCTATCAATATCCGGGAAGAGGACGAATTGGTAGGCGTGCATCTGACAGATGGAAATCAGGAGATCGTACTGGTTACCAGAAACGGTTTCTCGATCCGGTTCAATGAGAATTGTGTCCGTAACACCGGACGAAACACTATGGGTGTGAAGGGCATTACGCTTCGTGATGACGATGCCGTTATCGGAATGGCGCCGGTTGTAGATAATCAGAATCTCCTGGTTATCGCGGAAAAGGGATTCGGAAAGCGTTCCGAACTTGATGAGTATCGTGTGCAGTCCCGTGGCGGTAAGGGTCTGATGACCTACCGTGTAGCAGATAAGACAGGACCACTTGTCCGTGCATTGCTCGTTGATGACGACAAGGATATCCTGATCATCAACGATGACGGCATTGTGATCCGTCTATGGGCCAAGGAGATCCCGGTTCTTTCCAGAGTTACGCAGGGCGTTACGCTCATGCGCTCGAAGGGAAGCCTGATCGTTGACGTGGCCGTAGTCGACCACGAAGAAGAGACCGAGGAAACTGCTGAAGGAGAAAATGAGGACCTGAAGCTTTCCGAAGGTAATGCGGAAGTAGACAATAATGAGACAGCAGCTGAGCAGACTTCCGAAGAAAACATCGCAGAGACGGAACAGCCTGAGGCCTGATCCGCTCTTGCGAGCATTCTAAAGGAGAAACACAATACATGTTACATAAGAGAGGAAACGGAAGCCGCGCACGCCGCAGCCTGCATGGAAAGGGATGGAAGACTGCGGTGGCAACGTTGCTTATTGCCATAAGTGCTTTTCACAGCGTCTGGGCAGATCCTACGACGTCTAGTGATACGACTTCCGCAACAGAAGGGACCACAGCGGCAACTTCACAACAGGAGATATCAGGAGAAACTACCGTTCCTTCCGATTTCGGCAATACCGGTGAAGTTGGTCAGCAAAACCTGCAGCTCCCGACTTTGGATCAGGTGCAGTGCGCTTCCTATTTTTGCTACGACAGAACGACCAAGGAGGTGCTTCTGGCAAAGAGCGAAGATAAGAAGATCTATCCGGCGAGCATGACGAAGATCCTGACTTTGGCATTGGCTATGGAATATCTGGATCCGCATGAGATCGTTACGGTCAGCAAGACGGCAATGAATGCTACTACGCCGAACTCCACCATGATGGGACTGGAAGTCGGAGAAGAGATCGAGGTCAATGAACTCTACTTTGGTCTGATGCTTCCTTCCGGTAACGACGCGGCCAACGTCCTGGCCGAAGAGATCGCCAAGCACCGTGCAGCGAAGAACCCGCTCCCGACTTTGACACCGACTGTCGGCGAAGACGGAAAGGTTACCAATCCCCCGACGATGTCGTTGATCGGACAGTTTGCAAGAGTGGCTAATGAGAAGATTGCGCAGCTTGGTCTTACCAACTCGCATTTTATCAATCCGAACGGATTGCAGAATGAGTCGCACTACACTACGGCAAAAGAACTTGCCCTCATGTTCGACTATGCTTTGCAGTTTGAGGATTTCCGCACGGTCATCCGCACACCGACTCACTTCTTTAAAGCAGACAACAAGCATCCTTTTGATGGTTGGAAGGTCGTAAAGAATACCAATAACCTACTTACCGATCCTTGGATCCTGGGCGAGGATACGCACTGCATCGAAGTGTTCGGAGGAAAGACCGGTACGACCAAGACAGCCGGAACCGGTATGACGGTTCTGACGATCAATGAGAATGGACATGAGATCATTACCGCAGTATGTGGTATTCCATACAGCATGTCGGACCACCAGACTGTCTATGTCGCCACTGTAGTCAATGCAGCACACGATGCCTGCTGGAACGCGGATCCTGTAGTGCGTGTCAAAGGTAATATCATGGACTATCGCACATACAATGCGCCGAAGGGCCAGGAAGCGACGGGAGATAAATCCCTGATCCAGATCGGAACCCCGACTCCGATCCCGACTGTTGCGGCAGATCCGACTCCGACCAGTGTGCCGGCAGTTACTCCGGTTCCGGAAGAGTCATCCAAGTCTCTCTTCGAAGAGCATCCGGCTTTAGTCATCGTATTGATCGTTCTGGCTGTGATCGTAACCGGTCTGGTCATCATCACTTTTGCTTCCGCCATGCGGATCAGAAAGCGCAGAAAGAAGATGGGGATCCGCAAGATCCTGTAACGGATAAAACAAACAAAAAAACTGGCGGTCACTTCACGAAGCGGCCGCCTTTTGTTTGTGGGTTGAAGATCTGATCAGACCCATTCTTTGTTCATGCGGATATATACTTTTTTCAGTATCTGAGCCAGGACGGTATAAAGGATCATCATACCGAAGAGCCAAAGTCCGAACGACGGGAGCATGACCGGAAGATCGAATATTCCGGCAAGACCGGTAAAGCCGATGAGAAGAGTGACCAGAACGATCAAGAGAGTGGAGATCGTCAGCTGGATCGATGCACGATCTTTGATGAACGGAAGCTTCGGTGTCCGGATCGTATGGATGACCACCGTCTGCGAAATGACACCAAACATGAACCATCCACACTGGAAGAAGCCGGCTTTATCGATCGTGTTAAACTTGAAGACATACCACATGATCAAGAAGCAGACGACATCCAAAACCGTACTGAGAAGTCCGAAAATGACCATAAACTTCTTGATGCCGCCGATATTCCACTTTTTAGGAAGAAGGATGCTCTCGCTCTCCACATGGTCGAAAGGCATGCCAAGCTGGGCAAAATCGTTCAGAATATTCTGCACAAGGATATGAACCGGAAGCAAAGGCAGGAAGGGAAGGAATAAACTGGCAATCAAGACAGAAAACATATTTCCGAAGTTTCCGCTTACTGACATCTTCAAGTACTTGGACATGTTCGCGAAAGTCTTTCTGCCTTCGAGAACACCCTCGTCCAGCACATTCAGGTCTTTCTCCAGAAGAATAATGTCCGCGACTTCCTTCGCGATATCTACTGCTGTATCCACGGAGATACCGACATCCGCCTGCTTCAACGGCAAACTGTCGTTAATGCCGTCACCCATATATCCGACTACGTGTCCGCCTGCCTGAAAAGCACTGACGACGCGTTGTTTCTGATAAGGAGAGAGTTTAGAGAAGATGTGACACTTTTCACAGGCTTCTTTCAACTGTTCGTCGTCCAATTCGTCGACTTTGGAGCCGGTCAGCGTGTAGTCGGTAGGAATACCGAGTCTGCCGCAGATGTTGATGGCAACACCTTCCGTATCACCGGTCAGGACGACTGTGCGCACACCGTTTTTATGGAGTGCGGCCAGCGCGGATTCTGCAGATGGTTTCGGAGGGTCCAGGAATCCGACGAAACCGATCAGAACCATATCCGACTCGTCATCCACTCCAAAAGTATTTACGTCGTGGATCTCGTTCTTCTGCGCAACAGCAATCACACGGATGCCTTCCAGGTTGTTCTCGTGCGCGAGTTTCTGCGCGTTCTCGATCAGCTCTGGAGTGATCGGCTTGACTTCGCCATCGATCTCAATAAAACTGCAGATGGAAAGGATCTCTTCCACAGCACCTTTGGTTACCAGTTGACGCTTACCGTTAGGATCGCGAAGCACCACGCTCATACGGCGACGGGAAAAGTCGAACGGGATCTCGTCTTCGCGGATGTAAGTCTCTTTGAGAGGGGAAAGATCCTCTTTTTCACCTCGGTTGATGATGGCCACATCCATCAGATTCTTCAACCCTGTCTGGAAATAACTGTTCATGAACGCATGACGAAGCACGCGCTTATCCTCACGTCCCAAAACATCCATATACTTTTCCAGGACGATCTCATCCTGCGTCAGAGTACCGGTCTTGTCCGTGCAAAGCACATCCATCTCCCCGAAGATCTGGATTGCGCCCAGACGCTTCACGATCGTCTCTTTTCGGGACATATTCACCGCGCCTTTTGCCAAAGACGAGGTCATTATGACCGGAAGCATCTCCGGCATGATACCTACTGCAATCGTGACGCCAAAGATAAGAGAATCCAGCCAGCTTCCCTTAGTAAAGAAATTTGCAATGAAGATGACCGGAACCATAACGACCATGAAAGAAATAAGAAGCCGGCTGATGGAATCGATATTCTGCTCGAAACTGCTCTTTTCTTTAAAAGTATTCAGGCTCTTCGCCATGCTCCCGAAATAAGTCTCATTTCCTGTTGTCAGAATAATAGCCTTTGCACTTCCCGAAACGATATTGCTTCCCATGAACCCAAGGTTGTTCAGTTCAGAGATCTCACTGCCTGTCGGATCCGGACCTCCGAACTTCTCGACAGGATTGCTCTCGCCGGTCAACTGGGACTGATCAATGAATAAGTCTTTCGTCTCGATAAAACGCACATCACCCGGAAGCATATCTCCGGATGCGAGCTTGACGATATCGCCCGGAACGACTTCTTCCATATCCACTTCCAGAACACTTCCGTTTCGGATCACATCGATACGGTTACTGATCATTTTCTGAAGTTTCGAGGCCGCAGAGTTTGATTTGGCGGACTGAACAAAAGAAATGACCGATGAGACCGCCACGACGAAGACCAGCATCAAAAAGGTGGCCCAGTTCGGTTCATCGGCGATGATGACATCAGTAACAAGCGTTATGATCGAAACGACAAGCAAAACGATATTAAACGGATTAATGATCGCTTCCCGGACGCGATGCAAAAGACTGTTCTGATTATTACTGTCAATAATATTCCGTCCGTACTCATCCAGCCGCTCACTGGCTTCCACCTGATTCAATCCGTCTTCAGAAGAATGAAGCTCCTCATAAAGCTCCTGATCTGAGATCGCGCTGAGCCGGGCAAGGTTTCTCTCGACTTCGACCTTACGCTCCTGTGTTTTGGCATCGGTGTTTCTTCTGGCCATTGATCCCTCCAAAAAAATGAGCTGCTTCAAATGAGGCAGCTCAAATAATCGTTTATGAAAAGAACTGAATCAGATCTTGATTAGAGATCCTTCACCTCATCAAGGATCTTCTTGACGGATTCAGCGGAAGCCTGCAGGAAGCGGAGCTCCTGAGGATCAAGATCCAGCTCGAGGACTTTCTCGACACCATCAGCACCGATGATCGTCGGAACGTTGGTAGCTACATCCTGAATGCCATATTCACCGCAGAGCACGCTGCCTACGGTACGGATCGTATTCTCGCCCTTGAGGAGAGACTTGGCAATGGTGGAAACGGAAACCGCAATACCATCGAAAGTTGCACCCTTGAGCTTGATGACCTCTGCGCCGGAAAAACGTGTCTTCTCGGCAATCTCGATACGGTCAGCCTGAGTGAAAGGAATACCTGTTGTCTTAGAGTAATCATCAATGGAAAGACCGGCGATATTTGTTGCGCTCCATGCAGGAAGCTGGGAATCACCATGTTCACCGATGATGTAACCATGTACGTTACGTACATCAATATCAAGTTTCTGGGAGATAAGGATACGGAAACGGGCACTGTCCAAAACGGTACCGGAGCCAAGAACACGGTTTCTCGGAAGACCGGACCACTTTGCGATCATGTAGGTCAGAACATCGACCGGATTGGATACGACCAGGATATTACCTGTGGTATAGTGCTCCATAATGCTTGTTGTGATCTTCTTCGCAAGACCGACATTTTTCTTTGCCAGATCCAGACGTGTCTCGCCAGGCTTTCTCGGAATGCCTGCTGTGATGATGATCAGATCACAATCTTTTACATCTTCATAATCACCTGCGTAGATGTCCATCTGGCCGAGGAACGGAAGACCATGGCTGATATCCAAAGCCTCGCCCTGTGCCTTGTCCTGATTTACGTCGATCAAGACCAGTTCTGTGCATAACTGCTGGATAGCCATTGCAAAAGCGATGGAAGATCCGACTGCACCTGCTCCAATAATTGCTACCTTAGAACCGTGTTTTACTTTCATTTCTACCAACTCCCAAAATAATCTGAAATATAAAAATCTGTCGAATCGCAAGCTTCATATGTAAAGCATAAATACGACACTCGCAAAATCTGGCAAGCGTATTTTAATATGATTTTTTCTCAATGACAACGCCAAAAAAGCAAATAGCATTATGTGCATAAAACCATACCTCAAAATGCATTTCTAGATATGCGAAAAGTATACGAAAATATGAAATACTAGTATACATAAGGTCGGGAGATGACTCGAAATTGTTGCAGAATAATCATAATTCAAGATCGAATAGATGGTATAATATTTTCAGAAATATCTATTTCATAAGAGAGGACATATGCATGAAGAAGAAACTGATCAGTATACTGCTTGCTTCCGCGATGCTTTTTGGAGTGGCTTGCACTAAGAAAGATCCGACTACCGAAGCGCCTACTACAGTTGAAACAACTACCAAGAAAACAAGACCGGTCGTGGAGTCATCCACGACGGAACCGACGACCAGCGCAGACTTCAGAAATTCCTTTGATGGTCTGGCCGGCGATTTTATAGATCTTTGCAGAAAGAACGACTACGATATTGCACTTCAGGAATACCGTTTCAATTATCTGGAAGGTATCGATGAACCTGTCCGTGCGCTGAACGCATCTGCAGAGAATGGCGCACTGTCTTATCAGTGCATCGTGTTTGAGAATCCGGCAACTGCTGAGGCATGGTGCCTGGCTATGCATGACCTGGCAGACGGTATCACTAAAGAAGATCAAGGTAAGACGACAACAGGTTGTTCTTTCCTGGGTATCTGGAGCGATACGGATGACCTGGACTCCATGTCACTGTACTTTGTAATGGGAAATACATTTGTCAGCCTTTGTGCAAGAGATGATAATCCGGATCATCATCGTATCGTTGAGAAGGACTATCAGGATCTTACGGGCAAAGAACTGAAAGTATCCACCATCTGATCAATCGGTTCTATATAATAATAGTAGTAAATAGATCTATCGAACAATCTTTATAAGTAATAATGCAAACCGATCAAGGAGCTGCCACAGAAGGCAGCTCTTTTTGTTGGAAAAAGGAAGCAGAGATCTGACTTTGACGAAACAGAAATCTCCGAATATAATAAACAGGTTCACGGGAGAAGAGATATTTTTTGAACCCGCAAATGCCCTGATTTCAGGCTTTGAAAAAAAGAATGAAAAAATATCAAAAAAGGTGTTGACACTACCTATACCTCGTGATACTATATATGAGCGCTTCGCGAGAGAGCGAACGCGAACGGACCTTGAAAATTGAATAGAAGAGCAGAAAGTAATTACTACTTTTATACGAGCCAATAGTTCAATTCATAGAGTTGAAAAAACAAGTAAACAAAGAGCCAAAAGGCTCTCAAGAATTTTATTGAGAGTTTGATCCTGGCTCAGGATGTACGCT
>JAFWDK010000033.1 GCA_017513085.1 Clostridiales bacterium | reverse complement strand
TTGTCTTTTGACGAATGGTACTTCAATCCGTTCTCAAAACTGACACTGTTCACCACAAAATGGGAGTGGATGTGGTGAGCATCCACATGGGTTGCTATGAGAACTTCATACCCTTTGAACTGCTCTTCGGCGAACTCAATTGCAATCTTGTGAGCCTGTTCCGGAGTGATTTTCTCGTCGGGAGAGAAGGATTGATCCAGGTGATAGTACATCCTTCCACCGGTCTTTCCATACAGTTTCTTCGTGGTCATCATGTCCAGATACGGGTCCTGCTCCGAACAGTTCATGCCGTACACAAGCTTGCGGTCTTCGTACATCGTCTTTTCATCCTGCATGCAATAGTCGAGTGTCGCTTGTAGTCCCCCTCCACCCGGATGACTTCCGTTGGAAAGTATGTTTACGGTTGCCATCAGCGCCACCTCCTCCGCTCCAAAAGATCGTTCAGAGTCTGGGTGAGCTTGTGATGTTCAGCGATCATTTCGTCCAATCCCGCGACAGAAATCTTGTCTGCGTTGGCCAGATGAGCTAGCTGGTTGAGATTATTTCCGATGCGTTTCTGCTCCAAAACCATCTCATCCAGACCGGGGATGACGAAGATCTGCTTGCCCAAGCTGCACTGGACTACATACTCCGAAATGGTCAGATACGATTCCAGCGCCTTCCGTTTTATGGTTTCATGTGTCGCTTCATCGACACGGATGTGTATGTTTTTATTCTTCATTTTGTTGTTCCTCCATTGTTTATTTGCGCTTCCGCGCGGTCTAAAAGTTGGAAAGTGGGTTCGGGCTGCCGCCCGACAAGCTGCGGTTGTGTTCACAACCGCGATGCTTGCCTTTTATGTGATGCACTTTTCTCTTCTTCCACCGCGCCCCGGCGCGGTTTCCATTTGTTCTTTCCGTTTCTTTTAGAAAACGGCTCCGCCGTTTCAGCAGTTGAAAAAGAAATTTCATTCGCCGTGTAGTTGTTCTTCAGATAGTGATGATGTTCATCTACAAAGTGACGATATGGAAAAATCTGAAAACGACTGCTACGGTGGTTCTTGTGACGAAGTGACGATATTCTCTCCCTCAGAGGCGAGTGACGATTCTTCTGCTGTTCCCTCCGTAGGAGAAAAAGTCGTCACATCGTCACTGTTCGACACAAACTCCTGTGGCTGTAGGATGTCTTCAATCAGGGGTGGTGGGGACATGTTCGTCACTTCATCACTAATCAGCGAGAAACAGAAAATCGATCCTTTGTTTCCTCTTGTCCGTTCGAAATCGATGCCCTGCTTTGCCAGTTCTCTTCTGTGATTGAAAAGTTTCCCGCTGAGTGATTGAGGTTTTTTCTCAACACCGATCCTCTCACAGAATTCCGTAGCCGACCCAAAGAAAGATCTTTCCTTTCGGATGAACTCGACTGTCTTTTTTAGATCCGGATCACTATTAATCACATCCTCCATCGGAGTACTCTCATGGATCATCTTCCAGATGCAGGTTTCCTCATCCAACCGGATCGTCCACATATGTTGTCCTGTGTCCCGGCATTTGGCATAGAGCTTCACTTCATCATCAGTAAACTTCTCCTTCCGGAAAACGAACGATCCATCTGCCGCGGCAGACAACCCGTTCGTTCCGGCAATATCATCAAACGGATCCTCGGATCTCATCTTTCTTACGTGATGTACGATGAGAAGTGTGATATGATGGTTATTAGTAAAGTGGTGAAAAGCATTCAGGATCCTATAGTCATCTATAAATGCATTGTTGTTGACAACGGCTAGTTTGGCTCTTAGCGCTGTCAGGGAATCGATGATGATTAGTCCGATCTCTGGATGCTTTTCCATTTGTCCTTCAAGTTGCTTTATGATGCCTTCCTCTGTCGAAGCGATCTCTGTAGCGTAATAGAAATCCTTCTGCCCCTCTTCGCCGATCTTAAACATCCTGTTCTGAAGACGGAGCTCTCCATCCTCGAGACAGATATAAAGAACGGCGGCTTTTCTCACATCGTAGCCCCAAAACTTCTCGCCCTTGCAGATATGCAATCCCATATCAAATGCGAGCCAGGATTTTCCGATCTTGGAGCTACCGCAGAACAAGAGTGTTCCTTCAGGCGGTAGCATATGCTCGATCAGCGGATCTCGTTGCACAAATTCTTTTTCCGCCAGTTCCTGCAACGAATGCTCTTCCAGCGGCTTGTATTCTTCATCTTCTTTCATAAATCAATATCCTTTCGCGTTTTTTAATGCCTTCTCAGAGCATCTTCTTTGCTGTGATTGTTTTAGGAGCTTTACTGCTCTCATATCTTTGCCCGTATTTATCGTCCACTCCCGAGCAAGAAGTCTCTCCCCATTGGGGGAGTTTCTTCGGATCTCCAGCTCCCAGGGAAACCATCCCTTCTTGCTTCAACGCTCATTGGGTGTGACGGATCACGATGCTCGTTCATCGCTTCAACGCTCGGCCTGTGACTACGCGCAAGTGTCTTTGTAGGAGTTGAAATTGCTATTCAGTTGTCAAGGTTCACGGAGGGCGAGGATCCTCCTATGGGTTTCAAATCACCAGAAGGGAAGCCGTGTATCCTTTTCGGGGATACAAAAAGGCACCAACAAAATAGACAGTGGTTCGGGCATAAATCTCCCAAACCCACCGGGCTCCGATCATCAGGACATAACTTGCCCTTACCCATCGGGATCCGATGTTCTTCTGGTCCAATTTGCTGGTGCCTCTTGCTGTACCGATGTACGTGCCTTGTTTTTCATATCGTTAATACACACGCTCAACTTGATTTCGTATCGTCAAGCAGACGGCCTCCTTTGTTTGGTGGTTTGAGTTTTCAAGTTGCAATAAAACGAACAATCGTTCTTGTGAAATGTTATATCATCTCGCTAGGTTCTTGTCAAGAACATTTGTTCTAATTTGAGCGAACAAAAGCCTCCCGGAAATTTCGCGAAAATCACGACATCACGGAAGGTTGTTAATCTGGAAACACCCAACACTCCTGTATCATAGATGTATAGGGCTTTTGAATCTTTCGCCGCATGAGCACCACCCTTTCGCAGTTGAGCACCGACGTTTCGCGGATGAGCACCGCTGACATGAAAAAATACAGTTTCGCAAATGAGCACCGCCTCTTAAACTTATAACATCCTGCACAGCAGGAAATAAGTGAAGGAGGCTTTTCTAATGAATAGAATTAAAGCCAAAGAAATCCTGGAAGCGCGGAATCAAGGCCTCTCCATGAACGAGATTGCCAAGACTCTCCACGTTTCCAAACACTCTGTCAGTACGGTGTGTAGTCGAGCGACTGCGAAGGGACTGACGCAGCAACGGTTAGAAGCGATGTCCGACACCGAGATCTATACGCTTCTATTCCCCGAGAAAGAGGCGTCAAACGTCATCTATGCCGAAGTGGATTACGAATACGTAACTGCTGAATTGAAGCGCACAGGTGTGACAATGAAGCTTCTGCACGAGGAATATACCGACAAATGCAGAGCGGATGGGACAGTACCGGTTGGGTATACCAAGTTCTGTACAGATTATAAGATCTGGCGGGACAGTCGCGATTATTCAGACCGCGTAATTCACAAACCGGGTGTCACGATCGAGGTCGATTGGGCAGGCCCGACAATGTCTTATGTGGATAGACAAAGCAAACAAGAAGTGCCGGTATATCTGTTTGTAGCATGTCTTCCATATAGCCAGTATACCTATGTTGAGGCATGTCCGGACATGAAGCAGAGCACCTGGATACGGTGTAACGTGCATATGCTGAAGTACATTAAAGGGGTTCCATTGCGAATCCGTTGTGACAACCTGAAGACCGGCGTAATCACGCACCCCAGAGAAGGAGAGATAGTCCTTAACGATCAGTAGTTCATCATTTGCATTTGTGCCGCCCATCGGTCGTAGATGCGTTGGTGAACGGCCGCCACCACTAGGTGATTCTTTCGGCTACGATTTTGGATTAATCAACGCGCTGCCGTGCTTCGTACCCCGTTTTGTCATCGCATTCGAGGACACCTCATCGTTGAGCATACGAGATTTTAAAAATATAAACTTTAAACTGTAACCAAATACCATTCGAGCTTCATAGTACATCCTGTCAAAGAGTAACTTGAAATATTCGCTTTAATACAAACCGAGTCTCCGCTATTACAAAAACCACTAAAAACCCAACCATTTGCTGAAGAATTTGCATTGTATAATTTCAAAACCGAAGCACAATTGACATGCGAACCATTCGCTTGGACTGTAACAAGCCGAAAGTTGAAACTCAGGCTTGAAACTGGCTTTACATTAGCCGGATAAAGCTCAAACTGAAATGACTTCAAATGAATACACCACTTGTCAAAGTGAATTGGGTTTCCATCCGAGTCATTTGGGAGTATCAATGTATCAGAATATCCGATCCCCCCCGCCGACACAGTAATTGTGCTAATGATATGGTTAGTAGAGTATGCAAGCACACGCATACTGCCCGAAAATAGGATTACCGCTACAATAAACAAACAAATACTTCTTCTCATAATAACTCCCCAAAAGAATCAATACTGATATATCAGAAATCACGGGTAATTTTCTTGAACATATAGACTAAGCCGCTTGTCAAGCGTTTCAGCGATCTGTTCGATGGAACGATTCTGGGTGTAATAAGATGCGATCTCTTCACTAATTATGTTATATGAACCCCAGTCAAGGGATTTGATGGTGTCAATTGAGTCAATAAATGTTCGATAATCATCAATAACATCTTTACTAACAGCGCCATGCCCCAGAACAAATCTCTTCATATCTTGATCTGAAACCGCTTCTGGATCGAGCGCACTATTACACATTAATTCAAACACTTCGTTGTTTACAGGGTTTCTACCACTCAGTACAACTTTTTTCTGAGTGTCAGGCAAAAGAAGTTCCCGTACAAAATCCCAACACTGATCTCGATGCGTCGTTGATGAAGAAATTCCGACTCTTCCTGATGTCGTAATAAGATGAACCGAGCCGTTAATTGATGGGTACCCCACAAATACCAATCCATCTTTTGCCGCACGTTCTTCCGTCGCCAAGGAAAAAAGATCCGTCGGACCTGCATTAGCAAGATAATATAGTCCGTCATATACACTCTGAAGAGAGCCAATCCCTCCCCAAGTAATAGATGGATCCACTCCCATTTCAATCGTATTAGAAACAAATTCCTCTATTTCTTGTCGAGTAATTGTTTTTTCTTTCCCATACTCGCCCCAATACTCTCTATAGTTGTACATTATCGCTTCGACAGCTATGCAGGGAGAGGACAGTTCACAAGTAAAGCCTTTATCTGTTCCTTGGCACATGCTTTTTATGTCGGACAGACTAATCTGGTTAGTCTGAAAATCGCTTTTTAATCCATAGTAGCCTTCTAACGAGAATGCAGAGAATACTGAATAGCAGTGTTCTCCATCAGTTTTGAGATTATCTTGTATACTCGGAATAAGGTCAGAATACTTAAGTGACTGGTCTGTTTCAAAAAAAGGAATTAAATCCAAAACCATTCCGGCATGGCCGAAATAATCATAATCGAAATGATCTCCATAGAATACATCCGGAACGTTACCCTCGTTAAAATACTTCATCAACCGCAACCTTGCTGATTGTGCTTCTTGTGGCGTTGAGTATGAAAATTTGTCTGCATAATCATCTAATACAACCCTATACTCTTCGTTTTTAGTATTGAAATTGTAGACAGCCCATTTCAAAATATCATCAGAGTATATATCATATCCCCCAATCACTATTTGGGTCCGATTTTGATTGATTGAGCTGTCGTACGAGAAAAAACCAACATCACCTGTTCCATCTCTATATACAGTCTTTTGGACAAAGTGCGTATCGTCAATTGCAACAAAGACTTGATTTGCATCTGCCATCTTAAGCGGACGAATATCAATATCGTTCCACATTGCCATCGGTTGAATCTGCATATTAGCAAAATCAACTTTATATTCACCTTTGACCCCAAACAAATACCTTCCAGAACAAGATAATACATCATCACCTAGGTGATCTGTATCAGTAATATATTCTGCTTTATTCTTGATGAAATCCAGTTTGTAATAATTTGATGTCCACTCCCCACTATCCGTCAAAAGATAAGTATTCCCATCAGATTCAAAAACCGTTGTTCCATTTGGATATATTGTAAAATCGGTCAGTATACTTGACAGTAAAACTCCATCAAAGGAGTACTTCATAATAGAATGTTCTCCTGTCAATACAAAACCATCGGATATAGTAAATACCGTATCTGCTTTTTTATCCGGATGGATTACACGTGTGGTATCTCCACTAGTCTTATCAAAAAAAACCAGATCAGCTGTAAGTTCTGATTGTTGCATTTCCCCATTTTTCACTTTGAGAAGGTCCTTATCAGAGTACGCAAAGAAAGCATATTCATGCTCAAATACTGCCCTGACAGCCTGATGTTTTGTAATTTCCAGTGTATGTTGTATCGATCCTTTCATGTCGATAGTAAGTATATCTGTAAGGAAATCTCGAGTGTTCTGTTCTTCGTCATAGTGACTATAGATTGCCGACAAACAATAATTGTCTTTATCCAGAAAGATTTCGCCAATATCATATAATGTGTAACCTTCCTTCAAAGGAATATCCATATAAAACCCTTTATACCCGAACTGCCCAGCAACCCGATTATGGGAATCCTTTGGCTGAGTTCTTTTACATGAAGGAATTGAGAAAACAAGCAAACAAGCAGAAACCAGACCTGCTATTTTCTTCACTATTTTATTATTTCGCATAACACCGACACCCTAAATCTCATTACCATATATTCTAGGATCTTCTGGCGAATACTCTTTTGAATATATGGCATTACCGGTTACTGCATCTATAGAAAGGCAACAAAAGCCTAGGTGTGAACCATTTCTAAAATAAAGATTCCAGACTGGAACCAAATATGTCTTTCCTTGGTTCAGGTAATCTCCATTTGAAGTGTCGTATTCACTTAGAGGCATGTATACTAACTCGGCAGCAAAAATCTGAACATGTCTTACATTGAGACTATCTTCGTAATAGGCAAATGCGTCGCGTATACCTTCAGTACATTCTGTTAGCGGTTTAATTGGGATGTTCTTTTCCACTACATTTTTCACTTCAAAATCCGTAGTCCTCAATACGCTAGCAATGTAATTCTTATTTCTTGAAAACTGGGTATGATTTGTGATTAATGATCCGCCAATTGTAGATCTGACTAATGGATCATAATCGAAAACTCCGTATGGTTGAGCCAAATAGCCCATTGTTCCTACCAGAGGAATTCCGTCTAAATAGCATTCTGATAAACCCACCAAATGCAGTGCTTGATAATCATTGGGAAAATACCCAGTCTCTATTGGAAACTCATCATTGGCGATATCAAAACATGCTATTTCCCATTTTGAATCTATAGGTTGCGTTCCTGAATAATTGATTAACTCCTGATAATTCGGCAAGCTACCAATAGAAATGACATGGATGCTTCCTATTGTTTCTTCCAGGATTCCTTTCGGAGGAGAATATGTCTCCTCATGATAATCCTCAGGCAACTCCCCATGCTCAGGCGCTGGTTCAATACTATAATTAAAGCTTTTTCCCATAAACCAATTAACAGTCCAAATCAAATTGTACTCATACTTCCAATTATCAGTATTGATTATGCCTATATCAGCTTGAACAGTCGGATGATTAGCTGCCCATTCTCTTGAAAAACTATATGGAAGGTCAACGTTTATTTCATATATATTTGCATATCCTCCGCTATTATCTACTACTACAAATGCCTCATCAAATAGATCATCAGGCAATGTTATTTGTTCTTTTGATGATATATCTGATTGAATATTTCCATTATGTTCGCCACTTTTTCGTGAAGATTCAATTGGCGTGACATAGAGAGACGGGGATTTACCCGCCTCTCTATTATCCGAATTATGCTGGCAAGCCGATACAGATAACGAAAGAAGTAGAATCGTTATTGTCAGTTGTTTCATCCTTCTCATAACTATCACCCTAAATGATTATGTCATGAAAAGATACCACTGACACGCAAGCGTACATGCTTTAGAAGAATAGTTTGTAATATTCGATTTCATTGCCATCTCCTGTCCACTAACTCCATAACCTGACCAAATCCAGTTGGATGCGGATGTATTATGTGAGTATAAGTAAACTACTGTTCCAGCATTTGTGTGTGAAGTTTTAGTAACCAAGCGGAAATTAAAGCGAACGTTGTTCACCGGCTTTTCATTTGGAGAAAACGAATTAAACTGAAATGCTACTAGTTTGACATTATACTTATCATACTGAAGCGTTTCACCATTGGATCCATAAGGCACGGTAAGTGATGTGGATAGAACCCCCAGTGTGTCTGAATATCCGGTGCCTCCAGCAGAGATATTAATAGCACTCGTTACAGTGCTTGTAGCCGCAAAAACCTGAAGCGACATTGTAAATAGAACTGCCACCGTGCAGAACAAACTTATTAATCTTTTACGCATATTTTCATCCTCCTTAAAACATTCTGAGTCTTTTTACAGACTCTGGCATCTTTTGTTGGTACAGGCTAATGGACACGTTACATTAGCTTAATGTTCAGCTACTCGAAGCACCACAGTCTTACCAAGCATCTTCATCGAATTCTTCGACTTTTCAGATTTCATACCCGCATCTCTATCCAAATATTCTTAGATGGCCATCTGTTTTGATGCTATCACGAAACTTTTGGTAATGCGAATGCAATTTGTGTAATTACGCTTAACAAAATGCATTTTCGTTAAACTGGTAGCAATGCTAATTTGCGCTTAAATTTCCATAATTGTCACACATTAAAGTAATAGAATAATATTGTGAAAAAGTTAGGAATGTAGCTGTGCCATATATCTTGGCATAAGCAAGTGTCGGGGAAAAATTACCACTTGTAAGTGTTGGTGTACTCGTCCAGAAGGAGAGAACAGATGGAGTATACGCCCCAGTTACAGATAATGTGCGACTCTCATTTGTTGAATACGTAAAGCGACCTTCAACATATATGGTGAATGTTACTGCCCCAGAATCCGAATAATACTTTCTAGTAGCTTTTCCTGTTTTAACACCTCTTGTTTGCCCAAGATCCTCGACAACAGTAACAATGACAAATCTGTTATCATAGTTGACATCAATCTCAAAACCTACCTCATTCTCTACTATAAACGGTTCGTAAAACTGTCCACAGTACTGTCGAAGAACACTATCAAACTCGCTAAATGAGTGTATATCATGAGTACTAACATAGTCAATTAAACTGAATGGGTCTGAGTCCTCATTAGTAGCACAAACCACCTTAAACTGCCCACACAGAACAATAATAGTCAACATTGATGCTACTATCCAAGAAAAAAAACATTTTGTCGTCAAGCATTTCTTTCTCATTCGAATCCCTCCAAATCTTGAACATCATAAAATTGATAAAGCTGATTTTAGTCGATTCGATAGAAAAAGACGAATGCATTTTGTAAAAAACCGCTGTACAAAATGCATTAAACAGTAATAAGCCTGGTTATGTGCAGAATTCACCGCCCCCCCGTGTCAAGATTATTTAACTCTTCGATATTGATCGTTCCCGCTTGAAGAGATCCACTGTTTTTCGGCTTATTCACATGGGTACAGTAGAGAATAAACATACTAATCATAATACTTACTGCAACAATAAGTATGATAACGATTTCTTTTATGTCTTTCTTTTTTTGTTGTTCACGTATTATTTGGTTATCCATTTGTACAATCAACGCATCCACCGCTTCCGTAATCTCCTTTTGTGCTTCATCCAATACGGAAGCAGACCGACTAATCTTATCAATGGATGGCAATAATTTTGCTTCCCCAACTAATTTCAAATCAGGTTCATTGACTAAACTTTCCACGCTAACATCGAAAAGTTCCGCTATTCTTCTCAATTCACTTTTGCTGGGCTTCTTCTCGCCAGACTCCCAAAGATAAATTGTGTTTCTGGATGTAAAAGTAGCTTCAGCGAGTGATTTCTGAGACATTCCTTTGAAGATCCTAAGATTGCGAATATTCTTTCCAAGTATTGCAGTTTCGTTATTTTCCATACTTATGCCTTCTTTTCAACGATTGTGAATATCCAATAACAAGAGTATTATTAATTCGATAGTAAAAAACAAAGAACAAATCGATATTAAGATTATCTTAACTCTTTTCATTTCTCGTCTTCTTTTCGAAACATCATAATTGGTCTGGATATTTCTAAGTCTAAGAGTTTCTGACATAATACTGTCTGCAGATTTAATAATTTGCTCAGCCGATCCACTAAGAAGAACTTCGTTCTCCAAAAGATCTCCTGCAACTAAAACTCGATAATCTACATCCAGCACCCGGGAAATATTCTTTATTGTCTCCCTATCAACAGTTTGACGATTATTCTCTATTTTGCTAAGTGTTGATCTGGAAATCCCTAACATTTCAGATAAATCATCTTGAGATATTTTTTTGCTCTTACGTAGTTTTTTAATCTGGTCACCAATCATAATCTTTTCTCCAAAAGGTATATTCATCGTACCATTCTAGTGTCCATCATGCAAATGCTTTATTAACACTTGCTTTTTAACTCATAATCAAAAAAACACAGTTTTCTTTCTATTCTACTGTCAAACAAAAAGGACTGCAAGCGGAGCAATAAAAGAACAGCCGGAGCAATGCTGCCCCAGCTGTTCTTAAATGTAAATCTCTACCTTCATATCCTTGAACCCGTTGACTTTCTTGTATTTGGGGTTCTTGGCAAAGTATTGTTTGATATCTTGCTTGGTGACCATTATGGTCATCAAGTAGAATGTTTTACGTTCTATCAACCCTTGTCGTTGATTGCAGCCTGAGCAGCAGCAAGACGAGCGATCGGTACACGGAACGGCGAGCAGGATACATAATCCAGGCCGATCTTGTGGCAGAACTCTACGGACGTCGGGTCACCGCCGTGCTCACCGCAGATACCGATGTGCAGGTTCGGGTTGACCGGCTTACCGAGGTCGATCGCCATCTTCATGAGCTTACCTACGCCGTTCTGGTCGAGACGGGCAAACGGGTCAGACTCGAAGATCTTGGACTCGTAGTAAGCCTCGAGGAACTTACCGGAGTCATCACGGGAGAAACCGAATGTCATCTGTGTCAGGTCGTTTGTACCGAAGCAGAAGAAAGCGGCTTCCTTAGCGATCTCATCAGCTGTAAGAGCAGCACGCGGGATCTCGATCATGGTACCAACTTCGTACTTGAGGTCAGAACCGGAAGCAGCGATCTCAGCATCCGCTGTCTCAACAACGATACTCTTAACAACCTTGAGCTCCTTGATATCGCCGATGAGCGGGATCATGATCTCCGGCTCGATCTTCCAATCCGGATGATTCTTCTTAACATTCAGAGCCGCGCGGATAACAGCCTTGGTCTGCATCTTTGCGATTTCCGGATAAGTAACTGCCAGACGGCATCCACGGTGACCCATCATCGGGTTGAACTCGTGGAGAGAATCGATCATAGCCTTGATGGCTTCAACAGACTTGCCCTTCTTATCAGCGAGCTTCTTGATGTCAGCTTCTTCGGTCGGTACGAACTCATGGAGCGGCGGATCCAGGAAACGGATGGTTACCGGATAACCCTCGAGAGCCTCATAGAGAGCTTCGAAGTCAGACTGCTGCATCGGCAGGATCTTCTCGAGAGCTTCTTCTCTCTCTTCTACTGTCTCGGAGCAGATCATCTCACGGAAAGCATCGATTCTTCCGTCACCGAAGAACATGTGCTCTGTACGGCAGAGGCCGATACCTTCAGCACCGAGCTCACGAGCCTTCTTCGCATCCTTCGGAGTATCCGCATTTGTTCTAACCTTCAGGCGACGGAACTTATCTGCCCAAGCCATGATGCGGCCGAACTCACCTGCGATAGTAGCATCTACTGTCGGGATGATGCCGTCATAGATCTTACCATCGATGGAGATCTCATCTCCCTCTTTATATTCCTTACCGGCCAGTGTGAACTTCTTATTTGCTTCGTCCATGTTGATATCAGAGCAACCGGATACACAGCAGGTACCCATACCACGTGCAACAACGGCAGCGTGAGAAGTCATACCACCACGAACTGTGAGGATACCCTGGGAAGCCTTCATGCCTTCGATATCTTCCGGAGAAGTCTCGAGACGTACGAGAACGACTTTCTTTCCTTCTGCCTTCCAAGCCTTTGCATCTTCAGCAGTAAACACGATCTGGCCGCAAGCAGCACCCGGAGAAGCACCCAGAGCCTGAGCGATCGGCTTCGCATCCTTCAGTGCTTTTGCATCGAACTGAGGATGGAGAAGTGTATCGAGGTTACGAGGATCGATCATGGCAACTGCCTCTTCCTCTGTTCTCATACCCTCATCCACGAGGTCACAAGCAATCTTGAGAGCTGCCTGAGCGGTTCTCTTACCGTTTCTTGTCTGGAGCATATAGAGCTTACCGTGTTCAACTGTGAACTCCATATCCTGCATATCTCTGTAGTGCTTTTCGAGAATGGAGCATACATCCGTGAACTGTTTGAAAGCTTCCGGGAATTTCTCCTGCATCTCAGCGATCTTCATCGGAGTACGAACGCCTGCAACAACGTCCTCGCCCTGAGCATTGGTCAGGAACTCACCGAAGAGGCCCTTGTTACCTGTTGCCGGGTCACGTGTGAAAGCAACACCGGTACCGCAATCGTCACCCATGTTACCGAAAGCCATGGACTGTACGTTAACAGCTGTACCCCAGGAATACGGGATATCGTTATCACGACGGTAAACATTGGCACGCGGGTTGTCCCAGGAACGGAATACAGCCTTGATCGCACCCATGAGCTGTTCCTTCGGATCTGTCGGGAAGTCAGAACCGATCTTCGCCTTATACTCAGCCTTGAACTGATTTGCCAGTTCTTTGAGATCATCAGCGCCAAGCTCAACGTCCTGTGTAACACCCTTCTCCGCCTTCATCTTATCGATGAGTTCCTCGAAGTACTTCTTACCGACTTCCATAACTACGTCGGAATACATCTGGATAAATCTTCTGTAGCAGTCCCAAGCCCAGCGCGGGTTGTTGGACTTTTCAGCGATTACATTAACAACTTCCTCGTTAAGACCAAGATTGAGGATCGTATCCATCATACCCGGCATGGAAGCTCTCGCACCGGAACGTACAGAAACGAGGAGCGGGTTCTCAAGGTCACCGAATTTTTTACCGGTGATCTCCTCCATCTTTCCAACATATTCCAGGATCTGACCGAAGATCTCATCGTTGATCTGACGACCATCTTCGTAGTATTTCGTACAAGCCTCTGTTGTGATCGTAAATCCCTGTGGAACAGGAAGTCCGAGATTTGTCATCTCTGCAAGGTTTGCACCCTTACCGCCGAGGAGCTCACGCATGTTACCGTTGCCCTCAGAAAACAAGTAAACATATTTAGTCATTGTTTAGCCCGCCTTTCATAATTTTTTGCTTCTAGTTACTTTATTTCAAAGTCCTTTTCGCCCTTGTTCCGATTGAAAAGCACTTAAAAACCTTTTTTCGGTCCGCTGATGCGGCCGTCCTGTCCGATCAGAAATCGAACTTGCCTTCGAAGAACTCACCGAGTTTGTCGATCGGGAAACGGATGTTGCCCGGCTCGTACTCGACATTCTTCATGGAATCGCGCTCACGGATCGTGACACAGTTATCGTTCTCGGAATCGAAGTCATACACGATGCAGTACGGGGTACCGATCTCATCCTGACGACGATAACGCTTACCGATGGACTGTCTGTCATCGAATTCGCACATATACTTCTTTGAAAGCTCAGTAAAGATCGGTTCAGCCTTTTCGGAAAGCTTCGCAGAAAGCGGAAGCACACCGATCTTGATCGGAGCCAGGAACGGATGGAAATGCATCACGGTACGAACATCTTCCTTGTCGCCGTCGACGATCTTTTCTTCGTCGTATGCAGAGCACAGGAAAGCCAGCGTCACACGGTCAGCGCCGAGAGACGGTTCGATAACATACGGTACATATTTCTCATTCTTGGCCGGATCAAAGTAAGACAGATCCTGTTTACTGAATTGCATATGCTGCTTGAGGTCGTAATCGGTACGGTCCGCCACGCCCCAGAGTTCACCCCACTGGCCTTCGCCGAAGGGGAACCAGAACTCAAAGTCAGTCGTTGCATTGGAATAGAAAGCAAGTTCCTCCGGAGAGTGATCTCTCGTTCTGAGCTCATCTTCTTTCAGGCCGAGGCCTGTCAGCCAGTTGTAGCAGTATTCTTTCCAGTATTTGAACCACTCGAGGTCCGTACCCGGTTCGCAGAAGAACTCAAGTTCCATCTGTTCGAACTCACGGGTTCTGAAGATGAAGTTACCCGGTGTGATCTCGTTTCTGAAGCTCTTACCGATCTGGCAGATACCGAACGGGATCTTCTTTCTTGCAGAACGCTGCACGTTCAGGAAGTTTACGAAAATACCCTGAGCAGTCTCCGGACGGAGATAAACTTCGTTCTTTGCGTCTTCGGTAACACCCATGAATGTCTTAAACATCAGGTTGAATTTTCTTACATCTGTGAAGTTGTGGCCACCACATGTCGGGCAAGGAATGTTCTTTTCTTTGATGTAGGCGACGAGCTGTTCGTCGTTCATCCCTTCGACATTAACATCGGTGATGCCGTTCTCGGAATTAAAATCCTCGACAAGTTTATCAGCACGGGCACGAGCCTTGCACTGCTTGCAGTCGATAAGCGGATCTGAGAAACCGCCTACATGACCGGATGCGACCCAAACCTGAGGATTCATCAGGATGGCGCAATCCACGCCTACGTTATAAGGGCTCTCCTGAACGAATTTCTTCCACCATGCGGCCTTTACATTATTCTTAAGCTGTACGCCCAAAGGACCGAAGTCCCAGGCATTTGCCAGACCGCCGTAGATATCGGAACCCGGATAGACGAAGCCTCTTGTCTTTGCAAGGGCAACGATTTTTTCCATTGATTTCTGTACAGGCATCAGGACTCCTCCTCTTCATTGACGTCATCGTCAATATCATCATCATCTTCTGTGGAAGGAGCGCCTGCAGCAAATTCTTCTGCACTCAGTTCTTCGATCAGACCATCCGCAACACTGGATGTCTCAACCACTTCTTCCGACTGGGACTCTGCAGGAATTTCTGCACCTTCTTCACCAGCTGCTTCCATAGCCTGCTCTGCATCCATGCGAGCCTGATTCTCAGCTGCTTCTTTTGCCAGACGACGAGCCTCTTCGATCTCCGGACGAAGCGGAACATACGGAGTATGGATTCCTTCTACGCCTACCACTTTATCAGCGGCGATTTCTTTGCAGGCCAGCGTAACATAACTCGGTGTCGGATCATCCACCATCGGCTGTGCTCCATCCACAAGCTGACGCGCGCGCTTGGCAACAAGCATGCAAAGTGAGAATCGACACTCTGCCTTTGGCAACAATTCTTCAACTGACGGATCAACTAACATTTTCAATTCCTCCCTTTTTTCATTGCCTCATTTTACTATTTCTATTATTGTGCAAGCAGTGTTTCCACTGCGTCACTACTTCTTTTAAAGCGGCAATTCTCCGCTTTCATGATTGCAGCGATCTCTTGCGCTGCCTGCTCAACTGTCCGGTTCGTCACCACATAGTCGAACTTTTCTGCCTTGGCGATCTCGTTTTTCGCCTGAGCCATTCTCTTCTCGATCAGGTCTTCACTTTCTGTTCCGCGCCCGCAAAGCCGGCTTCTGAGTTCTTCCATAGAAGGCGGAAGAAGAAAGATCGTAACCGTATCCTCAAACTTATCTTTCAAAGCCAGACTCCCCGGCACGGTCAGATCCAGAAGCACTGTCTTTCCTTCCGATGACATCTGAAGGAGCGGTGTCAGCGGCGTACCATAGTAGTTTCCCACGTACTGGTCATACTCAATGATCTCGCCTTTTGAAATCAGTTCCTCGAACTCTTCCTTGGAACGGAAGTAGTACTCGACGCCATCTTTCTCGGTTCCTCTCGGGGCACGGGACGTCACAGAAATCGAGTGTCTGCATCCGGGGATCATCTCACGGAGACGCTCGATCACCGTTCCTTTTCCTACTCCCGAGGGTCCTGATATCGAAACGATCAAACCTTTGCTCATTTATTCTCACCATCCGCATTCTTCAATAGTCCGGAGATCTCCTCGGAAGGAAGTGCCGACAGGATCACATGCTCACTGTCCATCACCAGTACCGATTTGCTCTTCTTTCCGGAAGAACAGTCAACGAGCGCGCCACGGTCTCTTGCATCCTGCACCAGTCTACGGATCGGGGCCGACTCTGCTCCGGCCACACAGACCAGTCGCTCCGGGTTGACCATATTTCCGAATCCGATATCGATAAATACCATGCTTACGTCCTTTCCTTACGCCAGATTCTGGATCTGCTCACGGATCTTTTCCAGTTCCGTCTTCATGTCCAGAACGTAGTTCGTTATGGTTATATCGTTGGCTTTGGAGCCGATGGTGTTCACTTCACGGTTCATCTCCTGAAGGATGAAATCCAATCTCTTTCCGATACTGCCTTTCGCCGCCAGCGTTTCACGAAGCTGGCTGATATGGCTGGTCAGTCGGGTCAATTCCTCGTCGATCGCGCACTTATCTGCAAATACCGCAACTTCCGCTTCTCTTCTCGTCTCGTCATAAACAAGGTCAGCCTTATCATCGAGCAATTCCTGAACTCTTGCCATCAGGCGCTCTTTATATTCCTTCGGTACCAAAGGAGCACGAAGTTTCACGGCCGCATGCAACTCTTCAAAATGAGTAGCTTTCTCCAGAAGATCGTCCACAAGTTTTCCGCCCTCGATGGTACGCATACGGAGAATATCCTCGATAGCCGTATCCACAACCGGCAGAAGCTCTGCGCCTGCTTCTTCCGGAGTCAGGCTCGTCGCACGGGCAACCAGCACATCCGGGAAGCGGGCAATATGATATGCATCCGTTTCGTCTTTACGTCCGGTAAGTTCTGCTATTTTCACAACGGCTTCGGAATACGCCTTCGCCAGTCCGGTATTCATCTCCACCGTCTGGTTGCCATCTCCAACATCCTCGATCGTCACAAAAACATCGATCTTACCACGAAGGAGCTTGTCGGAGATCCGTTCACGAATCTTATTTTCCAGCACGATATAGCCTCTCGGGATTCGGATCTGCACATCGCAGAATCTGTTGTTCACTGATTTGATCTCTACCACGTAGCGACGCGTCGTATAAGTAGCTTCGCCACGTCCATATCCCGTCATGCTATATGCCATGAAGCCGATCTCCATTTCACAGGAATTCGCAAATGCCTTAAACCACTATAAACAAGGCGTTTTTTGCGTAAATAAGATTATATCGCAGCTTGCAAAAAAGCGCAAGTCTCGAAATCGATTCAAAGCTTAGAGCCACAGGCATTACAAGAAATTTTCAGCTCGCATTTTTGTCCAAGAAAGCCGGGATGGATGTTTTGGGTGAATCCGGCTTTCGGAGTCATTCCTAAAGAAAGCCGGAACAGCGACTATTGACGTTCCCGACTTTCTACCGGCAATGATCGATCACCAAACAACTTCAAAACCACTCTCCTGCCGGCATCAGATCCGGACCGGGTCAAACTGCAGGTAATCCGCCGCGATCAGGCGGTATTCGACGCCGTTTCTGACTCCTTCGAAAGCCTTCAGATGTCCTCTTCCGTGCAGATGCCCGTACAGACACAGGTCGACGCCGTACTTCTCGAGCATCTCCGTAAATCCGTTGGCACGCTCAGGATCGCAGATCGGTGGGTAGTGCAGCATAACGACTTTGCGCGGCGCTTCGGGACCGGCTCCAAAAGCACTTGTCCCGCAGCCTGCATCTGCCCTCTCCTGTGCAGTTGCTTTTTCATACGCCTTGACCGAATCGGCCAGCGATCTTTCGAGACGTCCGACTTCGCGCAGATAGATCTTCTCATCCGCTTCTTTGCTCTCCGGATTTTCCGGGAGCAACCATCCACGGGTGCCCGCGATCAAAGTATTCTCTATGAAGAATCCATTGTTTTTCAGAAGCTTCATGGACGTCATCCCGTGCAATGCAAGGAAGTCCTCCACTTTCTTATTGGTTCCCCACCAAAGGTCGTGATTTCCCTTACTCAGGATCTTACTGCCCGGAAGATCCTCGACGAACTGCAGATCCGCCAGCGCTTCATCCATGGAAAGTCCCCAGGAAATATCCCCCGGGATCAGAACCGTATCCTCCGGACCGATCTTGCTGCGCCACGCCTTATCCAGACGCTCGACATAATTCTGCCAGCCCGGTCCGAAGACGTCCATCGGTTTATCTACCGAAAGAGAAAGATGCAGGTCTGCAATCGCAAAAATACTCATACCGCCTCTTCCTCCTTCTTGTTGATTTTATAAGCATAGTCATTATATCAGTTTTCTTCGTGAAAATGCCGATAGATCGCCTCGGCATCTTTTTGCGAGATGCGCTCCGCCTTCATCAGCTCGTCCACCTCCGCGCTCTGCATCGCCTTGATGGAACCGAAATGTTTCATAAGGCTCTTACGCTTCGCCTCACCGATGCCCGGGATCGTCTCCAGTTTATACGTCAGATTACGCTTCTTGCTGAGTTTTCTTTGGTACGTGATGGCAAAACGGTGCACTTCATTCTGCACGGCCGTGATCAGACGGAAAAGCGCCATCGCGTCTTCATCCTCTCTCGCCTCCGCTTCGAGATCCACATCCACGCCATCCCGGTTCACAAGTCCGTGCGTCCGATGGCGCCTATCCTTTACCATGCCTGCAAGCTGGACCTTGTCTTGAAGCCCCAATTCCGCAAGCACATCGTAGATCGCATTGACCTGACCGATTCCACCATCTGCCAGGATCAGATCCGGCATCTTGCCGAAATGCTCATCGCCCGCATGCGCAAACCGCCGCGAAAGCACTTCCCGCATAGATGCATAGTCATCCTGACCTTCCACCGTTTTGATCTTGAAAAGACGGTACGATTGTTTATCCGGCCGGCCATCGGTAAATACCACCATTCCACCGCAACGGTCATCGTTACCAAGGTTACTGATATCGTAAGATTCGATTCTCGTCGGAACATCCCGCAACCCCAGTTTTTCGCTAAGCCTTTTCAATGCCGTATCGATACCGGCATTGGAATTGCCCACACGAAGTATCCTTCTGCGAAGAGCTTCTTTTGCATTCGCACCGGCCATATCCAGAAGTCGCGAGCCATCTCCCCGCTGCGGCACATGAAGATTCACTTTATGCCCGGCCATATCCGAGATCGCTGTTTCAACGGCATCGTGATCTTCCAATTCCACAGAGGTCAGGATCTCCTTCGGGATCTCTGCCGCCGTCGGATAATACTGCATAAGAAAAGCTTCGATCAAAGCCTCCTCGCTCTCTCCCTCATCTTTCAGGAAATAGGTCGAAGAGCCGATAATACGGCCGCCGCGAAGTTCCAGTTTCCGGAAACAGATCTCTCCGGCATCACGATAAAAACCGATCGCGTCACGATCCGAAGCACGAGGGAAAGACACATTCTGCCCCGCCATCACGGTCCGAAGTGCGGAAAGGCGGTCACGGAAGACCGCCGCTTTTTCAAAATCCAGGGCCTCTGAAGCCTCCTGCATCTGCGCTTCCAAGTCCTTCAAGATCCCGTCGTACTTTCCTTCAAAGAAACGGCAGATATTCTCCATAACTCTTCGGTATTCTTCCACGGCCACATCTCCACGGCATGGTCCGACGCAGCGCCCGATGTGATAATTCAGGCAAGCCCGCTCCTTCCCGATATCGCGCGGAAGCACTTTGCGGCAGGTCTTTGTCGGAAAGATATCCCGAAGCGCAGAAAGCGCCCGGTAAAGATCTCCACCCAGAAACGGACCGTAATACTTCGCGCCCACCATGTTCTTGTCGGGACGGAAGACCTTCATGATGCGCGGATACTCCTCCTGCATCGTGATGCAAACATAAGGAAAACCTTTATCGTCACGAAGGAGGATGTTATAGTGCGGTTGATACCGCTTGATAAGATTACACTCGAGAAGCAGAGCCTCAAGCTCCGAGCCCACGACCACATATTCAAAATCCGCCACATGGGAGATCATGGCCAGGACCTTCGCATTTCCTTGCGGATTCTTACCGAAATAACTACGAAGACGGTTCCTTAGATTCTTCGCTTTTCCGACATAAATGACAGAATCCGAGGCGTCCTTCATCAGGTACACTCCCGGATCCGTAGGTACTATATCTAATCTGGCGTCAAATGTCGGTGTGCCGTCGCCGATCATTGGATCTTCGGATTGTTGAGATATCCGACCAATGTCTCGATCGCTGCATCCTGATCCTCGCCATCCGCGATGATCTCGATCTCCGCATCATTCTCGATGCCGAGGCTCATCACGCCAAGAAGGCTCTTCGCATTGGCTCTTCTGCCACTTCTGGTCAGATAGATGCTGCTCTTAAATGCTGAAGCCTTCTGGATAAGGATCGCTACCGCTTTCATCTGGAGCGCTTCGTCGCACTGAAAAGTAACTGTCTGAGAAACCATGTTTTTTCCTCCTTGAGGTATCACTATTTTCTGTTTGTCCGCATCACCTGACGATGCCACAAACTCTGCCTTTTACTTTTATAAGCAAAGTATATTTACACTTATCTTCAATGTCAATGTTTTCCGGAAGCGCCGTTTTTAATTTCGTGTTTTTGCGTGAAATTCCCAGCGATTGCACATCTTTTCTAGTCATTCTGTCAAATGGACAAAGAGAAGAGTATCGCGTCATCAATAGGCTTCTCATAGTAGTCTCTTCTGCGTCCGACTTCCTCGAAACCCATCGCCCGGTAAAGGTGGATCGCCGCCTCATTTTCCGAGCGCACTTCCAAGTGCAAAGTCGTTATCTTTTTTCTCTTGCAAAAGCTCTTGATCTCATCGATCAGTTCCCTGCCGACACCTTGCCTTCTGTATTTTACGGCAACCGCCAATATCGCGATCTCCGCTTCGTCCAGCACATATTGAAGCGCGTAGTAACCCACCAGATCTCCGCTTTCTTTCTCCTTCGCCGTCACCAACGTCCGCACCGTATCATCCGACGCAAACGTCCAGAGCGAATCCACACTCCACGGATCCGGGAACGACACCTGCTCGATCGCCGCGATCTTTTCCAGATCTTCCTGCTGCGCGCGCGCAAAAACCAACTCCATTTCAGTTACCCCCTTGTCCAATTACTTTGGGCCAAGACCTATTCCCACCAAGCCTTTCCCTACTTCGTCTCCTCATCCATTGTACTATAGTATCGGATCGGAATGTTCTCCACCTGTTTTCCCTGTTCGGCCGCCATACGCTCCGCCTGCGTCTTCGCGCGGTACACCGGCATCAGTTTTTCCGCGGAAAAAGCACTTGTCCCGTTTTCTTTTACGGTCTTTTCCGCGATTGCCGCCACGTCTTTGGAGCGGATCTCTTCGTGGCCTTCTCTGCATTCGGTCTCCGGCATCGTCTCGGCTTGAAGTTCCCCTGCCGCGACTTTCGCACCATTCCCGATCAGGATGATCTTCTTTCCGGGAAGGTTGGCATCGCGCCATGCGCGGCACTTCTCGAGGATCTCAGTAATGTCGGAAGCAAGTTCGGAAACAACTTGCTCATCATGATAGAAACCACCCGCCCACGCACGGTGATTCCTGCAATCGATCATGGGCACGATCAGCGCGTCTTCCTCTTTCAGCGGGTAAGCCATCGCACGAAGCGAGGAAACCGGGACCGCCGCGATATCGAGCGCCATGGCCATCGTCTTGACGGCGCTCACGCCGATACGGATGCCCGTAAAAGAACCGGGACCCACGGTGCATGCCACCGCATCCAGTTCCTCGTACTTCGTATCGTTTTCTTCCATAAGATCATGCACCAGCGGCATGAATGTCTGGGAATGCGTCAGTCCGTTATTGATGAACTTCGCGCCGACGATGCTGCCCTCTTCGATAAGAGCACACGAACATGCGCGGTTTGAAGTATCACAAGCCAGTATCTTCAAAACCCATTCCTCCTTCTTGCATCTTCTCTTTCACGGTCTCCATTCTGGAAAGATCTTCTTCTCCAAAAGCAACCGTGATCGTCCGTTCGTCGCCATTGCCCTCGATCTCCATGCGGATCCTTCTTTTCGGCAGAGCTTCTTCAATGACTTTACTCCACTCGATCACGCACACGCCGTCTCTTTCGAAATATTCGTCGAGGCCTGCGTCGTAAAAATCATCGCTGTTTCCGAGTCGGTAGGTATCGAAGTGAAACAATCTCGGCACGCCGTCTTTATCGTTATACTCATTTACAATGGTAAATGTCGGGCTCGTCACACGTGAACGAAGTCCCATTCCTCTTGCAAAGCCTCTTGTAAATGCCGTCTTTCCGGCACCCAAGTCTCCGTCCAGAGTAATGACATCACCAGGGACGGCCACACTTCCCATCGCTTCACCCAGCGCTTCCGTCATCTCAACAGAAATACTTTTTCCGCGCCATGTCTTCATGCCGTTGCCCATCACTTTCTGTTGTCCACGGCTACACGGCCGTCTCCGATCACCATCAGGACTTCACTGTCCAGAGAGAACGGATCACCGGTCATAATGACCAGATCCGGTGCTTTTCCGACGGAAATGGTACCGAACCGGTCCGCCACGCCCAGGATCTCCGCCGCACGGATGGTGATGGACTCCAGTGCTTTTTGCGCGGAAAGACCGCCCTTCTTGGCGAGCGCCGCCGAAAGCGTCAGGTACTGCTCGGGCACGCACGGATGGTCGGTCATGATCGCGACCGGAAGGCCTTCCTTCGCAAGATCGCCCGCCGTGGACAATGTCAGATGCGAAAGCTCCGGCTTACTGCGATCCCCTATGACCGGTCCCACGATAATTCCGAGGAGTTTTCCGCCATGCGGCTTGCTCTCATCGGTAAAGATTCCCCGCCCGCGGTTTTCGGCTCGGCCGGCTTCGTATTCTTCTTTGAGGATATCCGCGATCAGATGTCCCTCCGTACAGTGGTCGAGAGTATATTTAAGATTAAACTCGTTCGCAATACGCACTGCCGTCAGTATGTCATCCTGGCGATGCGCATGCACTTTCAGCGGTTTTTCGCCGCGGATCACCGGAAGCATGGCTTCAAGCTCCATGTCTTTCTCGAAAACGTCCGGACGTTCCGGCTTGTCATCCGAGTCTTTTTCCTCCGCGGCAGTATACTCCGCCCATTTTTCTTCGGACTGCTTTTTCTTTTCGTAGTATTCGATAGCCTCGATCAGGACGCCTCGAAGGAGCGCTGCGCTGCCCATACGGGTCTGCGGCGCCTTATTCTCTTTTCCGTAACACATCTTCGGGTTCTCGCCGAGCGCCGCCTTCATGGCCACATACGGGTCGACCAGCGCACGGTCAAGCGAGCGCGCATACGTCTTCAGGAGCGCGAACTGACCGCCCACGACATTTGCGCTTCCCGGGCCGGCCGCCACCATCGTCACGCCTGCGTTCTTGGCTTCCTCGAAACACACATCCGCATAGTGGATGCCATCGATCGCGCGAAGGTCCGGTGAGATCGGAGAGACGATCTCGTTGCCGTCGCTGCCCTCGTCAGTCAGGCTGTCATCAAAAAGCCCTAGATGTGAGTGCGCGTCGATAAATCCCGGATAGACTCTCGCACCTTTAGCATCCAGGCTCTGCATCGTCTCCGTCTGCTCGTCGTTTTCTGCAAAATCGCGGCGGATATAAAGGTTCGGATTTTCCTGTCCGAATTTTTCCATCCATGACTGCCATCCATCGCCGGAACCGACTTCCAGGATCTTTTTTCGATCAAAGATCACATATCCATTATGGATCGGCTCATCCGACTCCATGGTATATATTTCTGCATTGTAAATGATCATGTTCGCTCATCCTCATCATTTGGAATATCATCTCCTATTGTGCCACAAAAGGAGACCAAATAACAATGAGCGATTTCAGCAGTACCCTACCGGGACCGAAAAGCCGGTCCGCCGCGCTTAACCTTCATATTCCCCTGTGTGGATAATCTCACCATTCGGACCATACACATTCAAAACCGGCTCCACATATAGCGTCAATCCAGAAGAACGTTTGTACTCGGCAACTTTTTTTGATGCGGTCCACCCACAAGTCAGCTCCGTTTCGAGCCAAACATCAAAACTTGCCGAACCTTCCACAGCAAAGTTTTCGTCGAACTCAACACTTCCTTCATCTCCATTATTCAGCGGGATCGGAATCGATTTTGCCACAACATCATTACACCGAAACGTCAATTTAATGCCTGTCAGATCCGCATTGGGGAGCCAGTGTTTCACCGCCACGCCCTGTACGCCAAACACATGCAGGTTCCCTTCTGTCGTCCACTCCGAGTGGTAACTGCTATTCCAATCTTCTGCCATCGAGAGGATCTGTTCACCCAATACACCGGAAAATGTCGATTCCAGTTCTTGCGTCTTGATCCCGTCATCTGTTTCAACAGCAAGGAGCGGCCGCTCACACTCTTCAAACAGCGGCGCCTGCATCGTTCCGACAAACTTACTGCCCTTTTTACTCAGGGTGCAAGTGCTTTCACCATAAGATATACTTACTATCGTATCCGATGTATATTCTTTCAGACTCACCGTCCAAAGCACTTCCACCGTCTTTTCCTGCGTGTTGATTTTTCCGAAGGAGAAGTCATATTCGTCCACCAGTTTATCCTGGTTATCCAATTTCTCCTCCAGATCCTGGAGCCGGTACAAGATACTTCGCTGATTCTGCGCGAGCTCCTGTTCCATATTCTCCACCTGCGTCCGGAGTGCAGCATTCTCGATCATCGTATTGATCATGAAGATCACGAAAAGCCCTGCGACGATCCATGTCAGCACTGTCCTCGGTTCCACCACGTGTGTGTGGACGTCCCGTTCTTTACCCTCGACCACACGGTCCAGATGTCTCTGGTAGACGCGGATCGAAATGATCACGGCAAGAACGATAATAGCGAAAAGGATTATGAGAAAGACAATAAACGGCATGGAAAAAAGTTCCGTCTCTTCTCCCATATCCATGCTTAATTCACCTATTTCTGTTGGCATAACAACCTCCTATCACCTGACCTTAGGTCAGATTCCGAAGAACTTCTTAAACGAATAATAATAGCTTCGTGTCACATCCACCTGCGTGCCGTCTTCCATCGTAAGTACAAACTTCATCGACAACGTCGGCCGGATCCTGGTGACATGTTTTCGTGAGATGATCACGGAGTTACTGACCCGAAAAAACTGATCCTTATCCAGCATTCCGTCAAGCTGGTACAGACGGTCTTTTGCATAGAAGAGGCCTTCCGTGGTGTGCACTTCCACGTCATGCCCGAAGCTTTCGATGTAGATGATCTTCTCCACCGCGATCCGCATCTTCTGTCCGGCCGTATCCTTCGCCTCGATCCAGGTGTTCCTGCCCTCAGCGTCCGTGAGCACAAATTCACCATTGTCATCGATTTCAAAACCTGCCTTCACAAGTTTATCTTTGACCTCGTCAAACTTATCCTCACTGATGTTCAATCGGATCTTCAAAACCAGCTGCTCCTCTCACTTTATCCAGTTTCTATTCTATCGGTTTATCCCCCTGTTTCAAGCGTTTCGGCACAGAATGCACTTTTTCCCGTCATGACTTGCACTACTCTAAAAGCACTTGCCCGCCCCACACACGTAATCAAAAAAAGAAGACTGCCTCGATCTGAGACAGTCTTCCTGATTGAAATCTTGTATTCGTCCGAAAGACGAGAACCGAAGTAAACCCTCGATTAACGCTTACTGAACTGGGAAGCCTTACGAGCTTTCTTGAGACCCGGCTTCTTTCTTTCCTTCATACGTGCGTCACGTGTGAGGAAACCGGCCTTCTTAAGGATCGCCTTGTAAGCTTCTTCATCTGCCTGAACCAGAGCACGGGAGATACCGTGACGGATTGCACCGGCCTGACCTGCGATACCGCCGCCGACAGCCTTACAGATGATATCGAACTTGCCTTCTGTAGCGGTTGCTACGAGCGGCTGACGAACGATGAGCTTCAGTGTATCCAGACCAAAGTAGTCGTCCATATCCTTATCGTTGATCGTGATCTTACCTGTGCCAGGAAGAAGACGTACGCATGCTACAGCATTCTTACGACGACCTGTGCCATAGAAGTAAACTTTAGTAGCTTTCTTAGCCATGTAACTTATTCCTCCCTATATTATGCTTCGAAGTTCAGAACTTCCGGCTTCTGTGCAGCGTGCTCATGCTCAGCGCCTGCATAAACCTTCAGCTTCTTAAACATCTGACGTCCGAGAGCGTTCTTCGGGAGCATACCCTTTACTGCCAACTCGAAAGCCTTCTCCGGCTTTGTATCCATAAGCTTTCTGTATGCCGTCTCCTTGAGACCGCCAGCGTAGCCTGTGTGATAGCGATACATCTTCTGATCCAGCTTGTTACCTGTAAGAACGAGCTTGGAAGCGTTGATGACGATTACATAATCTCCTGTATCGATGAAAGGTGTGTATGTCGGCTTATTCTTGCCGCGCAGAACAGTTGCCACTTCGGAAGCCAGACGACCAAGTGTCTTGCCGGAAGCATCAACAATGTACCATTTTCTCTCGATATTTGATGGTGTAGCAACAAATGTCTTCATAATGGACTTCTTCCTCCTAAAATAGTTCACGCATAAAGCCCTTTCTCTCAGGGCGCTTCACTATAATATATGCGCAAGGTGCCAATGTCAACACTTTTCTTCAAAAAATCTCACAGATTTTCAAAAATTCGTCGATTTTCTCCGTTTTTCTCCTCTTTTTACCATCAAGAAGCACTCTTTGTCAATGCTTCCACCCATCCAAAAGCACCCGCTCAGACCACGCCGCGCTCGATGCCGTACTCCGCGCAGATATTCGTAAACTCCTGAGATGAAGCAAAAGCACTCAGCACAGCTGCTCTGGATGTTCCACTCTTCAGTGCTTTTACCCAGTGGTCAAATCCGCTCTGATCCGGTTCTCTATCCATAAATGTCGTGTAGAGACGGGATACATACTCCTCATCGGATGTTTTCAGATCCAGGAACTCCTTCGATTCGAAGAAACGCTTCGCCGCACCGGCACCGGTCTGCTCGAGATTTGTCAGCGCCAGGCTCCAGTACTTCAGGCCGGCGTCCTCCGGCTTTCTCTTCAGACAGCATGTATAAAGACGCTTGGCAAAGTCAGTCGCATTCTTACTGGCTCTCTCTGCCTTCGCCGTCGGTGCACCGGAACGTACGCCATAGTCTGCACAAAGGTTGCACCACTCCGTGGAATCGATGAATCCTCTGACAACGGCTTCTTTTGTGTAAGCACCGGTCTTCAGTGCATTTACCCAGTATGCTTTTCCATTCGGTTCCGAAGCACGGTTGAAGAATGTCTTGTAAAGTGTCTCGACGAAATCTTCCGTGGAGAGCTTTCTGTTCATGAACTCTTCACCGGTGAGGAAGAATTCTGCACAGTAGCCTCCGGTACGTCTTCCACTCGTGATTTCATTGACCCAGTACTCTTTTCCTTTTGCTTCGGATGCCCGGCCAAGCGCGACAGTATAAAGACGTTCCACAAAATCTTCTATCGTCGGACCTTCTCCACGTCTCGGTGGGCGCATGATCACTTCAGTATTGAGATCCACGGTCAAAACAGGAGTTTCACCACCGAGATAGTACTGATAGTATTCTCCTTGTTCATCGGAAACCACACTTTTTTCCATTGACGGATCCGTAAGTTCCTCGATCAGCGTCGCACAGTTATGGATATTGATCCTGGTCATTCTGTTATAGTGGGCATTCAAATGCGTAAGATTCTTGTCCTCTCCCAGTGCCAGATCGGTCAATTGATTAGCTTGACATAAGAGACCTTGCAGTTCGAGATTATGACTAACGTCCAGATAGGCGATCTGATTATATGAACATTCCAAAACTTGAAGCGTTGGAATTCCGCTTACGTCAATATACGTGATCTGATTCCTGCTGCAGCCAAGCCACTGGACGATCTTACATCCACTGACATCAAGAGAAGCAAGTTTATTATCATCACAAGTAAAATCCACCAGATTCGGTTTCGCGCCAAGCCTTAACTCCACGAGCTGATTCGCCTGACACGAAAAAGTATCCAACTGTGGTGCGTTACTCACATCCAAATAAGTGATCTGATTGTAGGCGCAGAGCACGCCGATCAACTTCGTATGCCGGCGGAGGTCAAGTGACGTCAGTTGATTGTAACTACATTCAAGTCCGACGATTTCCGGATTATGACTGAGATCCAAAGATGTCAGGCTGTTACGCTGGCAATCCAGAGACTCCAGTTTCGGATTGCCACTAAGGTCCAGAGTCTTCAATCTGTTACGCTGACAATCCAGAAATACCAGATTCGGATTATACCGAAGATCCAGTTCTTGTAACTTGCCTTTACCCATATCATCCGTGCACCAGTCTTCTTCGCCCGGATGCGCAATCAGGGTTTGCAACTGATAGAAATATTCAACACCTTTTACGGAACGCACCTTGGTCGTATCGACCCGGATCTCTGTTGTCGCACCGCGCTCATCTATATCAACAAAATTATTTCCATTTCCGTCAATTATCTTCTTTACATATTCACGAAAGTTTTGGTCAGGGAAATTCGTCTCATTGATCGTCACCGAGCCGTCCTCATTCGCACCGGCAGGTTCGTTCTGATCTGCGCTCACCGTTTTCGGTCGCATACCGGCCAGGGCGCCGGCAAAGCCCAAGGTCATGCTAAGCCCCACTATGGCCAATGTCTTCTTCATTCGTCTCCTCCTTCTTTCCGCCCTATCACTTTTAGTCTCCCGTAATAAGCAGATTCGTAAATTGTTGCCCCTGATAATGAAAACTTGCCATAGTGTATAATAATTGATGGGACCTCAAAAGAATATAACAAACATGTCATTCTTTGCATTTTTTTCTACTAAAATGTAGATCTATACCGTTCTTCTTGTGGTTGAAGATTTCATCCTGAAAGTTCATTAAATATTCACAATTATTTTTCTCCCCCCCCAAAAAAAAAAGCAACTATAATAAGATTAGTGAATATCATCTGTTCCGGGCATTTTTTCAATATGTCTTTTTGAAAGGAGTCTGTGTCATGAAATCATATAAAGCCATGCGTCCGCTATCTATCATCGTTGCTTGTGCATTAGCGGTCTGCCTCATATTTCCGCTTACTCGAGATAATGTATCTGCAAATACTGTCGGTTCCGGGACTTGTGGTGAAAACCTGACCTGGGAACTCGATGATGAAGGAACACTCCGCATCAGTGGAACCGGTCCCATGACCAAGTTCCAGCCTCCCACGGTTCCCGTTCCCTGGGGTTCCCAACGCGAGCAGATCAAGAAGGTCATTCTGGGACAAGGTGTCACGCAGATCAGCCAATATGCCTTCTACTATTGCGAAAACCTCACTTCCGTTTCATTTCCATCCGGTTTGACCGATATCGGTGACCAGGCATTCTACTACTGCCGGTCACTTACGTCCGTGGTTTTTCCTGAAAGTCTGACTTCCATAGGATCTCTCACTTTTGATGAATGCAGGGCACTGCGCAAGATAAAAATTCCGAACAAAGATACAACGATCGGCCATAGTGCATTCCATAACGTGGCTGTAACCAGCGCAGGTCCGATCGGCGATGGTTATGACTACGAATTTGCGTGGACGGATGCAATTCCGGATCATGCTTTTGCGAATTGTAATAATCTTTCCCGGGTAACACTTCCGGATTCGATCAAAACAATCGGGAATCTTGCTTTTGCCGCTTGCAGCAAACTCTCCGAAGTCACACTTCCTTCTTCTCTAGAAGTTATAGGTAATGACGCATTCGATATTTGCCCCTTGCTCAGCGTTACGATCCCTTCGCACGTCACAACGATTGGCGCCCGAGCTTTCGAATGCAGGTCATTAACAGAAATACACTTTCTTGGCTCAGCACCATCATTTTTTGAGACTTCCGAACCGCAATACAAGGCCTCTTTCTGTTATGTAACGGCAACAGCCACTTTCCCATGCAATGATGCTTCCTGGACGGCTTCCGCAATGCGAACAGCCGGCGGAAATCTTACTTGGCGACGTGTCCATCACTTTTCCAACGGCATTTGTACGATCTGTGGACAACACGGAGAAGACACCTATCCCGAATTTCTCCTTGCCGATTCACGTCTAAGCCTTGAGGTCGGACAGACAAAGCAGATTTCCTTCACCGGCGCTGAAGCAGAAGCAGTCAAATGGCGTACCGGAAACACTGACAAAGCAAGTGTCGATCAGAATGGTGTCGTCACAGCTAAATCACAGGGCAATACTTGGCTTTATGCCACAACACTTGATAATCGGGAAGCAAAGTGTCTTCTTATGATTTCCGACACTTCTGCCCTCACGCTCCCCGCTGAAAAGTGGCTGAATGTAGGCGATACTTTCCGGATGGAAGCCGAAAATGCCAACGGTCAGGAACTCACATGGTCCGTAGGAAACAAGAGCATTGCTACCGTAGACGGTTCCGGAAATATTACGGGACGTCGGGTCGGCAACACCTGGTTATATGTAACATCTTCCGATGGCAGAAGGGCCCAATGCATCTTGAAGGTCCGTGCAGGAGCAATTGCGATCACTTTCTGCGGTAAGCGTATCACAGAAAAAACCGTAAACGTGGGAACCCAATACCAGCTTTACTGCGCCAATACCGGCAATCTCGAAGTAATCTGGCGGACCGGAAACAGTTCCGTCGCCACAGTGGGAAATGGTGTGCTCAAAGGTGGTATAATCGAAGGCATTTCTGTCGGAAATACCTGGCTATATGCGACGCTCCCCGGCGAGCAGCAAGTCAAATGTCTTCTGCGCGTTATTCCTGCAGCTACAGCATCAGTTCGATATACGGAAAAAACCATCAAAGTCGGAAGCAGTTTCCAATTCGAGCTTTATGATCCCCAAGATTCCACCGCAACCTGGTGGGTAGGCAATACATCTATTGCCCAAGTAGACCAAAATGGTCTGGTCACTGGACTTTCGTCCGGTAACACCTGGCTGCACTTCCGGGCTGAGGACGGTCGAACAGGAAAATGCCTGCTCAAGATCAGATAAACAAAGATTTTCTCGCTTTGATCAAGGTCAGAGTTCTTTTTCCATCATGAAATCATCGCAGACGAAGCCTTCACCGATGTCGGTCTTCTTCTCTTCGATGATACGGTATCCTTTACGAAGATAGACGCGGATCGAATTGTAGTTGTGGCGATTGACGAAGAGGCGAACTTTATGAAAGCCCTTCTCTTTCGCCACTTCTTCTGCCTTATCGAACAGGATATTGCTCCGGCGCTGTCCGCGGAACGGTTTCATGAGATACAATTTTGAAAGCAAAAGCGCATCTTCGTCCGGGACGACGCCCATATAACCGATCGGTGTATCGCCTAGGATCAGAAGGAAATACTCGTAACCTTTCTTTTCGATGGCCTCATCGATCGCCGGCATACTCTGGAATTTCTCCACCATATAGTTGATCTGTTCCTGTGAAATGATCGCCGGAAACCACTCGTTCCAGATGATCTGAGCCAGAGAGACGACCGCCATCTTTCTTGTAGGGGAATTGACCGGAAGCACCTTCACCGTAGAAAGTTTCTCAATGATCGGTGGGATCTCGGAAAGTTTTTTCACTACCACATCTGCTGCGCTGACATTCTGCCCACCGCTGGTCGGATTCTCATATCCGATCGTGTACATGCCGGCCATTCTTCCTGCCTGCACGCCTGCCGTGGAATCCTCGACTACCATGCACCGTTCCGGATCGATATCCAGTCTCGTTGCTGCCAGAAGAAAAATATCCGGCATCGGCTTACCATGCTCGACTTCTGCACCACTGGCAAAAACTTCCACATACTGCCAGAGATTCAGATGGTCAAATACCGCCTCGACAAAATCCTGTCGTGAGGAAGACGCCACGGCAACTTTGATCCCTCTTTCATGACAGAAATTCAATAGTTCCGTCAGCCCCTCCGAACGCTCCAATCCGGAATCCTTCAATCCCGCTACGTTCTTCTTCCACTGCAGTTCGATCAGATCCTCCACTGAAGCATTGATGTCGTACTTTGCTTTCATGGCTGTCCACAGGTCCTGCGAGGAACGGCCCACATATGGCCGGATCGCTTCATATGCGCCCTTGGCGCCGTAGCTTTCCAGGATCGATGTGGTGGTCTGGTCATGGTATGGTTCACTATCCAAAAGGACGCCATCCATATCAAAAATCACTGCAGAAATCATTCTTCTACTCCTCCATCATATCGATGCCGGTCTCATAATTCGGATAATCACCGGTAAAGCAAGCATCGCAAAAGGAATGGTCCTTGTCTCCGATCAGTTCGCCCAGCGAATCTACTTCCAGATATCCAAGCGAATCTGCGCCAAGGATCTCACAGATCTCCGGGATCGTATGCTGGCACGCGATCAGCAGATCTTTACTTGGGACATCCGTGCCATAGTAACACGGGGAAACAAACGGCGGTGAACTTATACGCACATGCACCGCAGTCGCTCCGGCTTCCCGAAGCATACGAACGATATTGGCCATTGTTGTGCCACGGACGATCGAGTCATCGATCAGAACGACACGTTTTCCCTTTACCGCCTCAGCCACCGGGTTCAGTTTGATCCTTACGGCCTCCTGACGCTGATCCTGCGCCGGCTTGATAAAGGTCCTGCCAATATAGGTATTTTTCATAAAGCCACGTACAACAGGAATTCCCGCTTCTTCTCCAAACCCACTTGCCGCGTCCAGTCCGGATTCCGGTACGCCGATGACGACGTCCGCTTCGACAGGATGTTGGCGGGCAAGAAGACGCCCCGCCTGAAGTCTTGCTTCATAGACACTCTTGCCATCGATCCGGCTGTCCGGACGGGCAAAGTAAATATACTCGAAGATACACATCTTACAGATACCACGGCAATGCGTACGGATCGAACGAAGACCGTTCTCATCACAAACGACGATCTCACCCGGCTCGATATCACGCTCATACTCGGCGCCTACAGCATCCAGTGCGCAGGTCTCGGATGCGAAAACATGGGAATTCCCGATCCGTCCCATGCAAAGCGGTTTAAAACCGTAAGGGTCACGCGCGGCGATCAGTTTCTTCGGGCTCATGACCAGAAGCGCATATCCGCCCTGGATTCGCTCCATAGCTTTCTCTACCGCTGCTTCCACGGAGTGTGTCTTTGTACGTTCTTTCGCCACAAGATAGGCGACGATTTCAGAATCAACCGTCGTTTGGAAGAACGCGCCTTCCTCCTCGAGTTCACGGCGCAACGTGATAGCATTCGTCAGATTTCCGTTATGCGCCAGCGAAAGCGTGCCCTTCACATACTGGGTAACCAGCGGTTGAGTATTTTTCAGGATGCTTGCTCCTGTTGTGGAATAACGCACATGTCCGATTGCGATCGTTCCTTCCAGAGAATCGATCACATCGTGGGTAAAGACCTCGGAAACAAGGCCCATATTCTTATGACAACGGATCCATCCGTCGTTATTGATAGCAATGCCGCAGCTCTCCTGACCTCTGTGCTGCAGAGCAAAAAGTCCGTAGTATACCAACGGGGCGATCTTCAACCCCTCGCGATCATAAATACCGAAAACACCGCATTCTTCATGGCGGGAACCTATCACGCGACATCACCTGCTTTCTTTCCGAGAACATTGTATTTTATGAGTCTTTTTCCTGTCAATGCGATATACTGATAAGAAATGAACGCAAAGGAACTTCTTTTTAGTGGAAAAGCACTTATTCCCGGAACTGGATCATTGTCTTCTCTGTCCTCGTCGTTGCGGTGTGAACCGTAATGCCGGACAGCTCGGTTTCTGTAGAATGACCTCCGAACTCCGGATCGCGAGGGTCGGTCTTCATCTGTGGGAAGAACCCTGCCTTTCCGGCACTCGAGGATCCGGTACGATCTTCTTTACCGGTTGCAACCTGGGTTGTATCTTTTGCCAGAATCAGCAGATCAGCACCAGAACTCTACCCGGCAAAGTCTACTCGATCGAAGAGTTATCCGCCGCTATGCTTTCCCTTCAGGATCAAGGTGCACATAACATAAATCTCGTCACCGGAACCCATTACGTTCCTCACATCGTGGACGCCGTCCATCTCGCCAGAGCGCAAGGACTTCACCTCCCGATCCTTTATAATTGCGGTGGTTACGAGTCTGTCGAAACACTGCAAAAACTTGAGGGCATCGTCGATATCTATCTCCCGGACATGAAGTTCTTTTCCGAAGAAATCAGTAGTCGATATGCTCACGCCAAAGATTACTTTGCCCGCGCCAAAGAGGCGATTGCGGAAATGGTCCGTCAGGTTCCCGAGCAGATCTTCGACAAGGACGGGATCATGCAAAAGGGCGTGATCGTCCGTCACCTCATGCTGCCGGGGCTTCTTTTCGACACGAAGCACCTCCTCGATCACCTTTCTGAAAACTACGGAAATCAGATCACGATCAGCCTCATGAATCAATACACGCCCATGCCCGGAGTTCCTTCCGAGCTCAGCAAACCACTTTCTCCCAAGCACTATGCGTCAATGATCGATTACCTTTCTCTCCTCGGTCAGGAAAATGCCTATACCCAGGAATCAGGAACCGTAAGCGAAAGTTTTATTCCCGATTTTGACTGAATTTGCTATACTTGTAGAAGATTTTGACTTAAAAGAAAGTGATTACCATGAACGATGAAATAACCAACCTCGGCACTCCTCATGATGATTATGACGAATCCACGCCGATCATCTACCAGCAACCGGTCAAGCAATTCACGCGAAGAGTGCTTTCCGGTCAGGAAGAAGACGTCGATTATGTTCCGGAAACCAGCATCCGCATATTGTACAACAATAAGCTTCGAAGCTATGCTCCACACAAGCATCTTGCGCTCGAGATCTGCATACCGATCGAGAACGACTACAAGTACATCATTTCCGGCAAGTCATATACAATCGTGCCGGGGGATATCTTTTTCATTCCCCCGGGACTTCTGCACGAGATCGAGTGCGAAAACGAAGGCTGCCGGTTCATTTATCTGTTCGATGTTTCGTTTTTGACTCATCTTTATGAATATCAATTTCTGGCCGATTATCTCAAAGAACCACACATATTGAACGGGACAGCCTATCCGAACTTATACGGTCAGATCTACGCGCTGTTTATGGAAATGAACGATCAGTATTTCATGTATGAAAACATGGTACTGGAGATGGCGATCTATTCCAAACTACTGAAGGCCTTCAGCTTACTCGCCTCTGTCAGTCCTCAGTTCAATCCTGTCCGCACGGAAGACGACAAACGTAAGGATCGTTACGCTAAGTTCAAAGCACTGATCAATCACATCAATTCGCATTTTATGGATGAGATTTCCATGGAGTGGGCCGCGGATTATGTCGGTTTTTCCAAGTACCACTTCGCGCGTCTCTTCAAGGACTATACTGATGCCACTTTCTATGATTACCTTTTGCATCGGCGTATGCAGGCTGCCAAATTGCTTCTTGCCGACACCAACAAGACGGTCACCGAGATTGCTTTCCAATCCGGGTTCAATAATCTGACAAGTTTCACGCGAAGCTTCAAAAATGTAACTGGCCTTACGCCCTCCCAGTACCGCATGAAGAAAGCGGATCTCAAGAGCGCACACGAGGCGATCCTTGCCGAACCGGAAGAAAGCTTTACCGATCTTTGATCCATTTGCATTAATCAATTCCTTATCTTTATTTGCACTACAAAAGCGCCTGGCTTCATCTCTGTAGCCAGGCGCTTTCTGCCGTAAATATTCAAACTTTTTCGGTTAAAAAATCTTACGAAAAACTGTTTCGGGGATCAACCCTTAACACTACCAAGTGCAATACCACTTACGATGTACTTGGACAAGCACAGGTAAACGACGATCAACGGAAGAGCGGTTGCGGAAAGTCCCATATAGACGCATCCATATTCTCTTCTGTAAATATCACCATTCAGCAAGGATACCATGATCGGCATGGTGTAGTTCTTCGTCTTGTTGAAAAGGATCAACGGGAGGAAGAAGTTGTTCCAGGAACCTACGAAAGCGAAGATTGCCTGGGTGGCCATAGCCGGCTTCATGATAGGAAGGATGATCGTGTTGAATGTACGGAACTCACTCGCACCATCGATACGGGCGGATTCGACGATTTCCATCGACAGAGCACCTTCCAGGTACTGCTTCATAAAGAATACCATCTGCGAAGACGCGATAGCAGGCAGGATAAGCATGAGCTTGTTATCTGTCAGATGCAACTGATAACAGGTACGGTAGAAACCGATCATAGTAACTGTACCCGGGAGCATCATGATACCCATGATCAAACCGAAGAAAGCTTTCTTCAGCTTCCAGTCATATGCATGGATCGCATATGCGGTAAGGCAGGAGAAGTATACAGACAGAACCGTAACACCTGCAGAAATGATGAAAGAGTTCTTCAAACCGGTCAGAGCATTAAATGTTTCCATTCTGTTCAAGGTCTTCAGGTTGTGCATCATTTCCTTACCAGGAATCAATGCAACAGCGTTTGCCATGATAGATGCAGAAGATCTTGTAGAGTTGATCAACATGCAGACAAACGGGAAAAGACTCAAGAGTGAAAGGATCACACATACAATGTAGATGATCGTCTTGAAAATGATGGAATCTGTTTTTCTGGAGCGCATTGCTACTTCAGGTTTTTTGGTAGACATTACTTCTTCATTAGTAGCCATTGATTACGCCCCCTTTCCTGCTAATTTAGCATTTTTCAATTCTTGTTTCTTAAGCTTTCTGAGCTTAGCTGCATCCTTATCACGCATGAAGTAGAACAGCAAAGCAGAGAAGAAAATGATAATGAAGAACAAGAGAATACTAGCTGCTGCAGCTCTATTGTACTTATACGGTTTCTTCATAGCCGTATTGTAGATATAGATTGCAATAGTCGTTGTCGCTCTGTCCGGACCACCTGTTGCGAACAACTGCGGGATATCGAACATGGACAAACCACCGATCAAGCTGGTAACCAATGTGAACAACATGATTGGTCGAACACTTGGGAGAGTAATATTCCAGAACTTTCTCCATCTGTTTGCGCCATCGATTTCAGCCGCTTCGAAGATCTCAGGGTTGATACCGATAACTGCAGCGATCAATGTGATCATGGTAGAACCATACCATTGCCAGCACTGGATAAATTCAACAATTGCTCTTGTTGCAGTCTTACTCAAAACGAAGTTGAATGGCTGCTTCAAGATCTTCATACTTGTCAGAAGGTCATTGATCGGGCCCTTCGGGTATGCAAACAATGTGTTGAACAAGATAGCGATCGTAGCCGCTGTGATAATGTTCGGCAGATAGAATACAACCTTAAAAAATCCCTGGCCTTTAACTTTAACACGGTTATCTGTGAACCATGCAGAAAGAAGAAGTGCCAAGCAGATCTGTGGTATAAAGTTTACTATCCAAATTCTTGCTGTAGTAATTAACGACTCTAAGAAGAAGCTCATGGAGCCGGAACTTCTCTTCTTGAAGAGATACTTGAAGTTATCGAGAGGATCTTTCAGTATCTTGAGCTTTGGAGGAATAGCACCCTCCTGATTCGTAAATCCGAGTAAAAGCGTGTAGCAGATCGGATACAAAGTAAATACTAGGAAAGTAAGAAAGAAAGGAATAGCAAACAGGTAACCGAATTTTGAATAATTAACGAGCTTCTTTTTTTCCAAAATTAACACCACCGTTCACTCATTTAGATAATAAGAAACGAGGCGGCGAAATATCTTTCGTCCGCCTCGAATCTTTAAATTACTTTATATGATCTAAAGTGAAACTCAGATTATACTTCAATGTCCAGAGCCTCAGCAGCATCCTTGAACTTAGTAATAACTTCGTCTCTAGTGATCTTACCATGAGCGTACTGGTTGCAGAGATCCTGCCATGTTCCGTTCAGGTCAGCATCGAACAAGCACTTGCACTTGGAAGAAGCGTAGTCAGTAGCCTTTGTGAATACGTCGAGAGGATTCTGACCGCCGAGGAAGTCGAGCTTACCGTCAGCAGAAGCCATAACCTTCTTAGAAGCAACAGTATCCTTAGCCGGTGTCTCACCGATAGATGTCTTAACATCGATGAGAGACTGCGGGCAGTTAGCCCAGATGTACTGCAAGCCCTTATCAGAAGTATCAAGTGTTACCCACTCGATGAATGTAGCAAGGAATTCCTTCTTTGCTTCGTCCTTGACAGACTCTGCGTTAGCGAGGAGCCAAGAACCGCCCCACCAGAAGCCTACGTTCGGGGAGCAAACTGCGTAGTCACCGAAGCCCTTCTCAGGTGTAGCTGCCTGAGAAACGATAACGTAGTTGATCAACCAAGCCGGTCCGAACCAACCGAATACCTTAGCATCGCCCTCATCTCTCATGTCAGCGTTCCAAGCCGGCTGCCAAGCAGATGTATCATTTGTGTAACCGCCATCGATGAGCTTCTTAGCGATATCGATGTACTCGTCTCTTACAGGGTCGATCTGGAGCTTGCCGTCAACAACCCAAGGTGTCTGAGCAGCCTTCTCAGAAACGTTCCATACGTCACCGAGACCGGAAACGATCTTGTAGTTCTTCTCTTTCAGCTTATCAGCAGCTTCCCAGAACTTATCCCACTTCTGTGTACCAGCACCGATTGCATCTTCAACAGTCTTCTGATCGTCAGAACCGAATACTTCCTTAGCGATAGATCTTCTGTAGATGAAAGCACCACCTGTGCACTGATAGTTCAGAGCCATAACCTTGCCATCCTTAGAACCGAGGTCTACGGAATAGTCGAACAGTTCAGCATCCTTAAACTTCTGATCGAAGTTCTCGATGAAATCAGAATACGGAGCAGCGTAAGCAGAGAAATCACCCTGTGTGTAAGGGAGAATGTAGTCAGCCTCAGCAACGTAAAGGTCCGGAGCTGTAGAACCGCCAGCCTGGAGAGCTGCGTTCAGCTTTGTCTCGTAGCCCTGTCCATCGTTGTTGCAGTACATAGCTTCAATCTTGAACTTGCTCTTCATTTCCGGATGGCTGTCAAGGAACAGTCTCATCATAACTACCGGAACCTCATTGGACATAGCGTATACTTTGATTGTAGTATCACCTTCACCATAGGAAACCTCAGCAGTTGTCTGAGTAGCAGGAGCCTCAGCTTTTGTATCCTCAGTTGTTGTGTCCTCAGCAGATGTGTCTGCTGCTGTTGTGTCCTCAGCAGATGTGTCTGCTGCTGTTGTGTCTGCTGCTGTTGTGTCTGCAGCTGTTGTGCCTGCTGTTGTACCAGCTGTTGTTGCCTTTGTTGTTTCATCACTGGAACAACCAGCTACGCCAGCTACCATTGCGAAGCACAGTACACTTGCAATAATTTTTTTCATATCGTCCTCCTGATATTTGTAGATTTTTGACGAAATATTCGCCTGTTTTTTGTAACTACGACTACATGATAACCATTGCTTGCTCTTCTTTCTTTACAAATCTTGCGAATTGTCAAGCAAATCATCAGCACTTTTTGCGAAATAGAGAGCGAAACGTTACGCGCTGTATTTTTATTCAATCTGATAGTATAATCTTTCTCAGTGATCATCGAAATGATGAAATTCTTCTTTTGAGGTTTTCCTAATGAACGAGTTTTTTAATACCAATAATCCCGGTATGCGACTACTTTCTAACATATTTAATGTTTTTTGGCTGAATTTGATGTTTTTGTTCACATGCTTGCCAATCATTACGATCGGACCTTCTCTTTGTGCCATGTACAGAGTCTGCATCAAGATCGTCAGCGGAGAAGATCCGAGTGTTCACAAAGAGTATTTCGGTGAATTCAAGAAGAGTTTTAAGAAAGCAACGATTATGTGGATCGGCGTTCTTGTGCTTCTTGGGTTCTTCTCTTTTGAGCTCTACGGAATCTACTTCCGTCATGATCTCGTCCCGGAAAGCCTTTCCTTTCTTCAGTATCCGGTTTGGCTCATGATCTTCCTGGTGCTTCCGGTCTTTCTTTATGGCTTTGCACTTCTTGCTACTTTTGAAAACACATTAAAGAATACGATCAAAAATTCTATTCTGTTGGGGATCAAGAATATTGTGATCACGATCATGCTGATCGCGATCTGGCTTTTTTCCCCGCTTGTGATCAATACTTTCCCTGATTTCACATTCGGCATGCTCGGATTTGAGCTCTTTTTCAACATGGCACTTCGCGGATTGATCTGTTCTCTCTTCCTCCACAAGGCTTTTGGTCTTAGAAAACTCAAAGTCGGAAGGGACGGAAAAGTTCGCGAGATCTCCTATGAAGACGGAGAAGCAAGTGTAAAAGTGATTGACGATGACGAAGTTTCTTCGGAAGACGAGGAAACCGAAAGTGATACTGATGAAGATTCCTCTGAAGAGTAAGAGATTACGGTACGGACAATTCCTGTGATCCGTCTATAAGAAAAACGATCACTGATCATGATCCTCGAAGAAGAGATATTCCGCAAGGAGTTTCTCTTCTTCTGTTTTATCGGAAAAAGCGGAGAAGAAGAGATAATGTTTCTCTTCTGAGCCTTCGTAGGCCGGTTCGAATATCTTCATGCCTGTCACATTGATGGCAACCGGAACATGCGCTTCAGCTTCAAAATCCAGATAAAACAGGATCTCCCGTCGCTCAAGCTCCGCAATCTGCTCCGGACTCAGGACGGTACGAAGGTCTCGTACTCCATTTTCCCCGAACTCCTTGATCGATCTGGAATTCGTTACTACTACGTCAACAACACCGCCACTGATCGAAGTTACGAGCTTCTGCATACTGATAGTCATATCCTGACTGACATCGATCGAGTCCTCATTTGTCGGTGCGTGATAGGTACTGTCGATTATGAGCTCCTTCCCAACCTTTTCGGCAAAGCCGGCAAATACGACTTTTCCACCCTCATAACGGGCATTGACCATAGCAATATTGAGATATGCTTTTCTGGTCGCTGAAAGGTAAGAGGTTACCAGGGATGTGATGATCGCGATGCAGATGACCGGAATGATCACCCACCATTTGTAATATGTCCAGAAATGAACGATTGCTCCGCGTATGCCTACTTCTTTAATGTTCAGTTTCTTCTTTTCTAAACTCGGATCAGGCATATCGATTCTCCTTGGCAGTTAATTCAAGTGACATGATAGCAGAAATGCTGCAGAAAGAAAAGAAATCAACAACGGAACCTATCTTTTTACTTTTTCACTCGTTTCGAAACCGATTTCACTTTCGTTTCGAAACCGATTTCATTCTGCATTTATGTATTATGTATATAATTATAATAATATATTACATATTACGTATAAATTTCTTTTGTAAATCGGTCGTTTTATAGGTAAAAAAATAATATTCCGGTAACAATTATTTGTTGCCGGAATATTATTCATAAGTGAAATGTTTTATCTTGCGCTCAACGTATCAGGATCAGGTTTCTTATCCGTTTTCCTGATCCGGTTTTTCCTCCTTGGAAGGAAGGATCGCGAATTTGATGATACAATCACAGGCTATTTCATCACCGACCGAAGCGACTCCGTGACCCATTCCTACAGGCCCGCGAAGTGCCGTGATCTCAGTCTTTAACGTCAAGACATCACCTGGTACGACCGGTCTTTTAAACTTACACTTGTCGATGCCGGCAAATACTGCTATACGGCCTTTAAACTCTTCTTTGCACAGGATCGCTACCGCGCCGGTCTGAGCAAGGGCTTCGACCTGCAGTACACCCGGCATGATCGGCATTTCCGGAAAATGTCCCTGGAAATACGGCTCATCGTAAGTGATGCATTTTCTTCCGATAGCGTACACACCCTCTTCGTAATCTTCAATGGCATCCACCAGCAGGAACGGGGATCTGTGCGGAAGGATATCCATGATCTCTTTAGTGGTCAGTGCTTTTGACATATGATCGTACCTCGTATGTTTGGTTGTATTATTCTTCAAACTTTTTCATGATAATGGATGCATTGTGTCCGCCAAAGCCAAGGGAATTGCTCATCGCGTAGTTCACATCCTGCTCATAGGATCTACCGAAGCAATAATTCAGATCCATCTCTTCTTCTGTCTCCTCGGAGCCCATGGTCTGATGGATAAAGCCTTCCTCGACGGACTTAGCCAATACGATAGCTTCGATAGCACCTGCTGCGCCAAGAAGGTGTCCGGTCATGGACTTGGTGGAGTTGATCTTAACATTATACGCCGCGTCACCCAGCGCAGTCTTGATTGCTCTTGTCTCAAAGAGATCGTTGTGGTGTGTGGACGTTCCGTGTGCATTGATGTAGTCAAGCTGGGACGGCTCGATGCCTGCATCGGCAATCGCGGCCATCATAGCATGGGCAGCGCCGATACCGGACTCTTCCGGAGATGTGATATGGTAAGCATCGCAGGATGCGCCGTAACCGGCCATTTCCGCATAGATCTTGGCGCCACGTGCTTTGGCGTGCTCATACTCTTCAAGAACAAGAACACCGGCACCCTCACCCAGAACAAATCCGTCACGGTTCTTATCGAACGGAATAGACGCCTTCATCGGATCTGTGCTAGTGGAAAGTGCTTTGAGCGCACAGAAACCGGCAACGCCCATCGGGCAGATCGCTGCTTCCGTACCACCGGCCAGGATCACATCCGCTTCATTCGACTGGATACTTCTAAAAGCTTCGCCGATCGAGTTCGTACCGGATGCGCAAGCGGTTACCACGTCGATATTCTTGCCCTTGAATCCGGTAACGATGGCAATGTTTCCGGCTGCCATGTTCGAGATCATAAGCGGAATGTAAAGAGGTCCGATCTTATTCGGTCCGAATTCCAGAAGACGGCTGTGCTCACGCTCGGTCGCCTGCATGGAACCGACGCCGCAACCTACGATTACGCCGCAACGGTATGCATCTTCTTTTTCGATATCAATGCCGGAATCTTTAACTGCCATAAGGGCAGCTGCGGCAGCGTACTGAGAGAATGGTTCCATTCTCTTGGCCGTCTTAAAGTCCATATACTCGTCCGGCTTAAAATCTCTGACTTCGCCGGCAACTTTAGCCTTATAATCCGTTGTATCGAATTTGGTGATCTCTCCGATACCGACTTTGCCGGCACGGATATTCTTCCAGAATTCCTCGGCAGTGTTTCCCAGCGGGGTGATTGCGCCCATTCCTGTAATCACAACTCTTCTCATGGTTTATTACCTTCCTTTATTCTTCTTGTCCGGCGTGCATCACTTAGCCGGCATCTTATCTTACATGCACATGCCACCATCGACAGTCAGTACCTGTCCGGTGATGTAGTCAGCTTTCTCTGAAGCCAGAAATCCGATCGCATTGGCAATATCTTCCGGCTTGGCGGTACGCTTCAGCGGGATATTGTTCATGAGCGCTTCCTTGACTTTGTCACTCAAGACTTCGGTCATATCCGTTTCCACAAAACCCGGAGCCACAGCATTTACACAAATGCCACGGGAACCGAGTTCTTTTGCCAAGGACTTGGTAAAGCCGATGATTCCTGCCTTTGAAGCAGCATAATTTGCCTGTCCGGCATTTCCGGAAATACCGACTACCGAAGCGATATTGATGATCTTTCCGGATCTTTGTTTCATCATGACCGCAGCACAAGCTTTGCTGAAAAAGAAACAGCCCTTGAGGTTCGTATCGATGACCGTATCAAAATCTTCCTCACTCATGCGAAGCAGGAGACCATCCTTGGTCACGCCCGCATTATTGACCAGAACATCGATCGAACCGAATGTTTCTTGAACATTTTCAATCGCTACGCTTACTGCCGTATTGTCTTTGACGTCGCACTGAATAGCGATCGCCTCTACTCCGTTTTCCTTGCAGGCATCAACAGTCTCATTCGCTTTGTCTTGATTACCGTGATAGATGACCGCTACATTCATGCCCATCTTACTCAGCTCGATCGCGGTCGCGCGTCCGATGCCTCTGGATCCACCGGTTACAATAGCTGTTTTTGTCATTGTGCTGCCTCCGCAAGTTCTTTGACCTTCGAAACGACGGTCTTTACGTCATCGAGTGTTTCCACATTGAGAATGTTTACACCTTCCAATGTCTTCTTTACGAAACCGGAGATCGTCTTGCCGGGACCGATCTCGATAAATGTATCTACGCCGTTTCTTGCGAGGGATTCCAGATCCTGCTGCATTCTGACAGAACCGCTGACCTGCTTTTCAAGGAGCTCCGGGATCTGATTCTTATCTGTCACAAGATCACCGGTCAGGTTTGCAGCATAAGGTGCAGACAGATCTTCGAGATGAAGCTCATCGATATACTTACGGAGTTTGTGTCCGGCATCCGCCATGATCGGTGAATGGAAAGGACCGCTGCACTTCAGCGGAATAACACGCTTCGCCCCGTTTTCTTTCAAAGCCTCTCCGGCTTTTTCAACGGCTTCTTTGTAGCCTGTGATCACGATCTGACCCGGGCAGTTGAAGTTGGCTACATAAACGCCGTCGATGCCCTGGATGGCCGAACGGAGATTCTCTTCGTCCATACCGATGACTGCGCTCATGCCTCCGATATCTGGAGCGGCTTCTTCCATGATCTTTCCACGCTCTGTCACGAGACGTACAGCTTCGTCAAAACGTACCGCATCCGAAGCAACCAGAGCGGTGTACTCGCCAAGCGAAAGTCCGCATGTGGCATCCGGCTTGATGCCTTCTTCCTCAAGCACTTCTGTTGCTGCCATGCAGGCCGTCAGAAGGCATACCTGAGTGTACTTCGTCTGATTCAGTTCTTCTTTTTCGTTAAAGCAAAGGTCTGCAATATCGTATCCGCTGATCTTCGAAGCTGTGTCGAACATCTCCTTTGCCTTGTCGCAGTTTTCATAAAAATCCTGCATCATTCCATTCTTTTGGGCACCCTGACCCGGATAAACAAATGCTATTTTCATTTCTTTCCTCCCATGAGTTGTTCTGCCTGATCCATCATGGAGACAATGCGCTCCTTGACGGTTACCTGATCCTTCAAAAGACCGGAGATCTGACCGGCCATAAAGCTTCCCATTTCCTTATCGCCATCCAGCACCGCTTTTCTAAGAGAACCGAGCGAGAGCTGTTCGAGTTCATCGAGCGTAGCTCCCTCACTCTCCATCTTCAGATACAGTTTAGTCAGCTGGTTACGAAGTGTTCTGACCGGATGACCCGTGCTTCTGCCCGTGACTTTCGTATCGATATCACTCGCCTTGATCACGAGATCTTTGTAGTTCTGATGAATATTCGTTTCTTCGCAAGGAATGAAGCATGTGCCGCACTGCACACCCTCTGCACCCAACATAAAGGCCGCTGCGATACCGCGTCCGTCTGCTATACCGCCTGCAGCAATGACCGGAATGGAAAGTGCATCGACAACCTGCGGAACCAAAGTCATGGTCGTCAGTTCACCAATATGTCCACCGGACTCTGTGCCCTCTGCCACGACTGCATCAACGCCGAGCTTTTCCATTCTTTTGGCAAGACCGACGGAGGCAATGACCGGGATGATCTTGATGCCGGCTTCCTGCCACTTCGGAAGATATCTTTCCGGAGAACCTGCACCGGTCGTTACGACCGCAACTTTCTCCTCAGCCAGGACATCCGCGATCTCCGGCGCATGCGGATTCATAAGCATCACGTTTACGCCAAAAGGCTTATCTGTCAGTTCCCGGCAGCACTTGATCTGGTTTCTTACCCAATCCGCATCCGCTCCACCGGAACCGATGATACCCAGTCCGCCAGCGTTACTGACCGCCGCAGCAAGGTGATAATCGGCCACCCAGGCCATACCGCCCTGCATGATCGGATATTCAATGTTCAGTAATTCCGTAAGTCTTGTTTTCATGCTGTACTCCTCTGATTTCTTAGATTTCTGTTTCAAAAGCACCCCAAAGGAGTCCTGCTCCGAAACTGGACATAACCACTTTCTTTTTTCCTTCGCCGATACGGCCGTCTTTCTTCATCTCATCCAGAAGGATTGGGATGCTGGCCGACGATGTATTGGCGGTTTTTTCAATATTCATAGGAAATTTCTCGATTGGCTGTTTGAGACGCTTCGCCACCGATTCAATGATGCGGCGGTTTGCCTGATGCAGGATAAAATAGTCGATCTCATCTGCAGAAGTCCCTGTCTTGGCAAGAAGATCCTCAATGATCCTCGGCACTTCCGTCACTGCAAACTTAAAAACAGCCTGTCCATCCATATTTATATAGTTGGACTTAAGGAATTCTTCTGTCTTCTCTTTTCCCTTCTGCATATAGGATTCACAGTGCATACACTCGCCTCTTTTTCCGGCGGCACGCATAAGCGCTGTATATTCAATATCTGTTTCTGCCTTTAAAACAACTGCGCCTGCGCCATCGCCAAAGAGAATGCACGTTCCTCTGTCTTCCCAGTTAATATAATTAGTCAGGTTTTCCGTACCCACGACCAGGGCACAGTTGACCATTCCTGATCTGATATAGTTTTGAGCAGTAACAAAAGCTGTAACAAATCCGGGGCAAGCCGCATTCACATCAAAGCACATCGCGTTATCCGCATCCACAGCGGCCTGAACACTTGCGCTCAGTACCGGGAAAAGAACATTTGGAGTGGTGGAGGCAACGATAACGAGCCCGATCTCCTTCGGATCGATCCCCGCATCTGCGACAGCGCGCTTAGCAGCTTCGACTGCCATACTCTCCGATGTATCTTTGTCCGGGTCGGAAATGTGTCTTTCCTTGATCCCGGTGCGCTCGGTGATCCATTCATCACTGGTTTCCACGATCTTCGCCATATCATCATTGGTGAGTGTTTTCTCTGGCAGATAACTGCCGATTCCGATCACCCGTCCATAAGAAGTTGTGTCGACGTTCATAAAATACTTTGCCTTTCAAACTATTTAATACTCAAAATATATCCTTTCTATACATTTATGTCAATACGAGAATCTTGACTTTTGGCGTAAACTGCTCGTTTTTCGGGCAAATCAGCACTGGTTGGTCAAAGATATCTCCGGTTCTTTTTCTGTATTTCTCTATAACGAAAAAAAGTGTTGACAGATGCTCCCTTCGCGAATATAATATCTCATGTTGACTCAAGACGCGGGATTAACTCAGTGGTAGAGTGTCACCTTGCCAAGGTGAAAGTCGCGAGTTCGAATCTCGTATCCCGCTCCATTACCACAGACACCTCGGATGTGTTTCATCACAACGAGGTGTTTTTGTTTTCTTGTTTTCTCATTCTTTCGTTTGTAAAATTATTATATGGTAAGGGCCTGTGTGTAATCAGTCTCGGGTGCTTTTCCAGAATTACTACAAGGTTTGGGAGGTTTATATATGAAGCAAGTTGCAAAAAGGGCGACCGCGCTCCTACTATCAATCATGTTGATGGTAGGCATTTTCTCGACTATGGCCGAAAAAGTACTGGCGCTCTATGACATTCCGGATGTACGCGTATACGATGACGGTGTCGTCACATGGGGGAAAGTCGATAACGTCACCAAGTGGGAACTTACAATAGAATCCTACAAGGAAACTCTTTCTTCAGATATGCGTTCTTTCAATATTCAAGATTACGCCGAAAATAAATACGGCTCCTCCAAGAAAAAATACAAATCGTATACCCTCTATATCATGGGGTATAAAGAAGGAACCCGTATCACAGAAAAAGCCAATGTCTCATGGAGTTATGAAGACCCTGAAGCCATTGATGAACCAACCGGAACTCCTATGCCTCGACCAGAACGAGCCCGCTGGGAAGGAACAATGCTGGTTTGGGAGTGTCCGGAGGAGTTTATCGGAAAGACCGTAACATATAAGATCTCCCTTGGCTGTTACTTTACGATCTGGTTTGATAGCCCGGACTACTCGTGGGATCCTCTTCTTCCGTACAGGATCGGAATGACTACTGTAAGAAAGGTATCGTCATCTTTTGGCGATGGTCATGGCTGGTGGGATCCGATTTACATTACATCCTCAGAGGAGACTTTGCAGTACGATTGCTCGAAGATATTTAACTCGAAATTCATCCAGAAATACTGTCCGAATCAGGTAAGAGATCTATGGGGAGTATATGCCCATATCTATACGATGGGCGACGAATACGACAGGCAGCCTTCCGATGATTCATATGTCAAAAGGCAGTCCGGTCCCCACGCCCTCGAAGGCGCAAAATCTCTTGTCCCCATCAAGGGAACTATAACGCTCGATAGTGCACCTTCTGTCGGCGCGCCTGTTAGCGCAGAACTAACCGGAGAAATCGCTGTCGGGACTGAGCTAAGTAAATATCTTCATTATCAGTGGCAGCACGCGACTTCACCGAACGGAAGTTTTGAAGACATAGATGGCGCATGCGGATCCATCATCAACAACGGCCAACTTGATCTGGCTTACGTCCCACAGGATTGGGATGTCGGAGATTGGATCCGTCTCAAGATCGGCTTTGGGAAAAAGAATGGAACCGGCGTCAACGACGTCGGGTACAATGAGGAGCTGGGACGAAAAGGTGTTTTATTCTCCGAGCCGCTCGAGGTCGGCAAAGGACAGAACCACAAGGTTCCTTCTGACCCTGTATTCGCCCGTTTCTCTAATACTGTTTATCTGACCAACATCAAGACAGATCAAGAGTATTATATTTCTTCTTCTCCCAGATCCGCTAAAGATCTGGCTAACATAAATACCTGGCAGATCCAACCGACAACGATTGCAGATGTTTGTGTTTCCAACGACTTCCATTTCCAATATGGATCCCGCTACTACGTGTATACGCGATTCAAAGAAACAAGTACACATTTGGCCGGTACCGTGTACCGTTGGGATGAGATCTGGTACGGGGATGATTATACAGTCAATGATCTGATCCTTAACTATTCGAACCTCAATCGTTCGGACAGCGAATATCCACGGATCGGCGACGTGTTAAAAGTTGATATCAGCAGTCGGCCTCAAGCGCCTGCTTTCATAGGTATACGCGGGGACCATCTCGATATTTCCAAAGGCGCTGCATACGCCGGACTTTTCGAAGATGAGGCTTGCACAAAACCACTGTCATCTGATAGTTTCTACAAGACGATATATGCAAAACTTATGAAAACGACCGATACCGGCGTCGGGCCGATTCAATTCGTCGCCCTTCTCTACGATGATGATATCTCCGGTGTCACAGTACCTCATTCTTTTTATGCCGGCATAACATGGAATGCCATTTTCGGCTATAGCCGTGAGATCTACGTAGCTAACGCCGATGGCATGTCTTCTCTTCATTATGTCGATATCCCGGATTTTACTGTGGTAGCAGGAGTCCGTTCACACTTAAGTTCTGTCTCGCTGACGCCATCCAACAGTCTGGACGATATCCTTTACGTCTATTCCGAATGTTCCAATGCCGTTTCTTCCGGCTACGGAGACGTTTCGGAAGACAATGCTCCGGCTTTGACATTTAATGTAGACGGAAATGGAAACGTCTCTATGCAGGTCGATGCCACAAACAGTCTTCCTGGAATATATGAGATCTACCTCTACTTAAGGGGAGAAAAAGTATCCGAGATCATCACGGTTACCGTCGAGCCGAAAAAGGTTCCTGCAGAAGACTTTGATTTTATCGACACACTCATTTTTGTCGACCGTGATTCCACCATAGACCTTGATGATTACATCCAGCCTTATCCGACGGATGCAACTCTTTCACCTTCTGAATATACTATCACCTGTGATCAGACTCTCACTTCGGATATCGGTTCTTTTTCTCACATAAATACACTTTATATCACGAGAAATGCGCCGATCGGCACGCAGCTCACTTTTACTGCTACGTGGAAGGGTATCACCCGTCAGGTTACAGTTGAAATCTCAAAGAATGAGAATGAACCGATCATCACGGCAGATCTTCCGAAAGCATTGTATGTAAGCGACGGCGAAAGCGTCACGCTTTCCGTCGAAGCGGAAGGTCAAAATCTGAGCTATCTTTGGGGCGAAGCGCACATGGGTAACATGAATAAGCAGCCCTCGTATACCTTTACTGCTTCCGGAGAGTTTTCTTCTGCTTCCACAACCTCCCGACGCGGGTATATTGAGAAGTACTGCACAGTTACAAGCACCATCGGAGATGCCGAATACAATCTGCGTTCAGAAATCACCAAGATCTTTGTAAGTCATCCGTCGCTTGCCGCCAAGCCTTCCTTGGTATCTGCCCCTCGTGGCGAAAACGACGAGACAACACTTTCCTGGAGCGCAGACTACGATCAGGATCTTTATAGCTGGCAGGTATGGCGGAGCAAATATATGAAAGGCGAGTACGAGTTTGTCACGGCATATACTCCGGAAAGCCTAACGGCAAATCTACCTTCGGAAGACGCTGATGGTAACACTTACTGGTACATGCTCCGTGCATGTAGAAAAGAAGAGAAAGTAGATGCCTCAAACAATGCAAGGACTTTCTATTACTTCTCTCCGTTCTCTGAACCGGTTCAAGCTATAAAGGATTCTCAGGCAGTGCCGAAGATCCTGGAAGTGGATGGTACGTATGCAACAGTCGATGCAGGGTCGATGGTATCGTTCTCTGTAGTCACCTCTACCGATGCCAAATACCTGACTTTGTACTCCGAAAGCGGAAACAAGATCTATACCTGGTCCGGTTCTTCTAACTACAAAGACAACAGCGGTTTCCGTGTCTGGACGGTCAAGTGGAAAGCAAGCGGAAATGCGAAGCGTACGCTTGCATTCAGGGCGTCTTCAGACGGAATCAACTATAGTTTGAAAAAGGATGTCAGCGTCACTGTAAAAGGTCCTGCTCTAAGCATCCGTTATTCAGAAAAGACGATCCGCGTAGGAGAAAGCTTCACCTTTACCGCACAAAATGCAGAGGGGCTGAAGATTACGTGGCGTGTCGGTAATACAGGAGTTGCTTCGGTCACACAAAGCGGAAAAGTGATCGCCAAGTTTGCGAACAACACCTATCTATACGCCAAAGCCGAGGATGGTCAGGAGGTCAAGTGTCTCCTGAAGCTGATCGCTGCCGCTCCTTTGAACCTTAACAACACTGATAAAGCTCTTTCTTCCGGACAGACTTTCAAGTTGCTGGCCAGCAACGCGGAAGGCATGACGGTAAAGTACACTTCCGGGAATTACAAGGTTGCCACGGTTGACAACACCGGAATTGTCACTGCCAAGGGGTCTGGAAACACCTATATCACTGTCGAAGCTTCTGATGGACGAAGAGCAAGATGCCTGATCCGTGTCAGCGGTCTTTCGATCAACTTCACTGAAAAAACGCTCGCAGTAGGTGAAAACTATCAGTTCTCCGTATCCGGAAATAATGGTCAGAAAGTAACCTGGTCGACCGGCAACACTACCGTCGCAGCAGTAGATTCTAATGGTAAAGTCACAGCCAAAAGTGTGGGCAATACCTATCTATATGCCAAAACTCCTGACGGCAGCCAAGCGAAGTGTCTCATTAAGGTCACCTATCCGACCCTGCATCTGGATTATTCAGAAAAGACTCTGTATATCAACCAGAGTTTCACGTTCAAACTCACCGGCGCAAGCGGTCAGAAGATCACCTGGTCTGTGGGCAATACCACAGTAGCAACTGTAAATTCGAGCGGAAAAGTCACGGCTAAGAGCGTAGGTAATACATATCTTTATGCCCGAAGCGCTGATGGACGCGAAGCAAAGTGTCTTCTTAAGATAGTCGATCCCGGCAAACTCGGTATCAACTACACTGAAAAGACGATCTATCTCGGGCAAAGTTTTGTCTTCACTGCCAAGAACGCAGGCATCCTGACTCCTGTCTGGTCGGTCGGAAATACATCCATTGCTAAAGTCGACGAAAACGGCAAAGTGACCGCCTTGAGTGTGGGCAATACCTATCTGTATGCGAAAACAGAAGATGGTCGCAGCGCAAAGTGTCTGATCAAAGTCGTTGATCCGGGACCGCTGAATATTACCTATACTGAAAAAACCATCAAGGTCAACCAGACCTTCCAGTTTATCTGCAAGAATCCTGCCGGCCAGGACGTAACCTGGTCAGTCGGAAACACCTCCGTCGCTACAGTAGATACAAACGGAAGAGTTACCGGTGTCAGTGTCGGAAATACCTATCTGTATGCCAAGACCTCGGATGGTCGCACGGCGAAGTGTTTGCTGAAGATCGTAGCATAACTCGAAAAGAATAAAAACGAAACGGGGTCTCATTTTCGAGGCCCCGTTTTTGTTTTTATCCGAAATTTCTTATTTGCATAGGAGCCTGAGTATCTCCTCGCAGGACAGCTCCCCGCCGAAAAGATCAAGCGCCGATCCGACTGTAATGTTTACTCTGCCTTGGGATACATCCTTCAGCGCAGATATATCTTCATAAGTGTGGATCCCTCCGGCATAGGTGATCGGAAGCACAGGGGAATCATCTTTCCCCTGATCAAGATATTCCGTAAAGATACTGAAAAGCGCCGCATCCGGTCCGGCTGCTTTGCCCTCTACATCTACGGCATGAACCAGATATTCGTCGCAATACTTCTGAAGTTTTCTCAACAATCCTGCCGTCAGTTTCGTCCGGGTAAACTTCTGCCAGCGGTCCGTCACGATGTAGTAATCGTCGTCCTTCTTCTTGCAGCTCAGATCCAAAACGATATGCTCTCTGCCGACTGCCGCGACAAGTTTTTCGAGGTTTTCATAGTTGATCTTTCCGTCCGAAAAAACATAGGATGTCACTATAACATGGCTGGCTCCTTCTTCTACAAAAGAACTCGCGTTGTCAGCGTTGATCCCGCCACCTACCTGAAGGCCGCCCGGATATGCGTGCAATGCCTCGAGCGCTGCCTCCCGACTGGCTTCATATTCGTCCGTCCCGACTTTGTTGAGCATGATAATGTGGCCGCCACGTATCCCCAGGTCTCGATAATACCCGGCAAAATATCCCGCTCCACGCTCGGAAACGAAGTTCTCCTTCGCGCCGGTATCGCTCAGCGTGCCGCCTACGATCTGCTTCACTTTCCCGTTATGGATATCGATACAGGGACGGAACTCCATGATACTCTCCTTATTTCTTGTCCTTCGGAACTTTTTTCGTAAAGTCGTGGAACGGATCCTGAATATCGTTGATCTCACCACCGAGACGACGGATCGCAGATAACGCTTCATAGAACGTCTCTCTGTCTATCGTATGGACAGTACGGTCCAGATAACCCTTCAGAAGGGCTATCGCGCGAGGATCACCATAGTCTCCCAGGCAGATCACGGCAATCACTTTTGCTTTCATCCGGCGGAAAGCGGCACGAAGTGCCTGATAGATCTCATCAGATCTTTCTTTGATACCCACGTGTGTCAGAATGATCATCATATCCTCATATGGACCGGTGATCTGCTCATCCGAACGGTTCAAAAGGAAGTCGACCAGCGTCGGGACTCCTTTCTGTCCCATACCCAGCATCATAACTTTGACGGAATCCGCTATATACTCCTGTGTACTGGAGAAACTGCAGAAACGGGAAAGCACCGGTTCCATCGCCGGCTCATACTCTGCCGCGCCGAAAAAGCGGATCGCTGCAACACAAGGCTGGAAGCGCACGAAAAATTCATTCTCATCCTCTCCCTCTTCCGGTTCCCAAGGCGTATCCAGAACCATCTTCAAAAGACGCTCCGAAGACTCCGGGCCAAGTGCTTTTAGAGAAGAAACGAGCGGATAGGGCGTCGCCTCATCATCAATGATCTTCGCCGACTCACAGAATGCTTCCAGCGCCTGCTCCAGATCCAATCCCGCGATATATTCTTCGCCGGTCTTACCGTCCAGATACTCTTTCGGCTCTTGCCAGAAAGGCGCTGTGGTCTGCTCAATATAGGAACGGAAATTCTTAAAATGCTCCGCCATCTCGGTTTCGGTCGGTCCTTCACTGGAAGAGACCTTATCGGCAAACTTCTCACAGACGACAGAAAGTCTTTCGTTAAACTCGGTAAATAGTTTCGTTGTGCAATCCATTTTGCACCTCCCACAAGGTGTTACCTAAGCATTATAACACCAAATGGCGATTTCACGCAGCATAGCTGAATTTCTGCTGTTGCCCGGACTCATCTTCATAGTAGATATATTTGTTTTCGCGATCCATTCCCATATAAAAACCGCTCCAAAGCGTGCTGTACCGATCGTCTGCCGCCTGAAATTCGAAAGCCTCTCGCGCCGCCTCGTCGGATACGCCTAGAGAAAATGTGCCTTTCCGGAATCCGTCACGGTCCATCCGAAGCTCGTCCGTCATAAGATAATAGCAAAGCGGTGGGCGATAATTATCGACTCCCCAGGTCGGATCGATATGATACGGCTGCCCGTCCAAAGTCACATATACCCACGAATGTCCTTCGATCTGACCATTGAATTCCCCATCGCCGCCGATCTCATCCGAGTCCACTCCGGCCTGAAGGAGCAAATAACTGTAAAGCCCGGCGATCTCGCAGCAGATTCCACGTTTTTCCTTAAGGCATCGGTACGGAGACAATTCGTCCGATCTATCGGAGAGATTGTCATACATATCCATATCGTACTCATAATTCATTGTCATATACTCATAAAGAGCCAATGTCTTTTCCAGATCGGTGTAATCGTCGGAAAGACAATCGTTAAGAATATCCTCGATTTCTTTTTCGAAAGCCTTCTCTTTTTCCAGGTATTCTTCTTTGGAAACCGTATAGTAGATATATCCCTTCCCATCCTTCCATGAAGGTCTTTTATCCTGAGAATACGGTGACGCATATTCCATGGAAAAAGGAAAGAAGAAATTGCTCAGCGCCCCAAAACACCAGTAATAGAATTCTTCATCCGGGCAATCGAAAGTCTCCTCTCCTTTGCAGAGCGCATCGCAATAAGCAAAGAAACAATCGCGTTTCTCCTCTCCGAACTCGGCAAGATACGATTTACTGAAGACATGTGGCTGAAAAGAATAATGTCCTTCATCGTTATTGGACATATTCTCAATCTTCACCGTCGGCGTCGGACTTGGTGAAGGAGTCGGTGTATTTGTCGGAGTTACGGTCGCTTCTGACGTCATCGTCGTTGTCTCTTCCGTATCTTTCGTCCCGGCCGATCCTTGCTCAGCCTTTGCACGGCATCCCGCCAGCAGCATGGATGCGATCAGAATGATGGAGATAAGTTTCTTCGTTCTCATACACTACTCTTCTTTCGGTAATTTTGCATTTCCGTATTCTAGCACGTACCTCCAAGATGGCGTCTAACTATCCTGTCACTTTTGGCAAATCACAAGAAAGGCTGATTTTTCGCCCTTTTCTATAAGACAAAAAAAAGAACTGTTCCGTATTCACGAAACAGTTCTCTGTTCTGGAGGCACCACCCGGATTTGCACCGGGGATAAAGGTTTTGCAGACCTCTGCCTTACCGCTTGGCTATGGCGCCATTTGTGCAATCAGCGTATGAAATCATACCACCAAATACGCCTCCACGTCAAGTCTTTCTGCTAAATCTATTCAGGAAAGAGCACGATGCACCTGCGTTCTTCTTATCCTTAACAGCTTCCGGCGATCCTCGTCGGCAGATTCGCCATCGCGTCCTGCACATTGTCATACTTCTTCAACACAGCAAGCACACCATGATCCGGTCTCGGAAAGATAAACGGAAGATCAGTCTCTCCCAGGCCCGGACGGACAGGAAATGCCAGTTTTTCTTCCTCCAGGGAAAACTGTGCATCCACGCCTTCTTTATTGCCTCTTGCATCCAATCTTATCCAACGTCCCAACGAAGAAAAATACACTGCGTTCAGACCGTGCAGTATAAGTGGCGATCCATCGTCATGTTCGTCGAGCCTAAGATACTGATAGCAAAGGCCGGCCGGGATCCCGGACGCCCGAAGGAGCGCACAAAGCAGATGGGATTTTCCGAAACATAGACCGGTCCTCTTGTCCAGAACATCCGAAGCGCGCAGACACAACTCTTTACGTCCGGCATCGTTACTGTGTGAGATCTCATCTCTAACAAAAGAAAAGGCACGGAAAGCATACTCGATCTCCGGATCAAGATAGGTCATTTCTTTGCCTTCATTTATATCTTTCATGATCGTTTCCATCAGATAATTGGCAACGATCACCACTTTCACATTATTGTGGTTGATATATTCACTGACTTCCAGATATTCTTCGAAGTTCTCCGCCTTTGTGATCAGTTCCATCTCTTCTTCTCCTTGCCCGACTTTCAAATCCATACAAAGTGTCCCTATTTTAACACATTTCCCGGGCAAAGAAAGATCCTGTCAGTTTTCCGTCTTCGGAACGAAGAATCTCTGTCCTTCTCTCTCGAACACCTCAAACTCCACTTCATATACTTCACGCAAAAGCTCCGGCGTCAGCACTTCCGAAGTCTCGCCCTTGGCCACGACACGGCCTTCCTTGAGCATGATTGCCCGGTCGCAGTACTTCTCCACCAGGTTAAAGTCATGCATGACAACAATAGCGCTGGTCTTTTTCTGATCGACTCTTTCGCGAAGCACTTGCATGATATGGATCTGATGTTTGACATCGAGATTAGATGTCGGCTCGTCCAGGAAGATCCACGGCGTCGTCTGCGTTAGAGCTCTTGCAATCAGCGCCCGCTGACGTTCTCCACCCGAAAGCGACGTAAAATCACGATTCCGGAACTCCAGCACGCCTACAGTTTCCATAGCTTCCTCCGCGATCCGGATGTCTTCCTTAGAATCGTCGTCCCATGTCCCCTTGTACGGATATCTGGCCATCAGCACCACGTCTTCAACTGTAAAAGCACTCTCCCCGCTACTGTTCTGCGGCACCCAGGCGAGGATGCGGCTACGCTCCTTCGGCGAATAGGACAGCGAGTCCTTGCCGTCGATCAGCACCGCGCCCTCCGGGCTCCTGATCTGCGCCAGAAAATGCTTGAGCATCGTTGTCTTTCCGGACCCGTTCGGACCCAGAAGCGCTGTCAGGCTCCCCTGCGAAAAAGTATATGAAACATCGGAGAGGATCGGTCTTTTCGTGCCGGAAGGCTGATACGTCAAACCCTTCGTTTCAACGTTCATCATTCACGCTCCCCCTTTCTTCTTTCCTTCCAAAGAAGGTAGAGGAAAAACGGCGCGCCGGTAACCTGCGTGATCGCCCCGACAGCGATCTCATTCGGCGGGACAGCCGTCCTGCTGATCATGTCACAGAATATCATGAAGATCGCCCCGCCCAGAAGCGAAAGCGGTATCAACCGGCGGTTCTTCGGACCCACCAGCATACGCATGATATGCGGAATGATCAGACTGACAAAACCGATGATCCCACTGACCGAAACACTCGCCGCCACCAGAAGAGAAGTCGCCACCACCGCGATCGTCCGGGTCCTTCTTACGGAAACACCCATACTCTGCGCCTCATTATCACCGAAACTAAGAAGATCCAGATCCCGTCCAAGAACAATAAAACTCAGCACCGCGCCCACAAGCACGATTGCCATAAATCCGACTTTGATCCAGGTCGCGGACGAAAAACTGCCCAACATCCACAGATAGATCTGTTCCAGTTTTTCCCGGTTCCACATCATCATGAGCGTGATCGCCGCCGTCAGCATCGACGAGCATGCGATACCGGCCAGGAGGATACCCGTGACCGACCTTGACGTCGCAATGCGGGCAACCCTGAATACAAGAAGCATCGTCAGCATCGCCCCCGCAAAAGCGAAGAACCAGATGCTGCTGATTCCGGAAACCGTAAACGTAATACCGAAAGCAATGGCAACCGCCGCACCGAACGCCGCACCGGAAGAAATACCCAGCACCTGCGGGTCGGCAAGAGGATTACGAAAAAGCGCCTGCATCACGACACCCGCAGCCGCCAATCCGCCTCCGACGAGCCCTGCCAGAAGCACACGTGGAAGTCTTATATCCCATATGATCAGTTTATTCGTCTGCGGCACATCCGCAAGTATCTTCTTGGCATCCACAAAAGGAAGCCTGGAGATCACGATCTTCGCACTTTGGGCAAACGGAACAGAAACCGAACCCACTGCCGCAGCCCAAACAACAACAATGACCAGAAGGATCGAAAGGATCCCTCCGGCCATTGTCAAAGTCCATGTTTTGAGCGGTTCTTTTTTCATAAACCTGCCTTATATATCGTAAAAGCTTATGCAGCCTTCTCCTGTTCGAAGATCTCCGGATAGAAAGCCTTAGCCAGCATCTCAACAGCCTCGGCATTTCTTGCACACTGACGATCCAGTGTATCGGTGCTCTCCAAAACGATGACATGACCTTCCTTAACGGCTGTCAGTTCAGAATAAGGAGCCGTCTTCTGGAAAGAACCATCTGCCCAAGCCGGCAGAATGATGATGTTAGGATCTTTGGAAACCAGGTCCTCAACATTGTAGCTGTAGAGCTGGCCATCCTTTGCGATATTATCGCCGCCGGCCATCGTAATGATATCGTTGATGAAAGAATCGCCTGTAGCGGTCCAGTCACCGTTCTCGCCGAAACCTACTACATAGTATACGGTCGGATGCGCATTCACGCCCTTGATCGCTTCCTGAATGTCAGCGATTTCTTTCTTCATGCCGGTTACGATCTCTGTCGCCTTGGCACCATCGTTGAAGATCTTACCGACATTCTCGATTTTAGTATATACGCCATCGAAATTTGTGCCTTCGTTAAGGATCACTACAGTAAGTCCCAATTCTCTGAGCTGCTTAACCGTAGCTTCCGGTGTCATAGTAGAGTCTGTAAGAACGATATCCGGATTCAGGCTGACGATCTTCTCTACATCCGGCGCCATAATATCACCGATCGACTCGATCGCGGAGACACTCTCCGGGTAGTTACATGCACTGGTTCTTCCCACCAGAGCGGCTTCCTGACCGAAGCTGTAAACCAGCTCCGTGCAAGCCGGGCTAAGAGATACGATACGTGCCGGCTTTTCTTTGATAACCGTAGTGGTTCCGTAAATATCCGTAAGTTCTACCGGATATCCCTCAATGGAACCATCCTCTGTTGTAACAGCAATTGTGGTTTCTGTGGTGGTTTCTTCGGAAGTTGTGGTCTCTTCCTCCGTTGTGGTAGGCTCAGCCGTAGTCTCTTCACCCGTTCCGGACGGCGGTGTCCAACTTTTTTCTGTCTCCTTCTTGCTCTGGCAAGCGCTCATCATTGCCATGCACAAAGACAGCGTCACGCCAAGCGCGACGGCTTTCCAAGCTTTCTTCATATTTAACTCCATTTCCGTTCTTTTCCCATCCCCGAAAAGCACTAAAAACACATAAAACTCATCGGCAGGTCTCCTGGCTTACCCGTTTATCCTCGATCCTTCGCCTTCTCAGCCATTCTCCTCCCACCTATAGCGAAAGGATGCCGGCCAATGACTTTCTTTGGATGTCGTACCGGGTTACAGTAGTGGGGGCTGCTACGGATTTTCACCGTATTCCCTATTCTCCTCTTTTACAAGGCACCGCTGGTCACTTCCATATTATACAAGAATCTTTTTCTTTTACAATCAAACACAAGATTTTCGGGATTTTACACAAAAATAAAACAGGAACGGAGAAAAATCCGTTCCTGTTTCTTTAGTGATTCAAATTGTCAAATACTCAGATATTAAATCCGATGTTCTTTGCAACTTTAGCTTCTTCCTTAACATCCGGCATAGCTGTTACACCTACGCAGAAGAAATAGTAGCCGGTCTTCAGATCGATCACGGCGTAAGCCTTCTGTGCATCAGAAGTCAGTACCATGCAGTCACCCTGCATTTCAGAATCATATCCCTGCTTCTTCATAGCTTCACCGATCTGCTTGAGCTGATCCTCAGTATAGTCAGCACCCATAGCGATCTCGAGGTAAACATATGTCTTTGTGTAAGAACCATCTACAGCTGTGAAACCCTTCGTTCCATCCGGGAAAGAACTTGCATTACCGGTCATGCTCGCTGCGTCGGACATATCCATGACCATGGCACCGTTATCCATCAGATCCTTTACCCATTCTGCAGCTTTCTTGTTCTCCAGGCTAGACGGATCATAGTTGAAATAATCGCCCAATCCGCCATCGTCCTTTGTTGTCTGAGTAGTCTTCTTTGTTGTCTCTTCAGTCTCCTCAGTCTCCTCAGTATCTTCAGTTTCTTCAGTTGTTCCCTTAGTCGTCTCTTCTTCTGTCGGCTCTTCTGTTTCTTCTGTAGTAGCCTTCGTCTTCTTAGTCTTCTTAGTTGTC
>JAFWDK010000032.1 GCA_017513085.1 Clostridiales bacterium | reverse complement strand
TTCCATTTCGACTTGTCGACACTTTTGAGTGCAATATCCTCAATCGACACGATGGGCTCCGGTTCCTTATCCCTTGCGATTGCTTCCATTCCGTTCCAGTAACCCAAATAAGCCCTTGCATCCCTGTAGTCCCGGTTGGCGAGGATCACAAGAACCCTGTCCGCATCTATGAAGCGTTCAAACCAGGTAGCGACACCCGGCATGCCGCCGCTGTGACTGACAATCAGACCGTACTTCTCGTCGTGTCCGACTCCCCATCCGAATCCGTAGCCCAGTCCATCGTCCTCATCGTAAACAGCATCTTCGCAGTTGTTGAGTTTACCGGGGGTGTACATGATCTGCTGCTCCTCGGCAGTAAGCACCTTGCCCTCGCGCAGCGCCCTGTCCCATCTGAGCATGTCAAAAATGTTGGTGTACACATAGTCGTCGCCGTTCAGACCATCCAAGGCAACCACGTCTCCGTCCTCGGCGGAATCAATATCGGCAACCCATTTATCGTCTTCGAATACCGTCGCACGGGCGTAGTTCTCGAACGGAACGCCGTCCCTGCGGATATGACAACAGCGGGTGGAGGTCATCCCGGCAGGTTCAAAGATGTTCTTTTGCAAAAATTCCTCGAAAGGAACGCCGGAGAGCCGCTCCACAAGCAGAGCCAGCAGGTTATAGCCGGTATTGGAGTAACGCAATCCTTCCCCCGGTGCGAAGTATGGTTTCGCTTTGGTTTCAAGGAGAAAACTGAGGATTTCGTCGTTGCACGGGACCCGTTTTTCTTCCTTCCAGATTTTTATAAACCAGTCCGCATCGTCAAAATAGTCGGGAATTCCGCTGGTGTGGTTCAGAAGATGCCGGACAGTTACGCCCTCATACGCAGCAAGTTCCGGAAAATACTTTGTGATCCTGTCCTCCGGGCTGAGAAGGCTCTGCCGCATCAGCAGCATGACGGCCGTCGCCGTGAACTGCTTACTGATCGAAGCCAACTGAAAGATCGTGTCCTCCGTAATCGGAAGCGTGTTTTCGGGATCCCGGAAGCCGAGAGCTCCCTTGGACACGATCTCGCCATTTTCCGCATAGAGCCACGCCCCGTTGAAGCCGTCTTTTTCCTGCAGCGCCCGGGCAAGGTTTTCCATTGCTGTATTCTTATCCATTTTGTTTCTCTCCATAAACTTCGATTGTCTTTCTATTTCCATTTTAATAAAAAGACTTCGGATTATATAACAGAAGTCTTTGTTTGAATGAATTATGTTCGCTTATTTACACTATTTCAGATCATTCAATACATCCGCTGTATCCCCATCGATACAGACAGAACGTCCTTCGATCTGTCTGGGACAGTAAGCCTCATTGTAATTCAGACAGGCATACACACTATTCTTATGATCGTTCACCATCTGCCAGAAGGGATACTTGATGATGACCGGGGTATTGTTTCCGACTCCGATCTCGAGATAAAGAACGTGAAGGTCCCAATGCCTTCTGAGGAAGTCCGAATAGGCGGCAGAAGCTTTTTTCCACCCTTCATCTTCTACGAAAGAATCGTCCGATCTCAGGTTCATGGTGAGATCCGTACCGTTCTCTTGATTCCTGGGGGTCAGTCCTTCCGGAAGTTCCATGAGGAGCTTCCCGTCTTCCGGGATCTGATAGATGCCGTTTTGATCTTTCACAAAGCCTTCCGCTTCCAGTGCCTGACATACCCATTCTTCATTGTCATAGGTCTTTCGGTCGGAAGGATCCGTGCTCTGAAACAGACCGTAATCGCCTTGAGTATAAAACAGTCTCTTCTTATCAAAGCCCGCTTTCTGAAACTGATGGTCCACATTGGTCGTGATGACGAAATAGTCTTTGTCTTTTACGATCTTTAACAGGTCTCTGTAGACCGGTATCGGGGCATCCATATAACGGTTGATATAGATGTTTCTTGCCCAGAATGCCCAGGCGATCTTCGGATCCAGGTCCATGACGAAGAAACCTCCCGAATACATGTCATGAAAACCATATTTATCTTCAAAATCATAAAAATACTTCCGGAACCTTTCACCGTCGTATGTCATTCCGGCGGCAGTCGAAAGCCCGACACCTGCCCCGATCACGATGACATCTGCTGTCTCGATCTCGTTCCTGAGCCTTTCGATCCTTTTTTCTCTGGTACCTGTACCCCGGGAGATCCCGTTTTCAAATCTTCTGACACCGCTGATCCCTCTTTGGATCGTTTCCAGGTAGCCGTTTGGCATCTCAGCATAATTCCTGTTCATAATACCTTCTATCCTCATCTTTAAAGACATTGAAGATCACCCTGTCCATAGAATCAGGATACCTCTTCATCCATTCTCTGACCGTTTTTACGGCGATCTGAGCGGCTTTTCTGTTCGGAAAATGAAAGACTCCGGTCGAGATACAGCAGAAGGCTACGCTTCTTAATCCGCTGTCTTTGCACAGATCGAGCGTGTTGGCGTAACAATCGGCCAGGTCGTTCTCCAGATCCTCAGTCAGTCTTCCCGAGACGATCGGCCCGACGACGTGAACGATCTTCTTTGCGGGAAGATTGTATGCTTCTGTCAGCATCGGTGCCGCTGTAGGCTGTTCATAATCTTCTCCGTATTGTATACGTTTGGCCTTCATTTTCTCATTGCACTCATTTCTTAACTGTATCCCCGCAAAGGAATGGATACAGTTGTCGATGCAGGAATGCATAGGCACAAAACACCCCAGCATCTGAGAATTGGCCGCATTGACGATCGCATCGACCGCAAGCCTCGTGATATCGCCCTGCCAGATCGACAG
>JAFWDK010000031.1 GCA_017513085.1 Clostridiales bacterium | reverse complement strand
GAAGAGACTTCCGAAGAGACTTCCGAAGAGACTTCCGAAGAGACTTCCGAAGAGACTTCCGAAGAAACTTCTGAACAGGACACCACTTCCTCCGAGAACATTTCTGAAACAAGTTCCGGGGCATCTGATCCGGGGGATCCTTCCTCAGGCGTCAAGGCTCATTGGGATGCCTACCAGCCGGGAACAAAGCAAGCTGATGTGATCCATCGCATCCAGGACGAGGCCATTTCGGATATCACCCCTTCCTCCGATTACGGGTACGTGATTCCTTTTCTCGGCATTCAAAGCACTTCTGAAGAAGAATGGAATAGTAACAGCAAAGTGGGATTTATAAATTCCAAAGGAGAACTGATCTGCGATCCGGTGTTTTATGATTATTTCCCTATAAAGGGCGGCTACATAGTGAGAAGATATTATCCGGAAACGGAAGCTCAATTCGGGAAATATCTCCTGGGTTATCTCTCCAATGACGGAACGGTTTATTCCGGAACAAAATACGATGCATACGATATAGTCGGTGACGATCTTATTCTCTTTCAGACGACTTTTTCCGATGTGACATATATCACCTTTGACCGCTCTACAGGAAAAGCATCTGAGCCCAAAACACTCAAGGCAAAAGTCGATCTTCATGGCATGGAACCGGAAGAGTATTATCAGTGTTATTATCCACAAAACATTTGCATTCTGAAAGACAGATATGTTGCCTATTTGGACGAAATGTCGAGCGTGATGGGACTCTATGACGGAACGACAGGAAACGAGCTCGACCTTCCCATCAAAGATTACTATCCCCATATTCTTGGAAACTTCCTGTGGTACTCCATTTATGACTACGAAAAAGATATCCAACACACAAAAGCATATGATCCGGACGGCAATTTGCTTTTCGAAGACGTCGGCCTCTCTTGTCTAGGGGAAAACATATTGATCCATGACAATGATTTTATCCGTGTTCTCGATCCGAATGGTAATACTCTTGCCAGTCTGGACAAAAAGGATCTTCCTCAAGTAGAGAACGTCTTTGTCAGAGGTGAGGATGTTTTTGTCATCACAACTAAAGAAGGCCTGATATATGACAGCAATCTGAAGCAGGTCCTGTCAATTCCCGGTCTTACGACGGACTCCACCAACTTTGTGTATTCAGCGAACTATCGTGTATCCGAAAGTGATCCGCCTAGATATCTTGAGAACTATTCCTACTCTTCTAATTCCAAAGTCGTAACGGATATTGAAACCGGAACACAGGTGCAGATAGACGCAGAGCAAGTGGAGTATATTCCGAATACATCGTATATATTGGGGTATTCCATTAATGCAATTCCAATAGATGATTATGATTATACATATTCATACACTTGGCAAATTATCGATATGAAGGACGGTTCCACAGTTCTGACAAATGAAGAGCTTTCGGAAGAGATAGCTCCTCTATATGACAGAGCCACATCCAAAGCCTACCTGTATGTCCGTGATTATGGAACCCACGCGCATTCACTGATCGATATTGCAACCGGCGAGAAGATCTTCTCGAAGGATAACGATCCGTTCTTGTCCGGGAACGACCCGGAGTATGCCGAAGACATTTATAATGGAAACATACTTCTTTACTGCCCGAAATCCAGCTTTTCATATATGATCGATAAGGACGGCAAGGTCATTTTCCTTTATACCGCAGAAGCATTTGACGATTAATGGAGGATTGGATATGAAGAAGAAGCATTCTCTGTTTTCTCTTATACTCACCGGAGCCCTTCTACTGCCTTCCTGTCGGGCGTTGGGTTCTGAAAGCACAACAGCCTTTGAGTCTTCCCTATCCGAGAGCACTTCGGCTTCTTCCGGGGATACCGTAGGCACATCATCTGAAAGCTCTGTCTCTTCAGAAACTACTGTTACGTCTCCAGGGGTCAAAGTGCACTGGGACAGTTATGAATCGGCAACCGTGGAAGAAAACCTGTTTACACGTCTTCCCGACACGCCTGCCATAGACTTTGTTCCATCTGATGACTATGGAGAGATATTTCCTTATTACACACAGCACATGCTTGTTTTGGATGGTATCGACGCCTCTTATGACGGCAGCAATCCGGTAGGCTTCTTTAGTGAGAATGGCACACTTCTTTGCGAGCCGGTCTTCGATGACTACCTCATCCTTCCGGGCGGAGACTATCTTGTCAAGAAATACAAAGAACAAGATCCGTCGCAGCAGGATCAGAATTATAACTGGGGAAGTGAAGAATACAACCGTTCCGAATACTATTCACGATACGGGATCATCTCTCATGACGGCGCACATTATACGGGCCTGATCTATGATGACTATTCTTTTTACTCAACAGATCCGAACTGCGATACTCTCTATCTGGTAACTCTTAAAGATGAAGGTGTCAATGTGATCTCCTACCGCTGTTCCACTCGCGAGACCATCGACTCTTTTGACCTGGCATATACTCCCGCACCCTGGGGAATTTTCCTTGCCCTGAATAATGATGTCTGCTTCTCCTATTCTTTAGATGGCTATTCATCTGCTGAAAATTTTACCCATCGTGACGGTTCGAAGCCTGGTTTTTCTTTTTTGGAAGAAATCGAGTATAGCTTTTTATCCCGTCCTTTCGGGCAGGCGCTTCTTTTCTCGGATAAGTATGCTTCCGAACAAGGATTCCGGATCTGGAATATCTTTGACTTCCAAAAAGGCCGGGTCCTCCCCTATGATTATACGAACTTCGTACCATATAGTTCAGATAAAATGCTGATGGCCCGCGATGACGGATATGACCTGATCGGCGAAAATGGTCGTATTCGATCTACACTGGACAACTCGGAACATGAGTGGACCCAAGTCTCCGGCTACGGCGGATATATGGCCGGCATAAAGGATCGGAATGTCGTTCTGATGGATGAGGATTTCAAAGAACTCAAGACATTCGAGAAAAGCAACCAGCCCCGTTTCGTTCTTCAGGAAAACATGGAAACAGATCCGTCTGAGATCCGCTACATCTCGGAAGGCGGCATTATCATCGGCATTCCGAAAGATGGTCTTACTCCTGTTCTCCGTTACAGTTCTGCCGGAAGTGAATATCTTTACAGCATCGGAACAGGAGCTACGTATGACATGAGTTCTTTTGACAAAGCATTTGCCACTTCTTCCGGTCATATCATCTGCGAAGAAGAAACCTGGTATTCTGAAGAAGATTTCACCGAGTCGTCATTTGTTTACCTTGACCCGGAAGATTTGCACGTCATCTTTGAAGGTAAAAATCTGACGGATGTCGTGACCGATCAGGCAACAGGAAAAGAATTCCTCCTTCTTCAGGATCGTTCATCCGGCCTTCATGCAACACTGGTAGACCCTGAAAATGGTGAAATCAAGTGGGAAGTAAAGGACAGATCAACTCTTCTGATCGTACCTGTCAAACTCGTCAACGGATATTTCCATTACATGACCTATTCTCCTGAATTTGAATTTGCAAGTGAGCCTGACGAAGACGATTATTACGATAGCTATATTGTCAGAGAGATCAATAACACGTCCCTGTCCGACAATAACGGAAAAGTCGTTTTCAGATACAAGTCCATGCATCGGGACGAAGTATAAAAGGAGGTGTCGTTTTTGAAGAAGATACAAAAGCACTTGGCTTCCATCCTAGCTTTCACGGTTGTTCTTTCGCTTTTCCCGATAACCGGATGTCAAAAACATGATCCGGAAGGATCCGACGCCACTTCTTCGATCGGCAGTTCCACTGTCATAGAGAGCACATCTGCAACAACAGAAAACTCTTCGGAGACCACCGTCGGGACAACGTCGGCTGCTCCGGAATCAAGCGCGTCTGCTCCGGATACAACTGCCCCATCCGGCGTAAAAGCGCACTGGGACAATTACCGGCCTGTCGTTACCGAACTTCCGGATCCCGTTATGCACTGGATCGATGAGGATCACCCATCTGATTTCGTTCCATCTTCCGATTACGGTCGGATCTTCTTCTACCATGATACTATGTCTTACGGATATTACGGGCCGGTCTACGGATCAGCCGGCTGTATCGACATAAACGGACGTGTGATCTGCAAGCCGTTTGTCGATCGATACTGGCTGGATGATTATAACGACCCCCACGGTTATATTGTAAGCAAGGATGAAAAATATGGATTTCTTGCGTTTGACGGGTCATTCTACTCCGGTCTCATCTATGACAACACCGTCTATGACAGAGCCGGGAATTTCCGCTTTATCAAGTATACATCCGATGGCCTGACCGTCTCATCTTACGATGTAAAGACCGGAGAAAGTGGAGACCCGCTCAACCTGCATTTCGACCATAAAGCGATCCCTGATAACATGTCGCTTGACGAGATCATACTGGATCGCTATCTTCTGTTCACACTGAATGATTACGAGAGTGATGAAGATCATCCACACGGGTCAGGCAAAGATTTTCTCATCGACGCGAAAACAGGTCGTAAGATTCCGGTATTAAGAAATCAGTTCATCATAGGAAATGCTTTTCTAAAAGAAGAAAAGATCGGTGACGAAGATTGGAATGACGATACAACGTTCACGTACACCCTTACTGATTTTTCAGGCAACCAATTATGGCAGAAAACTTACGGCCGGAAATATATCGTAAGTGATGATCGTATCTTATTCCGGACGACCGAGGGTTATGATCTTTTGGACCTTTCGGGCAATCTGATCGGCACGCTGAAGAAAGGTGATGAATATGTAGGCAACTCCTCGGAACATCCATACATCGAAGTGCTGGATTCGAAAATCTGTCTTTATGTCTCCCAACCTTCAGATGGGGATTCCTACAAATTTACAACTTATATTTTCGATAAAGATCTACACCTGATCAGAAGTGAGTCATCCGAAGATAATACATCAGGCAGCAATGATATCGTTTACGAAAACATTTATGACGAAAAAACAGGTCAAGACATAACAACCGTGACGAATACGCAAAACGGGAATAAAACGTCTTTTACAGGATATGCAACTGTGTATCCCGCTTCGTCAGCGGACTATGTGATCGTCCGTACCGATCCGAATGACCCCACAGCAGATGACGATTATATATATTCTTACGAATATCACTTTTTGGATCCAAACGATTTTACAGAGAAAAAAGTGCTGAAAGGATTTATCAATAACGAATATGATCTTTCGAAAGGACTTATCATCCTGCAACACAAAGAATCCTTCCAATTGATCGACGGAAAGGATTTTCATGTAATCAAGGAAATGGAAGGGGGGGCTTCACCGCTATCAAGTTCCTCTGCTGACCATAAAGACTTTGTGCTCGTAGGAGATCAGGATCCGTACGACCCCTATGCAGATGCAGTATTCCTTGATCTTTTGGATTCGTCCACCGGGAACAGCATTTTGACTGGTCTGATTCCTGACGAGTACGCTTCTCTGATCGATAGCAGGCCTGAGTTGATCGAAATTTATACCGATACGAACAGATTCTTCTACCATGGAAAAAACTGCTATATGCTGTTTAACGAGAAGGGGGAGGTACTCTTTCTGAGTTACATATTCCGCGGCGATCAGGATCACTACCAGGACGACAGCTTCTATTATGACGAAGAACCTGATTCACCCTAACACATTTTCATAACCAAACCGGAAAGGAAAACTATTATGAAAAAATTCCATTCATCCATCGCCATATCTCTAGCTGCAACTATCGTTCTTTCCTCTTTATGCATGAGCGGATGCAAAAAAAGCGACGAAACTTCCTTGATCACTTCTTCGGTCTCTTCTTCCACTTCCGAACCCGGCCGGGAAGAAACAACAACGTCCGATGCAAGTGAAACAACCACGGTTGGATCGACCGGATCTTCTACAAACGAGTCTTCCGAACCCTCGCAAACCACTATGCCTGACAATGGTTCTTCCTCCGGCGTCAAAGCACACTGGGACAATTACCGGCCTGTCGCTTCTAAAAAGCCGGATCCTATTATGAATTGGATCGATGAGGATCACCCATCTGATTTCGTTCCGTCTTCCGATTACGGTCGGATATATTTTTACAAAGAAACGATAAATGGTACATACATTCCTTCTGTCTCTTCCGGATGTATAGACGCAAATGGTCGAGTGATCTGTAAGCCGTTTGTTAATTCCTTCGAGGAGGACAAAGACGGTAACGGCTATATTTTGACAAAGAATGTCAGCACAGATGCTGTGGAACACAACCGGAGTTTAACTTATCGCAAAGTCGGATTTCTCTCCCTTGACGGTTCGTTCTACACCGGTCTCATCTACGACGACTATTACTTCGACGACGAGGGGAGGATGCACTTTGTCAGATATACTTCCGATGGCTTGAAAACTGTATCTTATGATACTAAAACCGGTCTTACCGGAGATCCGGTCGAACTCCGTTTTGATTTTACAAAGATCCCGGATCATATGACCTTGGGAAAAGTCGTGCTGGATCGTTATATAGTATTTGTACTCAATGAATATATCGATTCCGACGATCCCTATGAAGATAATGAAACGATCCTCTTCGACGGTCAGACCGGCATGGAAATCATCACTTCTAACCACCAGTTCATCGTAGGAAATACTCTTTTACTAGAAGAACAAATCGGCGATGGGAATCATTGGGATGATGATACGATGTTCACCTGCACACTTACGGATCATAGCGGGAATCAGTTATGGCAGAAGACATACTATCAGAAATATATCGTAAGTGACGACCGTATCTTATTCCAGACAAACGAGGGGTACGAGCTTTTGGATCTTTCCGGTAACCTGATTGGAGCGCTAAAGAAAGACGACGAATATTTAGGTGGATCCATAGATCGTCCATATATTGAAGTGCAAGGTGCAAACATCTTTCTTTATGTCTACTTCCCGTCCGCAGACGACACTTACACTATAAACAAGAACTTCATTTTTGATAAGGATCTTCACCTGATTGAGAGTAGCACCTCAACAAACCAAACTTTGGGGTTTGATCATCTCCAATTAGAAAAGAATTATGATTACGCTAAACTGACAAATACGGTTACCGGACAGAGTGTTGTTTTTTACGGGAATACAGAAACCTATTCATCACCGGATTATGTGATCGTCCGTACTGATGCGGATGACCCCCTGGTGTATGAGGACGATTATATGTATGCCTTCGAATATCACTTTTTAGATCCGAACGATCTTACTGAGAAAAAAGTGCTGAAAGGACGACTTGACAATAACTATAATCTTTCGCAAGGATTCATCATTATGCAAAATAGAGGATCTTTCCAATTGATCGATGCGAAAGATCTGCATGTCATCAAAGAAATAGAAGGTTGGGTCGAACTCCTGCAAGACTTCGAAAGCAACAACACTATTCTATATGTGTTTAAGAGAGGCACCGGAGACGATTATTTCAATCTTAAATACAGCGATCTTCTGGATCCGTCTACCGGAAGCAGTATTCTTTCCAAGCCTCTTCCCGAAGAATACTCGTCTCTGATCCAAGGAATGTTAAGCATAGATCTCAGCAATAAAAGGTTTTTCTACCAGGGCGAAAACTGCAATATTCTGTTCAATGATAAAAGTGAGATCCTTTTCCTAAGTTATGTATACCGGACGCAAGATCAGGAACACTACTGGGACGACAGTTTCTATTATGACGAAGAACCGGATTCACCATAAGAAAATCGTCACTCTCACGATCTATTTACACAAAAAGACGCCAACGTTTCGAGGACCTAGTGCCGAGAAACCGTTGGCGATTGTTATTTGTTAAAGAAGATTCACACCATGTGCCGCTGCCTGTTCCACAACGTCTTCCGGCCAGATCGAGGACTGGACTTCGCCGATGTGTGCACGCTGCAGGAAGAACATGCAGATACGGGACTGACCGATACCGCCACCGATAGTGTACGGCAGTGTGCCATCGAGAACACTCTTCTGGAACGGAAGCTCTGCGCGCTCTTCGCAACCTGCGATCTTAAGCTGGCTGGCCATGGCCTTCTCATCCACACGGATACCCATGGAAGAAAGCTCCAGAGAGCCACCGAGAACAGGATAGTAAACCAGAATATCGCCGTTCAAGGACCAGTCATCGTAGTCCGGAGCACGTCCATCATGCGGTTTTCCGGATTTCAGTGCGCCACCGATCTGCATGAGGAACACTGCGCCATATTCTTTCGTGATGAGGTTCTCTCTTTCCTTCGGCGTCTTATCCGGGTACATATCCTCGAGTTCCTGTGTCGTGATGAAATGGATCTCGTTCGGAAGGAAAGGATCCATAAAGTGATACTTGCCGCAGATATAGTATTCTGTCTGCTTGATCGCCATATAAATACGGAACACCGTCTCTTTCAGCGTCTCGACATTCCTCTGCTCTTTCGTGATGATCTTCTCCCAGTCCCACTGGTCCACATAAATGGAGTGAAGGTTATCCGTCTCTTCGTCACGACGGATCGCCGTCATATCCGTATAGAGGCCCTCGCCCGGGTTGAAGCCGTACTTACTGAGCGCCATTCTCTTCCACTTCGCAAGAGAGTGAACGATCTCGACACGCTTCTCATCCAATTCTTTGATCCCGAAAGATACCGGACGCTCTACACCGTTGAGGTTGTCATTGAGTCCCGACTCCGGCTTTACAAAAAGTGGCGCGGACACACGTGTCAGGTTCAGCGCATCTGCGAGCGCGCGCTCGAAATAGTCCTTTACTTCCTTGATTGCGACTTCTGTCTCACGAATCGTTTGCGGGCTCTTGTACCCGTCCGGAATATAGATCGTACCCATTTTCAACACTCCTTTATACTTGTTCTTCTTATTGTTATTCTATTTCTCATCAGAGTTCGCAGTTATTTACCGTTCTCGGGAACGGGATGACATCACGGATGTTGGAAACACCTGTAAGGTACATCACGCAACGCTCAAATCCGAGACCGAAGCCGGCATGACGGGCGGATCCGTATTTTCTAAGATCCATATAGAAACCATAATCTTCCGGGTTCATGCCCAGCTCCGTGATACGTGTGCTGAGTTTCTCATAATCGTCTTCACGCTGGGATCCTCCGATGATCTCACCGATTCCTGGAACCAGGCAGTCCATCGCGGCAACAGTCTTTCCGTCTTCATTGAGCTTCATGTAGAAAGCCTTGATCTCCTTCGGATAATCGGTAACGAAGACCGGCTTTTTGAAGACTTCTTCAGTAAGGTAACGCTCGTGCTCAGTCTGCAGATCGCAGCCCCAGGATACTTTGTAATCGAATCTGTCGTTGACTTTTTCGAGGATCTCGATCGCCTCGGTATAGGTTACATGACCGAAGTCAGAAGAAGCCACGTGTCTCAGTCTTTCGATCAATCCCTTGTCCACGAAATCGTTGAAGAACTTCATCTCTTCCGGAGCATTCTCCAGAACATAGTTAATGATGTACTTGATCATGGACTCCGCAAGAAGCATATCGTCCTTGAGATCTGCAAAAGCAATCTCCGGCTCGATCATCCAGAACTCGGCAGCGTGACGTGTCGTGTTACTGTTCTCGGCACGGAATGTCGGTCCGAAAGTATAGATGTTCTTAAAAGCCATCGCGAAGGTCTCACCGTTGAGCTGACCGCTTACCGTGAGGTTGGTCGGCTTGTTGAAGAAATCCTTACTGTAGTCGATCGCGCCATCTTCCGTTCTGGGAATGTTGTTCAGATCCAGTGTAGTGACCTGGAACATTTCGCCGGCACCCTCACAGTCCGAACCTGTGATCAACGGAGTATGTACATATACGAAATCTCTCTCCTGGAAGAACTTGTGGATCGCGTAAGCGCAAAGGCTTCTGACTCTGAAGACCGCTTGGAACAAGTTCGTTCTCGGACGCAGATGTGTGATCGTTCTTAAGTATTCGATGCTGTGACGCTTCTTCTGAAGCGGATAATCCGACGTGGAATCACCTTCCAGAACAACTTCCGTAGCCTGGATCTCGAAAGGCTGCTTGGCTTCCGGAGTCGCTACCAGAGTACCCTTTACGATCAGGGCCGCACCAACGTTAGTCTTGCTGATCTGTTCAAAATTCGGGAGCGCATCGTGATACACGATCTGGAGCGGCTCAAAAAACGTACCGTCATGAAGTACGATAAAGCCGAATGTCTTGGAATCACGGATCGAGCGCACCCAACCGCCGACGGTGATCTCTTTTCCAAGATACTTCTCTCTGTTTCTAAAGATCTCTCTTACATCCAAAATGTCCATTTCTTTTCTCCTTTGCACATTTCGTTTTCTTTGCACGTCTTCTGCCGCGCATCTCTCGCATCCGAAAAATCTCTCGGGGCGCTCGATCAAAAAGTTCTTTTGCAGAAAGACTTCAGAAAACAAAAACGTCCTGAAGCATCTCTGCTTCAGGACGATTATTCATCGCGGTACCACCTGAATTGCTGCTCTTCACAGCCTCCTCTACCGGGCTCTATCAAACCCTGCCGACTGACGCACGGCTAACGGCATCCACTACTCTGCGCATATCGGCATCGACTATCGTCCTGCCGCCATCGGCATTTCATTTTGCAGCTCGGAAGTGTTATTCACCTGTATTCACTCTATGGGGCTTACACCGTCCCCCACTCGCTGGAAGCGATAAAACAGGTTACTTCTCTTCGTCATCGCTTTTCATATTCAATTTGAAGTAAGATTACTCTGCATATTTTCATTTGTCAAGTGGCATTTTCTGTCGTGATAATCGGATCATCTCTTTTTCCGGAAGCAGAAAAACAGACTTCTATTCTTCTTCCGGCATCGTAAAACACATTGTCATATTTCTTTAATAACTATTTAAATGTTTTATAAAGATGGGCTATAATGTTCAACATAATAACATCCCCAGAGGAAAAACAAAGAGGGAAATTGCTATAAGCAAACTAACACTTAGGAGGGTAAACTTATGTCAAACAACACTGAACAAGGCGTTCCAAGCGTAACCACCACGAAGGCTGCCAAGAAGAAGGGTGGCGCAGGTTCTAAGATCTTCACTACTATCATTGTCCTCGCCGCACTTGCATTCGGCGGTTATTATCTGGCTACGAACTTTCTTTTCACATCTTCTCATTCGATTTCGATCGAGAACAATAAGATCACAACAAGAAACAGCGGTCAGGATTTATTGGACAAGGGTTTGGTCCTCTGTGACGTGAATGGCAAAGTCAGAAATGTCATGACTACAGAAGTCAATGGCAAAGAGATCTACAACACCGCTTTCTTTATTGGTGTTCCGACCGACAGTTCAAACACGACAGCAAAGTGTTCCGGTGTACAAGTCACATTCGGAAATTTCGGTGCAACTAAGTCAACGATTGCAAAGTGCGGTATATACAAACTGGAATATACTCCTGATTTCCAGGATGACGGAGTTTCTGTTCTGATCGATGATGAAAACATGAAAACTGCTTCTACAGAACAGTGGATAAGCTTCCTTGAACAGAAGTCATATCGTTTCTCCAAAAACGATTTTGAAGGCCTAAAATCCGGTAAGACAACTTACGCAACCTGCAAGTCGGCAAGCCTGAAGTACTCTGTCGAATTGAAGAAGGAATCGAAGAATGACGGCAATGACAATATCGTATACGAAGTCAACTTCAAATCGTTCTCCATCGCAAGAGATGTAGCCGTAAGCTTCAAAGCAAAGTAATCAGATGAACTGATAAATAATCAGCGACCGGAATGGAAGCAATGCCATTCCGGCCGCTTTTTGTTTAATCATCGGACAAGTCAGATCCGTAATTTCGGAAGGCTACATTACCCTGAGTATCCGTGAATACATCTCCTGACTGATTTCCGCATTTTATACGGAAAAGTAAACAGCCATTGCGGATATCCAGAAGCTGAACATTGTCACCTCCCGGTTCTGTAAACTGCTGCAACACAGAACTTCCGTCCGTCATGGAATAAAGGTCGATAACTCTGCTGAACACGAGTATTTCTCCATTATCCGCTTCTCTTTTTTCGGCATTAAATGATTCCAGATAGAGCTGACCATTCATTCGGTCCGCATAAGTGCGCACATCACCGGTCCCCTCTGCCATCACCTCAAAATCCGAAGCTCTCATGATTTTCCACTTCTTACCTGCTTCTTCCACCACCAGCCGGTCCTCTACGCAAGAGGTATGGCAGTCACCGGAAAAATCCAAAGTATTTCCGTTCTTCATATTGATCAGCTTCGTATTTCCACCATTGTGCCACTCCAGGACAGGCTCTGCTTTCGTGCCGGGTTCAACATCGTTCTGCGTGGAAATATATGTTGCCGGGAAATAGTAACCATCTTTTTCCTTCGTCAGGGAATTCAACTTTGAAAGTTCCATATCATAAAGCTCGATCGTGTCCTCGAAGAACAGGAAAATGCAGTCTTTGATAAAATAGACATCTTCAACTTTTCTGTCTCCAATTTCAAGCGAAGCCAGTTTCTTAAGATCCCGGTCAAAGAGATCAATTTCGTTTTTCCCTGTCAAAAGATAGGCGTTATCATTCGACTCCATCGAACTGTATTGCATCTCTTCGAATAATTCCTGCCCCTGCACGTCGAAAAAACGGAAGCTTTCCTCATCCCTTTTCTCAAGGAAGAAGCGGCCTTCCCATTCCGATTTTTCTGATGGAGCCGGGATCTCTTTTCCGGTAAGACCATCGATCAGTATATATCTGTTCGATGCAGCAAGATAGAGTTCCGCAAAATCACGCCAGGAACTGACGAGTCGAATATCAGCGGATGCATCTATGCCTAATTCTTCATAGTCTACTTCAATACCTCTTTCAACATCCTGTTTTCCCGTTTCTGTGTTAAACGTATAACTGAGGAATCCTGTTTCCGTTTTCTTTAGGAAAAGCAGTTCTCCACTTACACGATCGATGCAGTAATCATCATACTTCAGTCCGGTATAGATAGATCCGTCATGAGAAACGAATCCTGCTTTCCCTTCTGCGCCGATAACCACATAGTCTCCATTGGATAGTGTCACAACAGAAGTAAATACCGGATCACAGATAATACGTCCGTTACTGTCGAAAAAGCCGTATTTTCCTTCTCCGAAAATATAGATCTCGCCATAGTCGTCAGATTGCTCAATATCCGTGATCTGTTCCTCACGAAGACGCGAAAAGACCGGATCAGGTACTTCTACCTGTTGCTCAGAAGCAGAGGTTTCCGTCTCCACCGATACGGATGTTTCACTTTCACTCGATCCTTTGTCCTCCGAAGATGTCTTGGTTTCAGAAAACGAAGCCAGAGTTGTCTCCGAAGAAGATAACATAGTCGTGATATCTGTATCCATTCTTTTGCAGGCGCTACTGAACAGAGTAGCTGCCGTCATAGCCGCAAGCAGGCAAGCAGTCCCTGTTTTACGAAATGATTTCATAGCAAAATGTCTCCTATATGTGGGCTTTTACTATTTCTCCCTTCACCCAACCTACATAAAATAGTAACACAAAAGTTCTCCGGATGTTCACTTCACCGCATGGAAGAGATTGATCAGGAAGAGCCAAGCACAGCCATAGTAAGTGACGACCGCAACCAGGTCGTTGACCGTCGTGATCAGAGGTCCGGAAGCAACGGCAGGGTCCACCTTGATCTTATGGAAAAACATCGGGACCAAGGTTCCGACCATGCTCGAAACGATCATGGCAAGCCACAGCGAACCGCCCACGCATGCCGCAACCGCGAAAGAAAAGCCGGTCGGATAGTGCTTGAAAAGCATCACATAAAGGCCGATGCCCAGGAACGCAAGCGAACCCAGAAGCAGCCCGTTAAAGAATCCGACACGCATTTCCTTGAATACGAATTTCACTTTCTCACTCGTCTTCAGTTGTTCATCCATCAGAACGCGGATCGTTACAGCCAGGGACTGTGTGCCGACATTTCCTGCCATATCCAGGATCAGGCTCTGAAAGCAGACCACTATAGCCAGTTCCGCTACGACCGCTTCAAAAAGACCCACCACAGTGGATACGACAAGTCCCAGAAGAAGCAATGTCACCAGCCACGGCAGGCGTTTCTTCATGCTCTGCCCCAATGTTTCCTTCAGATCCTCCTCCGCGGTCAAACCGGCGAGTCGTGCGTAGTCTTCACCGAGCTCATCGTCTACGACCTCGATGATATCCTGTGATGTGATAACACCTAAGACATTTCCTGCTTCGTTGAGGACCGGGATGGAATCCTCGGCGTAGTCCTTGATCTTTTCGATTGAGTCATCGATCTTTTCGTGGTCAAGAACATACGGGTAAGATGTGATGATCAGATCCTCGAGTGGGACTTCCGCACGGGCTTTGATCAGGTCCTTAAGATCGATCACTCCGTAAAACTTGTTCTCTCTGTCTGTCACGTAGATCGTGGAAATATTGTCATTATCATCCGCCTGGCGGATCAGTTCTTTCATCGCCTGCTTGATCGTCAGTTTGTTACTGATGTTCACAAAGTTTGTAGTCATCTTGCTGCCGATCTCATCTTCCTCGTAGGACTGGATGAGCTGAATATCACGGGAACTCTCATCGTCCATCAAGGAGATGATCTTCTTCTGCGTCTCCTCATCGACTTCTTCGAGGACATCGACAGCATCGTCCGCGTCCATGTTTTCAATGATTCGGGCCGCTTTCTCAATATCAAGTTCTGCGATGAATTCTTCCGGATCTTCGAGGTATGCGAAAATATCGGATACCTTCTCTGCTCCGAGTATACGATATACTTTCTGTCGTTCTTCTTTGGTGATCAGCTCGATCGCGTCCGCGATGTCACTGTCATGGTAATCCTCAAGCGCTTCGCGAAGCTCCTTCGCTGTTTTGTTTCCACGGATGAGCTTGACGATCTCGACGATCACACTTCTTGTTCTGTTCTCGTTTTCCATATGAAAACCGCCTCCTCTTGCTTAATTTCGGCATTCTGCCGCCGGCAAATAAGGGAAGCGTTATGTGAAAAAAGATTCAAATCAAAATCGAAGGATTCTCTTCTTTCCGGTCAATACCCGGTCAATTGTCCAAGGAGAACCGCTCTGACACGGTCAGTCTTCCTGTATGTGACGAAGAGGCGTTCGTATGTGATTCTCATCTGAATCATTTTTCTCAAAACGGCCACACCTTCGATAACTGCCATCACAACTATCCAACTTCGTCACCTCCTTGTACTTGAGATGTCTGCGCCGCTTCTGCTCTACGTCAGGCACGACACAAAAACGGCATCCCGTTTCAGGGAATACCTATTGAAATTATGAACGCCAAAAAGTCAAAAGTCAACGCCGTTTTTAAGATTTTTCGATGCAATTTCAAATCCTGTGCTTTTTCATAAAAAGCATGTAGAATCAATATTCATATTTGGGTATCACAATCGGATTTTTTCTGTTATTATATTTCCAGCGAAAAACGCCCTTGAGTTATATAAAGAATATTAGTAAAGCGAGGAAGAGACCATGCCAAAGAAAGACGACATCAACAAGATCCTGATCATCGGTTCCGGTCCGATCATCATCGGTCAGGCATGTGAGTTTGACTACTCCGGTACTCAAGCTTGCAAGGCACTGAAGAAGCTCGGTTATGAGATCGTTCTGGTAAACAGCAACCCTGCAACGATCATGACTGACCCGGATGTAGCGGATATCACCTACATCGAGCCACTGAATCTGGCCAGATTGACACAGATCATCGAAAAGGAAAGACCGGATGCGCTTCTTCCGAATCTTGGCGGACAGTCCGGATTAAACCTTTGTTCAGAGCTTTCCGAAGCTGGCGTCCTCGAAAAATACGGTGTAAAAGTTATCGGTGTCCAGGTCGATGCCATCGAGCGTGGTGAAGACAGAATCGAATTCAAGAACACCATGACCAAGCTCGGCATCGAGATGCCAAAATCCCGCGTAGCCTATTCCGTAGACGAAGCGGTCAAGATCGCTGACGAATTGAAATACCCGGTCGTTCTCCGACCTGCCTACACGATGGGTGGTGCCGGTGGCGGCCTTGTTTATAATGTCGACGAATTAAAAATCGTCTGTGAGCGTGGTCTTCAGGCCAGCCTCGTTGGTCAGGTCCTCGTTGAAGAGTGTATCGCCGGCTGGGAAGAACTTGAGCTTGAAGTTGTACGTGACTCCAAGGATAACGTGATCACCGTTTGCTTTATCGAGAACATCGACCCAATCGGTGTGCATACCGGTGACTCCTTCTGCTCGGCACCAATGCTGACCATTTCGGAAGATGTTCAGAAGAAACTGCAGGAGTATTCCTACTCGATCGTTCGCGCAATCGAAGTTATCGGCGGTTGCAACTGCCAGTTCGCGCACGATCCGGTCAGCGGACGTATCGTCGTCATCGAGATCAATCCGAGAACATCCCGTTCCTCGGCTCTCGCTTCCAAGGCTACAGGCTTCCCGATCGCTCTCGTTTCCGCTATGCTCGCCTGCGGTCTGACACTTGATGAGATCCCTTGCGGAAAATACGGAACACTCGACAAGTACGTACCGGACGGAGACTATGTCGTAATCAAGTTCGCACGTTGGGCTTTCGAGAAATTCAAGGGTGCCTCCGATAAACTGGGCACACAGATGCGTGCAGTCGGTGAGGTCATGTCCATCGGTAAGACTTACAAAGAAGCTTTCCAGAAAGCGATCCGAAGCCTCGAGACAGGTCGTTACGGCTTGGGCTTTGCCAAGAATTACCACGATCTTTCCAAGGAAGAACTGATGCACAAGTTGGCTTACCCGACTTCCGACAGACAGTTCATCCTCTACGAAGCCTTGAGAAAAGGCGCAACCGTGGAAGAGCTTTTCAATCTGACAAAGATCAAGCATTGGTTCCTCGAGCAGATGCTGGAACTGGTTCAGGAAGAAGAATCCCTGCTTAAGCTCAAGGGTTCTGTTCCTTCCAAGGAGATCCTCCGCCAGGCGAAGCTCGATGGTTTCTCCGACCGTTACCTCAGCAAACTCCTTGAGGTTCCGGAAGAAGATATCCGTAACGCCCGTTACCAGTACAACATCCGTGAGGCTTGGGAAGGCGTACACGTAAGCGGAACACAGGATGCCGCATATTACTACTCCACCTATCACCTTTCCGAAGATAAGAGCCCGTCTTCTGACAAGAAGAAGATCATGATCCTCGGCGGTGGCCCGAACCGTATCGGTCAGGGTATCGAGTTCGACTACTGCTGCGTACATGCGGCGCTCGCACTGAAGAAGATGGGCTTTGAGTCCATCATCGTCAACTGCAACCCGGAAACGGTTTCCACAGACTACGACACATCTGACAAGCTCTACTTCGAGCCGTTGACACTGGAAGACGTTCTGTCTATCCACGATAAGGAGAAGCCGCTCGGCGTAATCGCCCAGTTTGGTGGCCAGACTCCTCTGAACCTGGCAGCTGACCTGAAGAAGAACGGCGTCAATATTCTCGGTACTACACCGGAAACCATCGACCTGGCTGAGGACAGAGATCACTTCCGCGCCATGATGGATCGTCTCGGCATCCCGATGCCGGAAGCCGGTATGGCTGTTACTGTGGATGATGCGCTGGCTATCGCGAACAAGATCGGTTATCCGGTCATGGTTCGTCCTTCCTACGTTCTCGGCGGACGTGGAATGGAAGTCGTACATGACGACGAGATGATGCGCGTGTACATGAATGCTGCGGTTGGTGTAACACCTGACCGTCCGATCCTGATCGACCGTTTCCTGCATCACGCTACAGAGTGTGAAGCTGACGCCATCTCTGATGGTGAGCATTGTTTCGTTCCGGCAGTTATGGAACACATCGAGCTGGCCGGTGTTCACTCCGGTGACTCCGCCTGCATCCTGCCTTCCAAGAATCTGACCGAGAAGCAGATCGCAACCATCAAGGATTACACAAAGAAGATCGCAATCGAGATGAATGTCCGTGGTCTCATGAACATGCAGTATGCCATCGAGGATGATGTAGTATATGTACTCGAGGCCAATCCGCGTGCATCCCGTACCGTACCGCTCGTTTCCAAGGTATGCGCGATCAACATGGTCAAGGTTGCGACCGAGATCATGACATCCGAGCTGACCGGCAAGCCGTCTCCGGTACCGGAGCTCAAAGACCGCATCATTAAGCACTATGGTGTTAAGGAAGCCGTCTTCCCGTTCAATATGTTCCAGGAAGTTGACCCTGTCCTTGGACCGGAGATGCGTTCCACCGGTGAGGTCCTCGGTATTTCCGAAGATTTCGGTGAGGCTTACTTCAAGGCTCAGGAAGCAACACAGACCAAACTTCCGTCCGAAGGTAACGTACTGCTTTCCGTATGTGATCGTGACAAGGACGAGCTGGTCGACATCGCGAAGGCATTTGATGAGCTCGGCTTCCACATCCTGGCAACCGGCAAGTCTTACGAGATGATCGTTGCTGCCGGCATTCCTGCGGAGCGTGTCAACAAGCTCTACGAAGGCCGCCCGAACATCACGGACAAGATCACAAATGGCGAGATCCAGCTGATCATCAATACGCCGGCCGGCAAGACCTCCGTGCACAACGACAGTTACATCCGTAAGGAAGCGATCCGTCATAGAGTTCCGTATATCACAACTATGGCAGCTGCCAAGGCAAGTGCCGAGGGTATTAAGGCATACAAGAATAACCCGAACTTCCCGGTCAAGTCCTTGCAGGATCACCACAACGACATTATCTGACCGTTGTACGAAAATAATACGAACCAGGAGGACCGCCGCAATCGTGGCGGTCCTTTTCATTCGGCGTTATGACGCGCGATCAGGCTATTTAAAAGCTCTTTTTCCGTATATTCCGATTTGAAAAGCACTTTTCCCTGCTTTATACTGTATTTATTACTGATGATTGGCTTTTTGCATTTCCCGATATCCATTTGGGGTCGTGATCTGTTTCAAGCCTTAATCCGGGGACTTTCATCAAGTAGTAAAGAGGATAATATGATCGATCACTATAATGCTTTTATTTCTTATCGGCATGCGCCGCTTGATTCCAAGATCGCTGAGCATATCCAGCATTCACTTGAGCACTTCACCATTCCTGACAAGATCAGGAAAAAGACCGGTGTGAAGCGCATCCAGAGAGTTTTCCGCGATAAGGATGAACTTCCGATCACGAGTAATCTTTCCGAGACGATCTCTGCTGCACTTGAAGATGCAGATTTTCTCATCGTCATCTGCTCCCACTCGACCAAAGAATCCGAGTGGGTCAGACGAGAGATCCAATATTTCCTGCAGCACCACTCACGTGATCATGTCCTCACCGTCCTGGCCGAGGGTGATCCTTACGAAGTGATCCCGGAAGAGCTTTTGTCCGAGGAAAAAACCTTTGTAGATAAAGATGGTGTATCCCACACTGTCCGTGTCCCGCTGGAGCCATTATCCTGCGATTACCGTCTGCCGCGACGACAGGCAGACAAAGAGGAGTTGCCGAGACTTGCTGCCCCGATCATCGGGTGTTCTTACGATGAACTTATGAACCGCCGGCGTGCTTACCGCATCAGAAGACTTCTTCTCTCTTTCACTCTCATTTTTGCCGTCATGCTGGCATTCGGTGCGTATATGTTCAGAAGCAGCATGAAGATCCGTGAAAACTATCAGCAGGCTCTGAAGAACCAGTCACTCTATCTGGCACACGAATCGGAGATCCTCCTTCGAAGCAAACATCGTACAGAAGCCATGCTGCTTGCCATGGCTGCTTTGCCAAGCAAAGATAACGACCGTCCGGTCACAGCTGAAGCCGTCCGGGCTCTAACCGACGCAACTTTGGCGTATACGGCAAATGATGGTGTCACGATCAATCCGATATTCACATACTCCCTCCCGTCCCGAGTCTCCGATTTTGTAATTTCACCTGAAGGTTCCTATCTCGTTGCCTATGACGTGGTCGGAAACATTTACATTTGGGATACAGAAACATATCAACTTGTGCTCGCACTCGACCATACCGCTAAGAGGATCCAGGATATCGCTTTCTATGACGAGGAAACTCTTATAATTGAAGGCACTGACCAAATTCTGGCTATCGATCCTGAATCCGGGGACGAATACTGGACTTATTCCACATCTATGTCAGTGTTCTACGATTCGATTAAATTATGTTTTTACGACTCCTCCGTGTTCGTCGCTACTTTCAACAACACGATCTATGAGATCGATGCAGAGAGTGGAAAAGAGATCAACAAAATTAAGTTTAGTAATCCTTTGACAGATGGATCAACTATGATATTGAATACGTGCGTGCTATCTCCCGATGGTACGAAAATTGCATACTTAGCTTCTGATGGCTTCTCTGCTAAATACTATGGATCGATAGATCTTCAATCTTCTGAAACCACAATAGTTCTGGTGGAAGACGCCAGATTGATGGACATTGCCTGGGCTGACGCAGATCATTTCCTGGTTTCCTCTATGTCTACTGATCAAAGCCTGACCGATACCACTGTTCAAGGCGTAACAGTCCTTAACTCAGTGGATATGGATATTCTTTGTATCGACACGACTGACGCCAAGTCAACAGGGCTCAAAACGCTATGGACAAGTGCTTTTACTGTAAAAGGAGGGTACAGTAAAGGTAGATTCTTCCCTATTGCCGCCAATAACGAAATCGCTTATTACCTGGGAAATACATGTTCCATCTATGATCTGGCAACCGGCGAGATCCGGCATGCCTACAATGCTGAAGATCCTATTATAGACATAAGCGATCCGGACGGAAACGGAGATCCGCTCTTCATCACAACTAAAGGATGTCTGGTTTCCCCGCTGAATATACAGGGGAAAGATGCGCTCAGTGTGATTCCTGCGTTAAGTGATTCTATTGCCCTTGTGAAAATGAAAGAAGACAAAGGCTTCTATTCTTCAGACAGTAATTCATGTGACATCATCTATTACAATTTTTATGAAGGAGACAATGATTTCACTTCCATAGATGAGGATCCTATTCTCGGCTCCTCGTCAAGAAGTATGATTTCCGGAGATATACTGGCCACGATCTCTGCACAGGCCGGAAATACCAGCGAACTTCAGATCATCGATGCCAAGGCTCATGAACGGATCGCGACAGTTTCTCTGAACAGTACTTTCCCGGAAGGAAGCGGAACCATTAGCTTCAGCTTGGCAGGGATTTCAAACGATACGATCTATGTAATTGCCGTCAATGCAAAATGCGGGACCGTGCTTCTTTCATATGATGCTGATGAAGGCGAACTGGTCGATTCAGTCAATTTGACGGAAGCGTATTTCAATGCCAATCTGACAAGTAAGATCGTGGATGATAAGTATGCTTATATCAACGTTGAAGATAAGACCAATTCTTTGGAAATCTACGATGTTTCGACCGGAAAGACAGAGACTTACGAACTTCCGGATCTTTCGCATTACTCACTTGCAAACGTAAAAAAGTTCATGTTTTTCCCGGATAGGGATCTGACCATCCTCTCTTTGTTTGATTGCGACTTTTTCTATGACATGGAAGCGGACAAGTTACTCGAACCGGATTTCCCGGAATCCTGGACTATTGCCAGTTCCGCGGATTATTCCACGGCAAATAACTGTCTTGCCGTAACAGACGGAGGCATGATCATGCTTATGGGAAAGAAAGGAGATCCGATCGAGATCTCCTGTGGCGGAAGAAAGTGCATCGATGTGAAGTTTATCCATAACGGTAAGAAGGATATTCTTCTCGCTCTCTTTGACGATAACACCATGTATCGGTACGATCCTTCCAACGGAGACTTCATAGGTATTTCATCTCTTACCATCGATAGTCTCGGCACCAACTTCGATTATATATTGTCCGATGACGGAACTGAACTCTATATCAGAACAAATTCCACTCTTTCCATCGTCGACATCAAGAGTTGGTACGAGATCGCAGTCATTCCGAATTGTCTGGGCTATTGTGAAGCAAGCAACAGTTTCTACGCAATCTCATACATAAACAAGACTAATGGTATTATAGGGTACTTCCATCACTATACGCTCGATGAACTCATCCAGAAAGCCACCGAGCTCTGTTATGGCGCACAGTTGTCCGACGCACAGAAAACCAACTACGGTCTCTGAGAAATCCGAGAAAAAAGTGTTGCTTACTTTACTTCAAAATATAACTGGTCGAAGAGAGTCGAACGGATAATGTAGATGTCGTGTTCATCGTCTTCACGGAAGGCAATATAGTCGCCCGGGGCTCCGGCATAGTACTTCTCCTCATCCCATGCAGTAAAGAGTTTTACATAGCCGGTCAAAGGTCTCGCCCAGATGCGGGCTCCACCCTTTCCGACCGCAGTCTTGGCAAACTTGCACACTTCGAACCGCTCTCCGGTCACCGCATTTTTCACGGAAGGCGCATATTCGAATGTGTGTACATATGCCTGATCGGAGATCTCGTAACTTCTTCGTAGCTTCTCTTCCTGAATCGGATAGACTTCACCCTCGATGCCGATCATCAGGTATGTATTCTTCTCGACCTGAACGCTGATATCCCCTTCAAGCGTACGGATATCCACTCTCGAATACTCAGGAAAGATGTCGAGCATTCTGACCACACCCACCTTCTGAGGAATCTTCTCATACAGTTTCATACCTTCGCGGTCAAGGACAGTATCTTTCGCATACATGATCTTATACGCGTCATAGTACTCCAGAAGGCGCTTCATGATCACTTCTTTTGCAGAGGCTGTCAGCATCTCCGGACGGATCGTGCCGCCTGCCTTATACAGGTGTCCGCCGCCACCGCCCAAGCCTTCCGCCAGGAACGAGGCAAGTTCATTGGCATGAACTTCTTTGGAACAACTGCGCACGGAAAACTTCACTTCAAAAGGACTGGAATAGAACGCCACGCACACGTCGACCTTATCCGTCTCTAAAACAAAATCGCTGATCACACCGAGAATACATGGGTCACAAGCCTCTGCCTCTACAACGATGCACTTGTCTTTATCAATATATTCATTCGAGAGAAAAGCTCTTCCCGTGATCAATAGTTCTCCCAGTGAAATATTCGAGTTACTCATCTGTTTGATCAGCGCCTCATTGAACATAAGGGAGTCTGTCATATCGCGGTCGAGCGGGTGCGCCATCTCGGAGAGCTTATTCGTATCGGAGTATAGTCCGTAGTAAAGCGCCGTCATCAGCTTCTTGTCAGAATTGATCGGGAAACCTTCTTCCCTCATCATATCCCATACAACTGTAGCGCAGCTTCCGATATTGCTTCTGACTTCCGACAGCTTCGGAAGATCTACCGTTACCTGATGGTGATCGATAATGGCAATATTCTTCGCATCGGTAGTCGTAACATTTCTCTGGCCATACTGACAGTCGACCGTCACCAGAAGTTCCGGCACCCGATCGAATTCCGGCATATACTTCACCGGGATCTCCAGTTCAGACAGCATGATCATCAGGTTGCTCTTGCCCACCTTGTTCAGACCACGATAGATAAACTCAGTCTCTTTGCCGGCTCTCTTAAAGAAAAGATAGAGGGCATATCCTGACGCCAAAGCATCCGCATCAGGGTTATCATGACACTGGATCACAATGTCGTTAAAAACAAGAAGTTCACTTAGTTTCACAAGAATTCTCCTCCCCTATCAACTCTTTTTATTTTACCATTGATCGCCCGCCTTGTCTTATATGCACAAGAAGTATCGTGAAAAAATAACTTTAAAGTAATTTTAAGGTTGACGGGATAGAGTATACTTACAAGTGAATAAGAGTTCACCTTGTACGAAAGGAGACGATACTATGTCGATGAACGATTATCAAAATACAAACGGATTACCCAACACTCCGGATCAAGCCCGTACTGCGGGTCAGGCGATGCAACCGCAGATCCCGACTATACCACTGCCGCACTATGCACCGCTTTCCCCTCTGGGCGAAGCACAGCAGACACAAGCTGTTCAGCCGCCTGTATATGCAGAAGCAAACGATACCAAGCCTGTTCCGTTACGAAAGGAAAAGAAAGCCAAAAAAGAGAAAACAAGCGGATCAGGCAAGAGGATCGCTGCGATTGCCGTAGCGTGCTGTCTTCTCGGAAGTGTTGCAGGAGCAGGAGCTATGTTTCTTTATGCCAACCACTCTTTGGACAGCATCCGGTCCGAAGCTGTTGCGGCCGCGAAGAAAGCAGCCAAGAAAGCTTCTGACGGGAACAGCGGATCAGATAGCGGATCTTCTTTGATCCTTCAGGGCAAGCGAGACTATTCCGCCATCAATACCGACTATGTTGATACCAGTGAGAAGCATACCGCGGCGGAGATCTATGCCGCCAATGTAAATGCCACGGTCGGAATCACCACATCTATCGATTATAACTATTATGGATACAAGACCTCTGCTGCCGCCTCCGGTTCCGGATTTATCCTGACCGAGGACGGCTACATCGTTACCAATTACCACGTCGTGGAAGGTGCCACGGATATTAAGGTCACCACATACGATGGAAATGCATACCAGGCACAACTCATCGGATATGACAGCAAGAACGATCTGGCCGTTCTGAAAGTGGAAGCCAAAGGCCTGACTCCGGTGATCCTGGGCGAATCAGAACATCTCAACGTCGGCGACGAGGTCATTGCGATCGGCAATCCTTTAGGCGAACTGACTTTCTCCCTCACTGCAGGCTGCGTCAGCGCCCTCAACCGCACGATCACCATCAACAACACACCGATGAACCTGATCCAGACTGACTGTGCGATCAACGCAGGAAACTCCGGCGGACCTCTTTTCAACCTCTACGGTGAGGTGATCGGCATCACCAACGCCAAGTATTCCAACAACAGCAATGCTACCGAAGCTTCTATCGAGAATATCGGATTTGCGATCCCGATCGACGGTGTCCGCGACATCATTAACAACATCATCGAGACCGGCCTGGTCACCAAACCTTTTGTCGGCGTATATTGTCAGATGGTCCCGCAAAACATGAAGCGTTATGGTCTCCCGGATGGTATTTCGATTGAGGAAGTCATTCCGGATGGTCCTGCAGAAAAAGCAGGTGTGCAGGCCGACGATATCATCACGGAGATCAACGGCAAAGAAGTTACCGATACCAAGGATCTGTCAGATGCCATCGATCAGGCAGGCGCAGGCGGTAAGCTCACCTTTAAGATCTATCGTCAGGGCGAGGAACTCGAGATCGAAGTAACAGTAGAAGAACAGCATGTCGCTGCCGATCATTCCGCTACAAGCGGCTGACCGGTCATCAAATCGATTCAGCCGGAATAAAGATCCGCTCTGAGAAGAGTCCCAGATCATCCTGTCCGATACGAAGAACAAACGGAAAAGAATCCGCCGCGATGCATAAGCCAAAGTCCTCCTTCGGGAAATGCTCTTGCATCGCCGGATCAAAAAACCGTTTTCCGCTTGTTTGGGCTAAACCTGAAAGCCGGGCCGCAAGGTCCGGCATTTTTTGTTTTTCCAGAAGCACCTGGATATATTCCGCGCAGAGCTCATCCTCTTCTGTTCTCGAAGCAGCGGAAAGACCCATCGCTACCAACGAGACCAAGTGCTTCTCCATCGGACGGGCCTGCTCCTTCGAAAGGATATACTCCGCGATTGCACGTGCATTAACGATGCTTCCGGTCAGGATCTCTTCCGCGCCCAAAGCATTCACGATCCCTTGCGTGCCCGCGCTGGTCGTGTGGATCACCGTTCTTCCCTCGACTGCTTCTCTTCGTACCTGAGACGGTGAATTGCCAAAATCAAAGCCTTCACACTTGATTCCATGGCGTTCGCCCACTAAAACCGAATCCGGGATCTTGTCCCGTAAGATTCGTGCCTCCTCGACAGATCCCACCGGACGGACCAGAGTTGCGCCCATCGCATAAAGATAACACTCCAGGGAAAAAGCACGGAACACATCAATGATCACCGTCGTTCCACGCGCCTGCTGTGCGCCCTCAAGCAAATGAAAGATCTGCGTCTCGATCATTCTTTCACCTCCGAAATACGATAGAGTACAGACTGGAAATCCCCATACCGGCAAGGCACGATGAGTCCCGCATGGGCAAGAGTTGCTCCATGCGCCTGACATACTTTACGCGTCGCATCGGTTACCTGCTCCGAAGGACCTATCGTACTGTCATCCACCTGCTCCACAGCGTAGAGTTTATCCGGATCGAGGCCCTGGATGCTGATCCATCTTGTAGGCATACAAGGCTGGTTCATCACATGGATAAAAGTCAGAAGCATCTCCGACTTATCCTTGGAAACCACACCATAGCAATCGAAGAAGCCGTTCTCCCGGAAGGAGGCCATGCGATAAAAATCTCCCGTCCGGATCAGGTCGTTATATTTGTGGTACATTGCCGTTTGCTGACGGATCATCTCGTGTTCTTCTTCAGAAAGTTTCGTTATATCCAGTTCGTAGCCGAATGTGCCGCTCAGGGCAATATGTCCACGTGTCTTAAAAGGCACTACTCTTCCCGTTACGTGATTGGGGCAGACAGATACATGTGCACCCAGACAAGAAAGCGGATACAGCATCTGCGCGCCCTCCTGGATACGGATCCTCTCATATGCATCCGTATCGTCAGACGTCCAGATCTGCGGGCTGAAGTACAGCATACCGGGATCGAACCGTGCTCCGCCGCTACTGCAGTTTTCCAGGAGCAGATCCGGGAATGCGGTCAGTAGTCTCTGCTGAAGGTCATACACACCTAAAACAAAACGGTGCAACAGCTCACCCTGCCGGCAATCCGGTAATCCTGCGCTATAAAGATCAGTCAGATGCCGGTTCATATCCCACTTCACATAGGAGATCTTCGTACTGGTAAGGACCTTATACATGCTGTTGAAAATGTGGTCACGCACTTCTTCTCTGGAAACATCAAGGACCAGTTGGTTTCTGGATCGCGACGGCTCTCTTCCCGGAACCGCGATCGCCCAGTCCGGATGCGTCCGATAAAGTTCAGAATCCGGGGACACCATCTCCGGCTCAAACCATATGCCGAACTTCATGCCCATATCTTCAAGCTCTCTTCCCAGACGCGCCAGACCACCCGTAAGTTTCTCCTCATTCACCCACCAGTCACCCAGGCTGCTGTCCGGATCGTTACGCTTACCAAACCACCCGTCATCCATGACAAGCATCTCAATGCCGCATTCCTTCGCTTTCTTCGCGATGGCAAGCAGTTTCTCCGTATCAAAGTCGAAATATGTTGCTTCCCAGTTATTGATCAGGATCGGACGTTTTCTGTCCTTATAGCTTCCCCGAATCAGATGTTTCCGGTAGAGGTCATGGAAATTTCTCGACATCTTTCCCAGACCGCAGCACGAATATGTCATGACGACCTCAGGTGCATAGAACACCTCTCCCGGAGCCAGATGCCAGGAAAACTCTTCCGGATGGATCCCCACGGAAACACGTAGGCCGCCGTTCGGATTCTTCTCCACCATTGAAGCAAAATTACCGGAGTACAGAAAATTCAGTCCATAAACTTCGCCGGACACTTGCGTAATATCTTGCGACACGAGACCAAGGAAAGGCTGTGCGCGATTGTTCGTCTTGCCGATAATGGACGATACGCCGGTTCTTCCATGCCCGATCTCACGGATCTCCTTCGTGAATTCTCTCGCCCAGATCCCGTAAAATGTCATAAGCCGTAAATCTTTACCCTGACGGTCCGTCTCACGCATATCCACGCTTGCCGAAAGCACTCTTTCCAGAACTAATTCATTCTTGCCTTCATTTCTCACTTCCACGTGTCTCGCGATAATGTCTTCTGCCCAAAAAGCACTGTAAAAGAGTGTTACCAGCAATCCTGTATCGGGATCCTGAAGATCGACTTCCAGCGTGGATACATCTTCGGGATCCGACTCCGACGCAAAAGTCGCAGGCAGACCCGGGATCAGTGCTTTTGAAGAAGAAATCCGGTAACCTTTATAGATCAGGTTCGTCCTCGTGGAGCCAAGTGCATCACGCACTTTAATCGCGCCCTCACGGCTGTCACCGATGCCCCATCCTGGGTATTCGAAATCCGTGCTGTCCATATAGACGCAGAAATCCTTCTTGATATTCTCCGGCGACATGGGTGTCGTCAGTGCCGTGCGATAAGAAAGATCATCTGCCGGAATTTTCGCTCCATAATACAAATGGCCTAGATAAAGGCCATTTGAAATTCCCATAACATAAGTTGTATTGGCCGTATCCAGCCGCAGGATGCCCTGCTGCTCGTCGACCCGGATACTATTCTGCTTCGTCATTCGCTTTACCATCCAAGTATGCTTTATTCAATGTACGCATATCTGTCGCCAGCGCCACCATATTGTTGATGACCCAGTTGTCATCGCGGCGTTCGATCTTCATCACAAAGGACAAAGAATACGTCGTCTTCTCAAAAAGGAACATTGCCTTGTATTCAACTTCAGTGGAATAACTGCCCGGAAGCACGCTTACGCGTTCGACGCTAAGAACCACGTCATTATGCAAAGTCGGGCTGATTCCCGTGATGATCTGCTTGACCTGTGTTGTCGCTTCTTCCTGACGGATGAAGTTCGCAAGCGTATCATAATCGCCCTCAAGCATTTTTCTGGTGAGACGCATGCTCAGATCAGTAACTTCCTGTTTGACCTCTTCATAAGGTCTTTCCTTCTTTTTGAAAGGATTATCAGCGCACCCGCATACTCCAAGTAAAGTAGACAGCGTGATCAAAATAATAAGGATTTTCTTCAGAGTCTTCATGTGGCCTCCATCATACCTCAGTCAATCGATTGTAAATATTACAATCAAACACATTACCCTAGTTTTGATTATACACTATTACACCCAAACGTAAATAAAAACATATGGAAATTCCTTTACACCGCTGGTATCCGGTGTACGATTTCACGCCTCTTTTTTCACGTTTTCCGCCGTATGCGTCCGAAATGCTCTTCATTCCGAAGAAATCCAAAAAAAGTGTTGACAAGCTTTTTCAAAGAGATTATTATCTGCTTGAGTAAAAGCTATGACGAAGAAGGTCGTGACCATTTCGCCTCACAGAGAGCCGACATACTGCTGAAAGTCGGTATCCGGGATGATCCAGATGACTATCGCTTCCGAGCCGGTACACCGAATAAGAGAGATCTTACGATCGAACTTGAGTAGACTGTACACGTTAGGGCCGCGTTAAGGCAACGGGTTTGATAGAACCTATTAAGTGGCGAAAGATTTCGCAAATTGAGTGGTACCGCGGTAAATAGCCGTCTCAATGTCCGAAGAGTGGACGTTGGGGCGTTTTTTATTGCCTCAAAAGCGAAAGTAAGGCGCAGCTGATAGGGAGCTTATGGAGGAATTGAAAAATGAGCGAACTAGAAAAGAATGAATCATTATTGAGAAACGGCGATCAGGGCGGTCTTCTGGAGCAGAAGATCTCTGAGGTTGCCAGCCGTATCAAAGCACTGCGTCTGGATATGGGCCTCTCCACCAAGGATATGGCCGAAAAGGTCGAGGTCTCCGAAGAAGAGTATGTGAAGTACGAAGAAGGTCAGGAAGACTTCAGCTTCACTTTCGTCTATAAAGTCGCCAACCTTTGCGGCGTCGAGATCTCCGAGCTGATGGAAGGTACAACACCGGCTCTTCGCGAATATGCCGTTACAAGAAAGGGCGAGGGTCTGCCGATCACACGCCGTGCAGGATATAAGTACATGCGTCTGGGCCACCTCTTCAGAAACAAGCTCTGTGAGCCTTTCGAGGTCACGATCCCGTATTCCGAGGAAGCCTTGAATCCGCCGTACAAGCTTGTCACCCACTCCGGTCAGGAGTTGAATATCGTCACGAAGGGCTGCCTGAAAGTCATGCTCCGTGACCATTCCGAGATCTTGTACCCCGGTGACTCCATCTTCTTCGACAGTAGAACACCGCATAATGAATATGCTCTCGGCGGTGAGGACTGCACCTTCTACGCAATCGTTCTCAATCCGGAGAAGTGGACCAAGGGCGATACCTACGAAAAGACCGTCCAGACTTCTTACGTGGAAGATAACAAGACCAATTTCGATCTTGCTGCCGTTAAGGATCCGATCTACAGAAAGTATGTCATCGACACACTGGATGCCAACAACAAGCTGACGTCGATCTCCTACACTCCGGAAGCCGAGAAATTCAACTTTGCTTTTGATCTCGTCGATGCGATGGCTGACAAAGACCCGAATAAGACATCCATGATGTGGGTCGCAAAAGACGGAGTCACTGACCACCGCTTCACTTTTGAAGAGATGAAGAAATACACCTCGATGACTGCAAACTACTTCGAGAGCCTCGGTATCAAGCACGGCGACCGCGTCATGCTCGTTCTTAAGCGCCACTATCAGTTCTGGTTCTCGATCCTTGCACTCCATAAGATCGGTGCCATCGCGATCCCGGCTACCAACCTTTTGAAGGAGCACGACTTTGATTATCGCTTTAAGTCGGCCGGCGTCTCCGCAATCGTCATCACAGGTAACGGCGACACGGCACTCGAAGCGCAGAAAGCGGCCGAGCACGCCGGTATGGATATCACTTTCATCATGGCTAATGGCGCCGACGACGAAGCCGGTGTGAACCTTCTCAAAGTACTCGAAGGAAAAGCCTCTGTTGAGGAAGCAGGATTAAAGAACGAAGCAGTGCTTTTCGAGCAGGGCGGAAACGGCTTCCTCCCGATGGAAGGAATGAGTTCCAAGTGGCATAACTTCAACTATGAGATGCCTGCCTTCAGTGATGAGTTCGCACGTCCGGCCAACGCGACCCAGGGTAACGACACAATGGTCATGTTCTTCACTTCCGGTACTACCGGCTATCCGAAGATCGCGGCGCACTCTCATAAGTACTCTCTCGGTCATTTTGCGACTGCAAAATACTGGCACAATGTTGATCCGAACGGTCTGCACTTCACGATCTCCGATACCGGCTGGGGCAAATCCCTCTGGGGTAAGCTTTACGGTCAGTGGCTCTGCGAAGCACCTACCTTTACTTTCGATTTCGACAGATTCCATGCCAATGAGATCCTGCCGATGTTCAATAAATATCACGTCACTACGTTCTGCGCGCCGCCGACCATGTATCGTTTCCTCGTAAAGGAAGATCTGTCGAACTATGATCTGACTTCCCTGAAGTATGCGACAGTTGCCGGTGAGGCGTTGAATCCTGAGGTATTCAACCAGTTCATGCGTGCGACAGGTATCCGTCTGATGGAGGGCTTCGGCCAGACTGAGACTTCCCTCGTGATCGGTAACCTCGTCGGTTCCGCGATCCGCCTCGGCTCTATGGGTAAAGCCGTCACACCGTATGATGTGCATATCCTTGACGAGGACGGCAATGACTGTCCGCCTGGTACTACAGGTGAGATCTGCATCAATACAAAGGAAGTTGTTCCTTGCGGTCTCTACCTCGGCTACTACCAGAATGAGGAAAAGACCCGCGAATCCTGGCACGACGGCTTCTTCCACACCGGTGATACCGCTTGGAAGGACGAGGATGGCTACATCTGGTATGTCGGTCGTGTCGACGATGTTATTAAATCTTCCGGCTACCGTATCGGACCTTTCGAGATCGAGAGCGTCATCATGGAACTGCCATACGTACTCGAGTGTGCCGTCACCGGTACCCCTGACCCGCAAGGCGTCCGCGGTATCGTCGTAAAGGCTACGATCGTTCTTGTTCCGGGTCGTGCCGAGCCGACAGAGGAGCTCAAGAAAGAGATCCAGGATTACGTCAAGACCAACACGGCTCCTTACAAGTATCCGCGTGTCGTTGAGTTCGTCACAGAACTTCCGAAAACGATCAGCGGCAAGATCAAGAGAAATGTGATCCGTAACGGAGAAGACTCCTGACGGAAAGAGCAAGATCTGAGCGTAAATCAAGCATGTAAAAAATCCCCTGAGACAACAGAAAGTGTTTCTCAGGGGATCTTCTTATACACAAAATCAGTTTTAACTGAAAAACCAGGCGAGGACTGCAACTGCCACGATCAGAAGAACGATTGCAGCAATCACTGTCCCGATCTTTCCGGAAGATCCTCCGGCCGGACGGCTTTTCGTACCTGAAGAGCCCAAAGAAGGTTTGAGCTTCGCTTTCATCTCCTTCAGATTCGCTTCATGCTGTGCATCCACCATGTCATTTACTTCCTTGCGGTTGGCGGCTGCCCATTCCCGATTCGCCTTCATCTGTTGTTGAAGCAATTCTTCTGTTCTGCTCTTGGCGCTCTGAAGCTGCTGATCGAGTCTCAGGTTAGGCTTTCCGCAGAAAGGGCAATGCGTATATGGTTTATCGAAAGGTTCCGCACAGTTTTCACAGAACCCGTATGGTTGTTTTTCTTCGCTCATCTCATCACCCTTCTCTTTGGCGTATTAGTCCTGATTGCTTTCTGTTTCTGAAGTCTCAGAAGCGTCCGATCCGTCTGTTGCGTTCTCGGTGCTGTTCTTCACTGCAGCGGAATAACCTGCCGGCAGCCAGCACTCTCCTTCCTCCGAACCGATCTGGGAGACAGAAGAATAGTACGGCATCGGAAGACGTCCGTTGAATTCAACCGCACCGGTCAGAATGTCCACGACTGCATTTCCACCTTCAGATCCCGGAAGATAGCACATGATGACCTCATTCCAGTTTTCTACATATTCATCGATGATTACGTTACGGCCCGCCACGATCAGTGTCAATGTTGGTTTTCCGGAATCTCGGGCCCACTCGATAGCTGCTTTGTTTCCATCAAGACCAAGCTCACCGTCGATTTTCAGATCCTCCGTATCGCCGACCCACTCAGCATAAGGGATCTCACCTACACAAAGAAGGATCATATCGCATTCGTCGATCCTCTCTTTATCGGTAATGATCTCATATCCACCTTCGGCCTGGTTTGCCTGAAGCGCCTCTAAGATCGTCGGGCCTTCTTTGCACCAATGCTCACCGTCGTTTTCCGCATCGCTCAATCCTTGCCATATGTATGTCCAGCCGCCACAAAGCGCGCCGGAATCATTGGCTGCAGGGCCCATTACAAAGACTTTTTTTCCTTCTTCCAGTTTCATAGGACCGGATTCCGGGAGTTTCAACGGAACCATGGACTTGGCCGCCAATTCGCGGGCAACCTCGTGTTCATGCTTCGAATTCCATTCGTAGGACGGCTCACGTTCCTCACCGAACGGGTCATTGAAAAGGCCGCAGTTGATCTTCATTCTGAGTATCCTGGTCACAGCATCGTCTATACGCTCGCTGGAGATACTTCCTTCTTCGACACCCTCGATGATGTACTGTCTGGTCGCCTCAAACTGCTCAGCTTCCATAAACATATCGATACCGGCATTTACACAGAGGATCACATTATCTTTAAAAGATTCGCCTGAGCAATTGTGCAGGGAATCCCAGTCAGACAGTATCACTCCCTCGAAGCCATACTCTTCTTTGAGTTTACGGATCAATTCACCGTTTTCATGCATTTTCACGCCGTTGACCGAAGAATGGGAAAGCATGATGGACTGCACACCCGCATCGATCAGTGCTTTGTACGTATCCAGGCTCTCTTTGATCTGCTCTTCACTCATCTGTGCATCGCCACGATCGATGAGCCGGTCAACATCGCTATCTTCACCTGTTCCGTATTTCGTATATCCGTCACCAAGGAAATGCTTGCCGCAAACCACGACGCCCTGTGATAAAAGGCCATTGGAATAAGCGACTGCCAGTCGTCTGACGACACTTTCGTCATTCGAATACGACTCATAGGTACGGCCCCAACGCGGATCCTGCGCAGCAGCCACACAAGGAGAGAAATTCCAAAGCATGCCGCTGTGGACCATATCACTTCCCGTCAGCACGCCCATTTCGAAAGTAAGCGCTTCGTCATCTGCCGCGCCAAGATTGATGTTGTGCGGAAAGATCACCGTTCCCGAAGCACTGTTGATGCCGTGCAAAAAATCGTTTCCATATATATACGGGATCCTTGTCTGCGAAAGCAGAGCAGCCTCCTGGAAACCGCGCACACGTTCCTGCCACTGTTCCAAAGTGAAGGACGGCCACAAAGACTGATCATAGGAAAGCACTGAACCATAGCACTTGTCCTGCATGTCTTCCTTATCCATCAGATAGCATGCACCCTGCACCATCTGCGCCGCCTTATCCTCAAGTGAAAGCATGCTGCAGATCTCCTCTGCCGATAATCCGTCAAAGGCCGGATTTACACACGGGTAATCAGGCAAAGTCTCTTCGGGTTCCTGCGACTCAACGATCTCGTCCGCATATGTCGTATGCGTAGGAAGATCGGAGGGTGTCGTTTCAACATGTTTTTGCGGCATCTTACACGACGTAAGACCCAATATCAGAGTAAAAGCCAATAGTGAGCTGACGAGTTTTCTTTTCATACTTATTCTCCCTCTCTTTTTACGTGAATATATTATACACTATTCGAGGCCGGCCCTTTCTGATTCTTGTCAATTCGGGGGCTTTTCTGTAAACTAATGGTTGTTTCAATAGAAAAAGAGAATAACCAGGTGCCCGGCACTTGGAATCTATATCCGGTCAATGGAGACTTGTTGATTTATGAATCATCTTGACAATAAGCGTATCCGTTTATCCGACAATTTTACATATGGTCGTCTTTTCCGCTTCGTCATTCCGACGATCCTGATGATGCTGTTCACGTCTATGTACGGCGTGGTCGATGGTCTTTACATCAACAACTATGTCGGCAAAGAAGCGTTTTCCGCAGTTACTTTGATCACTCCTCTTCCGCTCCTGATCGGTGCGGTCGCCTACATGATCGGCGGTGGTGGTAGTGCCGTCATAGCACAGGCTTTGGCCCGCGGCGAGAAAGAAAAAGCCAGCCAGGTCTTCTCATTCCTGACCGCCGTTTCCATTGTCGGGTCTATCGTACTTGCTGCGCTCGGTGATTTTCTTCTTGAGCCGATCGCGAAGATCATGGGCGCTGATGCCGAGATGCTCCCGATCTGCCTGAAGTACGGGCGTATCCTGATCTCCTGCATCCCGTTTTATGTTTTGCAGAATGTTTTCCAGAGCTTTCTGACTGCCGCCGAGCACCCGAAGATCGGTCTTGCGATCAACCTTGTTTCGGCCGCACTCAACCTGATCCTGGACTTCGTGTTCGTCGGGCTCTTCGACCAAGGCGTCGCCGGCGCCGCTTTTGCAACAGCGGTTTCTCAGTATTTCGGCGGTATCGTGCCTTTCCTCTACATCGCGGGAAGCAAGAATATCGATATTCATTTCGTCCGTCCGCATTTCATGAAGAAGGTCCTCGGTCCGGTCTGCTGGAATGGTCTTTCCGAGTTTGTCAGCGAGATCTTCCATCCTCTGGCCAGCGTCATGTACAACTATAAACTCATGCAGCTGGTCGGCATGAATGGTGTTGCCGCCTATGGTGTGCTCATGAACGTAGGCTTTCTTTTCGGCGCTGTATTCCTCGGATTTGCAGTAGGTGTTGCGCCGATCTTCAGTTACCAGTACGAAGAGCAAAACTTTACCGGGCTTCACAACACCTTCAAGCGCAGCGCCACCTTCGTAGTCATCATGGGATTTATTCTCTATGGTATCGCGCTTTGTATCGAAGGTCCTTTTGCCGCACTGTTCTTCGGTCACGATGAAGAATTACTGCACATGACAGAAGAAGGCTTCTCCCTTCACAGTCTGTCTTACATGGTCATGGGACTTGCGGTCTTCACATCCGCCTTCTTCACGGCCCTGCACAACAGCCGGGTCTCCGCTTTCATTTCGTTCCTGAGGACATTGCTCTTTGAAGTCCTTGCGATCCTGATCCTGCCGCTGTTCTTCGATCTGAACGGCGTTTGGGCGGCAAGCCTGACCGCCGAGATCCTCGCGCTGATCGTCACTGTTACGCTTCTGGTCAAAAAGAAGAAGATCTATCACTATTAATCCGGGGAAGTTCTTCTGCCGAAAGATTCAAATGAAACGGCAAGGTCTTTTCTATACTTTATCAGGTGTTGTGCGGACTTCTTCTGTGATAGAATATTTTTCTGTATTGGGGAAATATGTAATTTATTCTGGCAAGAAAGTACTTCATGAAACTGTTTAAGAAAGACAAGCCTTTCTATAAAAGCGTTCTGGTTCTGGGTTTTCCGATAGCGCTTCAGACATTTGTAACGGTTTTCGTCGGCATGCTCGACAACATCATGCTCAGCCACCACTCGCAGGACTCATTCTCCGCGGCCTCCCTGGCCAATGCCTACATCAGTTTTTTCCAGATCTTTTGCATGGGACTCGGCATGGGCGCCTCTGTCCTCGTTTCCCGCTACTACGGCATGAAGAAGGCCAACACGGAAGTCGAGAAGGCGGAAAAAGCACTGAAGCAGACCATCACGTTGATGCTTCGTCTGATGTTGGTCTTTGCTACGATATTTGCAATCGGCTCCATCCTGATTCCACGGCTTATCATGCGGATGTACACGGATGTGGATGTGTTTGTCGATCTAGGTGCTACCTATCTCCGCTACTCCACACTGACGTTCTTTTTCCTGGGTATCTCTCTGGTCATCGCTATCGTTCTACGTAGTGTCGGTCAGTCCCGTTTTCCTCTCTATGTTTCGATTGGCGCGCTGTTCGTCAATCTCGGTGGAAACTACATCCTGATCTTCGGTCATTTCGGTGCGCCGAAGATGGGCATTGCCGGTGCTGCGATCGCGACATTCGCCGCCCGTGTCTGTGAAGCGTTGGCAGATTTGATCTACCTTATGGTCTACGACAAGAAGATCGGATACCGGATCCGTCATTTCTTCATGAATACGCGCTCTCTGCTTCACGAATATATCCGTGTCTGCATTCCTGTGCTCGTCAGCGACGCGATCCTTGCTTTAGGCAATAATACAGTCACGATCGTCATCGGGCATCTCGGTGAAAACTTTGTTGCCGCCAATTCGATCACGACGATCACACAACAACTGAGTACCGTCCTGATCCAGGGTGTCTGCCAGGCCGGCGCGATCATCACCGGTCAAACACTCGGGCATGGAAAGCGGGACAAAGCAGAAGAGCAAGGATGGCTCTTCCTGGGCTTGGGATTTGCTCTCGGCTTTCTTTCGGCACTCTTCATCTTCTTTACGAAAACTCCCGTCATCGCTTCTTACGGCAAAGAAACAACTGCAGAGGCCGTTTCGATCGCTTACCAGCTACTAAACGCGATAAGTCTGATCATACTCTTTCAGGCAACGAACAGCATCATGACCAAAGGCGTACTCCGTGGCGGTGGCGATACGACCATGCTGATGCTGGCCGATAATATCTTCCTTTGGATCCTGGCTATTCCACTAGGATGCCTGGCCGGCTTTATTTTGAAACTTCCACCATTCTGGATCTATTTCTTCCTTAAGTCTGACCAGATCGCCAAGACGATCTGGTGTGTGCTCAGGCTCCGCGGAAGGAAATGGATCAAGAAGATCTCGACAGGAGACGATACTGCTTTGGCAGAAAACAAATAACAGGAGGTACTTACTATGCCCAGACGCGCAAGGATCACTATCCACCCGGACTTTCAGATCGGAGAGATCTCGCCACGATTGTTCAGTGCTTTTCTCGAACCGATCGGAACCATGGTCAACGGAACCATGTATAACCCGAAACATCCGACCGCGGATGAGCAGGGCTTCCGTACCGACTTCATTCAGGCTCTTGCCGCAACAGGTCTGCCCGCCGTCCGTCTTCCGGGCGGAAACTTCGTGTCTGCATGGCAATGGAAGGATTCCATCGGTCCGAAAGAGCAGCGCAAAGTTCATCTTGATCCTGCCTGGTTCCAGTACATCACGAACGATGTCGGCCACGACGAATATCTCCAATGGGCGGAAAAAGTCGGCACAGCGCCGCTATATACCATCAACCTTGGCACCGGTACGATGCAGGATGCCATGGATCTGGTAGAATACACCAACCACGAAGGCGGCACGTACTGGTCCGATCTTCGCAGAAAGAATGGTCATGAAAAGCCGTATGGCGTAGACACCTGGTATCTCGGAAATGAAATGGATGGACACTGGCAGCTCGGTTCCTGGGAGAAGGACCCCTTCGGTTACGGTGTCCGTTGTCACGAGCTGTCCAAAGCACTGAAGTGGATCGATCCGAAGATCAAGACGGCGGTCTGTGGTTCTTCGGCGCCTTTTATGGAGCATTTCCCGGAGTGGGATGAGAAAGTCCTGGACCAGTGCTACGACGTTGTAGATTATGTTTCCGTCCACCACTACCACAGTGCGCCTCCGGGCGATATGCTCGCTCTTCTGGGCGGTTCCCACTACTATGAGGATTACATCAATACCGAAGTCGCCATGTTCGACTACGTAGCTTCCAAGCATCGTTCGCCGAAAAAGATGATGCTTTCCTTCGACGAATTCGGTGGCATGATCCGACCGAACTCTCCTCTGAATCCGGGTTGGGGCAGATATAACATGGCACGTGTACACTACCGTGTCGACCCGGAAAGAAAGTACATCCTGCACGATCCGGATAATATGCCGGACCGCCCGTTCCCGGGAGGAGATATGGAGCATATGCTCTCCATGGCATCCATCCAGCTTGCCCTTCTCCGTCACGCCGACCGCGTCAAGATCGGCTGCATGACCGGCGGTCTCTTCGCGCTCTGTGCCTCCAATCACGACACAGTCTGGAGAACTGCTTCACACTATTGTTTCATGGCGCTTCTGGAACTGGCACGTGGCACATCCATGCAGGTCAAAGTAGATTCTGAAACCTTCGATCTTCCCGGCTACGCCATCGATGACACCTCGCAATACACCGGGAAGGACGGCATTCCGTACATCGACAGTGCCTCTGCCTGGGATGCGGAAAAAGGAGTACTGACCGTCTTTATCATCAACCGTAATGAAAGCGAAAACTATCCGGTGACGATCGATCTGCGCGGCTTCGACGGCAAATTGACCCGCACCGCCGAATCTTCAGCTGCATCTGCTCCCGTCACCTTTACCTTTGAGCACACCGAGATTTCCAGCGAAGATCTCTCCATCGTCACTCAGCCCGATCACGACACGCTCTTTGCACCCAAAGCAGTTACCGACGCTGAATTCTCCGACGGATCGTTCCACACACACGTCAAACCTCTCTCCTGGAACGTGATCAAGTTCACTGTTTAAGATACGCGAAAAGCACTTACCTACTCAAACAAAAAGGCCGTCTACGGAGATTTCCCGCAAACGGCCATTCTTATTGAGGATTCAATAATCAGGCTGCGCCCTGTGTCGTTTCTGTAGCTGTTTCTGTAGTCATCGTGGTTTCTTCGGAAGAAGCCCCGTCTGGCTGTCCACCTTCACGGAACTCTTTGATCGGACCATAAAGGCCGAAGAACGAATACACGAGATCGGAAAAATCTTCAGTAGAGATGCTTTCGCCTTCAAGTTTTTCGAATACAAAAGAACCGTCGTTCTCGAACTTGATTGCCGTTTCGGTTGCGCAGAGTTTATCGATGAAAGCATTGATCAGATCCTGATCCACTTTCATCTCATCAACTGTAACCCCCTGCTTCGTCTGAGCATATTCGTCGATTGCCGCCTCGAATGCCTGATTCAGCTCCTCGTCAAGATTCGGATAACTGAAGGATGCTTTTACTTCTTTGTCGCTGCTTTCCAGCGTCCATGTCACATCCTTCAGGATCTTTTCGAAGAATTTATCGAACTTGGCATACTGCTCATCAGTGAGCGCATCCTGCTGGAAGCCATAGAGGTTAAGGATAGTGTTGTAAGCAGAATCTTTCCAGTCTTTGGCGTATTGGGAAATGTCTTCATTGAAGATCTTGGAATACTCCGTACTGTCATTATGAACTACCGCCTTCAGCTCCGAGTCGAGGAAGTATACGGTGTCATAGTAATACTCGCTTTCAAAAGTAACTTGCTCGATGGAATACTTGCCATTTGATTCCTTAGCTTTGATCTTCATCGTGCAGGCGTAGTGATCCGCGCCGGATACATAATCCGCCTTATACTCGTTACCGATCGGCTCATTGGCCAGAAAAGCCTGTGGAAGAGCTGCTTCAAAAGCTTCCTTACTGTCAAACTTCTGGCCCAGCTCGATGGCGCCCGGAAGCATGACATTTCCGGATTTGCTTGTAAACGACATCGTCTCGATCCAGCACTCCTTAAGGTTCAGAGTTTCCTCTCCAATATTGATAGCCTTGATCTCGACAGTTTTACTGGAATTGTTCTTGGAAAGGAGTTCCAGAAGACCGGTCGACCAGTTGGAATCCAGAGTTTCATCATCAATATCTTTAATGTTCTTCGGATACTTAAAACCATTGTCCAGCATGTCCTGAACTTTAAGCGGGAAGGTGATCACTTCTCCCTGGCAATAGATCGTGCCGATCGTACTGTCATCAAAAGCAGCCGGTAATGCTTCCTGTGCCTTAGCTTTCCACTTTCCCGAGTCACATGCGCTCAATGATCCTAATAGCATCGTGCCGGCAAGCAACACGGAGATCTTCTTAATGAAACTCTTCATATTCTGTCCCTTCCTACTATGTAGCCTTATATATTTACAATATTTTCATACCAAAAAGATATTATACGTTGCCCCCAAGACTCTGGCAATATGATCTACATGAATAGTTGGCCGAGTTTTTTATTAAACCGACGAATCGGATGGAGACTGTTCAGCCGCCAGAAAAGCTCTGCCACAAGTATACCTGCCGGAATGTCCAGAAGAACGTGCTGTTTAGTGAAAACCGTAGACATACAGATCAACACCGCGAACAGGAACGAAACCGCTTTAAACAAAAGCGGAACACCTCTTTCATCGTAGATACAGCGGAAGCAGAACCAGCTCTCCAGACAATGTATCGACGGAAAAAGATTCGTCGGCGCATCACTACGATAGATCAGGCTCAAAAGCCGGACCGAAAGTCCGGATCCCGTGAGCGCCGGTCTTACCAGAGTAGACGGAATGAGAATAAAGATCAGCGCACAAGTGATTTTGGCACTGAGATTGGACAAAGAGAAGCGGAAAGCATGTTCACCGCTCTTGCGTAGATAGTAATACGTAATGAGATACCAAAACGGGAACGCCAGAACATAGATGATGGTAAAAGCCGGGAGGACCGTGATCTTGTCGTCCAGGCGGCTGGACATATTGACATAGGAACGGCCCAGCAGAACATTGATAAAGTGAGGCCCGTAGTAGGAAGTCAGATTGCCCACAATCAGGATAATGAGCGGAACCAACATATATTTCGGGAGTGCTCTCTGGAGGAAAGACTCCCGACGTAGCGCCGCCGAACCGGCCGCATCTGTTTTATTAGAATAAACACGGGTGTTTGTGTCTGATTTCATGTAATGCCCCTTGTGATATGTACCATACTCCTTTAGGTATTATATCATACATATCTTCGGGGCGATGGCATATATCAGGCATTTACATCATCTATATGGCACATTTCTATAGTTGTTACAGAGATCCAGTCGCTGCTCTGTCCGCTTCCGAAAATCGGCGTCTTGACATGATCCACATAAAGAATATTCTTTCCGTCTTCTTCTTTAACTTCGTCCCGGTATTCAGAGATCGCATAATGGGAATAGATCGTTACCAGACAGATCTGCGGGTTTTTGCTCAGATACTCTTTGTCAACAGCCACCTTGGCATTGGAATAGCCCGGCACCGAAACCAGAATGAACAGACAATCGTCAAGACTCTTTCCATCTTCAAAAACCAGGATACTGTTCTGCGGGATCCTGTGGTAATCGAAATAAGTCTGGAAAGAATGCTCTGCGAGTTCGGAAAGATCCATGTTTTCGTATGTAACCAGATAATCGGTAGAAGCCAGAGTCCTTCCCGGCTTAAAGAAGAATATCGCCAGCGTAAGGATGATCGCCCCGACTACGATTCCGATGATAGCGTTGGTCAGCATTCTTTGGTGCATCTTACGGTTGACCTTCTTCATGATCTCTTGTTCATCGATCTTAATACCAGAGGCCGAGGAGATTTTGGGCGATGCCGTCTTCGCTGTATTCTTTGCCGTAGCCGGGGAATCCGCCTTCAAATCAGGCAGACCGGAGATCTCTTCATCCTGTTTCATGGCATTATAAGAAGCTTGGCAAGCCTTACAGGATACGAGATGTTCCTCCACGATCTTCTTTGTTTCTTCGGAACAGATTCCATCCGCATAAGACGGAAGCAGATCCATGATCACATCACACGAAAGTTTATTCTCCATATTCAATCCATCCTTTCCATCCGGCGACGCAGCTTCTCTTTACTTCTGAAGAAAGTCACACGCGCCCAGTTCTCCGTTTTTCCGAGGACATCTCCTATCTCCTTAAAGGAAAGGTCAGCGTACGCTCGAAGGTATACCACTTTTCGATCGACGTCCGACAATTCCTGCAGTTTTTCTTGTAGGTATGTCTTCTGCTCTTCCCTCTCGATAGCCAGATTCGGATCATCAAAGACCAGTATCACGAAAGGGTTTTCATCGTCATCGAGAGAAACATTCTGATACTCTTTGCGCCTGACGTGATTCAGAAAAAGATTCTTTCCGATCGTACATAGCCAGGTATAGACATTCCCGCCACGCCAAGAGTCCGCATGAGTGATCGCCCGATAAAACGTATCTGCAACCAGATCGTCTGCCAAAAAATCATCGTGGCATAACGTCATGATGTATTTTTTCAGCGGAAGCGAATACCGTTTATATACTGCTTCCAAGTCATTCAGATCACTCACTTTGTTTCCTCGCTTTCTGTTAGTTAAACAGTTGTTTTCGGAAAACGTTACCTGCTATTTGAAAAAAAATAAATTATTTTCCTGCCGCCTTGTCGAGGACTTCAACCAGCCTCGGCACAAGAGTTTCCGGATAATACCGCGACATAACTTCTTCATATTTTGAAAGGTCCGGTGCCGCAAATTCTTTCGTCATCGCCTCAGACAGCGCCTCCGCTCCACCGGAAAGCGGGAAGTAATTCACCACATCGCCCACGATCTCACGAAAGATGGAAAGATCACTCGCCAGCACTTTCTTTCCGAACTGCATCGCCTCGATCACACAAAGTCCGAAGCCTTCCGCTCTCGACTGAAAAAGCACTGTCCCCGCGTGGGCATAGAGTGCATTCTTCTCTTCATCTGTCACGTACCCTTTGTATGTAAACTGCTGAGGGTATTTCCGGGCAAGTTCATCCAGCGCCGCGTCCACATCAGCTTCACCGCGCTTCTTTCCTGCAATGACCAGTTTCTTCGTTCCACCTTTTTCCGCATATTCCGCATAGGCCGAAAGAAGGATATCGACCCCTTTTCTCTTCTCCACATTCCCTATATATAAGAAGTATCCGTCATCGGAAATCTCCCCTTCGTACGACGCCTTCGGAATGATAATATAGAGCACATGGTTCTCCACATTCTTCGCCCGTGGGAAGAACTGTTCTGTCTCATTCTTTGTTTCGTAGGAGTTATAAAGGATCAGGTCCGTCCGGCGAAGCGTCCGCTTCAGCATGAACTTGAAGTATGTACTGTACTTCGCACCGAAATACTGCGGCATCGTTACCGGAAACATATCATGGATCGTGATCACGGTTTTCCCGTGGAATCCGGAAAGCGCGATCGGTACCAGGATATTCGGCTCCCAGAATAACTCCGGCTGTTCTTCCCGCAAGATCTTCCGGACGAATCGGAAATAGGCAAAAACGCCCGAACTGCGGTATACTTCCTTTCCGTATTCGATGATGCGCACACCCTTCTTCTTCAGGTTCTGCATCTCGGAACTGGTCGACAGGTCTGTCACCAGGATCACTTCGAAATCCTGAAGTATCCCGCACAGGAAATTATAGGCATAGATCCCTATGCCACTGGGTCTGGTTCCGAATGTTCTCGCATCGATCAGGATCTTCATTTACGCAACACCTTTCCGTAGAATTTTCTCCGAAGACCGGTAGGCACGATCGCTACTATCGAACGGACGATCAGGGAAGAGATATAGTCCCACCTTGAGCAATCTTTCTCTCTCAGCATACGCTTCCGGAATGCTTTCATATATGCACGGTATTCTTTTCCTCCGCGCCGGTCATAGAGACCTTCGTCAGCCCGCATCAGAAGGATCACTTCTTTCTCATTGGCGGCTTTCACTCCGTTTTTCAGCATTCGCAGCCACAGATCGTAGTCCTCAAAATACGGGAAATCCGTACTGTACCCACCTACTGCATTCACAGCATCCCGACGCATCAGAACGGCCGGATGATTCATAGGATTTCTTTTCCTTGCAAATTTCCGGATCTCTTCATCCGTCTCCGGAAGACTTCTTTTCGGCAGTTCCAGGCCGCCTGCTTCCGCACGTATGAGCATTGACAGGACAGCCCGTTCTTCCGAGGCATTTTCGTTCTCTTCCCGGAGTCTGCCGAATTCGGCTACAGTTCCGGACAACAATCCTGCGCCCGTCACCTGTGCAAGTTTGCATTGCTTCTCGATACGCGTGCTAAGGGAAATATCGTCACTGTCCATTCTGGCGATCCAGTCGCAGGTACATGCTTTCAGTCCCTCGTTCAATGCCGCGGAAAGTCCCCGGTTCTCCGGAAGACGAACGATCTTGAACAGTTCAGGAGAATTCTTTTCATACTCTTCGACAACACTTGTCAGCTCCGGACCCAGTGGTCCGTCACATACAAGCACAAATTCTTTGGGCAGGATCGTCTGCGCCAGCATGCTGCTTACAGCCTGCTTCAGGTATTCCGCTTTTTCACGGGAATAGACGGACATCAGAACACTATAATCCATCGAACTAAGACGCCTCCTGCCAGATTTCCTTTCCATTATACACGAAAAGAACACAACGGCGTTTCCACTCCGTCCAGATCAGGAATGGAGCGCCGGGAATTTTTGCCGGGAAGGAGGGAAATCATCTTCTGGACATCAGACGAATCGCATACATCTGCCAGACTTCTTCACTGATGAGCACATACTCCTCGACGTATTTGTGGTATAAAGTTTCCGCATCCGCCACGTAGAACATCTTCTTGACAGCATTGCCATTGGCCTCAACAAATGACAACAGGATCCGTACATAGCCGTTTTTGAAGAAATACTTGTGCCCGGTCTCCTCGAGTTCAGCAAAATCCTTCATATCCTCCGGAGCGATCCATTTCTCGATCGGTACAGACGGAAGTCTTACCGGAATGCTCTTCGTCTTATCCGGAGTAGCCGCCGATGGCATATTGCTTCGCAGGATCTGCCGCCCTTCATTGGAGAGCTGACGGCGATAACACTGTTTCTGCATTTTTCTCAGATTCGCCAATTCCGAATATTTGTCCATCGGAGAATCCGGATACTGCTTAAGATAGCCTACCAACTCCTCCATCTTTTCTGTATAAGAGTTATATTCTTCGGCAAAAGCCTTCTTGTCCTGAACCAGAAGTTCCGCCGGAATAAGCTTCGTCTGCTTGGTTACGGAAATAATGCTTCCCATAATAAGATTCTCGAAGTCCTCTTTATTACACCAGGTCGAATCCTGCATGTCCTTTCCCAATTGGATCGCTGCTACTTCTTTCCAGTTCGTATTCACTTCTTTTCCGGCACGCTTACCGTCAGGAAGATAGATCTTGTCGACATGCGGAAGCACAAAGCGGTTCACCCAGCTTCTGGGAGCATGAAGGATCTGACAGATATCCTGTACGGAAATAGTATGCGTCGTAGACAAAGCTTCAATTGCTTCCGGCCACGTGCGGAGCTTCTCCCACACCTGCCGGGACGGCTTAAGAAGTGTATTGGAATCATTGACCTGCTCATCGTTTTCCGAATCCGAGCCGGCGAACCACTCCTTCGGATAAAGTCCGAGAAAATTCGCAATCTTCTGCGCATCCTCCGGTCTGGGCATTCTGGTTCCCTTCAAATAACGGGAAAGCGAGCACTCGGACATACCCAGATATGAAGCCAGCTGCTTCTGTGTCATCTCTCTAGCACGCAATGTTTCCTTAATATTCTCATTTAATTCCAGCATACGTTTAAACATTCCCCCGAAACGTAATTATTCTAATTATATCAGACAACCTCTTTTGTATTCGGCAACAAATTCGGCAGAAAAAAGAACATTCCATGAACAAAAAACGCAGAATCGAAAGAATGATTTCTTCATTGCGTGGGATAGTGCTTTTGCGTTATGATGGTTGTATTCAATTTATTACGATACAAAGGAGTACCGCTTATGGAAAACAAACGTCCTGAGGACATGCAGAGAATTACCACCCGCGAACTGGCCGATGCTTTTATCGCTGAGCAGATCGCCGCTGTCAAAGCACAGGTCGGCGACAAGAAAGTCCTGCTGGCCCTGTCCGGTGGTGTCGATTCATCCGTCGTTGCCGCGCTTCTCATCAAAGCCATCGGCAAGAACCTGATCAATGTTCACGTTAATCATGGTCTTCTGAGAAAAGGCGAACCGGAACAGGTCATCGAAGTTTTCAGAAACCAGATGGATGCCACTCTCGTTTATGTAGATGCTACAGAGCGCTTCCTGACGAAGCTCGAGGGCGTCGAAGAACCGGAGAGAAAGAGAAAGATCATCGGCGAAGAGTTCATCCGTGTATTCGAAGAAGAAGCCAGAAAGCTTCCGGACGTTGACTTTCTCGCTCAGGGTACCATCTATCCGGATATCCTTGAGTCCGGTCCTGTTAAAGCGCACCACAACGTAGGCGGTCTCCCGGACGATATCCACTTTGAAGGTCTCGTTGAGCCTCTGAAATTCCTCTACAAAGACGAAGTTCGTGTTGTCGGTGAAGCTCTCGGTCTTCCGGCCAACATGGTCTACCGTCAGCCGTTCCCGGGCCCGGGTCTCGGCGTGCGCTGCACCGGTGCAATCACCCGTGACCGTCTCGAGATGGTACGTGAATCCGACGCGATCCTCCGTGAAGAATTCGCTAACGCCGGTCTCGAAGGAAAAGTATGGCAGTACTTCACACTCGTTCCGGATTACAAGTCCGTAGGTGTAAAGAACAACGTCAGAGCTTTTGAGAACTTCGTTGTTATCCGCGCCGTCAACACACGCGACGCCATGACCGCAACGATCGAAGAGATTCCGTACGAACTCCTCGGCAAGATCGTCAACCGCATCATCACCGAAGTACCGGGCATCAACCGCGTACTCTACGATCTGACACCAAAGCCGACAGGAACGATTGAGTGGGAGTAAGTCGTAAAGTTCTTTTCTCTGTTGCTGTCCTCGGCTTCGCCTGCGGAGGCAACGTCGAAAAGACTTTACTCCTGCTTGGGAGTCACACAATTGCATATGACTGAAGAAAGACTGGCTGAGGAAATCCTTGGCCGGTCTTTTCTATCCTATCAAGGATACGAAATCGGAAGATGAATTACTGCAAAAGGATAGGAGTTTGCGTTAAAATGTAGTTCATTATACGTGAAAGGAAGCTTTTGTTTTGAAACTGAGAGCATTTGATATAGATATGGATTTCGAGGTGATCCGGAACTGGATCACGGATGAGCGCACGCATGCGATGTGGAGCGCGAACCGCATCGGGTTCCCGATGGAAAGAAAAGATTTCGAGGATTTTCTGAAAAGACAGAAAGAAGAAGGCGACAGTGCTTTTGCTGCGGAAAACGAGGACGGACGGATCGTCGGGTTCTTCCTTTACGGAAAGAACGAGGAAACGATGGAAGGCATGCTGAAATTCATCGTCGTCGATCCCGAGCAGCGCGGGAAAGGCACGGCGCAGGAGATGCTGCATCTTGCCGCGCAATATGCTTTTGAAAAGACGGGAGCCGCCGCTGTTCACTTGAATGTCTTTTCCGCAAATCCGCGCGCGAAAAGATGCTATGAAAAAGCAGGCTTTAGTGAACGGAATACAGCCCCCGGTGCTTTTCCCTATAAAGAAGAAAAATGGGACCGCATCAACATGATCCTGCCAAGCATGATACAATCTTGATAGAATTCGAAGAATACAATTGTGAGACAAGGAAAGCAAAGTAAGGACGTAAGTCGTGAAGTGATCGGCTCGCGACTTTGGAGGTAGGATATGGCCTGGAATCTTGTATTCGAGGGTGATCCGGCACGCAACCCGGAACAGAAGAAGCGATATGATTACATGAAGGAATTCTGTGACAGATTGCACATTCAGAAGATCACTTGTGACCGCCGTCTGGGCCAGGATATCTACGTGTATATTGAAGTGGATTCTGCTTTGAGACGTGTAAGGTTTTCGGTGGGAGAGTTTCAAAAGAAATCCTTCTATAAGACGATCGACAAACTGGAATCGATACTCACACGCGAAGTTAATAAAGCAAGATCGCTTCAATCGATTTCTTATCATAATCGTCTTGCCATACGCGAATATTGGCCATGGGGTCTTTGGAGGGTGGAGTCTTACATCAATCCGTTTGATTCCGAAGACGAGATCGAGAAAAGCGATAGATACGTCGATTGGGCTCCCTATAAGTACGCCTGAGAAAAAAGAAAGATATCAGCATTTTATCTGCAGTTCTCTTCCAAGGAGTTCCTGCTTCACCTTCCCGCCAGGTCTTCCGCCAGCACATACGAGGATTCCGGACAGGCCGACAGGCACGATCGAGTGGGAATAAGTCGTAAAGTTCTTTTCTCTGTTGCTGTCCTCGGCTTCGCCTGCGGAGGCAACGTCGAAAAGACTTTACTCCTGCGTGGGGAAAGGCAACGCCTGCAAAATGCTTTTCAATTACTTGAGAGGCGCTGTCGAAAAAGATTCACTCCCGCGTAAGGCGTGGGAGTCACACAATTGCATATGAATTATAAAGACCGGCTGAGGGAATTCTTGGCCGGTCTTTGTCTGTTACCTAATATTCATCAGATTCATGACCAGTGTGATCATGATCTCCTTATCTGACGGATCAGATTCCGCTATCATGAGTGTAATCGCAACCAGAGTTCCATCACTTATCGTCTTTTCACCATTCTTGAACAAACAGCCGTTTCGATTCAGAAACTCTAAAAACAGCGATGCGGCAATTCGTTTGCATCCATCATTAAAGGGATGATCCTTTATGATGAAATATAAAAGATTGGCCGCCTTCTCTTCCAAAGACGGATAAACCTCTCCACCAAAGACATCCTGATAAACTGCGCCAAGAATGCCCTCCACCTTGCCGGCTTCCTTCTCAACACCAAATACATCTGATTTGTATTCCGTTTCCAGGCGTGAGATAATGTCTCGACAGTCCTTGTATGTGAGTTTGTATAAAGGCTTTGTTCCCTCAGGTTTTTCCAGATCATGATGATCATATTGATCAAGAAGCAACAATGCTTCTGTATATTGACTCACCGTTCGAAGTACATCCTGCTGTTCAACAGACAACGTATCCGCGAGCATCCTCGACTGAATCTCCACAGTCTTCTGAAGGGCAAGAAGTCTCTTCTCATTTATGGCATATCCGTTGATGATATACTGCTTCAATACTGAATTTGCCCACTGGCGAAATTCAATACCGCGTTGAGATTTCACTCTGTACCCAACGGAGATGATAACATCAAGGTTATAGTACTGTGGCGGGCGAGAAGCTGTATTTGTACTTCTGTCGAAAATTTCGACAGAAGTCTCCCTGTTCAGTTCTCCTTCTTTAAAAATCTGGTTGATGTGATATGCAATTGTTGATCTGGCCGTATCAAAAAGTGAACTCATTTGTTCTTGAGTAAGCCATACAGTATCATCGACAATAGACACGTTCAACTTGATCTCTTTGTCCTTTGTTTCAAATAAAACCATCTCGTTTTCCATACAAATTCTCCTTTCATATTTGCTAAACCAATGGTACAAAAAACGCTGTCCGTATATACGGACAGCGTTTATAATTAAGTAATGAATAATTGAAGCGTTGATTGAAAAATTAACACTGAACTTTGAAAACAGAATAAAGCAGAAAAAGTCGAGTTTACTCTTGCAATAAGAAAAGGAGTACCAGCCCAGCCGAGGCTGGGCTGGTACTCGTCGCCGAAGCAATATATATTTGTAGT
>JAFWDK010000030.1 GCA_017513085.1 Clostridiales bacterium | reverse complement strand
TTCAACCGTGGTCCATTTTCCCTGCTCCGCAATCTTCTTGCTTGCAGTTGTCATAAAAACAGTTTTACCACAACCACGGACACCGGTAATCATCGCAATATGTTGAGATGGAGTCTCTGATGTAAATGCATCCACTAAATCATTCATCGCCCTGATTCGAGGAATGAATTCAATTGGTTCTCTTCCAAAATCCATCGTGAATGGGTTGGCGTTCTTTTTCATACTTCCACCTCGCTTTCTCGTTTTTACTGGTTTTACTTTCTTTTACTGTTTTTTACTGTTTTTACTTATTTTTACTGTTTTTTACTGTTTTGTCAATCCGAGATCATGCTCCGTCGGGCGCAGAAAAACAGAGCTCCGGGATCGAAATCCCGAAGCTCTTGTAAATGACTGATTTATCTACTTAAGATCGAATTACTCGATGATTGTAGCAACAGTACCAGCACCAACTGTACGACCACCCTCACGGATAGCGAACTTGAGGCCCTGCTCCATAGCGATAGGAGTGATGAGCTCAACAGTGATGGTTACGTGGTCACCAGGCATGCACATTTCTGTGCCTTCCGGAAGGTGAGCAACACCGGTAACGTCTGTTGTTCTGAAGTAGAACTGCGGACGATAGCCGTTGAAGAAAGGCTTATGACGGCCACCTTCGTCGTGTGTCAGAACGTAAACTTGACCTGTGAACTTTGTATGAGGTGTGATTGTACCCGGCTTAGCGAGAACCTGACCACGCTCAACTTCCTTACGGTCGATACCACGGAGGAGAGCACCAATGTTATCACCAGCCTCAGCCTGATCGAGGAGCTTGTGGAACATCTCAACACCTGTGATTGTTGTGCTCTTCGGCTCATCCTGGAGACCAACGATCTCAGCTGCGTCACCAACCTTAACGATACCACGCTCGAGACGGCCTGTAGCAACAGTACCACGACCTGTGATCGTGAATACGTCCTCAACCGGCATAAGGAACGGAAGGTCTGTCGGACGAGCAGGTGTAGCGATGAATGTATCAACAGCATTCATGAGCTCAAGGATCGGAGCATACTCAGGAGCGTTCGGATCAGTAGATGTGGACTCGAGAGCTACGAGAGCAGAACCACGGATGATCGGTGTATCGTCGCCCGGGAACTCGTACTGGTTGAGGAGGTCACGGATGTCCATCTCAACGAGCTCGAGGAGTTCTTCGTCGTCAACCTGATCGCACTTGTTCATGAATACAACAATGTAAGGAACACCTACCTGACGAGCGAGCAGGATGTGCTCACGTGTCTGAGGCATCGGTCCGTCAGAAGCGGATACTACGAGGATAGCACCGTCCATCTGAGCAGCACCAGTGATCATGTTCTTGATATAGTCGGCATGGCCGGGGCAGTCAACGTGAGCGTAGTGACGAGCATCTGTCTCATACTCAACGTGTGCTGTGTTGATCGTGATACCACGAGCTCTCTCTTCCGGAGCCTTATCGATATCGCCGTAAGCCTCATACTGTGCCTTACCCTGGAAGGAAAGAACCTTCGTGATAGCAGCTGTAAGAGAAGTCTTGCCGTGGTCAACGTGACCAATGGTACCGATGTTAACGTGCGGCTTAGTTCTTTCAAATTTTGCCTTTGCCATTTAAATTTCCTCCTTATTCAGCAATCCTGCTGATAATTTAAATCTTTGTTTCGCTTCCAAGCGTCAGATACATCTATTTTACTATGTTTTTCAATAATCGCAAGATGCAATTGACAAGAAGCCTTGTTTTTTCCTCAGAATTACTTCTTGAGAATAGTTTCCATAATGTTCTTCGGTGTTTCAGCAAAGTGACCGATCTGCATTACGAAGGTACCACGACCCTGTGTTGTAGAACGGAGAGCTGTTGCATATCCGAACATGTTGGAGAGCGGAACTTCCGCCTGGATCTTCTGGGTACCGTTCAGTCCCTCGATTCCCTTGATAACACCACGACGAGCGTTCAGGCCGCCGATAACGTCACCCATGTAATCATCCGGAACTTCAACATCGACTCTCATGATAGGCTCGAGAAGAACAGGATCTGCCTTCTTCATACCTTCCTTAAAGCCCATGGAACCCGCGATCTTAAATGCCATTTCCGAAGAGTCGACATCGTGGTAGGAACCATCTACGACAGTAACCTTGACGTCTACTACCGGATAGCCGCCGAGGACACCGCTCTGCATAGCTTCCTGTACACCGGCATCGATAGGTCCGATAAATTCCTTCGGGATAGAACCACCAACAGTAGCGTTGACGAACTCGTAACCGGCACCTGGTTCACGAGGCTCGATCTCGAGGATACAGTGACCATACTGACCGTGACCACCGGACTGACGAACGAAACGGCCTTCGCTTCTGACTGCCTTTCTGATCGTCTCCTTGTAGGAAACCTGCGGCGCACCAACGTTTGCCTCAACCTTGAACTCACGGAACAGACGGTCAACGATAATGTCGAGGTGAAGCTCACCCATACCGGCGATGATCGTTTGTCCTGTTTCCTGGTTGGTAAATGTACGGAATGTCGGGTCTTCTTCTGCAAGTTTCTGAAGAGCAACGATCATCTTCTCCTGGGAAGCACGGGACTTCGGCTCGATAGCAACTTCGATAACCGGTTCCGGGAACTCCATGGATTCGAGAATGATCGGAGCATCCTCTGTGCAAAGTGTATCACCTGTTGTAGTATCCTTCAGACCAACTGCAGCAGCGATATCACCGGAGAATACCTCTGTGATTTCTTTTCTGTCGTTGGCGTGCATCTGGAGAATACGTCCGATACGCTCTTTCTTACCCTTAGTAGCATTGGAAACATAAGAACCTGCTTCCAGGACACCGGAATAAACACGGAAGAAGCAAAGCTTACCAACGAACGGGTCGGTCATGATCTTGAATGCCAGAGCAGCGAACGGGCCCTCATCGGAAGCCGGACGCTCTTCCTCTTCTTCTGTGTCAGGATTGATACCCTTGATAGCCGGAATATCCAGCGGAGAAGGCATGTAATCCACGATAGCATCCAGCATCATCTGTACACCCTTGTTTCTCAAGGAAGTACCGCAGATAACCGGAATAACTTTACAAGCGCAAGTTGCCTTACGGAGTGCAGCCTTCAATTCATCGATGGAGATCTCTTCGCCTTCGAGGAACTTCATGGTGAGTTCTTCGTCTGTCTCAGCGATCGCCTCGACCATCTCTTCACGCTTCTTGTTTACAAACTCGACCATATCCGCCGGAACCTCACGGTCCTCGTACTTCATACCGTCTTCACTGATGTAAACCTCTGCACGGAGAGTCATCAGGTCGATAATACCTTCGAAGCTGTCTTCTTTACCGATCGGGATCTGAATTGCAACCGCGTTGCTCTTCAGACGATCTTTGATCATGTCGATTACATGGAAGAAATCCGCACCCAGGATATCCATCTTATTGACGTATACCATACGCGGAACACCGTAATGCTCAGCCTGTCTCCAAACTGTCTCGGTCTGAGGTTCTACACCACCACGAGCGGACATTACTGTAACTGCACCGTCGAGAACACGCAAGGAGCGCTCAACCTCAACAGTAAAGTCTACGTGACCAGGAGTATCGATAATGTTGATACGATGTCCTTTCCACGGAGCGGTCGTTGCAGCAGATGTGATCGTGATACCACGCTCCTGCTCTTGAACCATCCAGTCCATTGTAGCGGCACCTTCGTGAACCTCACCCATCTTACGGTTGATACCCGTGTAGTAGAGGATTCTTTCAGTAGTCGTTGTCTTACCCGCGTCGATGTGAGCCATGATACCGATATTTCTTGTGTTTTCGAGTGAATACTCTCTCTTATTCATCGTGTCAATGCTCCTTCATCAATTACCATCTGTAATGTGCAAAAGCGCGGTTAGCTTCTGCCATCTTGTGCATTTCTTCTTTCTTTTTGAATGCACCGCCTGTGCTGTTAGATGCATCGATCAACTCGTTAGCCAGACGATCGCTCATTGTACGCTCGGATCTCTCACGGGCATATCTTACGAGCCAACGCAGACCAAGAGTCTGACGGCGAGCCGGACGTACTTCCATCGGAACCTGGTAGTTTGCACCACCAACACGTCTAGCCTTAACTTCCAACATAGGCATTACGTTCTCAAGAGCCGCATTGAATACTTCGATCGGCTCTTTGCCTGTGCGCTCTTTGATCAGGTCAAAAGCGTCATAGCAAATTCTCTGTGCTACACCCTTCTTACCGTCTAACATGATGTTGTTGATCAACTTGGATACTTTAACATCATTGTAAAGCGGATCCGGGAGCACTTCTCTAACTGGGACATTGCCTTTTCTTGGCACTAGTCTTCCCTCCTTTTCATGATATTCAGTCTCAAACTGAAACCATAGGTACTCACGTAAAAAATCTAGTTCTTTTGGACCGTGTCAGCGCCAGTAAACATGTCCCTATATAGACAGTGTACTGATCACTTAATGTGTCCAACCGCAGGAAATAAAGAAATTACTTCTTTACCTTAGCGGCCTTCGGCTTCTTCGCACCGTACTTCGAACGGCCCTGCTGACGATTTGCAACACCGGCTGTATCAAGAGTACCGCGAACGATGTGATAACGAACACCAGGAAGGTCCTTAACACGTCCGCCACGGATCAATACAACGGAGTGCTCCTGCAGGTTATGTCCCACACCCGGGATATATGCAGTTACTTCGTAGCCATTCGTAAGACGTACTCTTGCAACCTTTCTCAAAGCAGAGTTCGGCTTCTTAGGAGTTACGGTCTTAACAACTGTGCAAACACCACGCTTTTGTGGGGAAGAAACGTCTGTTTCCTGCTTGCGCAAGGTATTCAGTCCAGACTGAAGAGCTTTAGAAGAAGACTTGTAGATCTTCGATGTTCTTCCGGACTTTACCAATTGGTTGAACGTAGGCATCAATACATCTCCTTTCATAATTATAGTGTCTCGAGAAAACGGCGCACAAAAAGAAAGCCCCGTTTTGTCGGGCAATTTAGTATATCACCGTATTTCCACCTTGTAAACAGGAAATTTTCGACTCCTGTAAAAAAATCAGACGGAGAACATAAAGTATAGCACGATAATCAGCCAAATCGCATTAAGTCCATCGGCGATCGCTGCGAAGATCTTCACTTTAGACGCTGTCGAAACCGGATCCGGATCTGCGCCTTTCTTTAGTTTGCTTCCCTTTATTAGTGCATAGAGCGAAAGCAAAAAACCAAGAAGTCCTGTTCCGCAGGTAAACAACATGGCTACCGAGTTAAAGATAAGCGAAATCAACGCAAAACTGAATTCTCCGGAATATCTCTTTCCATTGTACTTTCTCAAGACTTCAGGCTGCTTATTGGCCGGGGCAACAGTTTTTTCTGTTTTTCCGGATTTTGTTTGAGACTTGGTCAGACCATTGCCTGAAGAGGGTGTGGAAAGCTTCTTGCCTACGAATACTGTATCTCCCGCCGCCTTGGCAGAGTATAAGATTTTTTTCCGACCAGGCTGAGTCGGATCCCAGGAATCATCGTCCTCATCAAGCTCCAGCGGATCTTTCATCCGGGATTTCCCGGTCCGTTTTTCTTTATTGGGGGCTTCCGCTTTTTCTACAACAGTCTCTACCTGCCTTGGTGTCTCCACTTGCTCTGCCGGTCGACTTGAAACTTCAGAAGTCTGCTCAGGCGCCACTGCTTGTGCATCATCCGATACGGTTCGGGCAGAGTCGGGCTGTAGTATATCCGAGGAGTTTGAAAAGTCGAGTTTATCTGCGGGAAAAGGAGCATTGCACGCTTCACAGTAATCGCCTGTTTCCTGACTATGTTGACAAAAACGACAAATCTTCATTCTGCCGGAGATCCTTCCTTACCTTACTAATTACTTGCTACTAGGATTGTAACACAAGAAGTGCCCCAAAGGTATATTTCCTTCGGGGCACTCGTATTTTCAGTGTTTTCTGGAGCTTCTGGCAGCTGATCAACCGATGGTCAGACGGTGGTGCACTTTCTTTCCTTTTCTCAGGAACGCCTCACCGTTATTGAAATCTTTTTCTGTCAGCATATAGTACACATCCTCGACTGCAACATCGTTGAGGTAGATGCCCTTGCCTTGGATCATGCGGCGCGCCTCACCCTTGGAAGGTGTAAGCTTGGTCTCAACGAGAAGATCCAGTAGAGACAATCCGTCGCCGGCAAGGCGGTCAGCAGCAATGGCTGTTGTCGCCATATCGTCGGAACGTCCGCCCTTCTCGAAAAGATCTTCTGCCTGCTTCTTCACAGCCAGCGCTGTTTCTTCACCGTGAACGATCTTGGTAACTTCAAATGCGAGTCTCTTTTTAGCTTCGTTGATCGCTGCATCAGTCAGCTTAGCGTATTCATCGATCTCTTCAAGCGATACGAACGTAAGGAGCTTCAGGCACTTGATAACATCGGCATCCTCGACGTTTCTCCAATACTGGTAGAAATCGAAAGGTGTGGTCTTGTTCGGATCGAGCCATACTGCACCCTTAGCCGTTTTACCCATCTTCTTGCCTTCACTGTTGGTAAGAAGTGTGAATGTCAGGCCGAAAGCCTCGCCCTGTTCTTTTCTACGGATCAGTTCTACGCCACCCAGGATATTGGACCACTGATCGTCACCACCGAGCTCGAGCTGGCAGTTGTATTTCTGGTACAGGTACAGGAAGTCGTAGCTCTGCAGCAGCATGTAGTTGAACTCAAGGAAGGAAAGACCTCTCTCCAGACGCTGCTTGTAGCACTCGAAGGTGAGCATGCGGTTTACGGAGAAGTGTGGTCCTACATCTCTCAGGAACTCAATGTAATTCAGCGGCAGGAGCCAGTCACCATTGTTGACGATCAGTGCTTTGCCATCGGAAAAGTCTACGACTTTGCCCATCTGCTTCTTGAAGCACTCAACGTTATGGTCGATCGTCTCTCTGGTCAGCATCTGACGCATATCGGAACGGCCTGTCGGGTCGCCGATCATACCGGTACCGCCACCCATCAGGGCGATCGGACGGTGTCCGGCCTTCTGCATGTGGCTCATAACCATCATCTGAACAAAATGGCCTACGTGCAGGCTGTCTGCGGTCGGGTCAAAGCCTATATAGAAGGTGACACCCGGCTTGCTAAGTAGATTGTAGATTTCTTCACGATGCGTCGTCTGGGCTACATAACCACGTGCCTCCAACACATCAAATACATTTTGGTACGTTTCTTCGGACATCATTATTTCCTCCTATATAATTATTTCGCCTGCCTCGGGCAAGCCTACTGATTTTACTTCCTAATCAGTGAATAAGTCAACATGCTGGTAGTGTAATCTTCCTAATTTCCAGAGAGTAGTCCATAAAGATGAAGCTGCCTCTTCCTGAAGCGGACATCTGGAGTATATATGCTTCCGTGTTCACTTCAGTTTTAGAGACAGCCCCTGTTTCTGCTGTTTGTTGTTACTGAACAAGTTTCAGTTTCTTCTTCTCATCATATAAGAGATCAGGCGGAGAAGTGTCAGGATCGCCGAAGCCGCTGCCGCTACATATGTCATGGCCGCAGCAGTGAGAACGGTACGTGCGCCACTCATTTCCTCTCCCACCAGGATCTGGTCCTGCTTCAGGATCTTCAGCGCACGGCGGGAAGCATCAAACTCTACCGGCAATGTTACCAGATAGAAAAGCACTGCAAACGAGAACATAAAGATACCAATGTACGTTATGGTCACGCCGATCGTGCTGTCTGTTCCATTATATTCGACCACGCCCATTAGGATCAGACCTACCATGGCCAGAAGGACACCGAAGCGGGAACCGATATTCGCCGCCGGGACCAGTGCCGCACGGATCTTGTTCGGGACAAAACCCACATGGTGCTGGATAGCATGTCCACATTCATGGGCAGCAACTCCGATTGCAGCGATGGAAGAATTGCCATATACCGATTCGGAAAGATTCACCGTAAGATCTTTCGGATTAAAGTTATCAGTAAGACTACCGCTGATGGGTTTGATCGTCACGGTATTGCCTACGCCGTAAGCATCCAGAATATATCTGGCCACCTGGTCCGCCGTAATGCCCTTACTGGACATTCTTTGACTGAATTTTTTAAAAGAACTCTTGCAATACGCGCTGATGATCATACTTACGAACATCAGGATAATTCCAATGAAATACCCGTAATAGTAAATAATATCCCAAAATGACATATTCTTCTCACCTTTTCCATTATAGATTGATCTGCCGGGCAACCTGCTCCGACGAGTTCATATTACCACTTATGCGACGATCTTCAAAAGGCACTTTGCCTCACGTCCGTCCGGGGTACTGGCATAAAGCCAGGTGTTGCCCGCTTTCCTGCCGGTTACCTTACCATTCGAAGTGACAACCGCCACAGACGTATTTCCTACTCTCCAGGTCACGGTCTGTCCGGCCGGGTTCTTCGCTGTAAACTGGAAGGACGAACCGACTTTGATAGTCTTCTCCGTATAGGTTATGCTGAGCTGGCTTGAATCGACGATCTTGAGCAGGCACTTGGCAGAACGACCATCTTCTGTCTTGACATAAAGATACGTATTTCCCGCTTTCAACGGCGTTACCTTACCATTGCTGTCAACCTTGGCGACAGCAGTATTGCCGACCGACCAGGTTGGCTTGAGAATTCCTGTGTTTCTCGCCGTAAACGTGAAGCTCTGTCCCAGGTACACCGTCTTCTCTGTGTAGTTGATCGAAAGTGTGCCCGGATCAATGATCTTCAGCAGGCACTTGGCAGTACGTCCGTCTGCGCTCTTCGCATAAAGGTAGGTATTGGCCGCACTCTTACCTGTCACCTTACCGTTTGTATCGACAGTAGCAACCGAAGTATTGCCGACCGACCAGGTGATCTTCTGGCCGTAAGCATTTGAAACAGAGAACAGGAACGACTGCTTGATGTGCAGCGTCTTCTCCGAATATACAAGTTTCAATGCCGGGTATACAACTTTGACGAGACACTTGACCTTCGTGCCGTTCGGCAGGCCTACAGTCAGGTATGTATTGCCGAAGCTCTTACCGGTTACGACACCCTTAGCATCGACTGTGGCAATCGAAGTATTGCCGATCGACCAGGTCAGACCGGATGCCGAATAGCCATGCAAAGTATACTGGAAACTCTTACCGATCTCGACCGTCTTTTCCGTAACCGGAGTCGGTGTAGGTGTAGTGGTAACCTTTTTGGTCGGCGAAGGTGTATCCGTAATGCTTCCTTTCAGCTTGTTCGTCAGATTCCGTATCGTAGTCTTATTCGGTTCTGTATTGACTATATAATAGATATAATTGCGATCTACCTTGCATCCGTAGACACAGTATCCTGAAGCTACATTTACCCCGTAAAGTTCAGAAGCACCATACATTACGGAAGGTGTCGATCCAAGATTGTCCAGATCAAAATAACAGATACTCTGGTTTGTATTAAAGATCAGGTAATGACCGAAAACGACAGGATAACTGAAAGAACCCGAATAGTAGCGGTTACCCGTAGTCGTCCACTGACCGAGCGAGGATCCGAATGTATAGAAAGCCGTGCCTTCCGTTGTCAGTATATTCGATGTCTTATATAGAAGCGCACAGTATTTACTGTCTGCCCACTTTGAATAGTACCAGTTTCCTTTATAGTAGGTGATTGGGCTACGGACATCGACCCACTTTCCATTAACATACGTTTTCGACGTCAGTTTTGAGGCATCGAAATTCTCCGGCGGCAAGTGAGGATTTCCTCCCTGGCTTCTATCAAGCATAGTTTCGTTATCTACAAGAAAATAGATGTGTCGGACTCGACCGATCAAGTCTTCTGTCGGATCATCCCAGGTCACATCGACGTTATAGTACGAAGAACCGATCTTTACCACGTTCCAGGCATGATTGATCTGATCATTGGCAGCATAGTAACAAGTGATCCCGCACTTTTGCAGAAGATACATATATGCCATGGAATAACCTTCGCATACGCATATTCCCTTTACAAGAGCACCATATGCCGTATAATCATCGAAAATCAGCGCATCATTGTCCAGTCTTTCTTTCGCGTATTCCGCATGGTAGGCCAGCCAGTCGTGAAGGACCAGTGCTTTTTGATAATCCGTCATAGAAGACTGGACCTGAGACAAAGCTTCATTCGCGGCAGCTTCAAAAGCCGGCATCATCGATGCCACTTCTTCCTTACTGTATTCATAAGTGAAACTCAGTGAAATCAGCTGACTTCCCCGGTATCGAAAGCTGGTTATGGTTCCGTAGAAGAACAGTGGGTGAGATTTCATGAATACCGTGACATCTTCAAACAATAACTGCTGGTTATACGGAATATTAAAAGCAGAAATATCGACAGAATCGTTGTGTGCTCTAAAAGCCACTTCGATGGCCGTTACACACTCCTGCGAGAAAAGCTGGTACCCTTCCGATATATCTTCCGGCCAGACATCCTGGCCAAAGACATCAACACTTTCGACATCGTTGTCTCCGGTTTCGGGGATCGTCTCGTCCGCAAAGGCAACATCCTTAGCAGGAACTTCATCCGCTCTGACCGTATTTCCATAAGAGAGGTATGTCAGTGGGGAAAGAATCAGACATAAACAAAGAAGTGCAGACAGTTTTTTCAAAATGCGCATAATCATCAACCTTTCAGCATCGTCCGGAGAATTCTCACAGAACTAAAAGAAAACCAGCCTATACGCTCATTATATCATGCGCCAGAAACAACAGATATCAAATCTTAGATCCTGTCGATACCGTAATCCTTACAAATATTGGCAAACTCCGTAGAAAACGAGAATTCGTTCAGTACGTCTTCCCGGGAAAGACCGGAATTCAGACGACCGGTCCAGTACACCAGACCTGCGATCTCCGGTTCACGTCCCATATATGTACGATACACACAAGTGACGAAGTCTTCATTCGAAAGATTCTTGTTTACGAACTCCGGCAGCATGAAGAAAGACTTGGCCGCCCAGGATCCGGAAACTTTGCGGTTCGTCAGCTGCATGCTCCAGTACAGAAGTCCGTCTTCTTCCGGCGCACGGCCCAGGCATTGCTCATAAAGACGCGTAGCAAATCTTGTCGCACTGCGTGATGGCTTGTTTGCGGCAAATCCGCCGGATGCTCCCGGCTTGACTCCATACACTGCACATAAGTTGCACCATTCCGTCGAGTTAATGAAGCCGTTCACGATCGTGCTCCGCGATACGCCGTTACTCAACTTGGTCATCCAGTAATTTTTACCGTTCTGATCCGATCCACGATCAAAGAACGTCTGATAAAGCACTTCAACAAATTGTTCATTGGAAAGTCCGCGTGCCGCGAATTCGCCGGAATCGATCAGGAAGAAACGTGCGCAATCGGCTCCTGTATAGCCTGCATTCATAACTTTGTTCATCCAGTATTCTTTTCCGGATTCATCAGAAGCACGGTTCAGCGCCACGACATACAGACGTTCGATAAAATCGGCAAAAGACGTTCCGGTAAACTGCACTTCCGGTACGCTGGCATCGTAGTAGAACTTAATGCCGCTCTGTTCATAATAACGGACATCAAATCCATCGATCGGCTTCTGCTTGGGTGTTGCGTTGCGGATCGTCTTGGCAATCTTGGTGCTGGATCCTATCTTCAAATCGGTTATCGAATTTCCATAACACTTTAAAACAGCCAGATCACTACTACGGCTGACATTCAAAGACGTGATCCTGTTCTCGAAGCACTGCAGATCCATAAGGCCTTTGGCGAATTCCAGATCAAGCTCCGGAATCTGATTGCGCTGGCAGGAAAGGTATTTCAGCATCGAAGTATGGCTGACATCAAGGGACGTCAACTGGTTATCTCCGCAATAGAGGATCACAAGTCCCGTATTCTTTTCAATATTCAGAGAAGTTAGTTGGTTTGACTGACAGTACAGATAAGCCAACTGTTTATTCTCACTCAGATCAAGAGTCGTTAAAGCGTTCCTGGCACATTTCAAGGAAGACAGATTCGTAAAATTCCCGATTCCTTCCAGCGAAGCGATCCCCTTCTCATCCAGGTCCATTTCAGTAACACTATCCAGCTCACTCTGGTAGAGTTTTCCATCGTGATTCAAGTCATAGTCTTTCACACATTCCCGGAATGCTTCGTCAGGAAAAGTACTCTCGTCGATCACAATAAAAGCAAACGGGTCATATCCTTCATCCGAAACAACCAAATCTGTCTGCTCCTCTTGTCTCAGAATTTCCGAAGCCCGATTGACCCCGTCCGGCAATATCCGGACTCCTAACACCATACCTATTGTCATGGTCAATGCAATTGCTCGCACCCGTTTATTCATATTCATGCACACCTGCTTTCACGAAATTTGCTTTCTTCCACATTATAGCATGTGGTATTTGTATTTGACTCCCGCTGAAAATAACTATTCTGTAATAAAACGAGGGTGGTTTCTTCTGAAACCACCCTCGAAAGATTTGTTAGTTTTTCGACGAAGAATCGAAACCCGGATCAGATGTTTCCGCGATCGATACCGTACTTCGCACAGATTGCTGTGAACTCATCACAGGAACCGAAGAATACGAGTACTGCTCTACGTGTCATCTTGCCGCTCTTGATCTGACCGGCCCAGTATGTAACCTCATCGGAAGCAGGT
>JAFWDK010000029.1 GCA_017513085.1 Clostridiales bacterium | reverse complement strand
TCTTTCTTGATGCCAGCGCGCCGATCCTGTTCGTTCGGCCTGCCTGCGCGAGGCAGGAGTTTCTTTCTTGATGCCACCACGCCGATCCTGTTCGTTCGGCCTGCCTGCGCGAGGCAGGAGCACGGGGGCCGGATCTCTCGGCAACAGATTACTTCTTATCTTTACTGATATTTATGTTCACCTTCAAGATGCCCAGTGCCACAGAGATACCAAAGAGGATCACGACAGTGATCGCAGCTTCAACCAGAAGGAATGTACCGTTATAAAGGATCGAGTACACCCACGGATTCTGGTCGCCGGCATATTCAGAGAAGAATACTACGCCGGAGATCACATGGCAGGCAAGGCGGAGCAGGAATGCGAAGAACACTGCGGCGCCGATTCTCCAGAAAGGTACCAGTTTCAGTCTCTTGATCGGATTGCGGACCTGAAGGCGCTTCTTGGACGAAGCGGCAAAGAAGCCGGCGACGCCGATCAGCGTAAATGCCAACGGGTAATCTATGATCACCTGCAACGGGGAATAGAAATCACCACCAATGAGCTGAAGCAAGCTATATGCAAAAGTCACAACGAAGCCGCTCTTAGCACCGAAGCAAAGGCAGAAGAAAATGATCGGAAGCATGGATGCCGGTGTTACCGATCCGCCTTGCGGCATCTTAAAGATCGTGATCAGTGAAAGCACGTAGCTTAATGCCAGGCAGATACCGCCTGTCGCAACCGTGAGGATCATCTCACGATTCTTATTTTTTTGAATCTGCTGTTGCTGTTTTCTAGCTTCTTCCAATGAAAGCTGCTCTTCGACTACAGTTTCTTTTTCATCTTTACCCATAAAACAAAAAACCTCCTCTGGTTTCCGGTCAACAAGAAACGTAAGGAGAATCTCTTCTGCTTTTTATGTTCCCTCCGCCGGCATTATCCGGTTCAGGTCAAAGGGTCGATGTCGAAAACACCCTCTCAGCCGCTCCCCGCAGCTCCCCCATATCTGAATCGCCGTCATTCTAGCACTTGGGGAAGGTAAATGCAATACCGCAGAACTGTTTCTTCGTCGCTGGGAACGCAGAACGGTTTCTTCGTCGCTGGGTGTCGCAGAACTGTTTCCTCCTCGCTGGTACTCGGCGTGCTACGCGCGCCTGCGTAATCGCTCCTCAGAAACAGTTCTGCTTACGTGGAAGGGGAGTGCAGCATTGCGGCTGTGATCAGCCGGATGATCCGCCAACGCCGCGTGGAATGTGATCAGCTGCGATACAAGATAGGGAGGTCCGATTAACCCCGTCGGCGCAGGATGACGTGCCAACGCCGCGTGGAATGTGATCAGCTGCGATACAAGATAGGGAGGTCCGATAATTTACGGGCTGAAACACTAGAAACGTTGATTTGGCCCGTAAAATCCAGTGCTTTTCGGAGAGAATTACGGGCTGAAATGAAGAAAACGTTGATTTAGCCCGTAAATGTCAAGAAAAGAATTCAAAAAACGACAAATTTTACGGGCTAAATGGAGCAAGTCGGCGAATCTGCCCGTAATTATGGTAGTTAGTTTAGACTAACTAGGACATTTACTGGTGAAATCCTCGATTTCAGTGATTTTACCAGTAATTTATCGACTTCTTTGAATTCTTTTTTTTACATTTACTGGTAGAATTTGCATTTTGAAGGATTTAACCAGTAAATGGGTCGGAAAAGGGCATGAATTTACTGGTGAAAACATCGATTTTGAAGATTTTACCAGTAAACCATGCGGTTAGTCATAACTAACCGCTCTCGAATTACTGGTAAAACTACCGGTATGGGAATAGTTACGGCAGTTTCCCGATCATCCGCTGCCATTCGCTGTCGGAGATGCTGTCGCGGAAGCGGTCGATCTCGGCGGAGTATTTTTCGGGGGCGTCGTTATAAGAGTTGCAGTGTTTGGCGTTTTCGATCAGGCAGATCCGCTTGGGAGCGTGGATGCGGTCGTATATGTTTTCGCTCATATAAGACGGGACCAGCGCGTCGTCCGTACCGTGGAAAAGCAGGACCGGCACACGGATGTTTGCTGCCACAGACTCGGGCGAGTCCTTCTCGATCGGGAAGCCGAAACGCTTGAGAGCGATTTTGCTTACGAGGAGGAGGAAAGGTCTCATGGAGATCTTGTGGTGGCGCTGTTCGAGGTACGCGAGGAGTTTGTCGAGTGAGTCAAAAGAACTGTCGGCAATGATGCCGGAGAGTGTGTCGGGGGCGATGCCGGAGCCGGCGGCCATGATGGCGGTTGCGGCGCCCATGGAGTGTCCGTGCAGGATGATCTCCAGGTCCGGACCGAGACGGGTCTCCAGGTATTGCATCCACATGATGATGTCCTGACTGTCGAAAAGTCCGTAGCCGACGAATTTGCCGCCGCTCATACCGTGGGCGCGCAGGTGCGGGATCAGGATATGGCAGTCGCGCTTTTCCATGTGAAGCTGCGCGTAGGCTGCCATGATGGATGGATGCTGGTTGTAGCCGTGAAGGAGGATCACGACGTCTTTGGTCGTCTTCTTGGCGGCCGGGATGTAATAGGCGTAAAGCTTGATGCCGTCAAAGGCGGTGATCTGCCAGTCGAGGATGTCCAGGCGGTTGCAGTAGAACCAGTTCTGGCCGCGGCCGTAGATCGTGTTCTGATCGATCGTCAGTGGGGATTTGTCGTACGGCGGTCTTGGTTCGGGGCGTGCGAAGATGCGGTATGCGGTGCGGAGCGCGCGTGAATAGATCAGGACAGCGGCCAGTCCCGCTGCCAGTATCAGAAGCACTACGATCACGATTATGAGTATGACTCCTGTCGGCACGCTGTTTTCCTCTCTTTTCCTCTCTCTTCCTCTCTATTACTGGTCCTTTTCCGGTTTGCGCCTGGTCTATGCCGGGATACGGATCACTTCTGCGGATGGGACAGGTAGCGCGAGCCGTCCGCGGTGACCAGTACGTCGTCTTCCACTCTGAATCCGAAGCCCCACTCGGGGATATAGATGCCCGGCTCCACGGCGAACACCATGTCGGCGGCAAAAGCAGCTTCACGGTCGCATACATCGTGAACGTCAAGGCCGAGGTGGTGAAGCGTGTTATGCCAGTAGTATTTCTTCACGGCTTCGAGCGGATCTTTCTCCGAACGCGGGATCACACCAAGATCCCGAAGGCCGGACGCCGCGGTCTTTCGGGTCTCCTCGTTGACCTTGGCGATCGTGCTGCCGGGGCGGATCGTCTTGAGCGCAGTCTCTTTGCACTCACATATCAGCTCAAAAAGCGCTTGCTGGCGGGAGTTGCGGATGCCGTCCGTGTTGGCGGTATAGGCGCGGGAGATATCTGCGCTGTAGCCTGCCGCGCGTGCGCCGAGGTCGATCTGGATCATCTGTCCGCCCTGGATCATGGCGACCGGTGTCGGATAGTGCAGGCACAACGTGTTTTCGCCGCCTGCCACGATCGTCTTGAAGCCTTGAAAGAAACTGCCTCGGCGGATCATCTCCGACTCTAAGATCGCGTATACTTCCCGCTCGGAAATGCCCGGTCGGAGCTGTGGAAGCAAAACTTCCAGCGACTCCTCTGTCACCTGGATGGCACGGGTGATCGCCTCCTGCTCACGCGGGGATTTCAGCATGCGTAACTGTGTTAAAAAGCTTGAAATTTCAGTCACGGAGTCGAAACGGTCGGTCTTGGCCAGCGTCTGCTCCAGGCTGTATCTTTGGTGGGACATATCGGACTCATCCCATGCGAAATTTATGTCACTGCCCAGAAGTTCATCGAGATCTCTCTCATAAGCTGAGAGCTCGCGCACATCAGAAATGCCGGAGATCTCGGAAGCCTCCTCGTAAGCAAGTCGTCTTCCGGTCCACTTCTCCTTTTCCGGCTCTCTGGGGTAAAGGTAAAGGCGGCTCTGCCCGACTCCGCCGCTCTTGATCAGAAGGAGGACCGACTCCTCCTGTTCGATGCCGGAAAGATAGAAGAAATTCCGGTTCGGAAGGAACGGATAGGACTCATCGAGAGACGCGACAGGTGCTTTGCCCGCAAAAAGAACAGCCACCGTGTTATTCGGAAGCCTTGCGAAGATCTTCTCTCTGCGAATGGAAAACTCAGAGGAAGGAAGCTGGTAGAAGGTCACATCGGTAAACATCAGGAATCTCCGGAACGAACGTTATACTCGTCAAACAGGATCGTGTTATTGATATATCCGAGCGTCGCGCCGGCAGACTGACGGATCAGGCCGGGGTTCCCGATAACAATGGAGTTGTCCGGAACATCGAAGTTCACGTATGCGCCAGGGGCAATCAGGACATTGTTTCCGATCCGGATCTTGCCGACGATCACGGCATTTGCGCCTACCCAGACGTAGTTGCCGATGGTCGGCGAACCGCGGCGGGATCCACGGAACTGGGTACCGATGACCACGCCGGTCGAAATGTTAACGTTATGTCCGATCACAGACTTCGGGTGAATGATGATACGTCCGAAGTGCGCGATATAGAAGCCTTTGTCGATCTTTGTCTCATAAGGGATCTGGAAGTGGTATTTTCTGGATTTCCTGTCGAGGGCATGGCTACAGAGCCGCAGGCAGAACTTGTGGAAATAGTACTTGAAATCACGGATCTTCGTCTGCGTCTTGAGATAATGGTAATTGCAATGACGGAAATTACTGATGAAGTGGAACTCCGGGCTCGTCATCATCTCTTCGATATAAGTAAAAAAGACGTTCTTGTAGCGCCTGGTATTACCCGTATACCGGAACAGATCGCTATAAATAATGTCTTTTAACTCATCAGTCATGCCTTAGTACTCCATCGTGCTTTATAGAAATATGTTACCGCTTTTTGATTTATTCATCAATAAATAAGCGCACGAATACACAAAAAATATACAATTAGGCGCAGAGCCTGAAATACCAACATCCCCGACGAAGCGCAAGTGCTTTTGCCTCATCTTCCGAAAGGCTTTTCCGTCCTCTCTCTCCTGCTCCAAAAGGACTTGACGCGGGCTCTCTTGACTTTTATAATCGAATAGCAATTTGGAGACGTATCGAAGTGGTCATAACGGGGCGCACTCGAAATGCGTTAGCCGGGTTACCGGCTCGAGGGTTCGAATCCCTCCGTCTCCGCCAAACATCGTGAAGTTACCCCCATTTTTTGTACAGCGATGTACAATGAATGGGGGTACTTTTATGCTAATAACAAGAGAATGGTCAGTTTGAATCTGTTTAGCATGAAAGAGATGTATTAGGATGCTCTAAAAGCACAAGCCGGTGGATTTATTCCGGCTAAACCCTTAAAATACTTAGTGTTTATTTGCAACCTGCCATGAGATTATATAGAGACATGATAAACTGTGTAGTACAAAAATAATGTGTGTCAAGTAGCGTGAGGTGTGTATATGTCTAAGTGGTTTATTCTGTTTCCCAGAGCTTATGAGTGGAAACTTATCATGAATCCAAAATACTGGATTTTCCTTTGTCTCATAATCGGCCCTTTTTTGTTGATCTTGAGTGGCGTCGATTACGCAAAATACAAACAAGCAACCAAAAATCTTGATTCCGAAATATATGGTGAAGTGGTTAATGTTGCATTTGAAGACTACTCACTTGATATTTCGGATAGAAAATATGTTGCAACCGTCGAGCCTACAGACAGGAGTATTTTCAATGGTTCTTTGCTTAAATCAGGCCAGACGAAATATGTTTATAAGATGGGTGAGTTCGTTAAGATTTATTACGATTCTTCTAACTTGTCCGAGTATTATATTCAGCATGCTGCTCCTACCAATAATTCCATTCCTTTTCTCGTCACCGGAACTGTTATGACATGCCTCGGATTTGTCATTTTAGTCGGTTTCAAGAGATGGAAAAAATGACTGAAAAAAAAAGAGCAGATATCGGAGGAACCTGCAGAACTCATGAAGATATATTTCGCCCCGCTTGAGGGCATCACCGGTTATATATTCCGAAACGCCTATAACGAGATCTACGGAAACGTCGATAAGTTCTTCTCTCCATTCGTTGCTCCATCGGAGAGCAGTCCGTTGACGCCTAAGGAGCGGAGGGATCTTTCTCCCGAGAACAACCATGGCATAAACCTGGTTCCGCAGATCCTTACGTGCCGGTCGGACCATTTCATCGAGGCCGCTAAGGAGATGCAATCGATGGGATACAGAGAAGTAAATCTGAACCTCGGGTGCCCTTCGGGAACGGTCTGTGCCAAAGGCAAAGGAGCGGGCTTTCTCGAGGATACATCCGCTCTTCAGAGTTTCCTTTTTGATATTTACTCTTTTTCCGGATCCGAAGGCATGAAGATATCGATCAAAACCAGGCTCGGCTACGAACAGCCGGACGAGTTCTTCTCACTTCTGGATATCTTCAACGAATTTCCGGTGAGCGAGTTGATCGTGCACCCCAGGATACGGTCGGACTTTTATAAAGGCGAGCCTCGCAGAGAATACTTCACGCACGCGCTGTCGCATGCAAAATGTCCCGTCGTGTATAATGGAAATATTTTTACCTGCAAGGACTACGAGGATCTGGCAGATGCTTTGGGAAGCCTCCCCGACCCCGTCATGCTCGGCAGAGGCCTGGTCTCCGACCCGTCTCTTGCAGACAAGCTTCGCGGGGATACTTCGGAAACCGACATGCTTAAGTTCAGGAAATTGCACGACACTCTTTATCACGAATATCAGAAAGTCATGGCCCCAGACATCAACGTCCTGCACAAAATGCGGGAACTGTGGAGCTATTGGAAAGTGCTTTTTGAAGGAAGGCAGGAAAACGAGCGCGACTTCAAGCGCCTTTTGAAAGCAAAGAAGTACGCCGAATACGAGGCCGTCGCATATCGGATCCTTGAAGGCTGATCAAGGCTTCCGTGAACAGGACTCTCGCGAGTCGGCCGGGAATGATATAATCTAATACACAACACGCGGTGGTGCGTGAATCTTTCTTTCGAAGGAGAGGACAACCATGAAAATTAAAGCTATCTTACCTAATGGTCTGGAGATCGTCGCCAATGTTGCGCAGCTCATCGAAAATCCGAATGGTTCTTTGACCTTCCATCTGGATCTTCCGGGGAACTACAGCGGTTATGAAAACTACCAGCCGATCCGTCTCATCGAGACCGAGCCTCTTGCTCCCGCCGTAAGAAAAGGGATCCTGGCGAACTGTCTTTCCGCAGTGTGCACGGACCTTACGGCCAGAAAGATCAACATCGTGAACGCTTTCTATTAATATCAGGCAAGATCTTCGGAGGGGCAGGCGTACTTTCACGCCTCTCCCGAAGCCGCCTCACGACACAAGCTTCCCGCTCGTTACCAGATCCGGGAAAGCCATGTTCTGACCAGTTCCGGCCAAAGCACTACATCTTTATACTCCGGTGCCGGCGGAAATGTCGGCGGCGGCATATCGAACTGTGCGATCAGTTCTCTCTGGCGGTCTTCGGAAACCCCGACGCCGCGTCCTTCGCGCACCGCTTCCACTGCGTTTCTCAATTGTTCCATCGTATATTCTTCACCGAAATTGCCTTTACGGAAATCCTCGTTGCAGACAGATAGTCCGTGCGGGCCGTACGGGAAAACATAGTAGGCAAAATTCACATTCGCCGCTCGGCAGCTCTGGGCGAACAGCGCACTGTTCTCGATCGGGACCAGGTCGTCCGTAGCCGTCTGCCACAGGAACGTCGGTGGTGTTTTTTCCGTAACATGCTTCTCCAGCGAGAAGTACTCGTACTCTTCTTTCGGTCCGTCTTTTCCGACGAGCGCCCACATCGAGTAAATATGCGTGAATTCGCCGCTCGTAATGACCGGATAGCCTAATATCACGGCATCGGGGCGATTGGAGATACCCTCGTAAGAAGGATCCGGATCCTTGATTTCCTCATCGTCAAAATGCACGGCAAGAGAGCCGCACACGTGCCCGCCTGCCGAGAAACCGCAGATCGCGATACGCTTGGGATCGGAAGAAAGACGCGCAGCATGTTTCCGGATATACCGCACAGCTCTCGAAATATCCGCTAACGGCTGTTTCTTCAGCGGAATGCTCATCGTGATATCGGTCGTATACGTCAACACCGCGCAGTTCATGCCCTGCTCGTAAAACACTTTCGCCACGATCTCCGCTTCCGGTGGAACGACCATGCAATAGCCGCCACCAGGCACGACCAGCATGAACGGCCGGCCCTTCGGCTCTTGGTCCGTTCCCTCGTCCTCCTCGTGGAGGTAAAAATGCAGATTCGGGATGAAGCCGTAAGCGGCTTCGTAGTTGTATTCTCCGTTGTTCCAAATATTTTCACGCGTAATGTCGAGCACAAGAACCACCTCACCTGATCGAAATTCCATTTCTATTTTAATGCTTCCGGCTGAAAATAAGAAGCACTGCTTCGTCAAACTGACGTCCGTGTCATTTTCCAGTTGACACGTTACGATACAATAGTCAGGTACGGAGGTATGTATGCACAGTATCGGAAACATCCTGCTACGGTCACTGATCTTTCTGGCCGCGCTGCTTTTACTTTTGGATCTGATCGCCGTTTTCGCGGTTTCCGCCGGGCGAAACATCGGCACCTACACAGGCATGCTCTTATGTCTGCTCGCGATAGGCTATGCCCTGTTCCAGCCGAAGATCCATCACGCCATTTCCACGTTCTGGCAGAGAGGCGGCATGCGGCGCGTCTCCGTGATCGCCGTAGCCATTCTTGCGGTCGTGATCTTTCTGACCGCGCTGACCGAGACGATCCTTATGGTCAGTTTCTCGCATCGAAAAGCACCCAAGTCCGATTCTCCTCCGGTCGTAGTCGTTCTTGGCTGTCAGGTCCTGAACGGTCAGCCGAGCATGCTTCTGAGCGAGCGTATCAACACTGCGTATGAGTATCTTTCCGCACATCCCGAGAGCCCCTGTATCGTGTCCGGCGGCCAAGGACCCGACGAAGTCATGTCCGAGGCAAAATGTATGTATGACGAATTGATCCGCATGGGGATCTCGCCGGATCGTCTTTATATGGAGGATCGTTCCACGACGACCCGGGAAAATCTCGCGTTCAGTAAAGAGATCATGGAACGGGAGGATCTGGGGGACACCGTCGTCCTCGTCACGAACAGCTGGCATGAATTCCGTGCACAACTGATCGCCGGATCACTGGATATTCCGTGCGGCACCGAGGGCGCCGGCACGCCGGTATGGCTGCTTCCTTGCAACTATCTTCGGGAGCTCTATGCCATTTTGTATCAGGTCGTTTTGTGAGATTTGACAAGTTTTTTTCCTTACAGACTACACAGATTGAGCCAATAATGCTATAATGCCCCTAGTGTGTTTAGAAAGGTTGGGAAGAATAATGAAAAAGAAGACATTTTGGGTCATTATTGTATTAATTCTTCTGTTGGTTGTTGCTCTCGTGCCCTATAAGATCACAGGCGGAAATGACAGCACAAAGACTTACAAGTCTTTGGTGTACGAGATCACGATCTATCACGAGAAGATCAATAATACCGATTATTACAAAGAGGGGTATTCCGTAACTTGTTTCGGAAAAGAGATTACGAGTAGTACAAGTCAGGGTTGATCAGCCACGACTTGACAGAAATTGTACCCATAAAATCGGAGGCAGGAGATTTCTTCTGCCTCTATTTTTTCGCCGCAGATCACGACCGGGACCGCCGGCGGACAGGCCGACGAAAACATATGCGTGATGCGCCCTTCCGCTTCTTCCAGCGCAATCGTCTCAAACGGAAGCATGCAGGCTTCCCTTATACTCATGACCTGCTTCGGCCGATGCGCAAGATCCACTCTATCGCGGACAATAGCCTCTCTCTTCGGGAGCGCGCCCAGCGCACGTTCCAGCTCATCCAGTTCTTCCTCGGTATGGCTCTCCGAGATCATGAGCACCAGCGCTTCCTCATCCGCAAATTCCACCTCGATCGGGCAGCCGGAAAGTTTTCCCGTCCGCAGGATCGTCGCCAGTTCCCGGCCGGTATACCCATACGAACCGGGACATATCGTAAGTTTTAACGGCTCCTCCCCGAAAAGCGAAAAACCACGCTCCTGAAGCCTTGACCGAAGCCCGGAAACCGCATGGCATGTGTGTGCGAGACGCGCACGGTAACCGTCCGCCAGGATCGGATTGACACGGTCCAGTGACTGAAGGATCAGCCAGGACGGACTTGTCGACGCAAAAAGCACTAGAGCTTGTTTGACTTTTTCTTTGTTGAGGTCGTACTTTTCCGAAGCCTCCGGTGAGACGTGCAGATACGCGCCCCCGGTCAGCACCGGTAATGTCTTGTGGGCGGAATCGCAGCACAGATCCGCGCCAAGATCGATCGGATGCGCCAGGTCTGCGCCGTCCGAAAATTCCGTCGGCAGGAATTTCAGATATGCGCCATGCGCATTGTCCACCACGAACGGTACGGAAAATGCATGACATACATCAGCGATCTTTCTGATCGGAAGGATATGTCCGAGATAATCCGGAGAAGTCAGATACACACAGCAAGGCATTCCCTGCCCGCTGTCCCGTGCTTCTTCCAACGCCAGGCGGACCTCGTTTTCGGAAAGGTCCATGGAAAGAAGCGAGGCCTTGGGATAAAGCCACGTCACATCGAGATCAAGAAGCGCACAAGCCGAAACGAAGGTCTGGTGCACGTTCCGCGCCGCCAGTACCCACGGCCGTGACACACCGGAAGCAAGGGTCCCCGAAGATTTCGGACCGTCATGAGTCCTTACGGCATTCACCCGGCAAAGATACAGCATCGCGCGGATGCCAAGCGACGAGCCTTCCGTGGAATAATAGGTATCACAGCCGAAAACTTCCGATGCATTCGTCTCACTTTCCGCAATGATCCCGTCCGCGTGAAAAAGCTCATCGGCGCCGTGGATCTCCGTGATATCCAGCGCTTCGGCCGTAAAAGGTTCAGAAGATGCGCACACGCCGGCGCTACGCCCTTTGTGACCGGGCATATGCATGCGGACCGTCCCGCTTCGCGCATAGTTTTCTACAAAATCGCAGATCGGCGTGTTCACGCGCTCACCTCCATGCGTCCTTCTTCGCTCTTTACGCTTCTTACGTTTCCTATGTTTCTATAGTTTCTTACTCTTCGTCGCTGTCGGCGAATTCTCTATGGATCGCGACCATCAGGGCGCACTCGATCCTCTTCTTAAAAAGCTCACAGCCGTACTTATACACACCACGCACCGAGCCGGTCGCGTGATAGGCGTTGGCCGCGCATCCGCCGGAGCAGTAAAGACGTGCCCAGCAGTTACGGCATTCCTGACGTGCGTACACATTACAGGAAGCAAAGTCATCCTGGATCTTGTGGTTCTTCACGCCGTCATAGATATTTCCCAGCAGGAACTTCTCCTCGCCCACAAACTGATGGCAAGGATAAAGATCTCCCCAAGGTGTCACCGCCATATACTCGGTTCCCGAGCCGCATCCGGAAATGCGCTTGTAGATGCAGGGTCCGCCCTTGAGATCGATCATGTAATGGTAGAAAGTAAACGGTTTTCCTTCTTTATCACGCTCGATCATGAGCTCGGCCAGTTTCTCATACTGATCCAGCACAATCGGAAGATCTTCTTCGGTCAATCTTGATGGATCATCCTCTGCACACACAACAGGCTCCATACTGAGCTCCGAAAAGCCCAGGTCGAGCATGACCTTGATATCTTCAAGGAAATCCGGATTCGCATGCGTAAACGTTCCACGCATATAGTAGTTCTTGCCGCCACGCGCCTCCACGAATTTCCGGAACTTCGGCACGATCTTCTCCCAGCTGCCGTTTCCCGCATAATCCACACGGAAACGGTCATGGATCTCTTTTCTTCCATCCAGCGAAAGCACTACATTGCTGCATTCGCGGTTGGCAAAGTCGATGACGTCATCATCCACCAGTACGCCGTTGGTCGTTAATGTGAAGCGGAAGTTCTTACCCTTCTCTTTCTCAATCGAACGGGCATACGCCACCAGATCTTTTACCACCTGGAAATTCATGAGCGGTTCGCCGCCGAAAAAGTCCACTTCCAGATTGCGTCTTGTGCCGGAATTCTCAACGAGAAAATCCAACGCCCGCTTTCCGACCTCGAAGCTCATGACGGCACGTTCGCCATGGTACTTGCCCTGTGAAGCGAAGCAGTATGAGCAGTTCAGATTACATGTATGCGCGATGTGCAGGCACAGTGCTTTTACCACGCCGGAAGTTTTCGCCTTGAGCTCACCGGCCATCGGTTCATAGGTATCCGGGGTGAAAAGTTTGCCCGCTTTTTTCAGCTCGAGCACTTGTTCGAAGCACTCGTCGATCTCTTTTCTGTCTCCCGCCTTCGTCCCTGCGTATTTCTTCTCGATTTCAGAAGGGATCCTTCCGATCAGCGTCTCGATATCGATCATGCCGCAAGACTTTCCGTCGTTCTGCGCATCGAGTTTTGCCTGATGCTCATAGATCTCATTCATGCTTGCGATGATGTCATAGGTGATGTCATCGACAACATGCAGCGCGCCGGAACACACGTCCAGCACGATATTATATCCGCCGAGTTTATATTGATGTATCATGGTCGTCCTTTCTGTTTGGCCCGAAGCACCTGTCTTCCCGCTTCGTGCGAAAAAAAGCTGTCTTTGTCACAAAACGGAAATCAAAGACAGCGATTTATTCTCGTGTGATACGTACAACAAGAATTACTTATTCTTGTTCTCGCACTGCTGGTTTGCGATACCGCAGGAAGTCTTGCAAGCAGACTGGCAGGATGTCTGGCACTCGCCGCAACCGCCCTTCTTCGCGCTCTCGCAAAGGTTACGTGTTTCAATCGTCTTGATATGTTCCATGAAAGTATACCTCTTTCTTATAAACTACCAAAAATAATAGCAGACAGCACCTCTAGTGTCAATATTCGCGCAACATGGTATAATCGACATAGTGACTGGTTCTGCCCCGTTTTCAGGCGGGCAGTTTGCACATACGAAGAGGTAGAAGATGGCGTATAAAGACGATGTTAAAAAACTCCAGCAGGAAGCCGGCATCAAGGAAGATAACCCTGTTTATGCCAAGACCGGTTCTCATCGTGAAGATGCCATCGCCGACGACAAAGATCCTTCCGGCAAAGCCTCCCCGGCCGAAAGCGAAGAGATCACCCCCGGAAGTCCTTTTACCTCGGAAGAGAAGAAACTTTCCGTCTGGCAGCGTATCTCTCTTCCGTTCATCCGAAGCAGCGTATTGTCCGTGCTCTTTTTCTTCCTGATCACGCTCGTCTGGATCGCGATCTCCGATACGGTCGTGGCCAGCGTTGCCGGCATGAAGACGAGCACGCTTCACATCATCATGATCAAGGATTTCATTTTCGCGCTGATCCTTTCGATCCTCATGTACCGTCTTTTCTGTTCGCAGTTCGCCAACTCGTACCACATCGTGAAGGATAAGGAGAAATCGGACATTGCAGCCAAGCGTTGGGAGGCCGTCGAGAAATCCATGATCGAGACGGTTCCGGACATGATCGTGTACACGCTGGATACCGATCTTCGTTATACTTCTTTCAACAAGCGTAACAAGTATTCCATGCTTCGTCTTTGGAAGAAAGAGATCCACATCGGAGACTCGATCCTTGATGTCGTGAACGATCCGGAGACCCAAGCGGTTCTGAAAGAGAAGCTGGAGCATGCGCTGAACGGTGAGTATCTTTCGCACATCGAAAAGTTCGGCGACAACGATCAGACGGCTTCTTACTGGCAGACCTACTACGCGCCGCTCCTCGATGAAGATAAGAATATCATCGGTGTCTCTTGTTTCGTAAACAATATCACGGCGCTCAAGCAGGCGCAGAGCAAGAACCTTTTCTTAAGCTACCACGACCCGCTGACGAAACTTTTCAACCGTATGTATGTCGAAGACGTATTCGCGCAGGCGGAGCGTGAATCCCGCTGTCCGTACAGCATTATTGTCGCGGACATCAAGGGCATGCATCAGATCAACGAAAACTACGGCCGTTCGACCGGTGACAGCCTGCTTTGCAAGGTGGCCGACATCATCAGCAAGGCTATCAAAGATAACGGTATCGTGGCGCGCTGGGGCAGTGACGAGTTCATCGTCCTTCTTCCCGACACAGAAAAAGAAAAGGCCGAGGCTTTCATGAACATCTGCAAATTGCAGTTCTCGGGCGTCACGGTAAACGGCATTCCGTTGCGTGTGCTGACCGGGTACGCTACAAGGATCGATCCTTCCATTCCCCTTCAGTCCATTGTCCGCACCGCCGAGATCCATAGCGAGCAGAGCAATCTCGATATCTGACGGACGACAGAGGGCAGGCGGCGACCGCATATGTCCGAAGACTGTCATGTCCGTCTTCGGATCTTTATTCATAAATCTTCTCCCCCACCTTGGAAAGTGACTATTTTCTTAGTATTTGATACTTGAAGTCTTGTATTCGTCTTGTTACAATAAGCGAACCGAATCGTAACTTAGCGATGATATACTAAGTTCACATTAACGGTTTTGTCAGCATTTATGCGGTTTTTCCGCACCTCATATACTAAGGAGATCGATCGTGAAGAATTCTTCCAATTACAACATATACAGTTCTTCCCGGCGGCGTAATACAGCCAAGAGAAGAAATTTCGTTATCGCTTGTCTTGCGATCTGCATGGGCTGCGTAATTGCGGATATCGTTTTTATCAGCATGCTGCTCTCCAAGAAAGACAAGAAGGACACCAAGACCACACAAACCACAGTTGCGACAAGTGTTCCGGAAACAGATGCATCCGGAAACCCGATCAGTGCGGCCCCGGATCAATCTTCGACAGATATCACTGTGCCGCCGACAGACAACACTTCCACATCGGAAGCTGCGCCCAAGGTACAGACGGTTTCTGCAGAAACACGCGCAACCAACCTGGCTACCCTGCAGACAAACGTCAGCGAGTATCTGTCCAAGCAGAGCGGTCGTTTTTCCATGTATTACATCAACATGTCGAATGGTGAGACCATCGCGGTGAACGAGTCCACACCTTTCGTCGCCGCAAGTTCCATTAAGCTTGCTTACAATACTTATCTTTATGAGAAAGTGGCAGACGGAAGTATTAAACTTGACGAGAAAATGGCTTACAACGCACAAGGTTATCCGAAGGGAGACTTTGAGGGCGGCACCGGCACGATCCAGAATTCTGCCGATGGAACCGAATATCCTTTAAGTGAGGTGTCTCACCTTTCCATTACAAAGAGCGATAACTGCGCGACCAACATGCTCCTTCGCCGTCTTGGCGGCATCGATACTATTAATGCGGAGTTTATGAAGCCGATCAGTGCTGTCGTGGATTACCGTGCCACATCCTCCTACACGAATTTTCGTGGCGAAGAAATGACCGGCAAGAACCGTACAAGTTCCATCGATCTGGCCAAATACGCGGAGCATCTCTATAAGGATTACAAGGACAAACCGGATGCTTTCCAGCCTTTGATCGACGATCTTTGCACCACCGAATACAACTGGGGTATTCCGGCAGGTGTCTCCGGCACAGCCAAAGCTGCCCACAAGGTTGGGTTCAATAATCAGTACGGTGCTTTCAACGATCTCGGTATCGTCTTCGCTTCCGAAGACTACGTCATCTGCGTCATGACCGAGTGCAGCAATGACACCACCGCACATAATATCATCGGCGAAGTTTCTAAAATGGTATTCCAGTACGTCGAATCTAACTACGCCTGACTCTGCCTCTGGCCGGTGCACCGGAATACCGGCACACCGATGCGCAGGAACGCCGGAACACCAGAACGCTCAGCCGCCACGGAAGTGCTTTTGCATCGGCAAAATTTTTTTCAAAATCTTCGAATAAACTGCCTCTGGTTTGTGTCTATATAGCGACACACAAATCGGAGGTATTTTTTATGAAAAGAAAAGTTATCATTAGCAGCATCGCACTCACACTTACCATGTTAGGAGGCATGTTCGGCCTTTCCTCGCCAAAAGCACTTGCTTCGGAGCCTTCGGTTCCTTCGTTCGTGCAGTCGGTGGATCTTGCATCCTCCGCGCCTCAAGACATCGAGCCGGAAGATGACCCGACGTTCGAGGATTTTGTGGAACGTCTGTATGTAGTGGCGCTTGGCCGCAAGGCGGAGCCGGACGGAAAAGCTTTCTGGGTCGCCAAGGTCTTACATGGCGAATACAATGGTGCGGATTGCGCGAGGTTCTTTCTTTTGGAAGCACCGGAATTCATGAACAGGAATCTTTCTGTCGACGACTTTGTCGAGACACTTTACAAGACATTTTTCGACCGCGAATCCGATGCAGCCGGTAAGCAGGGCTGGGCAGACGCGCTCAACTCCGGAAGAATGACACGCGTGGGAGTCGTTGAAAACTTCATCGAATCGACCGAATGGTGCAATGTCTGTGCTCTCTATGGTGTTAAGTCCGGCGCCAAGTGGCACAAAGCCGAGTTTGCTTCGCCGAACGCCATCAAATTCGCCACTCGTCTTTATACCTGTTGCCTGAAAAGAGAGCCGGAAGTGTCCGGTCTTTCCTACTGGTCCTTGGCACTGACGAACCTTGAGCAGACCGGTTGTTCCGCTGCAAAAGCTTTCTTCTTCAGTAAGGAATTCGACGCTATGAATGTGAGCGACGGAATATTCGTCGATCGATTGTATCAAACCTTCATGGACAGAAAACCGAGTAATGAAGAAAGGAATTATTGGGTGAAAAAACTTCTCTATACGTTGTACACACGCCGCGAGGCTATTGCCTTCTTCGGAAACAGCGAAGAATTCGCAAACATCTGCGCCACCTACGGCATCGATCAAGGAACGATGTAAGCTGCGCCGCGGGGGATGGGATCAGCTGGATACAAGATCGGAAACGCAGAACTGTTTCTTCGTCGCTGGTACTCGGCGTGCTACGCACGCTTGCGTAATCGCTCCTCAGAAACAGTTCTGCTTGCGTGGAAGTGAAGTGCAGTTTTGCTGCTGTGATCAGCTGGATACAAGGTGGGGAGTGTCCGATCGACCCCGGCGGCACATGATTCACTCATAAAGAACGGTGCGGTTAGTTGGTCTAACCACATGGTTTACTGGTAAAATGTTCAAAATCGGAAGTCTCAGCAGCAAACGCGGCAGTTAGTCCAAACTAACTGCCGTGTCTACGGTCAGACTCATCGATTTGCTCAATTTAGCCCGTAAAAAAAAACCGTTTTTTGAATTTTTTCCTTGATATTTACGGGCTAAATCATCGATTTCCTCATTTCTGACCGTAAATCCCATCGAAAAACGCTTGATTTTACGGTCAGAATCATCACTTTTTGTGTTTTTGACCGTAAACAGCGCAGTTACCCATAGCTAACCACTCCGGGCATTACGGCCTAAAACCCGCGTTTCATTCATCCTAGCTGTAGTGGTCATGATCGATACCAACTCCTATGATAATCGGACCCCTCGATCTTGTATCCCCACGGATTCCAGCGCCTCCCGGCGTCTGCTCGGCGCGTCACTTTCGAGTTCCCAGGGCTAGCTCAGCGTGCGGCGCCTTCGTCTCAGCGCGCCGCAGCTTCGGCCCACTCGATCACTTTCTCATCAGGCTCTTCGGTCTCTTTCAATTCGTAAGGCAGATGCAACTCCTCGTACTTGAACTCTCCCATTTTATGGAACGGCAGTAGATCGATCCGCTCAACGCAAGCGTATTTTTTCAGCCTGCGGATCCCCTCGAGCAGTTCAGCGTTCGCCTTTTTCCACGCCTCTTCCTCTTCAAAGATTTTTCCTTGCGCATCTTTGTCGATCAATGTATATCCGGGCACCAAAACGTGCCGGATCCATACCGTTTTTCCGGCCGCTTCACGTTCACCTAACAAACGCCAGGCATGATCGGTCGAAAACCCGGTAAGTGCTTTTGCCTTATCGGCATCAAAAGACTTGATATCCAGAAGCAGCAGGTCTGCTTCCATCGCGGCTTGAAGCGCCACGCCCTCGCAATAGATTCCGGACGTGTCGATGGCAACATGGATCCCCTCTTCGTGCAGTGCGCGGATCATCGCAAGACAGAACTCCGCCTGCCGGAGCGGTTCCCCGCCGGAGATCGTCACGCCGCCCGACTTAATATACGAACGGTACCGCAGGATCTGCTTCACCTGCTCTCCCACCGTCACTTCTTCCCCGCCCTCGAAACGCCATGTATCCGGGTTATGGCAGAACTTGCAACGAAGCGGACAACCCTGCAAAAAGACAACAAAACGAAGCCCCGGACCATCCACGGCGCCAAGAGTTTCGATAGAGTGTACGTAACCTTTTACAGAATCTGTCATAATACTCATCACGCGAAGTATCTCTTCGCTGGTCCTCATATGCGGAAATATCTCGTCGCTAAGTCCTCGGCGCTTCGCGCCTGCGGAAACGCTCCTCAATATTTCCGCATATGAGGAGCGTGCTGAAAACATTAAACGTTCTTCCGAGAAGCCGCTATCCTAGTCGTCTTTCGGAACTTGATTGTTCGCGGATTTCATTTTCGACGCGATTCCGCACAAGCGAAGCGCGGAGGACCAGCGGCGGAAAGAAATCCGCGAAGAATCACATTTTCGAGTGAACCGTTCTTCTCACTACTTCGAGCTGCTGTTCGTGGGTGAGGGTCGTGAAGTTGACCGCGTAGCCGGAGACACGGATGGTGAGCTGCGGGTATTTTTCCGGGTGATCCATCGCGTCGAGCAAGGTCTTTCTCAGGATAACGTTGACGTTGATGTGGTGGCCGCCGTCGGTGAAGTAGCCGTCGAGGAGATTGTAGAGGTTGACCTGCTGTTCTTCGAGTGTCTTGCCGAGTGTGGACGGCAGGATCGAGAAGGTGTAGGAAATACCATCTTCACTGTAGTCGTACTGAAGGTTCGCGACCGATCTCATGGATGCAACTGCGCCGGAACGATCACGGCCGTGCATCGGGTTGGCGCCTGGTGCAAAAGGCTCGCCGGCCTTACGTCCGTCTGGTGTGGAACCGGTCTTCTTACCGTAAACGACGTTGGATGTGATCGTCAGGATCGACTGCGTCGGACGGGCGTTACGATAGCACTTGTGCTTAGAAAGATGCTTCATGAACTTGCGGACGACCTCTGCAGCGATACGGTCAACCTTCGGGTTGTCGTTACCATATTGCGGGTAGTCACCTGTGATCTCGAAGTCCACAGCCAGACCCTGTTCATTACGGATCGGTTTTACCTTCGCGTACTTGATTGCGGAAAGGCTGTCAGCGATAACGGAAAGACCGGACAGACCGCAAGCCATGGTGCGGTCGATCTTCTCGTCGTGAAGCGCCATCTCCAATCTCTCGTAGCAGTACTTGTCATGCATGTAGTGGATAACGTTCAAAGTATTGATATACAGTTTTGAAAGCCATGCGCAGGTCTCGTCGAAACGCGCCATGACTTCGTCGTAGTCAAGGTATTCGGAAGTGATCGGATTTCTTACCGGACCGACCTGATCCCCCGTCTTCTCATCACGACCACCATTGATCGAATAGAGAAGTGCTTTTGCCAGATTGGCGCGGGCACCGAAGAACTGCATCTGCTTGCCGACACGCATGGCGGAAACACAGCATGCGATTGCGTAGTCATCGCCGAACTTCTCACGCATCAGCTCGTCGCTCTCATACTGGATGGAGGACGTGTTGATGGAGATCTTCGCGCAGTACTTCTTGAAGTTCTCCGGAAGGTTCGGACTCCAGAGGATCGTCATGTTCGGCTCCGGTGCGGATCCGATGTTCTCGAGAGTATGCAGGAAACGGTAGCTCATCTTGGTGACCATGTGGCGGCCGTCGAGACCGATACCGCCGATGGACTCGGTGATCCATGTCGGGTCGCCGGAGAAAAGCTCGTCGTACGCCGGAGTACGCAAAAAGCGGACAATACGAAGCTTCATGATAAAGTGATCGACAACTTCCTGGATCTCGGACTCGGTCATCGTGCCGTTCTTCAGTTCTTCTTCCGCGTAGATATCGAGGAAAGTGGACACACGTCCGAGGGACATGGCCGCACCGTTCTGCTCTTTCACGACGCCGAGGTAGCCGAAGTAGAGCCACTGAACCGCCTCGGTGAAGTTTCTTGCCGCGCGGGAGATGTCGAAGCCGTAGCTCTGCGCCATCTTAGTCAGTTCGTACAAACTCTTGACCTGCTCGGAGATCTCTTCTCTCTGCTGGATCGTCTCCACGTCCATGACGTCCGAAAGGATCTGGTCCTTCGCTTTTCTCTTCTGCGCGATCAGGAAAGCCGTACCGTAAAGCGGGATACGGCGGTAGTCGCCGATGATACGTCCGCGGCCGTAAGCGTCCGGAAGACCGGTCAGGATGCCGCAGTGACGCGCGCGCTGCATCTCCGGTGTGTAGGCGTCAAAAACGCCGTCGTTATGTGTTTTTCTATATTGGAAGACATGCTCGACCTCCGGATCCATCTCTCTTGCGTAAGCATCGAGCGAGGATCTGACCATGCGGATACCGCCAAACGGCATGATCGCGCGCTTAAGCGGAGCATCGGTCTGAAGTCCGACGATCTTTTCTTTGTCTTTGTCGATATATCCCGGGGCATGGGAAGTAATAGTGGATATAGTGTGCTCGTCGATGTCGAGAACGCCGCCGTTCTCCTTCTCTTTTTTACGGAGCTCCAGGATCTTATCCCAGAGATCCAGCGTGGCCTGTGTCGGTCCCGCCAGAAACGACTCGTCTCCATCGTACGGAGTGTAATTCTTGTTGATAAAGTCACGGACATGGATGTCCTCAGACCATTTTCCAGGTACAAATGCCATTGCAATAATCCTCCCTCGCGAACCTTTCTGCGGAGCATCCTTAGTCGGACCCTCTCCCGAATCATTCATCTTAAAAAGCCTTGCATGAAAACCTTCCGTCTTCCGTTTTCTCCTCCTCCAAAAGCACTTGTAAGAGTTTCTTCTCTGACCGGGTGCCGCCCGGTCTTTTCCTGCAACGTTTTCATGGGCGCCACCCCACCGTTGCCGAAGCTCTGTGACGGACGATTGCCACATCGTCCACAAGTGATCCCGGAAAAAAATACTCTCTTCAGATCAAATGATTTTCATTACCGCCTCATCATAACGCAAGCGCGCATGGATGTCATCTGTTTTGCGAAAGATTTTTTGTACAAATTCCTTTACTTTCACAAGCCCCGGCTTGGCGTTTTTACTGAAGCCTAAAAACCTAACTCTTTCGAACGTCCTGAATCACAGCAACATCGGACTTTGGAGGATGAAGACTTCACGGGAAAAAAATGTATGGCAGTGCTTTTCGTGACAAAAAACTCACCCAAAATCGCAAATTATCATGAATAATTAATATGAAAACACAATGACGATCTACGACACTTGGAGGTTGACCATGAAGAAGATGATTCGAAACTTACTTGCTGTGGCAGTTGCAACGGGTATGATCCTGCCTGTGACCGCGTGCAGAAAGAGCCATGAAGATTCAAAGGAAACTAAAGAAACGGAAAAAAGCGAGAAAGCGGACGATGCAGACGACGACGATAAGGACGATGCGGACCACGAAAGTGATACGAAGAAAAACGAGCCGCAAACTTTAAAAACGAATCCTTCCCGGAAGGTAACGTCTGACATAGCGTATTTTGATGCGCAAACTGAAGAACTGAAACTCGAACCGGTTGCCGGCGTAGAGTTTGCAACACAGGGATTTACCACGGTCTCGATCGTAGGCGACCGAATCCTTGCCAATGTCAAAGTAACCCTGAAAGACGAAGATGACGCGGATGAGCTGTTAAAAAACAACTACCTCCTTTTCGACGAAGGAGAGTATTACAGCTTGCAGCTTTTCGATCTTAGCGGCAAGAATCTTGCCACGATCCCTATGGAAGAAAACTGCGAATTCCAGCGTGCTTTTGCAATGAGCAATGGCGATATCTTGATCGTTGCCGACAAGTTCAACTATGACGATTGTAAATCCACACCGAAGTTTTTCGTGATCACTTCTGCAGGAGAGAAGGTTCGCGATATTCAATATGACTACCACGAGACGATCTACTCTATGCAGGCTTATCCGCTGGAAAACGGCAATCTCGCTATCGCGACCGAGGGTAATCTGTTTCTTTTCGATTCCGAAGGAAAGCTGATCAAAAAGATATCAGACGAGACGATCAGTGCTTATATGAATTACTCGGACGGCAAATGGTATGTCTCGCATATGGCTCTTCCGACTTATAACATTTCTGCGCTCCAGGAACTGGACATAAACACCGGAGAACTCAAAGAAGTCTATAAGGTAAACGACAGTGTAGCGCCTGACCTTGCGAATAATACGAATTGTCTTATCTTTCATGAAGGCGGCGTGTCACAGTACAACGTCGAGAAAGGAGAATCCACACTGATCCTTTCCCCGGCAAGTGCCGGCATTAACTTCGCGACTCTAAAAGCCGGTCAGATCCTTTCTGATGATTCGATGATCTTCATCTCTGTGGAATCGGACGTTGACCCGAGCGACCCAAACGCCCAATCAGAATGCTATTGTTCTTTATCCAACAAGATGTCGATCGTAAAGCTCACCCGTTCCGATACGAATCCGAACAACGGAAAAGCGATCCTGAAGCTTGGCGTATATTCCGGCAGTGATCCGTATCTTATCGAGAAAGTCATGGCGTATAACGCAGATCCTTCGAGCAGCGCGTATATCGAGGTATGTACCTTAACGAACAATTCCGTGATTGGCTGGCCGGATGAAGTTCTCATCCAGTACCTCGGTAAATCAGGAAGAGATGTGATCGAACAGATGCATCAAGGAACCGCACCGGACATCCTGGCCGGTTATTCCAATCTCGCCGAATTCAATAATGACGAATACCTTCTTGACCTGAAACCATATCTGGAATCTGATGGCAACATCAAAAAAGAAGACTACTTCTATAACATTTTCAGTGCTTTTGAAAAAGACGGAAAACTGTTTTCGATGCCACTCACCTTCTCGCTCCGCGGCATCGCTGTGAACGGCACATTAGCGAACGTCAAAGAGAAATGGACATTCGATGATTTTAATAAGGTCATCAACTCTCTGCCGGCCGACATGGGGGTTACTCCTCAGTTCGACAGCTCGGAACTGCTTTCGTTCTGCCTGACAGCTTCGACTCCGGAGTTTATCGATTATGAAAAAGGCACATCTGACTTCGTCGGCGACAAATTCAGAGCGCTTGTCGAAATGGTGAATAATACTAAAAAAGCCGCTTCAAAAGCCGGCAGCGGATCCAATAGCATAGGTGGCAGATTTGTATCAGAAGAACAGCAGTTTTTGTTAGGCAAAGTGGCCATGCTGAAGACGAGGATCGGGACGCTGGAAGACTATGGTAACCTAGCAGACGAAAATACGGTTTTTGCCGGTTATCCTTCCGCTGATGGAAAGGGCATGATTGCTGTCGGAGAAACGACCATGTCCATCACCAAGTGCGCCTCTGATCCGGATCTGGCTTGGGAATTCATCCGCTATTTTCTCAATGAAGAACCCCAGACAGCTCTGAGTGAAGCATCCTTCACATTACCTGTCAACAGAAGTGCTTTTGAAAAAATCGCCGAGCCGCAGATCAAGCATAGTGAAAGCATTTATGCTGAGTATAAAGAGTTCCCGGACTTCTTCGTCCGCGAGCCTGCCCTGCTCACCAAGGAGACAAATGGAGCTCTGGCCACTCTGATCGAGACGATCGACAACTCCTATCAGCTCGACGGTCAAATCACATCGGTCATAGTCGAGGAAGCCAACAGATACTTTAATGACTGGACAAACCTTGACGAAGCTTGCAGGATCATTCAGGCAAAATCAACAGATATTCTGAAGAGCAGAGACCATTAATATTTTGACAAATCGCACAACACACATTCTGTGGAATTGACTTCAATCGAGTGGTACATTATATGGGACGAAAATTGGTTCATGACCGAGTGATCGTTTCTAACTAATGGCCACTCGATGCAAATAAGGAGATAAATATGTGTATGCGAAAAACAAAAATAATCTGTACTCTCGGTCCGGCAGCGGACTCTGACGACATCATCCGCGAGCTCATGCTTGCCGGCATGAACGTGGCCAGACTGAACTTCTCCCATGGTTCTTACGAAGAGCACCAGCAACGTATCGACCGTGTGAAGAGGATCCGTGAAGAACTCAATCTTCCGGTCGCACTTCTCCTCGACACCAAAGGACCGGAGATCCGGACGGGTGAATTTGAGGGCGGCAAGACCAACTTTGTAGAAGGTTCGGAAGTGGTGATCGTTGAAAAGGACGTCATCGGTACCGACAAGGAGTTCTCTGTTTCTTATAAAGATCTGGCGCACGACGTCAAGGTCGGTTCCCGTATCCTCATCGACGATGGTCTCATCGAGCTGATCGTCAAGAAGATCAAGGGTGGCGACATTTACTGCACCGTCAGCAACGGCGGCCCGGTTTCCACCAAGAAGAGCGTCAATGTCCCGGATGTAGAGCTTTGCCTGCCGTCACTGACCGCAAAAGATAAGGAAGACATCCTCTTCGCCGTCAAGAACGAGTTCGATTTCATCGCGGCGTCTTTCGTCCGAAAAGCCAAAGACGTCCAGGAGATCCGTCACATCCTTGAGAAGCACGGTGATCACGGCATCAACATCATCGCGAAGATCGAGAATAACGAGGGCATCCTGAATTTCGACGAGATATTGAAAGTAAGTAACGGCATCATGGTGGCAAGAGGTGACCTCGGCGTCGAGATCCCGGCGGCAAACGTCCCGATCGTGCAGAAGCGCTGCATCCAGCAGTGTCACTCCGCAGGTAAGATTTCCATCACGGCGACTCAGATGCTCGACTCCATGATCCGTAACCCGAGACCGACCCGTGCGGAGGTCTCCGACGTCGCCAACGCGATCTTCGATGGCACATCCGCGGTCATGCTTTCCGGCGAGACCGCTAATGGTAAGTATCCGGTCGAGGCCTTGAAGATGATGGTCGAGATCGCGGAACAGACCGAAGCTTCGATCGATTACTGGAATCAGTTCAGTAAGTCCAAGCCGTCCATGATGCCTTCTGTTGCCAACGCGATTTCGCACGCGACCTGCACCACGGCGATGGATATCAATGCCAAAGCCATCGTGACCGTGACCCATGGCGGACGCACTGCCCGTCAGATCTCCCGTTTCCGTCCGGCCAGCCCGATCGTTGCCGGTACGCTCTTCCCTCGTGTACAGCGTCAGCTGAACCTGAGCTGGGGCGTCTACCCGATCCTGGTTCCGGAAGTTGCCACCACCGACGAATTGTTCGAAGTCGGCATGCAGGCGGCACAGCAGTGTGATTTCTTAAGCAGCGGCGACCTCGTCGTTATGACCGGTGGCACGCCGGTCGGCATGAGCGGCACCACGAACACCATCCGTGTCCAGGCCCTCGGCAAATCCATCGTGCACGGGAACGGCCAGCCCACTTCTGATGAGCAGGGCTCCCAGGTCACCGGCACCGTCTACATCGTCAAAGATCCGGAGCACCTCGATGCCCAGCCGCCTCTCTCCGAGGACGACAGCATCATCCTCGTGGCTCCGTACACCAACAATAAAATGATGCCTTTTATCAAGCATGCCAAAGCACTGATCGTTGAGGACGATGATTCGGCTTCGCATGCTGCGACGGTGGCTATGGCGCTTGATATTCCGGCCATCCTCTCTTGTGAGAACTGTACCAAAGTCCTCACCGATGGCGCCACTGTTTCCGTGGATGCCAAGCGTGGAAGTGTCTCCTGAGCGGACGCGGAATGCCTTCCCCAAAGCCTCTAAAATCCCTGATTTTTGCCTAAATCAGGGATTTGTGGTACAATACTGTGTAATTATCGCGTCCTTGTGTCAAAGACAGGCCGCAGAAGACATGCAGATACTGTTCCGAAACAGGTGCTTGGGAAGCCCCTGACACGGGATACAGTTTTGAAGGAGAATGGAATGAAGTTTATCGGACTTCCGAAAAACACAGGTAATTCAGGACGAAGCCGTTTCTCGACTTTTGTCGGCATCGGCATCATCGTCTTGCTCGCGTTTTCTTGTGTAGTGGGTACAGATACTCTTCTGAGCGGCTCCAGAAGCAAGAAAAACAAAGAATACGACCAGGTCAACAACATCGAGTATAAGGCCGGTTCTACCGAGCTGGAAACAACAGCTACCGTTGCGGAGACTGCCGTAGCGGACAAGAAAGTGGCGGAAGACGAGCCTTCTCTTGCCGACGCCGATCGTGACTCATTTAAAAGCAGCAAGACCGGCAGCAAGCTGGAGACAGGCGCAGACACGGGAGCTGCAGGTGCTGTAGGCGCTACGGATGCTACCACGACCACCTCTTCCGAGTCCTCTGAGGAAACATCCGAGGCCACCACTTCTTCTGAGACCACGGTTCCGGAAACCACATCCGAGCCGACACCTGAACCGACAGAAAAACCGGAGCCGACAAATACGCCTACTCCGAAGCCGACACCTACTCCGAAGCCCGCCTGGACAGAGAGTCCCATGAGCGGCACTTTCTATGTAAACGGCGAGGTCAACGTCCGTTCCGGTCCGGGCACGGACTACCCGATTACGAAGACACTCCATGCCGGGGATGCGATCGAAGTTGTAGCGATCACCAACACCGGCTGGTACAGAACGATCCGCGATACTTATGTACTCGCCGACCTTTGTTCTGATGAAAAACCGGCTACGCCGACTCCGACCCCGAGACCGGAGCCGACCAATACACCTGTTCCCAAGCCGGAACCGGATCGTGATCCGACACCGGTCCCGACACCGACTCCTACTCCTGTTCCGGAGACGAAGCCAGAACCGACACCTGAGCCGACTGAACCAGAGAAGCCTTCCAATCCTGAGAAGGGTTCCATGCGTCTTGTCGGTGCAGATTTCAAGGTCACCTTCTATGGTCCGGACTACGCAGGCCCGGGAACAGATAACCGTACAACCAGAACCGGCACGATCTGCACAGAAGGCCGTACGATCGCAGTAGATCCGAACGTCATTCCGTTGGGCTCTACTGTTTACGTGGAAAATGACCCTCTGGGCGGCGATGGCTACTACATCGCAGAAGATACCGGTTACGGCGTGGACGGCCATACCATTGATATTTTTGCAGAGGACGGCGAATCCGGAAATCACCCGACTCTGTACGATGTCAAGGTTTACATTGTTTATTAACTAAGAAAGCTTAGAGGAAGCTATATATGGCATCTGCGAAGAACCGTGGCGCAGCGGACAGTAATTCCGTAACGCCAACTTATAACAATGCAGTGCGTCTACCGTCTGCAGCGAAGAAGAAAAAGGCCGGCGCCCCGTCAGGCAAGTCCGGCAAGAGCAAGCGTTCCGCATCCAACCAGTGGACCGACAGAGAAATCCAGGACGAGATCTCCCTTCACATCAACCGCGCCCGCAAAATCGAAAAGAACGAGAAAGCCAAGCATGCGGTCCCCTCTTCTGCTCCAAAAGCACCGAAGAAGGCTGTCAAGCAGGATAAGAAGGAGTCGAAGTCTTCTGTTGCCAAGACTTCCAAAGTTTCGAAGTCTTCTTCTGCCAAAACAGAACTGAAGTCCAAGGTCTCAAGCGCCTCGAAATCCACCAAGAAACTGCTGAGCGCAAGTGCTTTTGGCTCGGCCTCGGAGGAAGTCCTCTCCGAGATCAACACCACTTTCTTTAAGGCGGTGCAGGATGCGGAGAAGGCTTTTGCTAACAAGCGTGAGCCGCACAAGCTCAAGGTCATTCCTTTGGGCGGCATGCAGGAGATCGGTAAGAATATGACTCTTTTCGAGTACGATAACGACATCATCATTGTCGATGTCGGCGTAGCGTTCCCGGAAGAGAGTATGCTTGGTGTAGACGCGGTGATCCAGGACTACACCTATGTGATCCAGAATAAAGACCGTGTGCGCGGTATCTTCCTGACGCACGGCCATGAAGACCATATCGGCGCGCTCCCCTACCTGATGCGGGAGATCAAGTGCCCGATCTACGGTGGCAAGCTCACGATCGAGCTGACGCGTCACAAGCTGATGGATGCCGGTGTCGGCACGCGCGGAATCGAGCTGGTCTATGCGGCAGCCGGTGATGTCATCAAGGCGGGTAACAGTTTCAAAGTTGAATTCATCCGCGTCAACCACAGTATCGCAGACGCTTTTGCTTTCGGCATCCGTACCCCCGTCGGCAACATCATCCATACGGGTGACTTTAAGATCGACTTTACTCCGATCAACGGCGAGCCGATCGACCTCGGCCGTTTCGCCGAATACGGCCGTCAGGGTGTACTTCTCCTTCTTGCCGAGAGCACCAATGTCGAGATCCCCGGCTCCTCCCCGTCCGAGAAACACGTGGGCGAGTCTTTCCAGCGGATCTTCCGGAACACCACCGGGCGTATCATCATCGCCACGTTCAGCAGCCATGTTCACCGTATGCAGCAGATCTTCACCGCGGCGGAGATGTATAACCGCAAGGTGGCTCTGATCGGCCGTTCGATGCTGAACACCTTCTCGGTTGCCAATTCTCTTGGCTATATCAATATGAATCCAAGCACGTTGATCGATATCAACGACATCAATAAATACGAACCGGAAGAGGTCGTCATCCTGACCACAGGCTCTCAGGCCGAGCCGATGAGTGCTCTGTCCCGTATGGCTTTTGCCTCGCACCGTGTCGTAGATATTCACGAGGGCGATACCGTCATCCTCTCCGCTCACCCGATCCCGGGTAACGAGAAACCGATCTATCGTGTCATCAATGAGCTTTTCCGTCGTGGCGCGCATGTCATCTACGAATCTCTCGCCGATGTTCACGTTTCCGGCCACGCTTACCTCGATGAACTCACGCTCATCCACACCCTGGTCAAGCCGAAATTCTTCGTTCCTTGTCATGGTGAATACCGCATGCTATTCCGTCACGCTGCCCTCGCACGCCGCCTCGGCACGCCGGAATCCCGCACATTCATCCTGAACAACGGCGATGTCCTGGAGGTCACTCCCGACTCCGCCAAAATCGCCGATTTCGTTCCGGCCGCTCCGGTCCTGATCGATGGCTCCGGCGCCGGCGACATCGACAACCGCGTCTTCCGTGACCGCCGGATCCTCGCCGACGACGGCGTTGTATCCGTATCGATCGTTATCTCCAAAGTCTCCGGCAAGCTCCTCTGCCCTCCGGCCATGCAGTCTGTCGGATTCCTCTTTGAGAGCGAAGCCGGCGCGATCCAGCATGATCTGTCGCAGAAACTCTACAACTACCTGCATCGCCTGGAAACGAACAAATCCACCAAGACGATCCGCGAAGCCGTAGAATCCAACCACATCCGCGACGCCCTGAAAAGCATGCTGTTCGAGAGCACCAAGCGAAGACCGTTGATCCTGATCAATGTCATGGAGATCTGATTACGTAAACCCACTTTTGCATCACATATGTCATGAAGGAAAAAAGATCGTCTCAACACTTGAGGCGATCTTTTTTGCCACAAAGAGGGCAGAACTGTGTTTCCTCCTCGCCGGTCCTTGGCGCGTTGCGTCTGCGGATCCGCGCCCGGCCGCTTCATCCGAAGCAGAACTGTTTCTGAGGAGCGATTACGCAGGCGTGCGTAGCACGCCGAGTACCAGCTACGAAGAAACAGTTCTGCGACCACGTCATTCAGATAGATTATCCTCGTACTTCCACGTGGGTTCCCAGTCAGCGATTGCTTTTCTAACATCGTCGAGGTTTGTCGAGATCGGGTCACCGGCCCAGTTTTCCAGATCCCATGGGTCCGCGCCGACGTATGAGCAGGATCGATCTGTCTGTCCGCCTTCGATAGAATCATGAAAACCGACATACCAGTAGAAGTCATATGCCTCAGGTGGCGTCTTATCAAGGTCACTGAAAGTGAATTTATAAACAGTATAGGTAATGTTTTCTTTGCCGTCTTCGGAGACTGTAAAGGCGAATCCGAGGAATTCGTAGTTCTCCAGGATCTTTCCTGCCGGCTCTTCTCTGAAGGAACGGAGAGATCTAATAACCGTTTCCGAATTCCGTCTCATTTTGTTACGCATGTTCTCTGAGATCTGGTCAAAAGAGGTAACCGGTTTGTAGATTTCGAATTCAGAAGGGTCTTTGCCATCGAAAGGAAGAAGTCGATTCAGGTCAATTGTAGATTCCTTTATTTCTCCGTCGAACTCGATGTCGTCGATCAGATCATCCAGATTCAAGAAACCATCTGTGCTCCATCCATCAAAAGACAGATCCCTCCCGTAATCACTGTTAAGATCCGAAGTGCTGATATCTTTATTCTGAAAGCGGATTAAAGTGACGGAAGAGAAGTATTGCCGCTTGACCGAGGAGGCTCCCACATTATCCGTGACCTGCACCTGATAGACAAATGTAATACTTGTTCTTTTCTCGGTTTTGTTTAAGTCTAATTCGATTTCATCTTCTTGAAGTGTCATACCGAGGCAATTAATTTCGTCAAATACCACCTTTGATGGATCATTACTGTTCGCACCGTCAATCATGACAGCATTTTGGATGTATTCTTGCAAAGCTACGCAAATCTTTTCTTGTTCTTCCGAAGTCATCTGCGACACTGCCGACACTGATTTAACGTCTTGAAACGACTGCGCAAAAGCACCGGTTTGACTGTCGGACGCGGAGTCAGTTGGAGACGTAACGACTTTGGACTCTCCCGCCGATTCTTTTGTTGTCTCTCCTTCTGATTTTTTCTCCGACTCTTTGGTTGTTAGTTCCACCGCCGTCGTCTCTTCTTCAGACGCTCTTCTCGTTCCTTTGGAAAAGGTACCGTTTGCGGCAAGCAACGCAAACACAACGCCGCCGGCCAGGAGGACCAGTATGCTTGCAAACAGGATGTTCATACCGATTCCGGTTTCTTTGGAACCAGCCTTCTTCTTTGCCTTCGGATCCGGCTTCATCCGTTCTTGTCCAGATGAAGATGCAGAATGCTGCGCCATGCTCTCCGGTGTCAGAACCGGCTGTGGCACATTGTTTTGGGGAATCTTCTCTTTCATAAGGTCTTGTCTCCTTTTCTTTTCAGATCCCCTTTACTGTCTTCCCTCTTACTCGCTTCCCCCTGTTTCCCTTAGTTTCGTAGATCACTACGGTCAATTACCTTTTCGAACTTCAAGCACATCGCGGATGGCCTTGATCCTTCCGAGGACACGATCGAGCTGAGCCTGATCCTTCACTTCCACGGTCATGGTGAAGCGGGCCGTGACATCCTTCATGGCCGACATAGAAGCGGAAGTGATCGGAACATGTTCTTCCGCGATCGCATTGGAGATATCCGCAAGAAGATGTCTCCGATCCAGCGCAATGACCGTAAACTCGGCAAGATACAGTGCTTTTGGATGAGCCTGGTCTTTCCAGTATACTTCGATCAGACGCGAAGCACGCTCTGCGGCGCGAACCGAAGAGGTAGCATTCGCCATGATGTTTCTTATGTTACTGCAGTCTTTGCGGTGCACGCCAACACCGTTGCCACGCGTGATATAGCCGATGATCTCGTCGCCCGGAAGCGGATTGCAGCAACGCGACAGATGCGTCAGGCAATTCTCGATGCCGGTGACCACAACGGAAGACGACGCCCCGTATTTCTCCTTGCCTGAAGCGCCCACATGGCTCTGCTCCTGCGAACTCGCGATCAGCGCATTTGGCGTGGACGTGATATTCTTCTCGTCAAAAAGCTCTTTCGCGATGGGCTGGTAAACTACCTGACCGGCCGAGGTCACGCGGTATCCCAGTTCGAATCGCTCGTCTTCCGGAAGGGAGCGGATATATTCGTCACGGAGGCGTCCGACGACTTTGTGCGCGGTGTGAAGGCCATAGCCGATTGCCGCATAGAGATCGTCGATCGTATTCTGTGCGTATTTCTTGAGTACGATGTCCACATAATCTTTCTTAAGAAGCTGCTGAGTGGTAAAGCCGATCTTCTTGATCTCGCGTTCCACGGCTTCTTTACCGATCACGATATTGGACTCACGGGTCTCTTTCTTGAAGAAAGCATTGATCTTCGACTTCGCCGCGCTGGTCTTGACGATCTTCGCCCAATCACGCGAAGGTCCTTTTACCTGATCGGAAGTCAGGATCTCGACGATATCGCCGTTCTGAAGTTCTGTTGCCAGCGGTACCAGTCGGCCGTTGACCTTGGCGCCGTACATGCGGTTACCGATTCCACTGTGGATCGTGTACGCCAGGTCGATCGGGCAGGAATGCAAAGGCAACGAGATAACGTCGCCCTTCGGGGTGAATACAAAAACTTCATCTTCGACAAGCCCGGTCTTCAGAGCGTCCAGATACTCGTTCGCATCTTTGGAATCGCCCTGCCAGTCCAGGATCTGGCGCAGCCATGAAAGTTTCGTGTCGAAAGACGTGTTCTTGCCGCCGGCATTGGAGTTGCCCTTCTCTTTATACTTCCAGTGCGCCGCGATACCGTATTCCGCGGTCCGGTGCATGGCCAGAGTACGGATCTGCACTTCAAAAGGGATACCTTCTTTACCGATTACCGTCGTGTGAAGCGACTGGTACATATTCGGCTTCGGCATCGCGATATAGTCCTTAAAACGTCCCGGCATCGGGTAGTACATCTCATGCACAAGACCGAGCACGGCGTAGCAGTCGGACACGGTGTCCACGATGATGCGGCACGCGAAAATATCGTAGATCTGATCCAGGTGTTTGTCCTGGTTCTTCATCTTGTTGTAAATGCTGTAGAAATGCTTCGGGCGGCCTTCGATCTCCGCGTGAATGCCCATCTGGGAGATCCTGTCGGACATCTCGCTGACGACACTCTCGAGGAATTTCTCACGTTCGGAACGCTTCTGGGAAATCGCGCCGACAAGCTCGTAGTACGCATCCGGATCAGTGTAACGAAGACACAGATCCTCCAGTTCCCACTTGATCTTATAAATACCCAGGCGATGCGCAAGCGGCGCATAAATATCTCGGGTCTCCAAAGAGATATCCCGCTGCTTGGCCGGGTCCTGATGCTTCATGGTACGCATGTTATGCAGACGGTCCGCCAGCTTGATCAGGATCACGCGGATATCCTTGGCCATCGCCAGGAACATCTTACGCATATTTTCCGCCTGCTGCTCTTCTTTAGATGAATACGGGATACGACCGAGTTTGGTTACTCCGTCGACCAGAAGCGCGACATTGTCACCGAAAACTTCACGGATCAGATCCACCGTAACCGGCGTATCTTCGACTGTATCGTGCAGAAGCGCGGCCACCAGTGTGTCGGTATCCACTTCAAGTTCCGTCAGGATCTGCGCCGTCGCGATCGGGTGGATAATGTACGGCTCACCCGACTTTCTCTTCTGGGAACTGTGTGCTTTGTAAGCAAAAACGAAAGCCCGCCGGATCCGCTCCGACTCGTCTTTTTCCGAGTAAGACCTGTATCTGGAAATCACCTCATCGAGCATGTCCAGGATATCTTCGCTGATATTGTCCGGAAAAGCACTGTCGCGCAGGTCTTCAAAGAATGCCTGCTCGTCCGGTATCTGTTCTTCGGTTTTCTTCTTGTCTCCACTCATTGTTGCTTCCGTCATCTCCCATATAAAGCGCGATAAGTATCTGTATCCTCTAGTTTAACTTTGCTTTTCACAGATAGCAAGGAAAAACAGACTCGTTCATCACTGATCCGTAAAAGATCAAGCAGTCCCGCCTCCGCAAACATGTCCATCGCACGGGCGATCTTGAACGCGTGGAACGGTTTCTTAAAATGCCCGGCCATAAGTCTGGCAAGGAGTTTCATATCGACCATATTCACATTCTCACGGAACGTGGCGCGGAGATACTGGTACAAAACACCCATATCCTCGCCGTTCGGAAGCAGATCCTCCGTCTTGCCGCACTTGGCCAGTATCTGGAGCTGCTTGACCGGTAGTTTGTTGCGGTACAGATTCTCGAGCACCTGCGGCTTATCCCAGAGCGTCTTGCCCAATTCCACATGATGCAGGTCCACGACCTGTAATCTCAGGCTGTCCGTGCCATTCCAGCTGTTCACGAGCAGTTTCACCAGCGCGTCCACCGTTGTTCCCGGCACAAACATCTCCGAGACCTCTCCCAGGCCGAAAGCAATGGCATCCAGCACGCTCTTCTTCTCATCGTCCAGCTGAAGCTGTAGTTTCAGGTGTTTCCCGTTTCCGACCAGTGAACTGTTGACGATCTTCACCTTGCGCACCAGGAACACCGGCTCCCGGTTTCCTTCCCCGAAAGGCTCCAGCGCGCGTAATTCTTCCGCATTCTCCAGCGTGATCTCGTCACTTTCCAGCTCGCCGTCAACGAGCAGGTATCTGACGTCCTCTTCATTATTTCTTTCTTCGGCAAAAGCACTTGCCTTTGTCTTAAATTCTTCGAATTTGCTTTCTTCGACGCTAACGCCCGCGGCCCGCTGGTGTCCGCCGAACTGCCGTACACTGTCCCCGCAGTATTTGAGGCATTCCAGGATCGGGAAATCCCCCGCGGTCCGGCAGCTGCCTTTCAGCATGCCTTTCATTCCCGTATCGTTACTGAATACCAGGGCAGAATGCTGGTATCTTTCCACCAGCCGGCTGGCCACGATCCCGAGGATGCCCGGATGCCAGTTCTCCCCCGCGATAACGATCGGCATGGAAGGATTCTTCATCGACCGCAGCATCTCCGGGGAAGACTCGATTCTCCTGACCGCCTCTTCTACGATCTTCTGCTCCATTTCCTGACGCCGCGTGTTTTCTTCTATCATGACACCGGCCAGTTCTCTTGCCCGGGCCGGATCTTCCGTCAGCAGCAATTCCACGGCGCGTCCCGCATCGCCCATCCGTCCGCACGCATTGATCTTCGGCACGACCTGAAAGGCAATATCCGTCGCCGAAAGCACTTGCGTGGTTTTTCCTGTGATTTCCCGTATCAGGGCGAGCAGGGCCAGTAGTCCCGGTCGTTTCGTCTGGTTCAGTTTTCTCATTCCGGCTTTCACGATATCCCGGTTCTCGCCCGTCAGGCTGACCACGTCCGCGATCGTACCCAGTGCTGCGATATCGATGTATTCGTGCCACGAGTCTTTCGTGACCGGCGCACCGCCCTTTTCTTCGAGCTTACTGCACAGCGCGGCCACAAGTTTCAGCGCCACACCGGCGCCGCAAAGATGCACGAAAGGATAACTGTTATCCGTCCGCTTACAGTCAATGACCGCCAAAGCCGGCGGGAGAAGTTCTTTTACCTCATGATGGTCTGTCACGATCACATCGATCCCGCTTTCCATCAGTTCTTCGATCTCAGTATAGTTGGCGATTCCGCAGTCCACCGTGATCACCAGTTTCGGCGCTTCTTTCCGGATCCGCTCCAGAAGGGCTCCGCTCATGCCGTACCCTTCGCTCATACGGTCCGGGATGATATACGCTACCTGCGCATGCAGTGTATGTTGGAAAAAGGACATCAGGATCGTTGTCGATGTCACGCCGTCCGCGTCATAATCGCCGCAGATCAGTATCTTCTCGCTATTTTGCAGCGCCGCAAGGATCCGCTCCACTGCCGGCGCCATGTCGTTCATGAGAAAAGGGTCGTGCCACTCTTTCGGCTCTCTCGACAGGAAGGCCGAAACCTGCTCCTTCGATGTCATGTTGCGTGTAGCAAGAAGCCGCCCGATCAGGTCCGGCACACCAGCGCTTCCGCTTCCGGCCATTTCTGCATTCGAAGACGCATCCGCTCCCCAAACTGCACGCTCATCCGCATTCGCCGGTTCTTCCGGCAAACGCCATTTTTTCTCAAGAAGGATCATCTGGCACCTCAAACTAACTTAGCTCTTTTTATTGTATCATTAATTCTCTTTTTCATGAGTGTACATGCTCTCGTGAAATGTATTTTTCGATACGGTGGCTACGGAAAGTAAAAGGAGTTGTCTCTGTTCGGAAGACAACTCCTTGATCGGAGGGTATTATATCGTAAGCCTTTCGGCGTAACCTGTTATATTTCGGCCGGCATCCCGTCACTCGACGTTTTTCAGCGCGTCGGCAAGCGGGATCCTCTTGATGCGGATCATGTCGAAGAACGCAACGATCGCATACGAGATAACCAGGATGAGGATCATCTTGGCAATGCCCCAAGCACTGACATATACGTCGAACCATCCGTTGAGCGAGCCCATGTAGATCCGGAAAATGACGTACAATCCGCCGATCGCCAGGGCCGCCGTCGCCAGAGCGCTAAAGACAACGACGATCGAGGTCAGAAGGATATAGAGGCTGTTGATCTCACCGTTTTCGTACCCGAGGACCTTGATCATGGAGATCGAGTTCGAGTTCTTTTCGATAATGATCTTCGTCAGAAGGTACATGATCAGGACCGCCATGATCAGGCAGACATACGCTACCATGTCCATCATGCCGCCCATGGAGTGGTCGAGCTGCGTCGCGATGCTCATGATGTCATCAAGCGTGATCACACTGTAGATCAGCTCGGAATCGATATCGTGGATCGCCTCTTGCGAGAAGTATCCGCTAAAAGCACTTTCCTCATGGCCGAAGATCTTGTTGAAGTTCTTTTGCGGGAGGAATACGGCAAGTCCTCCGTCGTAGTCATATACACCTTTGACAACGAACTCGTAACTTGTGTTTTCGTATTTTTCTTTAAGGGTGATCACATCCCCTTCCTTCAAGCGGAATTTCTTCTTGTACGGGGAAGTGATCCAGACTTCGTTATCTTTCAGTTCCTCGCTGATATGTACGTAGCGGCTTCCTTCCGTGAATCCGTATACCGAGATCTCCTCACCGACATGTGCGCCGTCGATCGTCTCAAGCGAAGTCACGCTGTACTTTTCCGCGCCTTCCTGATCGGTCGTGATTTCGTTACCTTCCTCATCCTCATAGTTTTTCAGGATGTACTGATAGTTACAGATGAGGTTGCCACCCAGATTGTCTTTATAGTGGTTCAATGTCTCCGGAAGCCCGGTCGAGAATGCCAGCAACAGCATGACAAATGCAATTCCGCAGAACAGGATCAGGTATCCTCCCATATTGTTCAGAAGGATCCTCAGACGGAAGCGGTTCATAAAACGCCACGACGGAAGTCTTCTGGCTTTCTTTCTCTTCGATGTGCTCAGGTCATGACGCAGGAATTTCAGCGGCGACAGGCGCAGTTTCCGATAGATCACCACGATGTTTACGATAAACATCAGGATGCACGGTAATACTGTTGTTACGAGAAAAGCACTTGCGTTCCATCTTGTTTCATACGTCATCAGGCTGTAGGAGTTGTAGTACAGGTCCACGCACACGTCTTTGAAATACGTGTATCCGAGAATGTTTCCGATGACCGAGGCCAGCAGCGTGACCAGGATCGGAAGCAGCATGTAATGACGTACCAGTTCGCCCCGTGTATATCCTGTCGCGCGCAAGGTTCCGATCACAGCGGATTCGCTGGTGATGGTATTGCTCGTCGTAATGGCGAAGACGAATGCCAGTACGAATATGAAAACATACACCAGGACCCCGACCAACGATTTGTCGCTACCCATATCGTTCGGCGCAAAATGGATTGCCTGGTTTGCATACTCCGGCACAAAGTCCTTCAGTTCGTTGATGCTGTCTTTGTTTTTCAGGATCTCCATCATGAGTGCCTGATCATTTCTGGCGCTCTCCGCCAGATCTTTGTCATCTGTGTATCCGCCGGTAGCAGCCAGCACGGCCAGATGCTCCATCAGTTTATCGGAGAATTCTTTTTTCTCGGAATCATTTTTCAACTCCGTCTTGCTCTTATACGCGTATTCGTAAACGACACCCAGGCTCTTCTCTTCCCATGCGTTTTCTTCAAGAAGCGCCACATCGAAATCCACCGCATTGAACATGAAGTCCGAGTTCTTCTTATAAAGCGTGCTGTAATCGGCGTTAGACACCAGTCCGACGACTTCCGTCGCCTCGCCGCCGATATAGATGATATCTCCGACTTTGATCTTCCGGTTCGTCGCGTGATTTCTGTCGATCGCGATCTCTCCCGCTTTCTCAGGCAGGCGGCCTTCCATAATGCATGCAAGATTCACATCTTTTCGGATCTTAAAAAGTCTGACACTGGATTCCTCCTTGCCGTCCCCGTCAAAATCCTCGACCGAATCTTTATAGAACTGCTCGTAGATCGTGATCTCCTTGCTCATCTTTTCCAGCAGCTCCGGTGTCGCCTGATCCTTCAGTTCAAAATGACCGCTCTCGATATTGTACTTCTCATAGGACTCGTCGATCGCCGCCATCATACTGTCATTTGCAACATTGACGCCGGACGCCAGGGCGATCATGAATGCCATCAAAAGCGTCAGAACAATGTATTTTTTCCAATCTTTCCGCACCTCTCTAAAGATGCGTTTTCTCAACGGACTTTTCATCTTCATCGCTCCCCACTCTTACCAGTCAAGTTCCATCGCGCTGATCTTGTGATCATTGACAATGTTCTTTCTCACTTTTCCGTCACGAAGCTTAATAGTATGATCCGCCATATCCGAGATCGCATTGTTATGCGTAACCATAATAATGGTATTTCCGTATTTCTGATTCACATCTTCAATAAGCTTGAGGATCTCCTTGGAAGTGTTGTAATCCAGCGCGCCCGTCGGCTCATCGCAAAGCAGGATGTCCGGATTCTTCACGATCGCACGCCCGATCGAAGTTCTCTGCTGCTGACCGCCGCTGAGCTGATTCGGAAGCTTATATCTATGCTCCCAAAGCCCCAGTGTGTTCAGGAGTTCATCAATGTCGAGCGGCTTATCCGAAAGATACGCGCCCACCTCGATATTTTCCTTCACGTTCAGGTTCGGGATCAGGTTGTAAAGCTGGAAAACATACCCCAGGTGCTTCCTTCTATAACGCGTCAGTGCTTTTTCATCCATCTCACGAAGCTTATCCCCCGCAATCGCGATGTACCCGTCATCCGCCTGATCGATACCACCGATAATATTCAAAAGCGTCGACTTACCTGACCCGGACGGCCCGAGAAGCACACAGAACTCACCTTTCGCCACAGTAAAATCCATCCCCCGCAGCACCTCCTGCCGGCTATCCCCGGTTCCGAAGGACTTACAAACATTACTAACTGTCAAAAACTCTTCTTTTGTCATATCTTTTATCCTCACCATTATGTCTTCACGCCCGCTCTCCGATCGGGCACTCGAGATATTAACACTTGAACAACTGTTCATATGTATTATAGTTAATGTTTTCGTCGAATGCAATACTTCATTGTTAGGTAAGACTAACAATAAACCAAAGAAAACACCGTCGCTTTTGGGGAAAATTACAAGTGATGCGAATCCTACTGCCGCCCCACCCTCCCGACGCTGCACAGCAAAAAACCTGCCGGATCACTCCGACAGGTTTTCAAAAAGTCACTTTTTCAAAGAGATTATCTCTTACGCTTTCTAGCCGCCTCCGACTTCTTCTTACGGCGTACAGAAGGCTTTTCGTAATGCTCTCTCTTACGTACCTCAGCGAGTACACCAGAACGAGCGCAGGAACGCTTGAAACGACGCAAAGCACTGTCAAGGGACTCATTTTCTTTAAGTCTGATTTCCGACACTTGTTATCCCTCCTTCCGTGCAATAAACTTGGAAAACCATGGTCGGTTTCGCAACAGAACATATCTTACTCTAATTTTCGCCAATAGTCAAACACTTCTGTGAAATGATGCCCAAATTACAGAATATTCCGCCCGCAATAACTGCAGAAAACCGCATCGCCGGGAAGCTTTTTTCCGCAATACCTACAGAAAAGCACTTTCGCCGTGTCTTCCTGCGGTGCCTGTTGTTCCCGTGATACTGTCGGTTCTTCCGCTATCACCGGAGCAGTTTCCACCGGAGCAGTTTCCACCGGAGCCGCCGCACCCGCGCCGCTTTCCTGCTCTCTTCTTCTCTTCTCAAGGATGCGCTCGCGCTCCTGCGCAAACACACGGTTCATGCTGGCATTGTCGATCTCCGCCTCGCCACCACCGGCACCATCCGCCGGAACAGCCCCGCCACCGGCAACCTCGCCGGTTTCGGTCGCACTGTTTTCCTGACCGTCCTCGCGCACCGTCACATCCACCGTCTCACCAGCCGCCGCAGCCGCCGCATCGCGCTTCGCTGCACTGGACTCATCCGCAAAAGTATCGAACTCCGCCTGCTTGGCCTCAAGGATCTCCAGCATCCGCTCATCCACCGTATTCGGGCATAACAGCCTGTGCACCAGCACATCCCTGGTCTGTCCCATACGATGTGCACGCGCGATAGCCTGATTCTCCGTAGAAGGCTTATACTGTGGTTCGCAGAGCACTACCACACTGGCGGACTGGATATTTAAACCTGTTCCACCCGACTGAATCTGCGCCGCCAGCACCGACCCCGCAGGCGCCGCTTCAAAAGCATCCACGATCGCCTGTCTCTCTGCGACCGGGACGGAGCCATTGATCACACCGACACACATCGGTCCGAACACAGCACGTACTTTCTCCAGCGTGTCCAGGAAAAAGGAAAAAACCAGGACTTTACGGGAATCCTCCTGCGCATCGGTCACGATCTCACGAAGACGCTGGACTTTGGAAGAAGTATTCATATAGTCATCGTTCCGCCAGGAGACACGGCGCGCGTCCATAAAGGAACCGGCAAGGATATCGTCTTCATAGATCCGCTCATCCTCTGGTGTCATATCGCACCACTCCTTGATATCGGTAAGATCCGGAAGCTCGGTCAGCACGTCATCACGCTTTCTCCTGTAATAGACCGGCGAGATCTTATTCTTGAAATCATCCGCATAAGCCGTCATGCTCACCTGCTGCGCCAGTTTCGCCACCTCAGGCTGCAGATAATCCATCAGCCGCACCATCTCCTCCACCCTGTTTTCCAAAGGGGTACCCGTCATAAACAGGATCCTGTCCGTGTGACCGCAGATATTCAGCACGTTCTTACTGCGCCGTGCCTCGGTATTCTTGATATAATGCGCCTCGTCCACAACGATCATGTTGATCCGGAAATCGTCTGCAATGGAAAAATGATTGGCCAGGCTCTCAAAATTCGTCACCGCCACGCCGCCGTTTTCCATCCATGCCCGAAAAGCGCTTTCCCGTCCGGCATCGTGCAGATTATAGGATTTCAGGTCACTTTTTCCTTCTACCTCACGGCACCAGTTTATGATGACACTGGCCGGGCAGATCACGAGGAAATGCGCCGCGCCCTCGTTGCGAAGTGAAACCATTGCCGCCAGAGCCTGGATCGTCTTTCCCAGACCCATCTCGTCTCCAAGAAGCACACGCTTTTGCTGAAGGATATATTTGACGCCCCAGAGCTGATAGCCGCGGAGCTGGCACTTCAGGCCGGTAAGATCCACTTTTGTCTGCTCGACGCTCTCACGGATCTCATCACTTAAGCCATAGCCGTCCTCACTGGTATCGAAGCGCTCCGGCGCGATCTCCTCCAGTACGTGATAGTATTCCACCGGTCTTGTCGCAAAATCACTCCACGCCGCGGCAATGGTGATCGGCTGGCCATCTCCCTGTATCTGCTGGACCAGTCCGCTGGAATCGATGGCCGACGCCGAAGAGGTCAAAGTGTTATAGGCATTCTGCGCCGCTTCTTTTTTCTTATCTCCGGTAAAAAACCACTTCAGGCCGTTGCTCGCGCATTGCACTTTGCTCAGTTCAGAAGCGGGATCGGCAGGCAGCATGGCGGCAAGACTTTCGCACTTCGGCAGGTTCTGCTTCGCCCGCATGTGCTCGGCCACCGCCGTCACCAGACGCGAGTACTCTTCGGTCTTATGGTCCGTGCTGATACGCAATTTAACATTGTTACTCACATCACTTGCGATCTTCAAAGCGTTCTCTTTCGCTTTTTGCGCCATGACCTCGCCGATGCCGTAGACCGATGCCAGATTCATCTGGCTCGCCGCGTAGACCGCATACACGTTTCCGTATCCCGCTTCTTTCAGGACATTGGTACGGATGCCCGCTTTGTTCATGTTCAGTTCATCGACCGGGATCCCCTGAAGGGTTCGCGCCCACTCCGGCTTTACCGCCTCGTTGATCGCCGCCTCGATTTCCGCACGTGTCGTATTTACCCGCTGATATCCCGCCTCGGCCACTTGCCGGGCCAGAAGGATCTTCGCGCTAAGCGCTTGGATCTCATTCTTTCCAAAAGCTCTGCTTCCCAATCTTGTTTCCTCTTCTTCCTGGTTGTCTATATTGCTTTATCTCTCAGTATATCGTCCGGATCGTTTTCGGATCCGCCCCGACTTCACGGCAGAACGCCTCGATCTCCGCCTCCGACGACACTTTCCGCACATCCCGGTAGCGTCCGGAAACACGATGGGCAAAACCTACCGTCGTCTCTCCGGTACAGATGCTCTTATGCACGACCGGTTCTTCACTCTCCGGCTCAAAAAGCACTGGTTTCTTTTCTTCTTTTTTCCGAAACAGACTCATCCGTTTTTCTCCCTCTGCCCGTCCCGCGTATGCTTGCTAACGTTCTAAAGCCTGCGGTGGCGTGTGCCGCCTACTTAGACAGTTTTCCCGCTATATCGTACACATCCTGCTTGAGTTCGAAGAAGCCCGCCTCCGGAATACCACAGTTTCCGGCACGAAGTGCTTCTTCCCAACCGGCAAGCGTCTTATCGAACAGAAATACACCTTTGCCGACCGGCGTCACGCCGGAAGCAAGGCCATATCCACGGCCGAGCACTTCAGCATAGGCTTTGATCGTGTTGAAAAACTGCGGGATGCGCCGCAATTCCCCGGCACGTGACTCCCACTCCGGGATCGGCGCGAGATTTCTTGCATCGATATACGGGATCTTCGGAATGTCGACCTCAGAGCTATCTCCGATCGGGAATCCGGAAGAACGGTTCTTCCCATTCCGGCTCAGAAGCACTCCGCCCAGATGTCCTGCGAGTTCCGTCCGGAATTCGGCGCGTAATTCCATGAGCATCCTTCCCAGAAGGTTTTCGCCCTGCCACTTGGATACATCTTTGTAGGCCGGATCGTTCTCGCCGATCTTGATGCCCCAGTCGGCGTCACTTGGCGAACACTCGGCAAGCAGGGAATCTCCTGTTTCCAGGAGTACCTGAAGGATGTCCGGGTTTTGTGCGAATTTTTGCCGCACGCCACGCTTGACTACCTCGTAGCGGGTCTTTTTCCATAGCGCCCCGTCAAATTCCGGGAAGAAAGTACGACCGATGATCTTACAGTTCTCAGGGTCCGGTGTCGCCATGATCTGTCCGGCCAGGTCAAACTGTCCGAACATTAAGACCTTCTGGTACATCATGAATTGTTCGGAAGTTGCATAGTGCTTCCCCGCATAGTCGAACTCAGCCGGATACCAGTTGCTGAAACAGCCGAAAGCTTCGCCCTCGCGATAAAATCCAATCAAATCCATAAAGACACCTCCCTGTTCAAAACACTACTGATATTTTAACAGGAATATGTGAATATTTCATTTCGGTTCTTTTGAAGCCGTAATGTTTATAAGTTATTCATGATTTTTGCGAAACTGTGCTGTATCATAAAAATATATTTAGAAGTGTTTTCGGTGGAGGCTCTTATGAACACGCAGAAGAAGGTTGCTGTTTTTTCATCCAATATTTATGAGCCGATGGCGCATGCCATCCACAAGGGCATTGATGCCGCTGCGCAGGAAAACGGCGTCAAGGTCATTTGCTTCACCAGTTTCAGTGACACATTCAGCAACAAAGTGTACGATCAGTATATCCATTACGACGAAGGCGACGTCATCGCTTTCGAGATCCCGGATCTCGACGGTTTTGACGGCATCATCCGGGTCGATCTGTCCTATGGTACTTTTGCCAAAGAGCATCTCGACAACCGTCTCAAAGATGTCAAGATACCGATCATTAATGTCGGTGGACACGACACACGTTACATCAATATCCTGAACGATGAGAAGGAAGCTTTCCGGGACATCATCTCGCATCTGATCGATGTGCATGGTTGTAAAGATATCTACCATGTGGCCGGTCTTCGGCACAAGCCATTCACGCAACAGCGTATCGATGCATATCGTGCTGCTTTGGAAGATCACTCGATCCCCTACGATCCTTCGAAAGTCGTTTACGGAACACTCTGGCGTGACTGTGGCGAGGAGGTGCTCTCGGCGATCCTGGACAATTGCCGAAAGAACGGCAAGAAATACCCGGATGCCATTGTCTGTGCAAATGACTATTCCGCGATCGGTGTAGTCAACGCTTGCCGTGCGCATGGCATCGCCGTCCCGGGAGACATTCTGGTAACCGGTTACGACGGTATCGAGGAAGCATTTCAGGGCTACCCTTCTATTACGACTGCCAGCCAGCCGTTCTATGAATCCGGCTACGAATGCATTCAGGCGCTGAAGCGTTTCTGGGACGGCGGAGATCTTCCGAAAGAACTTCTAACGCACGGTCGTCTCTGCTGTAACCAGTCATGTGGTTGCGCGCCGATGACTACTGACGTGATCGAAGATATAAGAGAACTTTATTCCGGTCGTCTGGACCGTGTCGTATATCTGGCGCAGGCAACGACGAATCTTATTCTCAGTGTTTCCAATGCAGCAACTTTGGAAGAATGTTTCAGTGAGATCTCCAAGAACGCTTCGATCGATACCGGATTTGAAGATATGCTTTTATGTCTGGCTCCGGACTGGGATAAGAAGCGTGCCCTCTCGCATGACTATGCCCGACAGGACGAGGAAATGACGGTTGCTGCCGGTTTTATCGGCGACAAGCAGGTCGAGCATGAGACTTTCCGGAAGAAAGATCTTCTTCCGCCTGCACTGCTTGCTGACCCGAAGCCGTATTATATTATTTCCATCCATCATCTGCAGTATTACATGGGCTATCTCATCGTCTCGCCCAAGGACGAATCGCATGAACAGCTCGCCATGAAATCCTGGATCGTTAATCTCGGTTCCATGCTCGAGAACTGGCGTGTCCGTCAGGAACTCAACAAGACCGTCAAACGGATGGAAAACCTTTATAACCGTGATATGCTGACGGATCTCTATAATCGTCACGGTTATGAGCTTTTCTTCTCTGAATTCTTCAAAGAGTGCCGTGATTCCGGGGTCCCGATCGCTATTCTCGTCATCGACATGGATGATCTTAAATACGTCAATGACACCTATGGCCATGCCGAAGGCGACTATAGCCTTTGCACCATTGCCGAAGCGATGAATGTGGCCGCCCAGCACGGCGAGGTCTGTCTCCGTACCGGTGGTGACGAATTTGTTGTGTTGGCCAAAAACTATTCTGAGGAGAAAGTTGCCGCCTACATCGCGGCGCTCAGAAATCACATTTCTCTTCGTGTCTCGCGTGATAAGAAAGACTATCAGGTCCGTGTCAGTATCGGTGCCTGCGTCAAACTTCCTCCGGCCTGCACCGACTCGGAGATCCATAAATATTCGGAAGAATACATGAAAATAGCCGATTCTGCCATGTACGAAGAAAAGAAAGAGCATAAGAAAGACCTCTCTCTCTGAGGTATCCCCGGAGAGGAGGTCATGTGCGCACGTGGCGTTTCTTTTACCGATGCCTGTTACGCGTTCTCTTTATCTTTGTCTGCCGGCTCCTCAACCGGATCTTTGAGGATCAGCCTGTTGCTCATAATCGTGAACCATAGTGCAAACTGGCTAAGCATAAAGAAAAAGGCAACCGGGAAGCTCTTCGTAGCCGGGTATATTGCCAGGCCCATGCCTAAACAGATAAGCAACGCCAAAGGAAGCGCATAGGGTCTTTTTTCTCTCTCTATTCCGGGAGCCTTTTGTCCGAAAAAAGTGCCACTGCTGAATTGTGCGGAATAAACCAGGAGTGCGATCTGACGCTTGATGTCATATTCCATACGCTCTTGATCCTCTGCACTCACGTTTTCCGAAATAAATGCACGGTTGCAGTCAAAACTATCCGTGTTCTTATCGATGATATACATGGCAACGATCTTCTTGTTCTTACGGTATCCGAGTACGACACCATTATTGAGAAGTGCTTTTTGCCCGGCAAGGATCATATCCTTCTTCTGCTCCTCCGGGAAATCCAGCATGGTTTCAAATTTCGCTTTAGCGATCCGGCTCTTACCGATTGACAGGAGTTCATATCCTGTAACTACGAATGCATTAACACTTACGCCTTCAAATGATCTCTTCGTCTCCATATTTTCTTTCATTTCCATAGTCATCTTTCTATCTTCCTCCATTTGTCAGCGTTTCTCTCTTTGCCTGACAACGTAATCCTAACAGCCAAGAGTAAAGTCACGGTCTAGAAAGAATAAAGAAAAAGTTAATTTATCGTTTCAACAAAAAAAGAACTTGCCGTGTCTGTTTTTCGGTTGTTATTTCAAAGATATTCTCGTATAATGTACGAGGTGTTGTTGTGCGCCATTTCGGAAAGCGTGCACAATAGCTACATGCATTATTTCGAAAGGGGTTTTCAACATGATCAAGACACATGAAGTTGAACAGATGACTTGCGTTGCAAAGGGTTGCAACCACGGTCCGGCTCCGATTCCTGAAGAAGGAAAGTGGATACAGGCCAAAGAAATTAAGGATATCTCCGGTTACACACACGGTATCGGTTGGTGTGCACCGCAGCAGGGTACTTGTAAGCTGTCCCTGAACGTTAAAGAAGGTGTTATCCAGGAAGCTCTCGTTGAGACGATCGGATGCACAGGTATGACTCACTCCGCAGCTATGGCCGGCGAGATCCTCCCGGGCAAGACGATCCTCGAGGCTCTGAATACTGACCTCGTTTGCGACGCAATCAACACAGCTATGAGAGAACTTTTCCTGCAGATCGTTTACGGTCGTACGCAGTCTGCTTTCTCTGAGGGCGGTCTTTCTATCGGCGCCGGCCTCGAAGATCTCGGTAAGGGCCTTCGTTCCCAGACAGGTACTATCTTCTCTACTCTTGAGAAGGGTCCTCGTTACCTCGAGCTCACAGAAGGTTACATCGTTAAGCTGGCTCTGGATGCTGACGACCAGATCATTGGTTACCAGTACCTGAAGATCGGACCGATGCTCGATCAGATCAAGAGTGGTAAGGATGCCAATGAAGCTTACCAGGCTAACCTCGGTACATACGGCAGATTCGACAATGCGGCTCGTTACATCGATCCGCGTAAAGAGTAAGAGGAAGGAGATTAAAGATTATGGCATTGTTTGAAAGCTATGACAGAAGAATAGATCAGATCAACAAGGCTCTGAACGATAATGGTATTTCCTCTATCGAAGAAGCAAAGAAGATCTGCGACGAGAAGGGTATTGACCCGTATAAGATCTGCGAGAGCACACAGAACATCTGCTTCGAGAATGCGAAGTGGGCTTATGTTGTAGGTGCTGCTATCGCTATTAAGAAGGGCTGCACTAAGGCAGCTGACGCTGCTGAGGCAATCGGTATCGGCCTGCAGGCTATCTGCATCCCGGGCACAGTTGCTGATGACCGTAAGGTTGGTCTTGGCCACGGTAACCTCGCTGCTATGCTTCTCCGTGAAGAAACAGAGTGCTTCGCATTCCTGGCCGGTCACGAATCCTTCGCTGCTGCCGAGGGCGCGATCAAGATCGCTGAGATGGCTAACAAAGTTCGTGTTAAGCCTCTCCGTGTTATCCTCAATGGTCTGGGCAAAGATGCTGCCTTCATCATTTCCCGTATCAATGGTTTCACCTATGTACAGACACAGTTCGACTACTACACAGGCGAGCTGAAGGTCGTTAAAGAAACACCTTATTCTGATGGACCTCGTGCGAAGGTTCGCTGCTATGGCGCAGACGACGTCCGTGAAGGCGTTGCGATCCTCTGGAGCGAGAACGTTGACGTTTCCATCACAGGTAACTCCACAAACCCGACAAGATTCCAGCACCCTGTTGCAGGCACATACAAGAAGGAAAGAATTGCTGCCGGCAAGAAGTACTTCTCTGTTGCTTCCGGTGGTGGTACAGGTCGTACACTGCATCCGGATAACATGGCTGCAGGTCCGGCTTCTTACGGTATGACAGATACTATGGGCCGTATGCACTCCGATGCTCAGTTCGCAGGTTCTTCCTCCGTTCCGGCACACGTTGAGATGATGGGCTTCCTCGGCATGGGCAACAACCCGATGGTTGGTGCTTCCGTTGCTGTTGCAGTAGCTGTTGAGGAGTGCATGAAGTAATTCTTCTTCATTCCCGAAACGAGTTTATCACCGGCTTCCTTTCGAGGAAGCCGGTTTTTTATTGCTTTTACCGCTGTCTTCCCTTCTTCGCATTGCCCGCCGGCCACAAAAAAGATAGAATGAAGAAAAAAAGAAACGGCAAGGAGTTCTTTTCCATATGAAATCACATTATTCAAGAAAGATCCGGCTGCTGTCACTTCTTCTCGCCCTGACTTTCGGGTTGAGCGTATGTGCCTGGGCCGGAAAGAAAATTACGCGTGCGCAGGAAGGACAGGATCCGGAGCCGCCGGTCGAAGAGCCTTCGTTTGCGGATTTTATCGAGCGTCTGTATCACGTCGCTCTTGATCGTGATTCGGAGGAAGAGGGCAAAGCCTACTGGCTTCAAAAAGTCACACAGGAAGGGTATACCGGTGCGGATTGTGCGCGCTTCTTCCTGATCGATGCTGAAGAGTTTCAGAACCGGAATCTTTCCGATCAGGCGTTTGTCGAGACTTTGTACCTGACGTTTTTCGACCGTCCTTCCGAAGAAGGCGGAGCCGGTTTCTGGCTGGATTACTTGAAAGACCACACCAAGAGCGATGCAGTCAACGGTTTTATCGATTCCACGGAATGGTGCAATCTGTGCGCCACATACGGGATCCGTCCGGGTGCGCCGACGGCCAAGGCCGAGATCCCTTCCAAAAATGCCAAAGCCTTTGCGACCCGTCTCTACAGCACTTGCCTGGGCCGTGAGCCGGACGAAGCCGGTCTTCTCTACTGGGCTTTAGGTCTCACCAACCAGGATCTTCTGGCTTGCGATGCGGCCAACGAGTTTTTCATGAGTAAGGAATTCCTGGATCACGGTTTTTCTGATGAGGAATACCTGACACGTCTGTACCGAACCATGATGGATCGTGACCCGGAAGAAGACGGCAAGGCTTTCTGGCTGGATTATATTTCCCGGAACACGCGTTACCAGATCCTTTGTGAGTTTGTCGAATCTGAGGAGTTTACGAATATCTGTAAGAGTTACAGCATCGAGCGTGGTTCGCTGGACAGAAGCGCGGATCCCTTCCGCCCTGCTCCGACACCTGAGCCAACGCCTACACCGGAACCGACAGTCGAGCCTACACCAGAGCCCTCCCCGTCTCCGACACCGGATCCGGACGCACCATACGATCTGACCGGTATGGTCATCGTGATCGATCCCGGTCACCAGAAACACGCCAATTACGAGACCGAGCCGCTGGCTCCGTGGTCAGACGAACAGAAGATCAAAGTATCTGCCGGCACCTCCGGTGTCGCCACAGGCCGCCCGGAATACGAAGTAACCCTGGAAATCGGACTCATGATGCGTGATTATCTTACCTCCATGGGTGCCAAGGTCATCATGACGAGAACGGAAAACGATGTAAATATCTCGAATATCGAGCGTGCCAAGATCGCGGTAAACAACCACGCCGATGTCTTCCTGAGGCTGCACTGCGACGATGCGGAGAGCTCCTCGGCCCGCGGTGTCGGCGTCTTTGTCTGCAGTCGCGGAGAACTGGCTGACAAACAGGTTGGCTGGGGCGATATGCTGGGCGATGCCATGTCATCCGCAATGGGTGCAAAATACCGTGGATGCAATGCTTCTGAGAGATACAGCGGCCTGAACTGGGCCACCTCTGTTCCTTCGTTCCTTTTGGAGATGGGCTTCATGTCCAATCCGGAAGACGATCGGCTTCTTTCCGATCCTTCGTACCAGAAGCTGATCTGCAAGGGCGCCGCGGATTTCTGCGCACGCATGAAGAAAGCACGAGGCTAACCACCTGACAGATTCGGACATCAGAGACGTCAGACGTCTATTCCGTACTTCGCGCAGATGTCTGCATACTCCTGGGATTTGACGAACTCATTCAGGATGTGTTCACGTGACGCGCCGTGCTTCATTGCGTCGAGCCAGTACTTCATTCCGCCCTCTTCCGGATCACGTCCCATGATGGACTTATAAAGCATGGTAACGTACTCTTCATCCGTGGACTTTTTCTCCAGGTACTCGGTACTGAAGACGAACTTCCAGGCCATATCCGCGCCGGTAAGCTTATGCGTGCAGATCTGGTTGCCCCAGTAGCAATATCCCTTCGTCTCGCACTCACGGTCAAGTACGACCTCATACATACGTTTTACGAAGTGAGATACGCCCACCACGTTCAGGTATTTATCCACACCGGAAGCCTTGCCCGCCTTATAGGAACCCTTCTTACCGCCATAGCGCTTGCAAAGGTTGGCGAACTCCTGTCCGCCCAGGAAACCTTCCAGAACTTCCTGACGGTTCATGCCAAAGTCCATGTATGCCATCCAGTACTCGAAACCGCCCTCATCGGCGTCACGATCGTAGATCGCCTTATACAACATATTGATGTACGACGAGTTCGTCTTGTATGTTGCTTTTGCCTCTTCCGAAAGCGCGAAGAACTCAACAAGCGCCGAATAGCTGGTTCCTTCGTTTCTGACCTTCTTGACCCAGAATTCAAAACCACCATACTCTGTTTCACGTCCGAGCGCAGTGCTGTACAAGCGATCGATAAAGAGCGCATCGTTATCGTAGTGCTTCTGCGCATCCGTGCACTTGAACGTCTTGCGGACGATGCCGTACTTCTTCAGCCGCAGATTGAACACCGATGAATTGAGCAATTCTTCAACATATTCCGATCTCGTCATGCCTTCTTCGAATTTCTTCAAATAACCATCGACTACATTCTTCGGCACTTCGTCTTCCATCAGACCCTTATAGATGAACGTAATATAGTCCTTGTCATCCAGCTTCTTAAAAAGCACTCTCGGGTGGTAGGCCAGTTCGTACGCCAATGTGTAGGCGTTCATGTTGTCGGACATGATCTTATTGGACCAGGAACGGACGACGCTGTCCTGGATATGCACGCCCAGAATACTCTTATAGATATCACGGATATACTGCGCCGGGCCGATCGTTGGCGGAAGATGCGCCGCTTCAGCCGGCATGCCGTCAAACACAGGGATCTTAAAGAGAAGGTCTTTAGAGAACTTGTTGATGTTACCATATGCCTGGTACATCTTATATGACTCGTTTTCCAGCGCGCGGACATTGGTCATGTACTGATGGAGTCCCACCTGAGCCGGATCTTCCGGAGTCACGTTAAACTTCATGAGGAAAAGACTGTTCTGCCCGATATCGTAGTAGTTGAGTCTTTGCCAGATCGCGCCACCGACGATAGCCTTATAGCCGGTGTTCCACGGACGCATATAGCGCTCGTTTTCTCCGTCGCTGCAGGATGCATACCACAGGCCACGGCCCATAGCGTCATATCCGTCGGCCGCATACGCGCCGATGTTATAGTAGTTGTAATAACCGGGATAAAGCCCGTTATGACCCGTACCGAAAATCGAGTCACTGCCCTCTTTGCCGACCTCCTGAATGATCTTCGACGCGAGGTAGACCGGACTGATGCCGGACTGTTCCGCCGCTTCCATCAAGGCCTGCCAATGCGGCACAGGAATAAGCGGATCCGGAGTCGGGGTCGGTGACGGAGTCGACGTCGGTTTCGGACTTGGTGACGGAGTCGGCGTCGGAGTATCTGTCGGAGTCGGGGCCGATGGATCCTCAAAATAACCATGACCTTGGGTACGATGTTTGTCATCTCTTGTATCATCCGGTTGCGGTGGCGGAGATACCTGAGGAACCTTATCCTCGATCGGAACCTCCGGGAGTTCTGCCGGTACCGGAACCGGAGTCGGGGTCGGCTCACGATAAACATCCCACTGATTCATAAATGTATTTCCGATGATGCTCTTGACCGCTTCTTTGGTCTGGATCTTCGGATCATAGCCAAGATCCAGGAACTGGAAGACCTGTGAATCAAAAAGCATATTTCTCGGATCCAGGTAATAGGCCACGACGTCGTAGGCAGCGTTGACCCAGCCACCACTGTCCACTTCGTGATACTTTCCGGTTTTCGGATCGTAAGCACCGGGCTCATGGGATTTCCAGGTATCCGGTACCCAGTTCGGGATCGCGCTGGTACCCAGCTCGGTTTCAACCTTCATAATCGTATTCCAGTCGGCCGAAGCTTTTACCGCTTCGAATTTCCAGTTCGGGAATTTGCTGTGCAAGAGACGCAGGTAAGGCTTATAGCTTTCCGGGAAATCCGCGATTTCTTCCTCGAACTCCTGCGAACAGGACACATCCGGCACCAGATAATCAGCGATCACGTGACCTCTGACTGTCTGCCCGCGCGTCTTATAGATGACTTCACACCACTTTTCGCAGCCACTCGGGTCTCCCGCTACCGTCTCATACTTATTGATATATACACGTGTGCCACGGAAGATCTGATCAATAACATAACTCTTTGTGGTGCCGGCAACATTTCGGACATTCAAATATTCGCCGATTCCGTACACATACACCGTTGCGTTATACGCAGGCGTCGCTTCGGTATCCACATCATCTGCACGCACGGAAGAAAGACCGGTCAGGCTGTTCAGCCAGCCGCTCAAAAACAAACACAGTGCCAAAAACACACTGATGCTATTCCTCTTGCGCATGCCGCAATTTCGGTACATAGAACTCTCCTTCTAATGTCGCTTGTGCCCGGCAAAGGATATATAGCCGTCAATGTATTTTACCATGAAATCCAAGTTTCCTTGTTACACAGAGATTTCAGGGGTTTAAAAATCGCGTTTTATTTTTTTATGAATTCTGCGAATCGCTGACCTTCGTGCAAGCCTTTTCGAGCGCACTTCGCTTCATGGTCATCTTATGTCCGCACGTCTCGCACGCCATGAGCACTTCGGCTCCGACACGCAGCAGTTTCCATGTTTTGCCTCCACACGGGTGACTCTTCTTCATGGTCACGACCTGACCTTCTTGATACGGATATAAAAAGAACTGTCCTTGCATCTTACGCCTCCCCACGATAAATGCCGCATGTCACGCGGTCCTGCTGCCCGTAATCCTGTATACATGTGATCTTCTCCCAGCGCTCTCCTGCCAGTTCACGAACCGCCTGGGCCTGATCGAACCCATGCTCGAGCAGTAATGCCCCACCGGTCTTCAAATAGCGGCCAACACCGGAAAAGATCCTTCGATACATAGAAAGCCCGTCCCCTCCATCTGTCAGAGCCAATGCCGGCTCATGTTCTTTAACTTCCGGCAAAAGCCCCTGCATCTGGCTTTGGGGGATGTATGGCGGATTCGATATAATGAGATCCGCTTTCTCTGCCGTTTGCGGCCAAAGGTCTGCGATCTCGACTTTGACGTCTGTCCGGCTTTGTTTACCGATCAGTGTTTCCACATTCTTTTGGGCAAAAGCAGCCGCGTCTTGCGAAATCTCTGTCAGGGTCACCCGGCAGGGTATTTGTTTGGCAGCCAACTGGTGTGCCAAGGTGATGCCAAGGATCCCGGATCCCGTGCAGAGATCAAAGATCACCACCGGCTCGATGCTTTTTTTGTTCCAACAGGAAACCACGGGAGTTTCGGATGGAATGCCTACCGTGAATTCCGAAAAACCCAGACATGCCAGCGCGGTTTCCACCAGGATCTCACTATCGAAGCGGGGGATCAGGACGCCTTTTCCGACAGAAAACTCCATGTCATAAAATGGCGCATGTCCTACAATATAGGCTAATGGCTCGTGCCCCGCACGACGACGGAAAACCTCCTCCAAATACACTCGGACCTCAGACGGAAATGCTTCTTCCACAGAATCAGGCAACAAAAAACGGAGCTCCGCCTTGCTTCGGCCTGTGCACGTCAAAAGAATGACCCACACTTCATTTTCCGCATCGGGAATGGCCGACTCAGTTAGAAGTTCCGTTTTTTCTTGCAGATACTCGCGAAGTGTCACCAGATATCCTCTTTGCTGTTTTCCGGAATAACTGCTGACATCGCGGCGATCGCCACTTCGATCATGCTGTCATTCGGTTCTCTGGTAGTAAATCTCTGCAGCCACAGTCCCGGCGCGATGAAGATCTTGCATACGGGATTCTGGTCGTGGCGGCCGGTAAAGCGGAGGATCTCAAAGGATATACCACCGATCAGCGGCACCAGAGCCAGTCGGATCAGAAGGTTGATCCACCATACGTTGACACCGATAAATACGCTTGCTACGCAGAATACAAGGATCGAGATCAAAACGACGATGAAAAGGAAAGCCGTACCGCAACGCGGATGGAAGCGGCTGAATTTCTTAACGTTTTCCACAGTCAGCATCTCGCCGGCCTCGTAGCAGGCGATGGTCTTGTGCTCGGCGCCGTGGTACATCCAAACGCGCGCGATATCCTTGATTTTTGACGTAAAGATCAGGTACAAAAGGAAGATGATGATACGAAGGAATCCTTCCACAAAGTTCAATCCCACATTCAGTCCGACCGAATCCGAGCGCTCTGCGGCAAACAAACCCAGGATACCATCCACGATAAGACGCGGGAGAAGAATAAAGAGCATGATACTGAAAGCCAGGCCGAGAACAGCAGCAAAGACCATAACACCATCGCTATGTTTGTTTACCCACTTGTCCAGCTTGCTCTCGCCTTTCGCGCTCTTCATGTCGCCCGCCGTGTTCTTCTTTCCGGCCGTCTCCTCGGAGATCGCGGAAATATTCAAATCGTCTGTCGCGGCAATATCGTCGGTATCACTGACTTCTTTTACCTCTTTGATCGTATCGGAAGCAACTGCTTCTGCCGCATCCGATACAGTCTTGATCGTTTCTGTTTCATGATTCAGGAGTTCTGAAGCCTCGTTCTCCTCAGCGGGGGCGCCCTGTTCGGAGATCTCTGCCGACTTCATCATCGCGGCGGTACCTGTCACCAACTGACGGAAGAAACGGATACATCCTCGAACAAAAGGCACTTTTTCGAAGAATGTTTCGCTGGTGCTCTTCTTTATTTCTTCCACATAGATAGAACCATCCGCTTTCCTGACTGCGATGGACGTTCTTCTCGGACCGCACATCATGATGCCCTCGATCAGGGCCTGACCACCGATAGTCGTCTTCTTCGGCTTCACATGTGGTGCCGCCTGCATCGGGGCTGTCTTCTGCACTTCCTGGTCCTGCGGCTGCACTTCCAATGCAGGTTCCGCATCTTTCGCAGCCTCAATCACCGGCTCAGCAGCTTGTGCCGCATGCTGCGCTTCTTCCTGTTCGATCAGGAATCTTGTCTCGACGGCCTCCTGCTCAGGAGTAAACGCCGAAGCCGCCTCATCCGGCGAACTTTCAGCCGCCGGCATTCCGCTATTTACATTTTCATTGTTTTCGCTCATAGGTTACCCTTTCTAAATACGGATACACATCACTACCCATTCTAACAGATATTCCCGAAGCGGACTACCTCGCGCACGAAAAAAAGGTCGTTTCGAATTGAAACGACCTTTGAAAGTTCTCTTTAACCGGAATGATCAGTTCTGACCCTGGTTCATTCTCTTCTTAAACTTATCGATACGTCCGCCTGTATCTACGAGCTTCTGCTTACCTGTGTAGAACGGGTGGCACTTGGAGCAGATGTCAACACGCAGGCTGCTCTTTGTGGAAGTTGTCTCGAAAGTCTCGCCGCATGCGCACTTTACGGTGACAACCTGTGTCTTCGGATGGATGCCTTCTTTCATTTCTTTCACCTCTCAATCAAAGGTCTGGCGCGTAATTTCGTTCACCACGTATGCCAAACCGGACTTCACGTGCCTGATAATGTTACTACATGGTCCGTCCCTCGTCAAGTGGCAAAAGCACTTCTCCCAATACTTTTTCCCTCTTTTTGTGTTTTTTCTGTTATCATATAAATAATTTTTCTCCTCCGAGAAAAAAATGCCCTGTTGAATTGTCTAATTATTGAAGTACACGAAGCGCCTCCTATCAAAGACGCGCAACACACCACTTTATCCGGATAAAAGATGCAGGAGCAGATTATGAACAATGAAGTAGTATTGGAACAGGATGATTCCATAAGATCCCGGGGCAAAGACGACGTCCGAAGCAAGAAAAAGGGAAAAGAATCAGTCATGAATGATGATGTTTTTTTCAGTAGAGTCGAAAAAATACGGCAGAAAATGTATGCCATCGCCTACTCGTATTTCTGCAGCGAGACCACGGCCTGTGATCTCGTAGACGACGCAATCTATCGCGGATACTTGAAGAAAAAGACCTTGAAGAACGAAGATTTCTTCGAGACGTGGATGATCCGGATCTTGTTGAATCTCTGCGCGACGCAGTACAAGAAAGCGAAGAAACACAGGAGTTTTGAAGAATATGTGGTGGATCACGAACCCGTTCTCGAACCTTCCATAAGCAGACTTGAACTGAGCGAAGCTCTATCCAGGTTACCCGATGATCTTCAGAAAATCATTTCACTCAAGTATTTCGCAGGCTACGCCACAAAAGAGATCGCCGAAATGCTGGACATTCCGATAGGTACTGTCGGCACTCGTGTCCGCCGGGCACTTGACCTTTTACGCATTGATCTTGGAGGAGAAGAAACATGAACATAGAAGATAAATTGAACGAGCTGGCTTTCGAAGCACAACGTATACCAGATCGCCTGAATATGGAAACGATCGTAGAAAAAACCAAGAAGCGGAAGACTCGCCATAACATCGCATTTGCAGGGAAAGTGGCACTTTCCGTTGCCGCATTGCTTTTTGTCACACTCTTTATCGGGGTAAACGCATCGCTGACGTTTGCCAGAACCGCTACGGATCTCCCGGTTCTCGGCAAATTCAGTTCCGCTCTGATCCTTCGTTCCGACATCCGTGAAGCGCTCAGCGATGATATTAAAGAAGCTATCGAAGCGGGGGATTTCACCGAAGTTCACAAGCGCTTTTCCGGCGAAAAAGGCACAATCGATTGTGAAGTAAAATCTTTTCTTGCGGACCATCTTTCCTTTGTTTTTTTCATGGATATGTTTACGGATCTGGATCTGGAATCCCAACAGTATTATCTTGGCGATTTCCACTTTGTCAGACTGGACGACGAACTCCCTCAAAAAGAACAGCTCCTTTCATCTTTCAACTATCACCTTGGTAAAGAGTCTTACGTACAGCTCTATGATCTCCCCCTTAAAACGGATTTTGCTATAGAGTTTTCCGTATTCGACTGCGAGCCCAAAGCATATTTTGATATGTATGATATGTTTGCACAGGAAGATACCTTCTCTTCCCCTGAACTCGCTGCCAAAAATGAAGAAAACCGAAAATATAATCAGGAGCACACCGTGGACTCATTCCATATTGAATTTCACGATGTCGTGCGCAAAGCATCCAAGTATTATCGTATCAACAAGTCATTCACCTATGAGAAGCAAGAGATCACCATTCTCGAGATGATGCTTTACAACACAGGCACCAAGCTCATCCTTGAAAGACCGAATATCCCCGACTTCTATGCTTATGGATTCGAGATCTATCTCACCGATGAGAAAGGACAGGTCATCGCCGATCCTTTTTCCCATATCGAAACCGGAAACTATGCTCAACCTCAAGTCTTAACTAATTTTCTTGTTGAAGGCGACCAGATAACAGAAGAGTCTTTCGATTGTTATATCCTTCCATCTATCTATCACAAAGATGTAGATAAGATCCAGATCCACATCAAGACGCTGAGTGGTTATACTTATGATCCGAACATGCTCAGGATCGATCCGAAAAACTTAACGGCGACTTTCAATGGCAATTCTTTACCGGTCAAAAAATATGACTCCACATATACTTATGAAAGCTTCGGTCTTGATCTTCCGATGCCAGCAATTGAAGGAGATTACTGTTTCTTTGCAGTACCTAAAACATCTGACATGCCGGCATTCAACAGACATTATGACCAGCTCTTGAATATGTTCACGGAAGGAACAGGAATCTTCTATTCCCTGGATCTATATGACATAGATGTTTCAAATTATCTTTTCGAGCCTTACCCTACCGCAACGATTGATGGAACCGAGTACTTGTTGATCCTCTTTTTACCGGATAGTTTTTCAGGTGAAAATTATTACGACCTGGATCCTCAAGCTCAAGACCAGGACACATGCTACTACTTCGCCGCCGCCGATCCGCAAACAGTAGTCTACACCATCAATCAGAAAGTGGATGTCGACGCCAAATAATACCGACGCAATCTTCTGTGTGATCCTGCATGCAATTTCAGGATCACACAGAATTTCAAAAAAAGGCTTGACAAACCTACCCCCACATCTTAAAATATCTCTTGCGCTACAAAAAGCGCAGGCGATATGCCGACTTAGCTCAGTTGGTAGAGCAGCTGATTTGTAATCAGCAGGTCGCGAGTTCGAGTCTCGCAATCGGCTCCAGAAAGAAAACCCCGATACCGCAAAGGTTTCGGGGTTTTTCATTTCTTTGTTTTTTCTCTTGGGAATCATCGTATTTTGCCGATTTGGTGTTTATTTGGTGTTTATTTTCAAAAAACCATCCTCAATTCTCACAGGACTTTTGCCTGATCAAGATACTTTTCGAAGCACTTTCTTTTGATCATGGCCCGGTTGCCAAGCATGACTACAAAGTCGGAATCTTTGTTTTCATCCACGATCTGTCGCATCTTTGTTTCTCCAATATGGAAATACTTCGCTGCTTCCCGGATTGTCAAAGCGTACTTCTCCCATACAGGTACTTCTTTTGGCATAGTATCGGCCTCCTTTCTTACATACTCATGATCGGACCATCCCGATCGTCTTTTTGTTTGTTCTTCCGTTCTCTCACAGGTCGGGGATGGGGTGTCCCATCTTCCCTGGGTCGAGAATCAATGATGCCTACAAGATCTGCAGCAAGGTTAGCACTGACGCCAACAATGTCGTAAGCAGACACGGGAACAGGAGCCGGTGGTACAGCCTCTCTGTCTTCTCCTGCATCTGGTTCTGGAGTTCCTGCTTTACTTTCTCCATATCCAAAGCAAATTTCTCGTTCTGCTTCCCAACCTGTTTCGTCAGTTCCTCCTGATAGGTCATCGCTCTGGTTCTCCACTCTTCGTTCCACGATTTCGCCTGCGTTTTCAGTTCGTCCTTCCAAGCTGTCTCGTTTCCCGTATGGATGCTCATCGTCTGTTCCAGATACCATTTCAGGACATCGCTCGTTGCTACATTCTTTATGGTGAATCTGATCGTGTCTATCAGCGTAGCCTGTGATCTCAATACCCGGACGAGAGCTTTCCAGTTCTCTTCGCTGATAGTAAAGAATGCTGTCCCTTTTTCCGCGGTCTTCAGATCCTGCATGCACGCGTTCATCGCGTCGTTGAATTTCTTCTCGTATTCTGAATTCATATTCCATGTGCTCCTTTAAATATTTATCTTTATGCAGCCGGTTATCTCTACACCGGTACCCATCCGGGGTAGTGTAGGTGATATACTTTCTGCTGTCCGTCCACGCGACATCGTATCCGAGGTCTTTCATGAACTTCACAAATTCGTCTTTCGTTTTCACTTTTGTCATAACCGTATTGATCGCAGCAATCAGCCTCATCTTCCAGCTCATCATGCGATCCACGGCTCTGTACTCTCGCGCACTCATGTCTTTTGCTTTCTTTTTCTGCTTCGGCGGTAGGGTAGATAGGCCGTATTTCTGACAGACCTCATCACTCAGTTCCCGCAATTCTTTAAGGGTGTTCGGTGTCTGATGCAGCTTCTTTCCATCTCTGAAACTGACAGAGTTCACTACAAAATGCGAGTGAATATGCTTCGCATCACAGTGGGTGGCGACCAGAACTTCGTGTCCCGGCCATGCTTTTTCAGCAAACTCTTTCGCGATTTCATGTGCTTTATCATGAGCAATATCCTCATCCGGATGGAATGATTGATCGTAGTGATAGAACATGAATCCGCTCATTTTCTGATGGAGCATCTTCGTTGCGATGAAGTCTTCGTATGCATTTGTTCCATCACAATTTACACCGCTAAGGTACCGGATCCCGCTCTTCTGATCGATGGTTTTATCTTCCCGGGAGCAGTAGTCGATGACTTTTTTCATGACCGATGCGGACTGAGTCTTCTCTTGAATGTAGTTAACTGTCGCCATAGAATCGCCTCACGATCATATACAGAGATGCGTTCAGAAGCTTCAATTCTCTCGCAAGTTCTTCGAAGTTTTGAGCTTGCACTTCGCCGGAGTTGATCTTCCTTGCAATCTGATTGATGTTGTTTCCGATTCGTTTCTCTTCCAGAAGCATCGGGTGAAGATCATCGCACACAATAAATTCTGCACCTCGAACGGAATCCAAGATGAAATCCGTGACGGTCTTTTTCGCTTTCCTGGCTCCTGTGACGATAACATCTTTCTCCTTTGGAGTGAGATGGATCGACAGATTTTTGCTTCTTTTCCGGGTGATTTTCTTCCCGGTGGAACTGTGTCTTTCGAGTGGGTTCGGGCTACCGCCCGATTCTTCCGCGTTCGGTGGCATGCCGAATGCTCTGCTTGCCTTTTTCTCTTCCACTACTTCTACATCTCTTGTGGCTTGCCACTGAGCGGATGGATTGGCTGAAAAAGAAATGGTTTGCTTCTCCACTTCCGTGTCTGCGTTACCGTTCGTTTCTGCGTTCACTTGTGACGCTTGTGACGCTGTGACGCTTTCTTGGAGAGGGTGGGTATTTTTCATCGTCACATCGTCACGCATCGTCACCACCACCTTCCACATTTGGAACCTGATCGCTTGGGGTGATCAGCATGAGAGTAATTTCTCTTCCGATGCGGCTTCGGTTTCTCGTGAAGAGGATTCCGGCACGTTCCAGATCCAATCTCTTTCTTCTGAGTTTCCCACTTAGGATCTGGCCCGGTTTATCGATCTCCAGTTTCTGTGACAATTCACTGGCGCTGCCCCGATACTCTTTCGTCGCCTTGATGTACTCAACGACCTTACGCATATCCGGATCGCTTTCCAGCGAGTCCATATATGAAGAGTTATCTTTCAAGCACTCCCATTTGCAAGTCTCCTTATTGAACTTCAATGTAAGTACGTGATCCTCATAGTCTCGACAGCTGCAGTAGAGCTTCGCTACCTCATCTTCAAACTTGTCTTTCTCAAGAACAAAACTCCCATCTGCACCACCGGTCACTCCATTGGATCCGGAAATGTTGTTCATCGGGTAAGGGGACTTGCTCTTATTGGTATGGTGTATTACCAGAATCGTGATATTATTGTTGGTAGAGAACTCGTGAAGAGCTCTCATAATGTTGTAATCATCCTGGTATATGCTGGCTGTTGCGATAGATTCGCCTTTTACCGCAGCAAGCGTGTCAATTATGACAAGGCCTATGCCAGGATGCTTTTTCATTTCATCTGAAAGCTGACGGATAAGTTCGCCCCGCACGGTCAGTGCATTGGTTGCATAGTAGAAACCCGGTGGAGCTCCTGTGCCATTTCGAAGGATTCTGTCCTGCAGCCGTTTCTCTCCATCCTCAAGTGCCAGATACAACACTTCTGTCATAAAGACTTCGTGTTCCCACATTGGCTTTCCTGAAGCAATATGAAGTGCCAGATCAAGTGCAAGCCATGACTTCCCACTCTTGGGATCGCCTGCCAGAATATACACGCCTACACCCGGAAGAAGGGTATCCACCAAATGCGGCTTGTCTTCGAATTCTTTTTCCATCAGATCTTCGATCGTCTTTGTTTCCAAAGGTTCATAAGAATTGTACATGGTTGTTTTCCTTTCTGTAATATAGTTTCTTCTTTGCCCGTATTTACCGTCCACTCCCGGGCAGGAAGTCTCCCTCTTTACGAGGGTTTCTTCGGATCTCCTTCCCCCAGGACTATTCATCCTTCTTACCTCGCTCATTGGGTGTGACGGCTCACGATGCTCGTTCATCGCTTCAACGCTCGGCCTGTGACTACGGGTAAGGTTCCTATGGAGGGGAGGGAACTGCTATTCAGTTGTCAAGGTTCATAGAAGATGTCGAGATTCATCTTCCGATTGTTTATTTTCATCACTCCTTTCCGACTAAAGAAGCCCCGCAACCACAAGGTTACGAGGCTTCTCCTCTTTCTTCGTGGTGCCGATTTCTTATCGTCACCTTGATTGTATGGCGGTCCATTTCGTCTGTCACTTGGAAGTTTCATGAACCGATTTTGGAACAACTTTTGGGACAAGTGCTGGGACTAATCTATAGTAGCGAAAGGAAGGTCAGATAGCTTTATCATCTCATCACGCTTACGCGGAATAACATAATGCCAGAGACACAATCCGAACATGATCATCGCTTCTCGTTTCCGATCATATAACCGACTGTATTCGACCCGGAGTTCGTGAGCGATCGTCTCATCATCCTGAACGAAAGATGTCAGATAGTATTGGTTTATGACACCCGAATACAGGTCTCCATCCGGAAACTCTCTCAGCTTCGCTATTGTATCCTCCACGAGTTCCGTAAACCATTCAACTTTTATGTGGTTATATATGATGATCGAAAGGTCATGTTTCCCTTGATTCGGATCGAGTTTATCTAGAATATCCAATGCTTTCATATAGTCCAGCGGTGGACAGGGATAGAGAAAAGCAAACTCGTCTTCTTTCGCTCTTTTTAGTACAACAAGATCCGAATAGAGAGACAGGATCTTCTTGGACTTCTTCTTAATATCGTTTATATCTACTCCGTATATCGTGCACAGAGCAATTATTCTCTGCCAGGCTACCGTATCATGTCTTCCCATTTCATCTCTCCTTGTAACAGATTTAGAAAACGAACATATATTCTATATAGCCGAATAATAGCACGATATTTTACACTGTACAAGAGGAAAAACATGATAAAAATGTTTACAAATAGGCATACATCTCCGAAAGCCTCCAAACGCCTATGTTTAGGGCTAATTGTAAACTTTCAGTCGGACAATTGTCGGACCGTATTGTCCCAATTTTAGGACAGGCAAGAGAGCATACTAAAAGGTTACGACTCCGTTGTATCGAACTGAACATCATCTATAAAGCCAAAGTTGAAAAACTCAACAAAGAAGAGCGAACTCAGAATACTGCTGCTGTTAAACTCTATTTGCTGCTTCTCCATCTCTCGCTAATCAATATATGTGAATCCCGATATTGGAATACGATGACCAATTGGAATTATATTTTCGCCATATTTATGCATGGACGTTATATATCATTGTTCGCCGGTGTAATTCTCGCGTATATACTGCTCCTGTTCCCGTAGCGCCGGCATTTCCGACTCGTCGACTTTTCCTGTAGCCTTGACCGAGTACAAACTGCTCAGCTGTCCGGGATACGTTTCGAGAAAGTACCCGTCAAACTCGATCTCCAGGATCGTCCCTCTCTCAAGACACGCCAAAGTCTCCTTGTCAAAATACATCTCCTCAACCATGATGCAGTTATGATAATCCGTCACACCGTCCTGCCGCGCACTCACGTAGATTATCGAAGCATTCGAGAACAGATATACCAGTTCCTGCGTATAGGACACATACATCTCTTCGATCTTATTCGGATCGTCCGGATCAGCTCCGACAATGATAAATTTATCCCCGCACTTCCAAACATAAGAAGAACCCCGGCTCTTATCAGCGTCCGGTTCACCCCACGCCTTGATAAGGTCCTCGCGGTTGAAGTCCAGTTTCTTCACACCATGTGGATCCGGATCGTTGATATGCTCATTCAGGAACTCCTCTTTCGTAGGTATCTCCGATTTCTTTTTGCATGCAGGAAAAATACCCGCCATCGAGACGATCAGTACCATCGCAAGTATTTTCGCTGCCAACGTTTTGCCTGAATTCTTTTCCATATCTCTCGCCTCCCATCATTCGCCGGGGATCATTACATCGCCGTTTTCCGTATGCCAGATGAAAAAGTAATTGTGCTTCACATCATTCTGTTTTACTTCTGATTCAAATCTGGACAGCTGTTCTCCCGTAAGGTTTCCCTTCACGGCAAATCCGCTGTATATCGAGTACTTATTCTCTCCATCAGCAACGATTTCTTCACCATCGCCAATTCTCGGATCCGGCACGATCTCGAATTCATAACCCAGTTTTGAAAGCCGTTCCATCTCTCTTTCGACCTCCGCTTTGGCCATCTCGCCATACAGCTCCACCAGATGTTTTGTGCTGGTATTGTTCGCATAGACGATCTCCGCTTCTTCCGCCAGTTTCTTGGCCTCTTCATATTCTTTCTGCGTCTCTTCTGATTGTTGCTTCGACCAGCATTCTTCGACAAAAATACTATTCAGATCGATATCTCCGGCTGAATCCTGTTTCTCGATAGCTGCCCATTCCTGCTCGGTGAACTGAGGCATATACACCTCATTCAGCCAGTGTATGAATTCCTCTCGATAGAGCTGGATGACCTCCGCGTTCTTCGAAGATTCATACTTCTTATATTCTTCAGAAAGATACAGATCCACGAAGTCAAATCGGGAAACCAGTATTGTCACTGTAAATACTGTATTTTTATTCTCCGTCTTTTCTATCTCTGTACGCAGAGGATCTGGAAAAACTACTAACCCATAGATCGGATTTTCCGCTCTCTTGGGATCTCCCTGAATAGTCTCTTCCGGAAGAGAAGAATCCTTGGTCGGATCGACATATTGACTTGCCATTGGAACCGTCTCCTCCATCCCGGTCTCCGGCTGCACCGTGTCCGCTACGCTGGTTGCTTCGGTGGAGGTATTGCTTCGCATAACAGTTCTTTTCACAAGGTAGAATACCCCGGCGGTCAGAAGAACCGCCGCTGCGATTCCGGCATAGCGCACCCACACTGCGGACTTTCGCGACTTACGATAAACCGCTGCTTCCGCGATATACTCATCATCTATGTATCCAAAAGCTTCAAACAGAAATTCGTTTCTCATAGTGCAAATCCCCTCGACTTCAAGTAATCCCGGAGCTTCATCCGAAGACGGCGGATAGACACAGAGACGTTATTCTCACTCATACCCAACCGATTCGCAATTGACTTGATATCGTCCGAATACCAGTAACGGCGGATGAGCATGACGCGTTTCTCTACCGGAAGGTCAGAAAGAAAATCATTGATCAGATTTGCTAGTTCGCGAAGGGAAAGTTCATCCTCCGGGCCTGGTGCATCTGATGCGATTTCATTCATCTCTTCAAAGATCGCATCCAGGTTCTTACCTCCACGCTTCTCCGCAGTCTTTCTTTTAAACCGGTCAATTGCGAGATTACGGACGATACGTCCGATAAAGGCAGAGAAAACCGTGGGCTTTTGCGGCGGAATCGAATTCCACACCTTTGTGTAGGCATCGTTCACACACTCCTCGGAATCCTCATTATTATAGAGGATACTGTAAGCGATCGAGAAACAGTACTTCCCGTATTTCGTAGATGTCTCGGAAATCGCGGTCTCGTCCCTGTTCCAATATAAGCGGATTATTCCTTCATCGTCCATTCGGATGACCTCCTTCACTTATATTGACGACATTTCGATGAGAATCTGACATGACTACAGTACCTTTGAAAAGAAAAAAACGCAACTGCGTTTTTAAAGCGCAAAATAAAGCGCAAAAGTTTGCGCTTTAAAATCTTTATTATATGTCACACTAGTCTACATGTTGATTTTAGTATGTGTCCAAGTACTTAATTGTATTTCTTCTTAACCTGTTCAGCAATGTCAAAATATTCAGAAGGAATTCGTTGAATGCGATTATCTTGACTATAAATCTCTAATTCTTCGCAACTGAGTCTACGAATATCATCTGAAGTAGAAATAGCGTCGTTAATAGCATATTTCCCTAGGTCAAATCGAACGATTTCATAATCGCCTGTATTCTGTGGTTTCTGTAAAAAAAGTATATACTGATGCTCTTTGACCATAGGGCAATAAAAACCATAGCTATTGATAATAGTTGCATTGTTTTCCGGATTTAGTGATGTAGTATAATATTCTTCGATTTTCAACACATCTCCCACTTTCACAACGTCATTAGATTTGTACACAGCATCAATCCGAATCGATGTTAATACATACCCCATGGGAAAGACTCCGTTATCAATATCTGGCTGATTAAAACACAGTTCTTCAGAATCCAAAGCCGTTACTTTTACAACTAAGTCAGATGCTGTTTCAATTTCATCAAGATTTTTATACGTTACAACATAGGAAGCTACTTTATTCTTCATCTCCCGAGTCGATTCAGTTGTTTTACACTGTGTCCGCTCTGTTATACTGCTATTGTTTTGTTCAAGCGAACTCGCTGATTCCTTTTGATGAGTACCACAAGAACACAAAAATAACAATCCAAACAACAGAAAACCTATATTCTTAAATTTCATACTGATCTCCTTTGGCATTCACATTTTCAGACTGTTTCATCACCACACATTTCAATTGTTTCCTTAACCATAGAAGATCTCTTGAGCAGATCGATATCTTCCTCCGTAAGATCCTTTCTGCACTCTGGAGCATAGAAAAGTATCAAACAGAGTGCGTCGTGCCGCTGTTCCTTCATAAAGTCATAAGATCCTTCAACATGAACATCTATATATAGTTCTTTTACTTTGGCAAGAAGCAACTCCGTTGCAGTTCCTCGTCGGATCAACTCACGAAGAGCATCGCAGTTTTCCGCTTGCCATTTTACGCATGCCCTCACATCATCTACAGTAAACAGATCGAGCAAGAATGGATACTCCAACACAGCCTCAACAAGATCTTCATCCGTCATTTCTTGAAGTTCCTCCTCCGGAATGCGGCAAGCAGCTACTTTGGATTCCACATCACCCAGAGCATTCCATTCACTGTTTCCGGGATAGACCGTATATGCGGTTTTCTTCGCCTTCGCTATCTGTCGGATTCCAATTCCGACACACGAAAACACCAGCACTCCTGCTGCCACCGCACCCACGATTTTCCAATTAACAGGCTTTTTTCTATTCACTATATCCGGTTCCGCATCAAGCACGATACACGGATCCAGATCTCCCATCATATCTAGTATTGCTTTCCCGTTCATAGTAACTCCTCCTTTATAAGAAAATCCTTTAGTTCTCGGCGCATTCTACACAGCATTGTCCGGACTTTGTTGTCGCTGTATCCGAGTCTTTGCGCAATAGAAGATGTTTTTTCGAGATAATAGTAACGTCGTACAAATACACGGCACTTCTCAAGTGGTTGGGTCTTGAGAAAACGTCCTATGGCTTCGGCAAAAGCGACGCCGTCCATTTCCTCCTCTATACTTGTACCGGAGGGGATGCATTGTTCGAGTTCTGTAGTAAGCTCCTCAACATACGCTTTTCTCTTCAGTCGCTGGTCACGTGCGCAACGATCCAATGCCCTCGCACGAACAATTTTGGCAAGAAAAGCCATAAGATACTCTCGCGGCTCGCTCGGCGGAATCCGTTTCCAAGCCTCCAAATACGCATCATTCACGCATTCTTTGGCCGTTTCTTCATCTTCCGTGATTCTCTGAGCAATTCGAAGCATCCTAGTTCCATACTTCTCCGTTACTTGACGAAGCGCGTCTTCATCACGTTTCAGAAACAGATCTACGATCATGCTGTCGTCCATCTGATAGCCCTCCTCGAAAAATGCCTTCTACTATAATTATCGTCAAATGAACTGTGAATGTTACACATATGCTTCACATTGTAAATAATACATTTCGGAACATTTCGGCAACATTTCGATTTGCATTTTGAAAACAATACGACACTCCAATTAATTCTGTCCAAATATTGGGACAGAGTCCGATTTACAATGTATGTAGCACAGCTTAAAAAGCGTCTTAAAAAGCGCTTATTCTCAGGTGTTCAGGAGGTGATACTATGCAGATTCAGAAAAGAAGCGATACGTATAAGATTACCGTCAGTTGCGGTTATGACGAAAACGGAAAGCAGATCCGAAGGACCACAACGTTTGTCCCTCCGAAGGGCTTGACTTCAAAGCAGGAGCAGAAGGCTGTTCTTGAGTTTGCGGAAGATTTCGAGCGCAAGGTCAAGGGCGGCGCAAACGTGCAGTACAACAAAATGACTTTTCGGGTTTTCTGCAAGGAACTTTACTTCATGAATCATCTTCCGCTTCTTAAGCCAAAGACAGCGAGCGGATACAGAATAGTTATAGAATCAAGGCTGCTCCCCTACTTTGGCGATATGCTGATCAGAAACATCACGCCACTCGACATCCGAAGGTGGATCTCTTCTCTTGTAAGAAAAGATGGAAAAGAGGACGTGCTTTCTCGGAACAGTATTGGAGTATGGTTTCGGACACTTTCCGCAGTGTTAGGGAAAGCATACGAATGGGAACTTATTGACGAAAATCCGTGTAAACGTGTCAAAGCACCTGCCAAATCCCACTCCGATGTTCAGGCTCTTGAGCTCAAGGATGCCCAGAAGGTCATTCGAAAACTGCCGGAATACGAAGATATCCGTGCGCGGATGTTCATTCTCCTTGTCCTTAATACCGGTATTCGCGAAGCGGAAGCCGCTGGTCTTGAATGGCAGGATATCAACTACGAGAAGCACATGATATCCATCACAAGGACTTCGCAGTACATTCCTGGAACCGGCATGATAGAGAGCACACCTAAGAGCAAATCCTCTGTTCGTTCTATTCCTATCTCGGACAAACTTGTTGCCGAGTTCAAAGAGTATCGAAAGTGGCAAGAGTCCGAGATCAAACGGCTTGGCTGTCTTTATCAAGGAAAGCACGGAGACAAGGCACGTCTATTTACCACGCTTGACGGCAAGCCGATTTTTGACAGCACTTTCAGAGAATGGTTGAATAAATATCTTGCCTGGTGTGGCGTACCGCGCATCTCTGTTCACGGGCTACGGCACACTTTTGCAAGTATCCTGATCGCGAACGGAACCGATCCAAGAACCACCGCTGCTCTTCTAGGTCAGAGTTCACCGGCACTTGTGATGAACGTATACGCCAACCCTCAGAACGAAGCTAAACTGCGTGCCATCAACAACCTTGATGATCTTTACAGCCTCTAGAAGCCCCCATTCATGAACATAATGCAAATGAATGGAGGGACAACATTACTACTGAACTTCTTCGAAAACTTTGTTAAAGTCTTCAAGAGGGATCTTTACCCAAAAAGAATCCTGGGTTATGGTGTAGCCGACATATCCGCCTTCTTTTAGCCGGATATGGTTCACTGTCCCGTCTTCCATCTCGAGATACAGATGAACGATTTTCCCTTCCCGATACCACTTCTCCGCCTCGTTCACGTCCGACCAGGTATCAACGACAGGTGCCTCGTTAGTGCTTCTCCAGAAGGCGTCCCAGACTTCGTCACTGATCGAAACATCACTTCGGTTCCCTCTGCCATTATTCCAATCCTCCTGACTCTGTTTCTGAACCGATTTCACATTCCCGTATATGTGTAACCGGGTCTCGAAGATATCTTCTCCTGTGGCAAGCGTGATATTATTCATCCGCTCCATGAACATGACCATTCGGAGGATATCATCATTTTCGTATACACATACACATATTCTGAAGTCCGGGTCATAGCCCTTGACCGTATAGACCTCCCCTGCCATATTCGATGCAAACTCAGTCGCGTACTCATCCTGTGAAGACCACTCATCCAGATTTCCTTTCGCCGTTCCGAGGCGCTCGCCGATCAGTTCCGAAACTTTTTCCAGATCCTGCTCGCCATAGTACTCAGCCTGCGTATAGATGCCGCCCTTATAGACCACTAATCCGACCATATCCATCATCACCAATGCCCCTTTCTCTTCCGATTCCGGAAGGACGATTTCAGGAACAAAGACCCCCTGCTCTTTACTGTCCGGCGCATTGGTGGAAGACGTTGGGACAGTATTCGTCGTTTCTGATGGCGCAGTATACGTGACGGCAGCTGTGGCTTTCGCCTCCTGCCTTCCTGGCAGAACAAATCTTGAAACGACATAGACGCCCCCTGCAATCACCAGAAGCGCGGCAGCAACAGCCAACCACATGTATTTTCCGTCGTTCTTTGCCTGCATATCCGCCTCGTTCCGAAGGAATCGGGCATCAATATCGCCTAAAGTATCCAATAAATCGTGACCCGTCATAGTGAATAACCTCCATTTTTCAGATTCTCTTTCAGTTTCTTTCTCATCCGGAAAAGCACTGTCTTGACTTTGCTTTGCGTCATACCATATCTTTTGGCAATACTTTCGACGGATTCGAAGTACCAGTATCTTCTAACAAACACTCTCTGCTGCTCTTCAGAGCAGGAATCCAGAAAGGTTTCCAAGAGTTCCTTGAGGCAAAGCCTGTCCATCTCCGCTTCTGTAGAATAGGGCGCCGGAATACATTCCTGCATCTCCTGTGTCAGTTCACTATACACGGCATACCGCTTCTGCCGGCGATTGGCCTTACAGATATCCAGCGCACAGTGTCTGATGATCCTTCCGACAAATGCAAAGAGGTAGGTCCGCGGTTCGTGAGGTGGAATCAGGTTCCATGTCTTTAAGTACGCATCGTTCTCGCACTCTTCCGCCGCCTCGTGGTCGCACAGGATATCAAATGCGATCCGTCGAAGCCGCTTGCCGTATTTCTTTGACGTCTCAGTGATAGCCTGTTCGTCTCTGGATAAGAATAAATCTACGATCTTATCGTCTTCCAAGAAACTCTCCTCCGTTTTCTTCATGCGCATTCACCCTTATTAGCGACATTTTCTCACATATGGTTACACTATTGGGAAAATTTCTGAAAAGTCATCACGTTTTTCTCTTCTCAAAAAGAAAAAGCTAAAGATGCCAGCAAGTATCCTGAAACGATTTTTGGTGTTTATTTGGTGTTTATTTTACAAAAAATCATATAAAAACAGGCAAAACGATAAGCGACGATAAATCTGTCAAACGCCCTGTTTTCAGGCATCAAAGGCGCATTTATAAAACGATAAAAAACACCCCTTCCGCTATTTGTAATCAGCAGGTCGCGAGTTCGAGTCTCGCAATCGGCTCCAAAGCGAAAACCCCGCATCCACAACGGTTGCGGGGTTTCTTGTTTCCTCTAAGGAACCGTCCAGAAACGGGCATTTTCCTCTGATTTGGGGACAATTTGGGGACAGTCATGTTTTTTCTCACCTATATAGCATTATGCCAAACAATGCCACAACATTCGTATTCCAGCCAATTCATATCGCATCTTTCGTGCTTCTCAAAAGGTATGAATCCGCTATAAACTAAGAAACTTACTTCTCATCTAGAATCTCACCGGAAACTGTAGACTGTTCGTTATATAGATTTTTGTATAAAGTTTCTCCGTTCGTAACAGTAATCAGATTATTATTCTCACCCAAGCAATGAAACGCATTGTTTGAATCAAGCAAATACGCAAACGCACCATAATATGCCACCAGATACTTTTCATTCGGAGCCGATTTCAGAAGTGAATCCAACACTTCAATAACAGATGGGACCGGCCCGTCAAATCCCATGACTACTGTGTCTGGTTTCTTGGAAACTGTAGTCATTATCGATCCGTCATCGCCTCGAAGAAGAGTGATGATTCCAATCACTTTTTGATCATAAACTATGCTCATCAATATACATTTTTGTCGTATTCTCAAAACACTCGCCTCCCATTTACAAATTAAAACTTCTCTCAATGAGCTGAAGCTCAAGAATCAGATATCAAACTCTGCTACAAGGATACCTCTGTTATTCTCATTGGCAAATTCATCTACATCGTCACGAAGGATCATCTCCTTGATAATACGATAGTGCCCAGAAGGCAGAACGTCAAAATACTCCTTAAGTTCAACAGTAAAAGAACGTTCTTCGCCTGGTTCGATGAAATAGCCGATTGCCGGAAAAGCTGTGTTGGGTTTGATTGGCACAACATACCAATCTCCCTCAAAGTTGTATTCAATAGCATAATCCTCTCCAATCGAACAATGTTTTGAGCTCTGATTCATAATACTTAGATCCAGCACTTGATTAGGTAAAACGCTGGCTTTGATAGACACAGTGGATTCAGTTACCTGATAAACAACACTCGATTTCTCTTGGTATGGATTACTTGCTTTAGAAGAACAAGATGTGAAACCGAGGTTAAGGATCAAAAGTGCTCCCGCAATCAAAATATATTTTTTCTTGTTATCCATTAGTAGAGGCTCCCATTCATGCTACTGAGAATATTTGTCATTTCTTCATAGGGAGAATCCTTAGCTACTAGACGAACTGAACTATATGCTTCAAGCATTGTTTCTACTTCTTCTCGAACAGTTTCATCCATGTTTAGTACTTCTACAAAAACGTCATTTTGGATTTCGTCTACACCTATCCCGACAACAAGATTTGCTACACGATCTCCCTCTGATTGCAAGTTTGTCACCAACTCGGTAATCTGGTCCTGAAGGTTCTTCAAGTCATTGTACGAGTTCGATGCCTTAGCGACAATGATATCTCTGTTTCCTGTTATAGTCCAAATCTCATCCTGAACATCTTGTGGTTCGCATGTTACTAAAATAGTAAACTGCCTATCGGCAATGAATGCCCCTGCATAGTATATTGGGTACTCTCCGCCCCAGTGCGCTACCAAAGTATCAAATTCTTGATTTATCAAATTTGAATACTCAAAATCTGCTTCTGAAATGGTATTTGAATCCAATGAGTTGTTTTCAGAATCAACTGCTGCTTCTAATGTAATCACTTCTTCAGATCCACTTGCTTCTACTACGGAACCAGAAGTAAAGATCAGTGATGCCGTAAGCAGTGCACATAAAAACTTCATTCCTATTGCAATCTTTTTCATATGAGTCCCTCCTTTTAAAGACTTGTTCTTGGGTGTCTGGAAGTTACATTAAAGTCATAATTCCTGTTATTATTTATCACCTCCTCCATCTACACGTTCATAGAATTCATAAGTTCCACCGATATCAAGAATGATAACCATTCCATTACTCTGGTCTTTAGAATAGAAGTATGCTTTCTTTCCCAACAATTCAGGTGAAGAAATGCAATGCTCTACTTCTCCAATGCTTTTACCTAGATCAGCTTCCGTAATATCGTTATTGGCTGGGAGTGTATATTCTCGAAAGGTTGCTGGACCAGAAGGAACATATTCAATTCCATTAATAGTTACTATTGAATTCAAAGCAAAATAAGTAACGTCAGTGGAAGAACTCTCTATAGTATTTTGGGGTCGCGAGCCATTTTTCCACAAAAAAATCCCAATAACCAAAGCCAGCGTAGCGCAAATACCCACAATCACACCTATTTGCAGTTTTGTTACTGATTTCTTCTGTTCATTTCTATAATCATCAGCAAGTTCTTCTATTAACTTGCTATCTATATCTGATATCAGTAGCAATCTTTCCTCGAAACTCATATAACTTCCTCCTTCTTCAAATACTTTCGGAGATCTTGTCTCATTCGATGGAGTAGAGTATAAACTCTGCTTTCTTTACATCGCATATTCTTTGAAATCGATGAGACTGTTTCAAATTCAAAGTATCGTCGCATGAAGATTATGCGTTTTTCTTTGGACTGCATCAAAAGAAAGTTACTAATTGCATCTGCCAATACTTTCCGATCAATTTCTGTTTCGATTGACTCTTCCGCAGGAAGGAACTGCTCCATCTCAACAGACAACTCTACAAGGTATCCTTTTCGTTTTAACCGTTCCTCGCGAAGACAACGATCTATAGAAACGTTACGAACTATTCTTGACAGAAATGCGATCAAATAATCATATGGTTTGTGTGGCGGAATTAGATTCCACGCTTGCAAATATGTATCATTCTCGCATTCTTTGGCTGTTTCAATATCTTCGGTTATCCTGTAGGATACTGTTCTCAATAGGCCTCCATATTTTAGCGACACCTGTCTGATTGCATTTTCATCTCTTGCTAGAAACAAATCTACAATCTTTCCGTCATCCATACGCATTGTCCTCCGCGTCATCTTTCAACACATATAGCGATATTATAGTCGTTATTCTTACAATAAAATTGAGAAATCGTCACTTGGCACAAATATTCACATATATCGGATTGTATTTTGTCTTTTTTAACAAAAGAGGTAAGAATTTGCGCTGGTTTTATTCTTGCTGCGTGTTCGTGAGGATTCGTTTGGGCGTGCTGGGCGTGAGAATGAATTGCCTCTTCCACTGGGTCAATATTGGGCAGCTACCGATATATACTTATGATCAACGATGATCAACGAGAGTTGACGGTCGTTGACGGTAATCAGTCAGTCTCAGGTTTTGTTATGTTGCGATGGATTTGAGATTTTAATCAAAGACCTCGGCGATTTAGGATTACCCTCACGATAAACTATGCCCTCTTTTAATAACGGATTAAGTATCTCCGACAAAAAAGTACTCCTACTGCTATAGTGCGTTACCGCTTGCAATTCTTTTACAGAACAAGGCTTTACTCGAAGCAACTCTATGACTTTATCCTTATCAGAGAGATCTTCATTTACTGTCTGTGTATCATACAACAAATCAAAAAGCCGCAAATCAAGGAATCCCGGATATATTAATACGCCGGGCTGTTTTGCTTCCCCAGCATCTTTGTAGCTTTCAATTATAGTCTGAAATCCGGTTCCGCCTCGCTCCATCAGATTTGCTATATCAAGACATGCGGCGATTATTGCGTTTCTCCTTATAGAAGGAATAGAACCTAGAGGATACTCTTCATATGATCTGGGAAGCAACCATGAGCCTGGCGAGACAATATCGATCCTGTCACTATAAATATCTATATCTATCTGAGTACCGGAAATCGAATAATCACGATGGGCAATAGCATTAACAAGTGCTTCTCTTATTGCTTCTGCCGGATAAGAACGAATTTCTTCTCGTCCGCCTTCTTCAACTTTGCGCCAGCCTGTTTTTGTATTACGCTCGATAAATCTTATTGCATTTCTGAAAACTGTAGAAATCGGCCCTTTAAACCTGTCGCTATCAAGCGCATCTCCAATCTTCTTGTCACCCTTCCAAAGGCGGCAACAAATCAGCGTATCATCACCTTCATAATTGTCTTTAAACATGAGCAGTCCCGTTTTTGCAAAACCATCCTTTGAAACGACTTCCTCATTTTGCAATTCTTTAAGTGTAGGAGCAGATGAATCAGACCGGTATTCTTTGCACAGATCTAAATAATCTTTCCATTCCCTGCTGCTATATTTGATTTCACTTGTTTCGTTATCTACCCCGTATTTTCGCTTTGACAATGCGATTATCTCTTCTGGGGTTGCTGGAGTTGTGTTTCCGTCCCCTTTGATATAAACTGTCTCGTTATAGTCGCCCTCGCGGTATCTTACAATCGAGTCTGATGGTTTGACTTTAAGCGCCAACACGTACTTTTCTGCTTTTTCATCCACACTTCGCAACATATATGTATACTTTACATGAGGAAATATGTTTCTGTCGTTTACCTGAGATACAAGGAGTTTCGTAGCATCAATATCTTCAAGTGAAAGGCCAAATGTTTCTCCGTCATTTGCAACACCTATGAATATTATTCCGCCTTTATCATTTGCAAATCCAACAATAGTTTTTGCCCATTTGACAATATGATCAGGGTTCAAGACAGCCTTATACTCATAATTCAAATCTTCACACATGACATCGGGAAATAACTCACTGATTTTCATAACACTACCTCCTCACACGTTGATAATACCAGACATTTCGGAACTTTTCTATGACATTTCGGCAACATTTCGGAACATTTCGACAACATTTCGATTTGCATTTTGAAAACAATACGGCGCGCCAAATAATTCTGTCCCAATATTGGGACAGAGTCCGATTTGCAATGTATGCAGCACAGCTGAAAAAGCGCTTATTCTCAAGTGTTCAGGAGGTGATACTATGCAGATTCAGAAAAGAAGCGATGCGTATAAGATTACTGATATATTCCAAATCAAGTCACCGCCAATCCACAAAACTGCTCCATTTCCGCAATACTAGTCCCGAGTAATTCTGCTCCGCGCGCCATCGACAAGCCTTCCTCGTTAACCGCTCTGTATACCAGTTGACGCAGAAGTGTTGGCGACTCCGGATCTTTAATGTACACAGGTTCATTCGTTTGATATCCTGCTTTGTTTGCTCGAATATAGAAGTTCTTCTCCAAACTGGATGATATAATCCCTGCCAAAGCAGCGCGCTTTACCAGAAGATACATGGATATACCGTATTCTTCGCAAGTCAATATATAATCCTTGGTAACACGTGTCCTATGGGAGCCAAGTTCTCTATGGACATCATCGATTGAAATGAGAAATGCACCGGCTACGGCTGTTGCTCGTTTTTCTTTCTCTGCTTCTTCTGAACAATTCTTATCCGAGAACATGATATGAACGAGTTCATGCGCGATCGTTGATCGCTTCCTCTCCGGAGACATATTCTCATTCACTACAATGTATGGATACTGATTCACCTTTCCATTCATGCCGCTAAATTTCCTGCTATCCACATCCAGCTCCATGATGAGGAAACCTTTATCACAGAAAAGCTCGTGATTGCAGGCATTTATGCCATCATATGTCACGATGAAATACACCTTCTTTTCCATTTGTAATCAGCAGGTCGCGAGTTCGAGTCTCGCAATCGGCTCCAGAAAGAAAACCCCGATACCGCAATGGTTTCGGGGTTTCTTGTTTCTTCTGTTCTTGGTTTTACTATTTTGGTAATTATTTCTTCGATAGACGTGCTACGATTCTCTGATATACTGAAGACAGAAAAGAAAGAAATATTTCTCTAACCACCCAATAAACCTCTTCCTCTATTCGTCTATAGGACAGATGCGGATAAACAGGAGGCGAAAAAAGTGACAAACCAAGAACTCGAAAAGATCTACAATGACTCGTACCGTGCGGTGTACTGGACGGCCATGTCTCTTCTTAAGAACGAGGCCGATGCAGAGGACATCGTCCAGGAGACTTTTCTCTCCCTGATCAAGTCCTACGACTCGATCCAGGATAAGAGCAAGGTCCACGCCTGGCTGAAGAAAACAGCAGCTAACAAATGTCTTGACCGGATCAAACTGACAAAGACCGTCAATGTAGAAGACGAATTCTTCGAGAACGTCGAGGATGTGGCCGAGGATTTCCTTCCGGACTCTCTTATCGAGTCCGCCGAGATGAGAAAGGTGATCATGGACATTATCGAGAAGTCCTTGTCGGAAGAAATCAGAAAAACTCTCATTCTCTACTATTTCGATGAAATGACGACGAAAGAGATCTCCGAAGTTCTTGGTGTTCCCCAGGGAACAGTTCTTTGGCGGCTAAGCTTCGCCAAGAAGAAAATCAAGAAGGAGGTCGAGAAATATGAAAAAGATAATGACACCAAGTTGTTTATGGTCGTGCCGTTCTTAAGCAAACTGTTTATCAAAGAAGCCGAGCAGGTGCCCTTTAAGCCCATGCCCGCTTCACTGCTCAGCCACCTGTCCGCATCTGCTGAGGCTTCCACAGGGGAAGCCACTTCTACTGCTGCCGAGGCAGTAAAGAAAGGGACAGGTACCATAATGGAAAAAGTAATTTACGGAGGCATCGCGGCAGTCGTTGTTATTGGTGCAATAATCGGCATCACTATAGGATTTACACATAATGCCTCCACCCAAAAGAAGAATGATGCTCAGGTTCAAGGGACAAGTCAAAACGGGCGTGGAGTGATCGACACGGAAGGCGCAGACACTTCTGCCGTAAATATCTCCGGAAAGAACGATGAAGACACGTACGGAAAAGCCACGGACAATTCGATCTATGTGTATATGGATGATATGACCGCAGAAGAGTGCATCGAGAACCTTTGGAAAACCACCGATGTGCACACAGGGATGACACGGGAAGAGTATTGCGAGAAGCTCATCCTATCCGATAATCCTTCCCTGCTTCATCCCGATAAGTTCTCCTGGTCATTCAGCAGAAATGATGCCAAACGCTTTATCAGCGCACTGGATGTGTACTCGAAGGATGAATGTGATCCGGTCTTCAAAGGCGACGATGAGAATTCCTATGTCCATCTGTTGGTTTATCTTGGTGACGAGGATTTCTCGGAAGACGTGTTCGAATTGATCATCGAGCGCTTCGAATCGGAAGGATACAAAGTCAAAAGCGATGTTGGAACCAGTGTAAGCATGAGAACCGTGCGTCTCCAGGGCAACGGCAGGGCCTTCAGTATAAGGGCCTACTGCCTGACAGATTATGTCATCGACTTTTCCATTCCGCTCATCGGGAAATAATCTTTTTGAAAAATCTTCTAAAACCACCCAATAATTCCCTTTCGTTATTCGTCTATAGGGTAGATGCGGGGAAACAGGATGTCCGACGCAGCCTGTTACCCCATCTACGGAAGATGCTTTTTGAAAAGCACTTAAGCCTATAACGCTACATGCGAATACGAAAGGAATACGAATTATGAAAACGAAAGCTATTATCAGAATCATCGCCACAACACTTACCGTAGCAATGCTCATCGGAGCCACCACTGCTTGTTCTAAGAAGGAGAATCAGGGATCGACCAAAGATACGCATACCAACCTCGCAGAATCGACCAGAAGATCTGAAAATCCTGAAATCCAGATAGAGGCGGCCACAACTCTTTCGGAGACGAAGCCGGTCACCAATGATTCGATCATTCTCCGTCTGGACGGGATGACAACAGAGGAGATCGTCAAAGATCTCTGGAACACGATGAATGTGAAAACAGGCACAAAGAGCGCGGATTATTACGAGACTATCAACATGGACGGCTGCAGAACTTTCACGAAAAAGGATGACGACTTCAGCTGGTTATTCTATGAAGGCTCTTCGGACACCACATGCTATATCAGCAGGATCTCTGTCTTCTCCGGATTCAAGTGTGATCCGATTTTTGAAGGCCCTGGCAACATTACCCTGGAACTGCATATTGAAGATAAGGATTTTGCATTCGAGGTAGCTCAGGCAATCGCTGACAAGATCCAGTCGGAAGATTTCGCGATCCGTACCGACATGAAAAGCAGCGAAGACTCTTGGAACGTAAGCTTCCAAAGAGACAGACAAATGTGCATGCTGCAGGTTCATCATATAGGTGACTATGTAATCTCCTTCGATTTCCCGATCGATGGGAATTGACAGAGCATCGAAGAGACGAATCTCTTTGTTCATGAAGATGAACGTGGTAAGATAAAGACATGGTAAACAGGGGCATGCAAATACGGGGTAAAAAATATGAGCGAGAATAATACGAATCCGAAAAAGAACTGGCTTACGGAAGAGGAAGCAGTTGCTCTTGCATCAGGCGTGAGCGTGGAAGAAGCTTCGGCGATGCTTGATGGCACCTCCGCAGTAACGGAAGACAGAAAGCCGACCAGAGACGCCGTCGCCGCCGCTTTTCGCGAAGAATTAAATCACGCGAATGAACCGGGTGCCAAAGTGATGTCGGCAGACAGAGAACTCCGGTACTGCTTGGAACTGCAGCAGAAGCGCATCGCGAATAGAAGTCTGCGCTTCACGGACGAGATGGTCCCCGGTGCCTATTTCCAAGAAGGATTCAACAACGTCCGCTCCTGGCAGGACGGTCAGTATGAGACATCGTGGTCGGTCGGTTTTGTCGAGCATACGAAGACCTTCGACCGTCCCAATATGAAACCCTATAAGAAAAAGGAGCCGCAGGCGATATACGAAACTGTAGTCGATGTGCGAAGCGGTGAAGATGTCAGCGGCGATACTTACTGCTGCCCGAACTGCGGTTCGGTCTCCACGATCAAAGAACTGCAGGAGGGATGCAGTCACTGTGGAACGGCGTTTAAGATGTCCGAACTGTATCCGAAGGTAACGAATTACTTTTTTACTTATGACACGCACGGGAAACGCGATCCGATCAAGAAGACCATCATTAAATACGGACTGTATTCTCTTCCCGTCATGATCCCTTTGATGGTAGGTGTCGCCTGGTACCAGCGCCATACGATGCCGGAGACCTATGGATCCTTCACCCCGATGATCTTGATCAGGTACGTTTTGGGCACGATCCTCATAAGCCCGCTCATCGGTTACTTCATGTGGATGTTTTCGATTTTTGCCGCCGCGGGGCGTCAGATCGGTACGGGAACAGGTCCGGCTCTCTCAGTAGGCAGATCAAGAAAAATATTCGAAGCTAAAATGTCGAAGATCATGCCTGCTTACACCTTTGAGACCTTCTCTTCAAGAATCACTTCCTTGTTTAAGCTGATTGCTTTTTCCGATAACCGTGCCTCCCTCCCCTTCTACGAAGGCGGCGACATCGGATCAGAATTCGACAATGTGGTCGACTGTGCTTTTAGCGGATGGATGTCCTGCAACAAGATCAAACAGGAAGGCAAATATGTCTATGTCACGGGCAATCTTTTTGTCGATGTCACACGTGATCTGGGCGACCATATCAAGTCACAACGCGAAGTATACCGGATCAAGGCTGGGCGAAGAACTGATGTCCCGACCACTTCCAACTTCTCCATCGCGAAGATCCAGTGTCGGAACTGCGGCGCCAGCTTCAATTCATTTAAGACCAGAAACTGTCCATACTGCGGATCAGCAAGCGAACCGGCAAGTGATGACTGGGTGATCTACGAAGTCAAAAACGCCGGACAGACTTATATGCTCAAACCATTGATCATTGTACTGGCGATCCTGGTCCTTATCATGCTCGGCGGGCTGTCCACCCTGGGAATAATTAAATAAGACAAGCTTTTTAAGCGAACTATGATTCAAAAATCAGTTTATGATGCCCCCATGGAATACTAAAAACCGATTGTCAATATCTCCGTTACTCCATCTGTCACTTTCTCTCCTTGAGGATCGTCGCCACGCGGTTATTGATCGTGCTGACCACGGAGCGGATCTCTTTCTGGCCCATGAAGAATCCTTCTGCTTCTTCTTTTACGATGTCCATGATCGAGTCATCCCTGACGCAAACTTCATGTGTCCTCTCTAATTCCGCTTCAAAAGCACTTGCCTCATTTTCTGTCATCTCACACTTTTTGCAGAGTGCATCCACGCCGTTTCTGGATACGGGGATCCCGCCGAGATTCTCCGCGAAGTGTTTCTGGTTCTCTTCGTTAAAAAGCGTGCAGAGGAAGTCCCATGCCTCCTGCGCATAAGGCGTACTCTTTGAGATGGCTACCGTCATCCGGCTGTCAACTGCCATGCCGGAAACATCTCCAAAAGCATAGACTCTTCCGTGTCCATTACCAAGCGCAAGGCAGTCCTTATAAGCCTTTGGCGAAGAGATAATGTACGGGATCATCGCCACCATTTTCTCGTGAAGAAGCGTCTCCGGTGCTTTTGCCATCGCTTCTTCATACTCGATCTCAATCGGTTCTTCCACGTGGGATCCATACTTTTTGACTGCTTCAAGAAGTGCGGTAAAAGAATCATTATTGAAGTCTGCCCGGCCGTTTTGCATATCCAGATACTGTCCTAAAATCTGCGGAAGCCATGTCTCCAGAAGATCGTCGTATTCCGCTGCAGGAAGAAGCAGAGTATTCTCCGGCAAAGAGGCGCGGATCGTATCAAAACCGGAAGCTGAAATGGATACTGTATCCGGCAGGAATTCCTGGTTTCCCCAGAAGCCAAGGAGTTCCACATTTGTCGGAAGATGGAATACTTTTCCGTCCTTTTCATAGGCACGAAGAAGAGTACTGTAGTATTTCTGATCCGAAAGCCCGGTATCTCCGCTTAGGTACGGCATCAGATCCAGAAGTACATCTTCTGTCTGAAAGGAGGGTGAGGTGGCGAAGTTCACGAGAATATCGGGACCGGTTCCGCCAAGAAGATCGAGATAGACCTGATCGGCGATCTTGGAGATGACTTTCTCGTAGGCACCATAAGCACTTGCATAGGAAGAATAGTCGTGCACCTCGATCCGAACTTTCTTATCCGGAAGCAGGTTATATGCAACCACCGTTTCAACAAGATCTGCATCATTTTCACGTGCATCACCGAGCGTGAGCACCGTCTTTCCGGCATGCGGATTTTTCGTTTCCTTAGTAAGCGTGACAAGAAGAACGTGCATGACCAGATGTCCATTCTCATCTGTTTCCTCGTTCACATACTTGATCAGCTGACACTTATTGCTACCGATCTGCGCGCCATCTCCGATCATGCCCACATAATTCAGATCGGTATCACTCCAGAGAAGGAATTCTTCCTCTTTTCCGCTATCGGTATTGATCTTATTTATTCCATTGGAGCTCATCCGGAAAAGACCCTGATCACCCGCACAGATATCCCCCATACTGACCGATCCGGAAAGCCGGATCTGATCTCCATTTTCTTTCAGCGTCTGATTATCCAGCCGGACGATGTAGTCATACGACGCTTCAGTATTCTTCTCATCATAGTGGCGGCCGGAAACAAAGATCTCATCTCCCACTACTAAGACTTCTCCCGAAAACAACTCGGGAACATAGCTCGCCAGTTCTTTTCCCTCCGGATCGAAAAGCACTATCTTTTCGAAGTTCCAGCCGAGGCTTCTTCCATCCGAAAGGGAGCGGCAATAGAAAAGCTCCGAATGCTCACCTGCCCAGTGCATAGAAGCACGAGGATCCTCCTCTTCTTTTTCCACACCGAGGAAATTCCCGTTAAGGTCAAAGCAGGCAATGCCTTCATCGAAATAGCTGATCCACTCTTCCCAAATCGCCAGTTTCTCCTCTTCCGTGAAGTTATCGAGGTTCTGCGCGCATAGGTACTGCTTGTCATTCAGTTCTTTCGGAACCTTGTAGCTCGCATCGAATTTAAAGCGGATCTTCCCGTCCACGATCTCCGGTTTATTTACAAGAAACTGCTGCAGTTCTTTTCCCTCCTTACGAGGAATAATCAACTCCACTTCCGATGCGGAATAATACGGGTCCGACTCCTTTACGACACGATACTCTTTCTTCTGTTTTTCTTTCGGCTTACGGCATCCCGCTATGGTCAGGACCATCGATATCGCGAGAAATGTCGACACCATTTTTTTCAATGGAAGATTTTGTTTTTTCATCATGTATCTTATCCTCTTTCCTGCACGATCGTCTTTGCCCGGTTCGATATCGTACTGCACACTTCGTCCAGGCTCCGCTGACTTGCAAAATACCCTGCCGCTTCTTCCATCACGATCGACATCAGCTCCGGATCGGAAGATGAAATGAGCCGGATACTCTCCAAAATTTTCATGTACTCCGAGAGTGTTTCATCGGTAATTTCGAGAGGCTTCTCATCCGGATACCGCGGATCGGGAACATAGTTTTCGATTCTTTTCCGGTTGAACTCCATCCACTTTTCATTCTGAAGATTCAGTGCTTTTCGGGACACGGGAATGAAATTGCAGTTTAGGGATTCCGTCATCATCTCCTGCTGTTCATCCGAGACCATAAAGCGCAGGAATTCCCATGCTTCATTCTGATTCTTGGAGGATGCGGAGATCGCCATAGAGATGCTTACTCTTGCCATCATAGATCCTCCGGAACGGCTGGGGCTCCCGCAGAAAACACCCTTTCCTCCAAGCCTTTTCTTCGCTCTGGTGAAGGAGAAAAGATCCCCAAATGCTTCTGTTGTAAAGGCCAGCATGTTCTCGCAGAAAAGCTCTCCGCTGTCCGGTCTGGCGCTCCCTTCATCTTCCATCTCCTTGGCAAGCTGTTCATGCGTCCTCGGCGAGCCATATTTTCTGACCAGTTCCAGAAGCTGCTTAAATTCCGGATCCTCGAAGTGCACCTGGCCCTTCTCATAATCAACGAACTCAGAAACAGGAAGCAGTGAAAGCAGGTCGTTATATGGGCTTTCCGTGAATACAGAGACATCTTCGGGAAGTTTTTCACAAGCGTCCAGAAATTCCTTATACGAATAAGAAGATGTATCTCCCAGAAGCTCACGGTTGGCGACCCAGCCATGCACGTAAAAAGTCAGAGGCAAGTGATAGAGTTTCCCACCCTGTTCCGAGGCCCGGAACAGGCTATCCAAATATTCACTCCTGTCCAGCCCGGAACCATCTGTGCTGTCGATAAAAGTATTCAGGTCAACCAGTACTTTGTCAGTATTAAACTGAGAAAGCCACGACGCATTCATCAGAATATCCGGTCCGTCACCACTTAGCAGATCCATCGAGATCTTCTCCGCAATACGCTTCTCCATTTCCAATCCGGAAGACGCGGGAACACTGTTGAGAGAATAATAATACAGCTCTACGCGGCTTGTTGAATCCGCATCCAGATTATACTGGTTGACATGTCTTTTGAAATTTACATCCTGTTCGAATACACCCACGCGAATGATCTTTTTTCCGGCATTGGGATTCTTCTCTGCGCGGACAGCCTGCAACAGTTTCAGTTCCACTCTGGGATCGTCGTTTTCTTCTGATTCCGCATTTCCCGATTCTTCGATGAAATAGAATTCCTGATCCGAACTGACCTTCGTATCCAGGATCCGCGCGGAATCATAGTCGGTATCGTTCCAGCTGAACACCACCTGATTCTTAGAAGGATCCAGAAGATCGACCTTTGCGATCTCCCCCGCCGAAAGAAGATAGCTCCGGTCCTTTTCCCGCGACATGCGTGAAAAATCCCCGCACTTGATCTTATTGCCCTTCAGTTCACCTGTCTTCGGATCGATCTCACGGATATAGGTATAGCTTTCATCCCAATCCTCCGGCGAATAGTGGTTACATCCGCCATAGTATTTCCCGTCCTGAATGAAGACCCGTCCCATGAACTCTTCCTGACTGCATGAACCGGTCAGCGAGCCATCCGGCGCAATCACGCGCAACTCACCCATATTGGCGATCATCAGGTTTCCATCCTGCAGGAAAAGCACTTCACTTTCTTCGTCTATTTCCGCAGGGATCTTTCTTTTTTCTCCGTGCAAACCGTCCTTATTAAGCTTTTGGATCGAATAGGAAAATTCCGATGAATCAAATGAGATCGCATAAAGTTCATGGCTGTTATCTTCGATGATCTTCTCGATCCGCTCCTTCGACTCCGCCTTGGAAGATAGATCCGCAAGAAGATTCCCCTCTTTATCAAAAAGCACTCTTCCAAGAATGCCTTCCGGTTCCCCTTCGGTTTCGTAGAAGAGCATGTAGGAAACAAAGACCTGATCTCCGACGAATCTGCACTCTCCTACATCGGCATAGACAACTTTCCTGTCCTTTTCAACCGGGATAGACAGTTCCTTCTCCGTTATGTAGAAGTACGGATCGGACTCCGCAACGACTTCCTGCCTTTTTTTCGTGTTGACCGATGATCCGCTCTGCTTTTCCGACGAAGTGCTTATATTACATCCCGACATAGTCAGAGCGACCGCTACAGCGAGAATAGCAGATATCACTTTTTTCATGATAGAATTCTTTTCTTCAATCAACAAAACAGTTACCTTCTCTTTCGTTTTTTCTTGGCTCTTCACGAAATCCTTGGGAATGAGAGCCTTTTTTCTGTCATACAAGTTCCATGCCTCGTATAACCATTTAAAAAAATTCCGGCATATCGTCGTATGCCTAGATCTATCCTCTCTCCAGGACGATCGTCATTGCGCGGTTCTGGATAATACGGCTCACCTCTTCCGCGCTTTTCTGTCCGGAAAAATAAGCTGCTGCCTCTTCTTTTATAATATCCTGAATATATGGATCCGAGGAGATCTGGGAATTAACGCGTGCCATAAGATCTGAGAGGCCATCCAGCACCTTCTCTTTCTCGCTGAGGATCGCCCGCAGCTTAATGTCTCCTTCTGAGTCGGAATTTCCTTCCAGGCGCGACTCATATTGATTCATCCGTGTCTTTATATGCTCAGAAAAAACCTGACGCTGTACCGGGAATCCCCCGCCGGATCCGGCAATGGTTTTCTGTGTCTCGATAGAGAGAAGATACCGGATGAAATCCCACGCCTCTTCTTTACCAGATGAGGAGGCGCAGATGCACGCCGACATGACCGCTTCCGCCGCGATCCCCGTCCCTTCTGTTACCGGATACCCGCTGAAAAGCACTTTCCCGTGAAGTGCGGTCATGTATTCTCCGTAATGGAAGAATGAATCGAAAGAATAGGGAACTGCGGCAACCGTCTCCAGATCCAGATAGTCGATCGGATCCGTCCATGCACTCCCATTCTGACTTATGGATTCTTTAGGCGATCCATATGTCCTGCAAAACTGTAGAAGCTCACAGAACTCTTGGGAGTCAAACTTACAGGTTTGACCGTCATCATTTACAAAGTTTTTCAAAGCTACCGGAAGGAGCATATCCAGAATATCTTCGTGGGAATATACCGGGAAAAGCGCCATATCCGTTGGAAGCGTCTCCGAGACAGAAAGCAGGTCATGAATGGAATACTCGTGCTTGTTTCCGAGTGCACTGTCATTGATAGCCAGCCCGCTGATCTCGACGCAGATCGGGATCTGATAGAGTTTTCCATCGGTCTCAAATGCATGGAAAAGATTGTCGTAGTATTCACTTCTCGTGATCCCGGAAGATCCATCCAGGAATGGATTCATATCCGCCATCCGCGCTCCGCTGGAAAAGCGCGGGTATCCGGCACAGTTCACAAGAATATCCGGACCATTTCCGGACATGATCTCCATGTTGATCCGATCCAGAAGATCCTCCATCGTTTCTGTCGAACCATAGATTCCGAACAGACCGTTATAGTCTACGATCTGGATACGGGCCGTACTCTGCGGGTCGGTATTATACCGGATCATGATTTCATGAAATTCCGTTTTCCCTTCTTCCCCGGCCACCGCCGCAGTCAGGATCCTTTTCCCTGCGTGCGGATTCGTCTTCGCCCTCGTCAGATGCATCAGAGAATACTTCGGAACAGAAGAAACTATGTCTTCATGCGAAAAATCCTTCTTCACGAAAAGCACTTCGTCAGAAGATGGAACCTGGAAGACCGGATCCAGCATGATCCCGGGAACACAGTCTGTTTCGTTCCAGGAAAGCACCAGGCTCTTCGTGTTTCCTTTCATGTCGAGTTTATAGATCCCGTTCACATCCGCGTGGTAACACGCATCTCCTGTCTGCGTAAAACTATACATCCACTTACTGTCGATCCGCATCTTCTCTCCAACCGTCTTTCCTTCAGAAAGATCGACCTTTAGTATCGAGTTCACCTCTTCCGTGAAATCATCATTCCACTCATAGGTGACCACGAACCATTCCCCGTCGATATGGATCATCGAGTGCTGTGCGTTCCCGACTGTCATATCCGTCAGAATCTCACCGGAAGGACTGAACCGGAGGATCCGTCCGTAGTCATGGGTAAGATACGATCCATCCTCCATTTCGGTAAAGAACGCATTGCTGCTCATCCGGATTCCATTAGGAAGATCCAGTGCTTTTGCCAGAGTTACGTCATCTAAGACTTTGTAAACGCACATAAACGCTTCGTTTTTATTCGAAGCATTCGCATCAGTCATGACCAGGATCTCTCCGTTTCTTCCATTCGCAACAGAGACCAGGCTTTCTCCTTCCGGAAGCGTAGCGCTACTGATGATTTCTCCATCCATATTGAAAGTCACGATCCGATTGCTGTCGCTTCCATCGGTATATCTCGAATAGAGGCCGGCGACGATCTTTCCTTCACCGATCGTCGTATGGAAAAGCTCATAATCTTTGATGTTTTTTCCCTCTTCCGGACGGATAGAAAGCGGGATCTCCCTGCATTCGAAATACGGGTCATCTTCTTTCACATACTGCCCGTCATTCAGAGCCACGATCTCTTCACGGGTCGTTCCTTCCGAAGCACTTTCCGAAGGGAGAACGCTTTCCTTTCCTTTGTTTTTACAAGAAACCGAAGAGATCAGAATCAGTATCCCCAACCCTGCTCCCGCTATTCTCTGTGCTGTCTTTTTCATATTGGTTCTCGTCCTTTCATTCACTACATATGTAGTTTTCAAAAGCAAAAAAAGATCGTTCTCGTGTATCAGCTATCCGAAGGTCTCACCACATATGGCTCACTTAAGAAAGTCTCTGCCACTTGTGTCGTTTTCTCCGTCTCCATCTCACCCGTCCACATGACGCTCTCCGACCTGGAAGACTCGTATTCCGAGGACTCGAGATAAATGGCGGATTCTTCATAATATGTTGTTTCTTCTATATCCTTCTCGTCGATCCAAGTCGTTTCTTCTATTCCCGGTTCCTCTGTCCAGGTCGTTTCTTCCACTTCCTGCTCTGACCATTCCGTATTCGAAACTTTCTCTTCGCTCGTCACGGTAAAACCTGACGAATTCATCTTTCCGGCGGATCCGGCATTCTCATTCTCGTTTTTTCCACCCAGCACAAATCCGGACACGACGGTCAGCATCCCCGCCAGGATCAGGACACCCACGAACTTTCTCGTCTTCCCCCGAAGCACCATGGAGAAACGGTGCTTGAGTCCTGATTTCGGTGAATAGAAACTCGTTGCCAGTACCGGTCTGACATTCTGTTTTCTTCTCTGCACCTGGTCCGCAAGGGTATTCACGATCGATTCACAATAGACCTTTCGCATCGGCTCCGACTCACCTTCCATGACAGCCATGTCGCAATAGTATTCGCACTCCTGCTCGAGGGATCTTGCGACGAGTACCATAAACGGGTTAAACCAGTGTGCAGCACGGCAGAAGATCAGGAGAAGTTTGATCCAGAGATCCTGATGCCGGAAGTGCATCAGTTCGTGCTTGAGGATCAGGCGGAGTTCGTGATAATTATATTTCCGGTTCGGCAGAAGGATCGTCGGTTTTCTAAGGCCGATCATCATCGGTGAAGAGATCATCTCCGAGAAGCGGAGTTCAACCGATTCAATCCCCATATCCTGCGCGACAAAATACAGGATGCTGTTATATCTTTCGTCCTGTGCAGAAAGCCGGAGGACAGTTCTTTTCCAGCGGAAAAAGCGGCTGAAAGCTACCAGAAGATAAGTTACGACGCCGACAAGATATATGCCCGTCAGAACGAGGAGCAGTGTATCCATGGATATGCCGGATCCGGAAGCATTCGCGACGCGGGCGTTTGCCCCCAGAGCCACAGGGAGTTCCACTGTGTTTTTCGGGACCGCCAAAAGAACTCTGCCGAAATTCAAGCGCACAGGAATCAGAAATCCAAGAAGCACGATCAGCCAGGAGTAATACCGGATCTTCGGGGACTGGACGGTCTTGAACGCACGAAGAACAGCCATCAGAAGCAGTGCTACCAATGTCATATTCAGCGAGTTAAGAACGATCGTCTGAAAAAGATTTCCCATGATTCTCCTTACTGCTCATCGAGCCATTTTTTTAAGTCCGATATCTCTTCTTCCGAGAGATCTCCGCCATCGCAAAGTGACTTTACCAATCCTGTGACACGAGATCCGCCGAAGCGCTGGCGGAGGCTTTTCGCTTCAACCTGCATATACTCTTCTTCGGACACCGCCGGAGAATAGTATCTCTCTTTACCATTTTTCTCCGATCGGAGAAATGCTTTCTTTTCCAGACGGACCAGCATCGTCATGATGGTCTGCTGCTTCCAGTCTTTCTCGGGAAGAGCGAGCCTGAGTTTCTCCGTAAGGATCGGCGAAGTCACCGGCTCCTGGCATCTCCAGATCGCCCGCATGATCTCAAACTCCGCATCCGGAAGCTTCTTGATTTCCTTACTGCCCATATGCTCTCCCGTCTCATAAAATACATTTGTAGTTTATCTACATAGTAGCACCGCAAAAGGACACTGTCAACTTTGCTCGATCGATTCCCTGGTTGTCCCGCTGGTATAAAAGCACGCACAGCAGAAAGAAGAGTGATAAGATGTTTACATTATTTTCAGGAGGATGCTAGACATGGAATCAAAACCAAGCACATGGAAACAGTTGCGTTATGCGCTGAAGCAGGTGTGGCAGTCCGACAAGCTGCTTCTGATCTTCACAATATTCAAAAACTCCATCGAGCAGATCTTCTATGTTTTCTTCTTCGTATATCTCACCAAGTACATCTTCAACTGCATCGAGCATGGTGTGGAGTATAGAAGGCTCTTCTGGTTTCTGATCATCGCCTGCACCGGCCACGTCGTGGTGCACTTTATCTGCGGCTGGTACGAGACATATAGAAAGATCCGCACGCCCCTCGTGTACCGGCACATTTTCTATAAAGTAATGGATATCTCCGACACCCTGACGCTCTCGGATTACGAAAATCCGGAGTTCTACGACCGCTATGCCAGAGCCCTCGAGCGGAGCGCGGAATCCGCGATGGACCTGGCGATCACGACCGGTGTGTATATCGGGAATGTGGGCGCGACGATCATGTCACTGGCCGTTGTAGTCATGGTCGATCCGGTCCTTCTGGTGTTTATGATCATCCCGATGGTCGTCAGCCTCTACTACGGCAAAAAGAACGGCATCTGCAACTTCGACCGCGAAAAAGCGATCACCCGCGACAAGCGTACAGTCAACTACGTAAACCGTGTGTACTACGAGAAAAAATATGCCGCCGAGGTTCGTCTTTTCGATATCAACTCGATCCTTCTGGATAAGCAGGAGAACGCGGTCGAGCAGATGGCAAAGGTCTCGATGAAGTACCGCATGCGGTCCGCATTCTATTCTTTCCTCATGAAAGGAAGCTACTCGATCCTTGCCGGGATCGCCGCCTATTTCTACGTCGTCTTTAAGGTCAAGTCCGGAGATGCAGCAGACATCTCCAGCTATGTTGCCATGATCTCGGCGATGGCCTTCTCGACAGATCAGCTGAAGCATGCGGTCGAGAACCGTATCGCGTTGAGCAACGACTCCCACCTCTTTAAGAATCTGGAAGATTTTCTGGAGCAGGACAGAAAGAAGCCGGAACCGAAGCCGGATGCCGGCGAGATCTTAAGCATCGAGCTGGATCATGTATCTTTCACCTATCCGGGCGCGAAGAAAAGCACGATCCACGATGTCAGTTTCTCCTGGAACAAAGGCGAGAAGCTGGCGATCGTCGGTTATAACGGTGCCGGAAAGACCACTCTTATTAAGCTGATCATGGGTCTGTATCCGGCCACCTCCGGAAAGATCCTGGTCAACGGGAAGGACATCAACGACATTGACGGTGAATCCTACAGAAAGAGATTCGGTACGGTCTTTCAGGATCTGCAGGTTTTCGCTATGCCGCTCGTGGAAAATGTCCTGATGCGAAAGCCATCCGGCGAAGAGGATTATAAGGCTGCGGAAAAAGCACTTATCGCTGCGCAGTTTGATGTGAATCATCCGGGACTCGAGAAAGGTCTGGATACCGTCGTTACTCGTGAATTTGACGAGAAGGGATTTGTCCCTTCCGGCGGTCAGGCGCAGAAGATCGCCATCGCAAGAGTCTTCGCACATGAACCGGATATGGTCATCCTCGACGAGCCCTCTTCGGCGCTGGATCCGCTGGCAGAATATAACATGTACAACAACATGATGCGTATCTCTCTCGGGCGAGGCGTGATCTTCATTTCTCACCGCCTCTCTTCGGCAAGAATGGCAGACAAGATCTACATGATGAAAGACGGTCAGGTCGTGGAGCAAGGGTCCCACGAAGAACTGATGGACCAGCAGAAGCATTACTACGATATGTTCATGCTTCAGGCCGAGAACTATCAGGACAGCTTACCGGAAGAAATGCTGAAAGGAGCGCAGGCTTTCTATGAGTAAGGATAAAGGTCGCAAAAACGCGAAGCACAACGAGAAGAAAGAAGAAAAGATCTCGATCCGGCATATGATAAGCAACGTGCTCTACATGCTCAAGTACGCTGCAAAATACGATAAGCCATTGATCATACGTGTCATCCTTCTGAACGTGCTGCTGAAGAGCGGCATGGCGATCAACGATACGTTCATTCTGAAGATGATCATCGATGGTCTTACCGGCAATACAGAAGTTTCCAGGATCGTTGTCCTTCTTCTGATCTCTCTTGTCCTGCTGGTCATCCTGGAATGGATCCATCAGCTTCTCAATGAATGGGCGAAGGCGAAACTGATCCACCTCACCGGACGGATCATGCGCGACCTGTCCGAAAAGAACAGCAAACGTGATCTCCTCTTCTACGATGATCCGGAGAACTACGATAATTATTCTGTCGTAGCCAAGAGCGCTGACAGACTGATCGAAGACACAGTCACGATCATCAGTCAGATCCTGGGTGGTGCCGTAGCGCTGCTGATCGCTTCCGCCATGATCCTGACCATCAACCCCGTGCTGGCGCTTTTCCCGATTGCAGGATTCATCGTCAATCTTCTCACCCGTTTCAAGATCGAGAGCATCAATTACCAGTGGTGGATAGAAAGCCGAAAAGATCTCCGCAAAGCAGAGTACAGCCAGCGTGTTTTCTACCAGCCGGAATTTGCAAAAGAATGTAAGCTGAATGATGTCAAAGAACCTCTTCGCCGTCAGTTCGACGAAGCTATAAAAGAAGCAGCGGACAAAGGCCGGAAGTACGGCCCGCCGCTGACATGGGTGTCGCTGGTGAACTGGATCTCTGTTTTTACCGTGTTTTCGTTTTTTGCGATCCCCGCGTATTTGGGATACCTTGCTTTAGTCGTGAAATCTATCGCACTCGGAGAAGTAGCATCGGCTAATAATGCAGCGAATTACGTCAGAAGAAACCTCAACGAGATCAACTACTGTCTGGTGGATTTTCAAGTGATCGGTCAGTATGGCGACAAGTTCATCAAACTGATGGAAGAAAAACCGAATATCGAAGTGGCCGACGGTCTTGCTCCTGCCAAAGGATCCGATCCGCTGGTTCTTTCGCATGTATCCTTCCGCTATCCGAATACGGATAAAGACACGCTGAAAGATATTTCGATCGAGATCCATCCTGGTGAAAAAATCGCCATCGTTGGTGAAAACGGTGCCGGTAAGACGACCTTCGTGAAGCTGCTTATGCGTCTTTACGATGTGACAGACGGAAGCATTCAGTACGGTGGTCACGACATCCGCGAGTACAACACGCACGAATACAGAAAGAAGATCAGTGCGGTGTTCCAGGATTTCAATATCTACGCGGCAACGATCGCTGAAAATGTACTGCTTCGGAAATTTGAGGAAAAAGATAAAGCGGATGTGATCCATGCCCTTCGCAAAGCGGACTTCGGAAAGAAACTGGATTCTCTCGATGAAGGTATCCGGACACCTTTGACTCGCGAATTCGACGACAACGGCGTCAACCTCTCCGGCGGAGAAGGTCAGAAACTTGCTATTTCCCGTGTCTTTCTGAAGAATGAAGACCGAGCGATCTCCATCCTGGACGAGCCTTCGTCAGCTCTGGACCCGGTATCTGAGTATAAGCTCAACAAGAATCTGATCGAAAACGCCGGAGATGATACCGTTATCTTCATCTCCCACAGGCTCTCCACCACCCGTATGGCTGACCGTATCTACCTTTTCGAGCATGGGCAGATCATTGAACAAGGCTCACACGATGAACTGATGGCTTTGAACGGAAAATACAAGGAGATGTTCGACCGTCAGGCGCATAACTATCTGGTCTGATAAGATCAGAAATCCACTTCCGTATCATAGTAGCAGCACTTCAAGAGCTTTTCCATCTCCTCGACCGAAGGCTGACGCGGATTGGAACCTGTGCATGCATCCGCGATCGCATTGACCGCAATGTCATGCAGTCTTTCCAGGAATACTTCCTCCGGAACGAAGCCCTTCTCTGTCGGATAACTGTCCGCACCATATGTGCCGATTCCATGAGGGATATTGAGGTCATCGTTCATCTTTCTAAGATAAGCGATAAGAGCCGCTACTTTTTCATCATCAGATGCATTCTTATCAGCGATACCCATGTAGTCCACGATCACGCCGTAACGCTTCTTCGCTGTCTCATCTTTTGCATTGAACGCGATTACCTTAGGAAGGTACATCGCATTGGCAGCACCGTGGATGATGTGTGCGCCGTAATCTGCAAAAGCAGCACCGGTCTTATGTGCCATAGAGTGAACGATACCAAGGAGTGCATTGGAGAAAGCCATACCGGCCAGGCACTGTGCATTATGCATTCTGTCTCTGGCTTCCATGTCTCCGTTATAAGACGGAACAAGGTCGTTCATGATCATCTCGATCGCATGGATCGCAAGCGGATCTGTGTAGTCGCTGTTTGCGGTCGAAACATATGCTTCGACTGCATGTGTCATCGCATCCATACCTGTGTGAGCAACGAGTTTCTTCGGCATGGTCTCGGCAAGTTCCGGATCCACGATCGCCACGTCAGGTGTGATCTCAAAGTCAGCGATCGGATACTTGATACCCTTGGAGTAGTCTGTAATGATTGAGAAAGCCGTTACCTCCGTAGCCGTTCCCGATGTGGAGGAAACTGCGCAAAAGTGAGCTTTCTTACGAAGTTCCGGAATACCGAACACCTTACACATATCTTCGAAAGTGCAATCCGGATACTCGTACTTGATCCACATTGCTTTCGCTGCATCAATAGGAGAACCGCCACCGATTGCCACGATCCAGTCCGGCTCGAACTTCAGCATCGCTTCTGCGCCCTTCATGACCGTCTCAACAGACGGATCAGGCTCAATTCCATCGAAGATCTCCACTTCCATGCCTGCTTCTTTCAGATAACTCTCTGCTTTGTCGAGGAATCCGAAACGCTTCATGGATCCGCCTCCGACGCAGATCATAGCTTTCTTTCCTTTGAAGTCCTTCAGTGCCTCAAGAGCGCCTTTGCCGTGATAAATATCCCGAGGTAATGTGAAACGTGCCATATGCAGTCCTCCTTGTTTTTTATTGTTTAATTAGATTATAATGTCGGCAGAAGCATATGTAAAAAGTATATTTTATATGTCAGTCATACAAAATTTACATGAGGCATACCATGAACAGCAACTGGGAATACTATAAGATCTTCTACGTCGTCGGGAAGCACGGGAGCTTCACTCAAGCCGCCCGTTCCCTCCATAACAACCAGCCGAATATCACACGTGTCATGAATACGCTTGAATCGGAACTTGGCTGTCGCCTTTTCGTACGTTCTCAAAAGGGCGTAACTCTCACCCCCGAAGGCGAGAAACTATTCGCGCATATCGAAGCCGCATACCAGCAGATCGAAAAAGGAGAAGACGAGATCAATTCCGACCGTCTCCTCGAGAGCGGCAGTGTATCCGTTTCCATCAGCGAAATTGCGCTTCATGTTCTCATGCTCCCGATCCTCCAGCGGTTCAAGGCCAAGCATCCCGGCATCCGTATCCGCGTTTACAACCACTCGACCCCTCAAGGTGTCAAAGCACTTGAACAGGGTCTGGTCGACCTCGCCATCATTTCTTCGCCCCTTAAGATCTCTGATTCACTCGAAGCTACTCACGTCAAATCATTCCAGGAGATCCTCATCGGCGGCGAGCCGTATCGCGCTCTTTCGCGACGCAAACAATCTCTTGCGGATCTGTCTCAATATCCACTCATCACGCAAAGTCACGACTCCACTTCTTTTCAGTATCTGACCGATCTTTTCCTAAAAGCGGACATTATACTTAAGCCCTCGATCGAAGTTACCACGACCGACCAGATCCTCCCGATCGTGGAACACGGTATGGGCCTTGGTTTCGTTCCAAAAGAACTGGCTGTGCCATCTATTGAACGCAAGAAGGTCTTTTCGATTCCGATGACCGAAAAACTGCCATCTAGAAGCATCTCGCTCCTTCAGGACAAAAGCCGTCCATTAAGCTTAGCCGCGCTCGAATTAAAGCGTGAAACTTTGCAAAACAGTATCTAAATCAGAAAGGCCTGCGCCGTTCTGTCTTCCGCAGTCCTTTGGTTTACCTATTAGAGTTCGAACAGAAAGCCTACTTCATCATAGTCGAGATTCCCGATATGTGTCTTATGCTCTCCCATGATCACTCCGCCCATCTTTTCATAAAAGTTTCTACCGGAAGAGTTATCTTTCAAGCACCAGATCACCATTCTCTTTCTACCCTGCGCCTTCAAATCATCCACCGCGTAAGAGAACATCTTTCTGCCTACACCATTTCTCTCCGACTCAGGCAGCACATAAATGGCGACGATCTCACTGTCTATTCCCGCTTCCTCTTTTGAAAAAGAATTATCATTCACATACCAGCAGAAACCTACGATCCGTCCCTCGACGACCGCAACGATATAATCCTTGTACTGCCTCTTTCTTCTTTCGATCAGTGTAGGTCTGTCCATATGATCCAGGCACTCGTCACTGACGATCCCGCGGTATGCCGTTTGCCAGGTCTTGATCAGAACATCGGTAACGGCTTCAGCATCTTCAATTGTCATTCTTCGTATGGTAATGCTTTCCATATCATTCACCTCCTTGGGAAATAAAAAAGCCACTTATCAAAAGATAAATGGCCTTGGTGTAACTTGATCTGATATAACGGATTATCTCGACGCAACAACAATGCCATATGACTTCATGTCACAAGCACACTCACAACAAGCAAACTTCGTTGTTACGTTATTACGCATCGTCCCGCCTCCTGATTTTTGTTCATCATACTCCTAGAAAAATCACATGTCAATCATGGCGACCGACTCATGAAATTGTAATACGAAACTTACACCGCTTAGCCAAAGGCCCTGTAACCGGGATAGGTCACAGGGTCTTTTCTTGTAGTCCGTGGAACAAGAGGAAGATCAACACCTCTCATCGGATTTAAGATGGTACAGAAGAATATCCGAAGCAGTTTTATCTCTCCTGCCTGTTCCTGTCTTGGATGTTGTCCTACATCCATTAAACAGTTCAGACGCGACAACGTTACCACTCACCAAGGATTCCACTCAAAATCGATCTCAGGTGTTCTTCTTGCATGCAAACTTTTCATATCGTGTCTGCTCGACCACTTCTTTTCCGAGAAGCGTGATGGCCTTTTGCGGACACAAACTGATGCACCGGTAACACATCGCACATTGATCTTTAGCATGTGCACGTCCATCCGTAATCGATATGTTCTGCATCGGACACTTTCTTGCACAAAGTCCGCAACCGATACACGAATCGTTGATCTTCAAATTCTTGCTGTAGTTTTTCGTCTTTCCGTAAAACCAGAGCCGTTGGCCGAACAGTCCCGCCATATGTGCGAAGATGCTTAATCCTTCTCTTGGATATGTTCCATCATTACGTATCTTTATTCCTACCTGTTCTATCTTTTCATCTGCTTTTCTCAGCAGTTCCTGATTCACAGAAAACGGTTTCTTCAACATCTTGCTGTCGCAGACAGAATCCGGCATTTTGACCTGAAGCCCGCCCAGGATCTTCGCACCGTATTTTTTCAGAAGTCTTGCCGAGCAGCCTGCTCCGTCTCCGGAAAAAGCACCCATCGTGGTCATGCAGAATACTTTCTTTCCGTCCCAAAGTTTCTCATTCTTTTGGATAAAATCTTTCACCATATACGGCACATTTGAAAACTGTGTCGGATAGGCAAGTATGATCTCATCATTGTCTACGATTTTACTGACCGCATCATGGTTTTCGATCGGGATCATTTCCGCTTTCGGATCTATAACAGAAAGCAGCTTCTCTAAACAATGCTTCGTATTTCCTGTTCCACTCAAATATATGCCAACCATTTTTTATCTCCTTTATACATCTACTGCGCAAAGCAGTGATTCGATTTCTTTTTCCAATTTGCTTTTATCCAGCACACCATCCATCAGTGCAAACTGTGCTAATCCATGTACGATTGCCCACATCGTGATCGTCTTCTTCCGCACCGTTTCTTTGGTCATTCTTTTCGGATGTAAGATCTTCAGTGTTCTTTCCGCTACCGTGCGGTAATACTGAAACGGAGGATAGTTTTGAAGATCTACCGTTCCTCTCGAAAACAGGAATTGATAGTAAAGCGGATTCTCGTAAAAAAACAATACATATCTTTTTCCCAACTCGATCAGCATCCGTTGCTCTTTCGTACAATTCTGAATAGCATCCTGAAGTGCACATATCAGATTCTCATTAACATACTCCGTGATCGCATCCAGGAAAGCTTCTTTGTTTTTAAAATGTGCATAAGGCGCCGCGCTGCTCACTCCGATCGATTCCGCCAGTTTACGCATCGACAGATTTTCTACGCCATACTGATCGATGTACTCGAGTCCTCTTTCAATAAACTCTTCTTTCAGGTTTCCATGATGATAGGGTTTCGTTTGCATCTCAATCTTCCTCTCAATCTTATCACTGCTTAGATTATAGTTCGCAATCTTATCACTGTCAAGATTGATGTATAAAACGGCTTCACAAACGCAAAAAGAAATGCCCCGCAACCAAAATGGTTACGAGGCACTTTATGTTTGCTATGTTATGGTAAAACTCAGAAGAGATCTACTGCATTACCAGCTTCGTCAAAAATCTTCTTCTCAGAAGCAACTACATAAACAACACCGCCGAGCTTAGCAGCTTTCTTCTCGATTGTCTTGTAATCGATCTGCTGGCCTTCATACTCGAAAACGATCTTGGAAAGCTTCTTAGCCGGAGCCTTCTTAGCAGCCTTCTTTGCAGCCGGCTTCTTAGCAGCAGCCTTCTTTGCCGGAGCAGCCTTCTTAGCAGCCGGAGCAGCTTTCTTAGCAGCCGGAGCAGCCTTCTTTGCAGCTGGCTTCTTAGCAGCAGCCTTCTTTGCCGGAGCTGCCTTCTTTGCTTCTTCTTTCTTAGCCTCAGCTACAACAGCCGGCTTTGTCTCAGCAGCAACAACTTTAGCTTCTTCTTTGTTTGCATTAGCCTTTACCATATTACATGTCCTCCATTAATGATAATTGATATTAAAATATGCAACCAATGTAACACATCATTCGATGTTAAAAACATTATATCATATTCGCAAAAAAGAAAACTATGTACAAACTGCCGATTATTGCACATGTGCAGAGTACATTTGTGAAGTATATTGAACGACAAAAGCACTATGAAATCGGTTACGTAACTTTCTCTTTATCCGCGTACTACTCGTTCCAGTTCTGATGAAGATGGAATATCGATCTTAGGATCATAGAGTTTACGCATGGCATAAAGATAGATCACACCCAGATAATAATCAGCAATTTTATCTGCATTTCCTTTCGAGAAAAAACCTTCTTTTTGACCTTGCGACACGATCTTCTTGATCATGTCAAAGAATGGATTCTCTTCTTCTTTCTCGCCATGCATTCTTGCATAAAAAGCAAGATAAACATAAGCACAATACATCTCACTTTGCGAAAGATTCTTCACAACGTAATCTGATACATAACGAAGTTTTCTGATCGGCGGAAGATCCTTGGAGTTAATCATGTCAAACTCTTCCAGCCCGACATTTTTCATAGAAACTTTCTGAACTTCAGAAAACAATTCTTCCTTCGAAGCGAAATAACAATAGATCGATCCTTGCCCGACTCCGATTGCTTTGACCAGATCACTTATCTTAGTCCCGTCTAACCCGTTTTTTGCAAAATACAAAATAGATTTATCGAGTATATTCTTCTTCGAACTTTCACGGATCTGCTCACACTGTTCTCTTGATCTCGGCATCTGAAACTCCTCCTCATTTGTTCCCTCAAAGCTTGAAAATCAAGCACTTCCGTTTCGGGTGAACAATCATTCATTTCAAGAATACCATTCTCTCCGGAGAAAGACAATATGCAACGATGGCCGGGAAGAGAGGACATGTTTCTTCCCGACCATTGCTATAGTGAAATTAGACATCAACAAGAAAGATGCCTATGGAGATTTTCGAAAAATCATGTCGTCTATCGATGCTCTTGATCCTCCCCCGAAGAAGTTTTCCTGCATCCATCAGCCTGGCAAAAATGACATTGTCTTTTTCAGGAACATATCCGATCTTAATTCCTTTATCCGTCTTGATCAGGATCGCATTGATATCGAATTTGTTTTCTTCTCTTTCCAGCACAAGAAGGTTACCTACCGCTAACGTATCGAGCACATCCTGCGATTCAAGATACGTGGTTCCTGCAACAAAGGAATCAAAAAGATGAATCTCCCGGATCAATGGTTGAAGAACACTTCCCAGATCACCTTTCGCCACTACACTCTTTAATTCACTTTTTTCGATATTACTCAATCCATTTTCCATTCGACCGTCACCTCTCCGTCAGATATGAAAGTATGAAGAATACCTTCCAGTTCTTCCTGATAATGCAAATAACTATCCAATTCTTTTTTCAGTTCCAAATGCTTCTCTTCGACAAGATCTTCCCGTTCAAAAAGCATCTTATACTGATAAGGATCTGTATTCATTATTTCTTCGATCTCCGCATTTACACTACGGATCTTCTCTTCCAGATCCTCAATAACGACAACGGATTCTTCTTCATAACCTAGTTCTTGCAAACGATGGCGAACCAGGATGCCGATCTCGTCCAAACCATTTTCATCATTCATGTGATATGCTTTCACAGCACGATTCCAAAGGTCCATCAACGTTTCGTCTTCCTGCGTAAAAGGATGCAGATCCGGATGGATCATCTTCGCCAGTTCACGGTATTTTTTCTTGACGGCAAGCACCACGTGTTCCGGACTGACCTTCATTTTCTTCACGCCTTGAACGTTAGCAAACAGATTTTTCAACTGCGTGTAATAATCTCTCATCTCCTCCTTGAGTACTGCATCCATCATCTCCACATCGATCTTCTCTCCGTGATTTCTCGCAGCCTGACAATAATGGATCTTCTTCTTCAATTCGATGCAAGAGATCTTCACTTCATAGACATTGTAAAACTCATCACCGAATTCACGGTAATACTCGTCTTCCATGATCTCTGCTTCTTTCTTGAGCTGATCACGTCTGATCAATAACGAAGCATATTGTTCGATTCTATTCTCTTTCATTCAGATCACCTCAAATCCGTAAAGTTCTCTATTGATCTTAGTCAACGGAAGATTTCTGATAGTAGCTTTCGCGATAAAATCAGACACATCTCTATACCACTTATCCCCGAATCGGATCACGCAGTTTTCATCTTCCATCTGTGCCTCGACTGTGTATTTATTCCGGGCATAATAGAATTGAACAACACAGGGTTTCTTCAGCAGATAATACAGATCAAAGAAATCGAAATCATCCTCATCGAACTCGATCAAGTCATAAAGATCACAGATCAGCCAGTTCATAATATTCAAGTTACCGAAAAAAGCATTATAGGAAATCCGTTGTGCAAGAAAATCCTTGGCTCTCAGATACAAATCGACTGCTTCCGTTTTCTTTCCCTGCTTTACCCGTATCTTCGCAAGTCTCGTAAAAACTTCCGGCAAAGACTGACCGAGATTTCTTGCATTCTTAACTCTCGGATAAAGAGACTCGATCAGTTTCTCATATTTTTCTTCATCTTTCTCCACGTAATATCCGTTCTTGAACATATCCGCAACTTTATATGTCGCTACAACATTTCCCTTGTCCATGCACTTGGAAAAATACTCGAATGCTTTCTTATAATCTTTCGTTCCTGTCCGTCCATAGTACCAGACATAGCCGAGACATTCCCATGCTTCCTCATAATCTGACTCAGCTGCCATGTTGTAATACTTCAACGCCAGATCAAAATTGCGGAGTTCATAATAGTATCCACCGAGCTCCATCATCGCTCGCGGATCCTTCTCCGTCTCAATCAAAAAACCAAGTGCTTCCGTGAAAACAAAGTTGTCATCCTCCGTCGGATTAGATTTCCGGTAAAATCTCTCGACTATATTTCTTGCCTGCTTCTTATCCATCGTCTGAACCTCCTGTCTATCACCTGCTCTCATTTCAAACGAAAGCTTCAAACAGTTAACTCTTCTCTTCGACAAGATTATCTCAAATTTGAAGTCCCAAAAAAGGGTCTGTTACCATACCCTCCAGTTACCCTCCATGTCACCTGACACGGCAAGGTGTATTTTACATAATGATATAATGTTTACATCTGAGTATTCAATGGGGTGAGAGACTGATGAAGATCAAGACCTGCAAAATGGATTTTGATGATGTAAAAAAACTCCCGCGTCCGGCACACCGGAAACCGGGGAAGCCAAGCAGACTCTTGAGTCTCGTGATGCGGCTCGCATCGATCCCGGACCTTTGTGCCGTAAAGTTTTCCTATACAAAAAAGGATATGAAAAAAGCAGGCAAAGGACCCTATCTGATCCTCATGAACCACTCCAGTTTTCTCGATCTCGAGATCGCATCCAAAGTGCTTTTTCCCAAAAGATATAATATAGTCTGCACATCAGACGGATTGGTCGGAAAAGAAGGACTCATGCGCCGCCTTGGTTGTATACCGACGCAGAAATTCGTTTCGGATCTGTCACTGATCACAGACATCAAGCACGCTGTTAGAAATAACAAAACATCCGTCCTGATGTATCCCGAAGCAAGTTACTCTTTCGACGGAACCGCGACGCCGCTCCCACGCAGGATGGGAGTGCTTTTTAAAGCGCTTCGTGTTCCTGTACTCATGATCACGACCTATGGTTCTTTTGCCAGAGATCCTTTATACAACTGTCTTCAAAAACGGAAGGTCAAAGTCAGCGCTGAGGTTTCTTGTCTTCTTTCTGAGGACGAGGTCATGGAAAAGAGCGTGGAAGAAATCGATACGATCCTTGACCGGGCTTTCTCTTTTGACTATTTTGCCTGGCAACGGGATACCGGACTTCGCATTACCGAGCCTTTCCGTGCGGACGGATTAAACCGGATCCTTTATAAGTGCACTTCGTGTTCGGTAGAAGGTCAGATGGAAGGAAAAGGAATACATCTCACCTGTCACGCCTGTGGCAGGAAATGGGAGCTCACCGAACTCGGACAGCTTTCTCCTGTCGGCAAGGAGCCGTCTCCGTCCGTTCCGTCTTTTACCCATATTCCGGACTGGTATGCCTGGGAAAGGTCTTGTGTCAAAAACGACATCGCAGCGGGAACGTATTCTCTCGATACAGAAGTGGACATCGGCATCATCGTGGATTTTCAAGCTCTGTATATGGTCGGTTCAGGCACGCTCCATCACGATGCGGAAGGTTTTGTGCTCAATGGCTGTGATGACCGGCTCCACTATACGCAATCGCCCAAAGAAAATTACAGTCTCTACTCCGACTACTACTGGTATGAGATCGGCGATGTCATCTGCATCGGCAAAAAGGATTGTCTCTACTACTGTTTTCCCAAGAAGAAAGACGTAGCCGCCAAAACAAGGATCGCCGCGGAAGAGCTCTTCAAGCAGGTCCGGGCGAGGAAATAAAAAAGTGCCTTCATTTTGAAGACACTCTTTTGGTTTTCAATAAAATACCGCTACAGATCAGATGCCGAGCTTCTTAACGATGTCCTTACCTGTCTTGATCTGTTCCTCACCTGCAGCAGAAACAGTAACGATCGTATCGCCATTTCTTACAGCATACATGTACAACAGGCTGTTCATTGTAACCTCGATCTTATCGCTGCTGGACTTAACATCAGCGCCCATTTCCTTCATGGAATCAGTGTTGTTTGTGAAGTACTCGAAACCCTTCTTAGCCTCGTCCTCGTCCTTTGCAACCATGAAATTCACTTCGATAGATTCGTCATCATTCTTTGCAGAAAGAGACTTTGTCACACCTTCATCAGCAGCTTCATCAACTACTTTGAGAGAAGCTTCCTCGCAGACCTTCTTAAAATCATCAGCGGATACCTTCTTTGAACCCTTCTTACAACCTGCGATGGAAAATACCATAGCACCTGCCAGAACGATTGCAGCGATCTTCTTAAGTGTTCTCATAATACTTTTCTCCTCTTATAAACCTTAATATTCTGTGTTTCCAACTCGATGACATGGCATCTGCTCAAAAACAACGTGACCATTATACCATTCCCGTCTCTAAAATTCTCTTATGAAATAGGGAATAAAAGTAGCGCAAACTTGCCAAAATCTTGGTAAAAAAGCACCAAAAGTCGCATTTTCCATCTCTTTACAACTAAAACCACCCTCTCAGAGCCAAGCCCAACGCATTCAAGGGATCACCGGCAAGGAAACATTTTTTCAAGTTTGACTCAGGATCCCGTAAAGTCGTACCTGGATACACCCAGCATCCAGAACTTATAACTTAAGTAGAAGAACAGCACTCCGATAGCCGGCGCACACCATGTCAGTACCGGGATATTATCCGTTTCCAGGATCGCCAGACTTGGGTAATATGCCACAAAAGCGATCGGAATCACGAAGGTAAACAGGATACGGAATACACCATGGAATATATTCGACGGATATTTCGCAAAATCCTTAAACCGGAACATGATGACCATCACATAGCCGGATCCGACGATCCAGAAGCAGGTTGCCGCCGCCGCATTCATGATCGCGATCATAAACAGCGATGCCGTCAGGAGGAAAAGCACCAGTTTGGCGATCACGAGCGGCGTGACCGGAATCCCGATATGTATCCACGCATAAACCAGCGTGCCGATACCGAAAGCGAATTGCCCGAGTCCTTTTACATCGAAAACTTCCGACATAAAGTAGAAGAATACGTTGATCGGACGGAAACAGTACTTGATGAAGTCACCGGACTGCACCTGAAAGCGCAGATTCCAGTTGTTGTCGAAAAAGCACTGCACCGGGGTCAGCGCTACCAGTGAAAAGCCGTAGAGAAACAGCATGTGGTAGTAATCCCAACCATTGATCGAGGGAAAATTCTTGAATAGGATCAGAAAGGTCACAAAACCGCTCAGGTTCGTCATGATCATGCCGAACGTGGAGATCACAAAGTCAGCCCGGTAGCTCATCTTACTCTTCAGATCCTGCACCAGGATCTTCTTGTATATTCTGAGATAAAAGCCGAAGCCTCTTCTCGTTTTCTGTTTGGTCAGTGTAGTCTCACTCATAAGTCAGCCTCCGTTAACAGTTATCTTGCGTACCGAATGATTCCAGAACAAAACCCCGGTCACTGTCAGGATGATGCACCATGCCAGCTGCAGACCAAACATCGGGAGCAATCCTTCGAGTGTATCCGAACCGTTTTTCTCAAGAAGGATCGTCAACGGAATGTCATAGACGGCACGAAACGGAAGAAATCCGACGATTTTCCTGAAGGTCTCCGGGAAGAACGCAAGAGGTATCGAAGCGCCCGAAAGCAGCAGAACGATCGTCTCTTTAACAATGTTAATTCCCCATGTGGACTCCGTGTAGAGGCAGATCGTTGCCACGATCATCTCCATGCTGAAGTTCACGATCAAGGCCAGAACGGTCGCCACCACAAAGTACAAAAGATTGATGCCCATCGGGATGGCGCCATGCGTAACGATCATGACTACGATAAATGTCGGTATGAACGTCAGTGTAAAAAGCACTACATGTGAGCCGGAGTAGCTCCAAAAGGTGTAGCTTCTGAACTTCATCGGTTTCAGAAGATCCAGTATGATCTTTCCTGACTGGATCGATCGGCTCATATCCCAGACCACAAACATCTCCAGAAAATTGAACAGAGCCGTGGCCAGGATCAGATAGATCATGGTATCGGTAAAAGTCATGCCATTGACCACGTCGGTTCCGGCAGAATCGTAGATCGCTCTCCAGAGGAAATACACCAGGACCAGATAGATCAGGTTGGCAAAGAGCGTAACGGCCGTGCCGAGGCGGTACTGGAGAGACTCCATAATACCTGCGCGGGTCAGGGCAATATGTCTTCTCAGATTCATTGTTCCGCCGCTCCTTTCTTCTCATCGGAAGTGACTACGGACGAGTTTCCTTTTGCCGCAGAACTTCCTTCATAGATCTTCTTGATTACTTCTTCCGTGGAGATCTCCTGAAGCTGGATGTCCTTGATCTTCTGTTCCTTCTGCTTCTTCAGAATGACATCCATTACATCCTCTTTCGACTCATCGATGACCCGCTCTTCCCATGTGTCATCTGCATGACGGATGCGAAGTGTCCGGTACGAACCGAAATAGGACTTCAGATGCTCGATATCGTTGTCATAGATCTTCTTACCTTCATCGATGATGACGATCCTTTTACAGAGGGCATCGACATCTCCCATATCGTGGGTCGTCAGAATGACCGTCGTTCCTTTTTGCTGATTGAGACCTTTAATCAGATCACGGATCTTCGACTTCATCGAGACATCCAGACCGATCGTCGGTTCATCAAGAAACACGATCGCAGGATTATGGAGGAAGGCGGCAAGAATATCACTCAGCGTTCTTTGTCCGAGAGACATCTGTCGCACAGGTTTATGGAGGATCGGCTCGATATCCACAAGCGAACGGTACAGTTCAAGCATATCTTCGTAGTCCTTTTTCGGAACCAGGTAGATATCGCGCAAGAGCTTGAATGACTCGATCAGAGGCAACGACCACCAAAGCTGGCTTCTTTGCCCGAAAACAACTCCGATCCTTTCGGAATTCTTCGTGCGCTCTTTATACGGCACCAGACCATTTACCATGATCTCGCCGGACGTAGGTTCCAAAACACCTGTCATCATCTTGATGGTCGTGGACTTGCCGGCGCCATTCGGCCCCAGGTATCCGATGATCTCACCTTTTTTGATTTCCAGCGAAACATCTTTCACGGCCGAGATCGTCTTGTAGTCACGGGAGAAAAGATCACGGATGCTGCCCTTCAACCCTTCGTGACGGTTCAGGATCTTAAAGTCCTTACATACATTCTTCATTGTGATTGCGTTTTCCATTTTTGTGTTTCCCTTCTTGTTTCCACGTGATTTTTCTGATGTGGCAAAAGCACTTGCTTTCTTTCGTTACTGCAAGTATATTGTATATGTAAGTGCTTTTACACATGAAATTTGCCTATTTTTTATAACTATCTTCTACGCATTTGTTGGATTGTTATAATTTTGTGGAAGATTTATCAGAGATTAAACTACCGGTATAAAGATAGAATATAGGTAGATTTCATTTTGAAGGATCGTTGGTATTTTTCTTGTTAAGAAAGATCATCAGCCGGAAGAGGTAAGTTATGAATCGCGACATCATGGGTCTTATCGTTAAAAGAGAAGATGGCTCGGAGATCGTCAACTATGACGATCCGCAGTTCCCTTCTTATGTGTTTGAAGGCTGGGTCAAGCCGAAGGTCACGTGGGAGCGTGTCCCGCATTTTCACGAAGACGTTGAGATATGCACGATAACAAGAGGCAAAATGGCTTACTCGGTAAACGGCAAGACCATCATGCTTCACGAAGGGGATACGATCTTCATCAACAGCAACCAGATCCACTATAGTATGGCGATCGAAGACGAAACCTGCCGCTACATCATCTTCATTGCGCATCCGGGCATCCTGAATGCTTCCGTTGCCGTCGAGATGCAGGCGATCCGCCCGATCGTGGAAAACAAGGATCTTCCTTACCTGCGGTTTCGCGACATTGATGAGATGACCGAGGAGATGGCTCGTCTCATGCACACCCTTCTCCCCATCCGTCACTGCGCCTTTGAGGTCACCAAGCAGTTCTATCAGATCTGGGATCTGATCATTAAGCGCTCCGAGATCATCGGCGCGCTCGGTCCGGAAGAAGCTCCCGATGCCAGAATGCAGACTTTCAAGACCATGATGCATTACATCTCGGATAACTATCAGAGGACGCTCACACTCGAAGAGATCGCGGCCTCTGCAAACATCAGCAAATCTCTTTGTAATCTTCTCTTCAAGCAGTACGTAAGCGAATCTCCGATCAATTACCTGATGCATCTACGTGCGCGCAAAGTCGCGGAATATCTCCGCTCAAGTTCTTTTTCCATGGCAGAGATCGCATCCTTGTCCGGTTTTTCCGGCGTCAGTTATATGAGTGAGACATTCAAAAAATTCTTCGGCAGCTCGCCCCGTGATTATCGGAAACAATGGAAAGCGATCGCTTCCGGCGAGAATGCAGGAACAAGCGTCAACCCGTCACAGGCTTGATTCAGAAACATATAAAAATGCCGGCCGCGGAGGGAGACGGCCGGCAGATCTATATAGTGTTGGAGGGTTAGAAAAGTTTTCAATTAAACCATTGCCCAGATCACATTGTAGGCTGCCTGACGTACGAATGTATCGCCATAGTCTTCAAGATCGATCCCATTCTTTGTGCTGTTATACAGGCGGGAAACAATGGATGTATTTCTCAGGGCTTCCGGAAGTGTCTGGATATAAGCATTCAGGAAAATGTGTGCGTAGATTTCTTTAGCCACTGCCTTTTCGGACATACCTTCGATCATGTTATTCTCGATGACCATCTTTGCATATTCTTCACAAGCGTCCTTATCCAGTGCGATCGCATCGATATCGATGTTCATTGTCTTGATAATGCCATGGGTTACAAAATCTGCCATCTTCAAGTGTGTCACACCACTAAGCTTAATAACGATTGCTGCCAGTGCTACGATGATGATGATCTTAAGAAGTGTTTTCATTTTTGTGTACCCCGTTTCGTTGGTTTCTTTATGCTTTAATTCTAAAAAAACCCGGGGTTCCGTCCCATCGAAGTGCCTTACACTCAACTTACGCTTTTGTAAGATTGAAAAAATTTTCCGTAAGTTAGACGGAGCTTTCTGATTGAAGTATTCCTGTATTCAAATCAGATTACATCTCTCTATATGGCAGCTTACTCACTTCCAACATTATTTTGTTTTTCGTATAATTGTCTTTCGTAGGAGGAAATACAAATGGCTACATTATGTAAAAACTGTGGTGCGCCGGTCATCTTTGATCCCCGCACGCAAAAGGTTACTTGCACAGCATGCGGCAGCGCCTGGAATGCTGAAGATATCGAATCAAGTGATAAGAGTCTTCTGGAGAAGACCCGGGCAGTATCCGCAAACGATGTATACGGAGAAACCAAGCAAGAGTTTATGGATTGTTATATATACACCTGCAGTTCCTGCGGCGGCGAGATCGTACTTAACGGCTCCGAAGCTTCGACCAAGTGCATCTACTGCGGCTCTTCCAGCGTGGTGTTTAACCGCATCTCGAAGGAAAAAGCACCGGAATTCATTCTTCCGTTTTCGATCACGAAGGAAGAGGCTCTCAATAAGATCAAAGACACCTTTAAGAAAAGGCTCCTGGTACCGAAAGAATTCAAGGAACTCCAGCCTACTGCGGTCCGTGGAATCTATGTACCGTACTGGATCGTGAATGGTCTGCACTCCGAAGCAGATTTTATCTCCGGCAGACGAGGCAGCGGCAAACACAGCCACACCGTTTATGCGGGCCGGGCCGGCATGATGGGCATGACCAATCTTCCCATCGATGCTTCTCTTATGTTATCTGATGAGAGTTCTCAGAGACTGGAGCCGTTCAACCTGAACAAACTCAAGTATTTCGACGAAGATTATCTTTTAGGCTTTTATTCCAACGTGTCAGATCTGACCAACGCAGATCTATATACTGCAGCGAATAAGCGTGCTTCCGAAATTTTCCAGAAGAAAGCCATGGATGATTTCAGTGCTTCCAGCAAGAGCGTCAAATTAGCAAGAAGCGCCACATTGATCAACAAAGATGTTTTTTACGCCATGCTTCCGGTATGGTTTGTTTCATTCGACTATCAGGGAAAACACGATACCATAATGGTAAACGGTGACACAGGAAAAGTAGTCGGAGGTATTCCGTGGAACAAGAAGCTCTTCCATGGCTTGATGGCTTTGACTTCCACAGTGTTCTCCACTTTAATTGGTATCCTTATTTATTCCATGCTGAAGGGTGAATCACTTGCCCTGTCTACCAATCCTTTCTCGTTTTTCCTGATCTTCGGCATGATTGCCCTGGTATTTTTTGTCCTCGGCTATGCCCAGATGAAAAAAGTTACCCAACAGCTTGATCGAAGTCAATCTAATTCGATCTTCAACTTCATGAAGAAGAGACAGGAGTGATAACTATGGATGGATTAGCATTATTCTTTGCCATCGTCGGCGGAATATCGATAGGGACCGGACTTGCCTTTCTGTTGATGGCCGGCATTCTGAATTATTCCAACAACATCGGCGACAGCCGGGCTCAGGATGACTCTATATCTACACAGATCATGTTCACATCTCAGGAAAGCAAAAGTCCTTTTGATGCCTTGAAGATGCCTGAATATGTGGATGCGCAATTGAGCCTGATCGTTCAAAGCGAGGATTATAGAAAATACAGAGTCGGAGCACTGAACACGGATGCTTCTGCAGTGACCCGCCTTACCAATGAAAAAAGACAAGGCAACATGTAAAAACCTACTTCAAGTTTTAAAGCAAAAGAAAAAGACCGTTCCTTTCGGAACGGTCTTTTTAACTTTATAACTCTAACGTTCGGATTAGCCGAGCTCAGCGAAGTACTTGATTGTACGAACCATCTGAGATGTGTAGGAGTTCTCGTTGTCATACCAGGAAACAACCTGTACGAGGGAGTTGCCATCATCCATCTTGGAAACCATTGTCTGGTTAGCATCGAAGAGAGAACCAAATCTCATACCGATGATGTCAGAAGAAACGAGCTTCTCTTCTGTGTAACCGAAGGACTCGTTAGCAGCAGCCTTCATAGCAGCGTTGATACCATCAACTGTAACTTCACCCTTAACAACAGCGTGGAGAATTGTTGTGGAACCTGTCGGAGTCGGAACACGCTGAGCAGCACCGATGAGCTTACCGTTGAGCTCCGGAATTACCAGGCCGATAGCCTTAGCAGCACCTGTGGAGTTCGGAACGATGTTAGCAGCACCAGCACGGGCTCTCTGGAGGTCACCCTTTCTGTGCGGGCCGTCGAGGATCATCTGGTCACCTGTGTAAGCGTGAACAGTTGTCATGATACCGCTCTGGATAGCAGCGTAATCATTGAGAGCCTTTGTCATAGGAGCCAGGCAGTTTGTTGTGCAGGAAGCAGCGGAGATGATCTTGTCATCTTTTGTCAATGTTGTGTGGTTAACATTGAATACGATTGTCGGGAGATCGTTACCAGCCGGAGCGGAAATAACAACCTTCTTAGCGCCTGCAGTAATGTGAGCCTGAGACTTTTCCTTAGATGTATAGAAACCTGTGCACTCGAGAACTACGTCAACACCGAGCTCACCCCAAGGGCAATTTACAGCGTCCTTCTCAGCGTAGATCTTCAGTGTCTTACCATCTACTGTAATTGTGTTAGCTTCGTCGTCTGCAGAAACTGTGTGCTTGTTCTCACCGATAACGCCACAGTAACCACCCTGAGCTGTATCGTACTTGAGAAGATGAGCGAGCATGGAAGGCTTTGTCAGATCGTTGATAGCAACAATCTCATAACCCTCTGCGCCAAACATCTGACGGAAAGCAAGACGGCCGATACGACCAAAACCATTGATTGCAACTTTAACTGCCATGTTAAAATCCTCCTATATTTTCCCCTCATTCGGGGATTATTAATGAGATCGTGCAAAAAAGCACCGATAAGATTCTACAACAGAATCGGGTTTATTACAATCAAATTTCAAAGCGAAAAGAGGAAAAAGTGACGTTTTTCTTCTTAAATCCTGCAAAAATGTTCTAAATGATTTTCATTAGAAATCATTACGGCTTCCGAGCTTGGCTTTCTGCTCTTTCTTTACTCATCCCGGGTAATATTTTTCACCCATTTATATTTCTTATAATGGATATACACCGTAGGGATCTTCACAAATTCGTCCAGGGTAAGGATCGCCGCCACCGCCACAACAGGCAGTTTCCAGACAAAAGCCGCCAGAAGGCCCAGCGGGACCACGACACACCACAGCGTCACGCAATCACAGATCATGCCGAACTTAGTATCCCCGCCTGCCGGGAAAATACCACCGATAACTGTGGAATTCAGCGAGTTTCCTATGATGTAATACGCACCCATGAGAAGCATCCACTTCATGTATCCGTGGGCAACTTCTGTCATATCGGTCGGAATCAGAAGTGCCAGCGGCGTAAGTCCTAAGATGATCAGTCCGCATCCGAACCCGATGGCCAGCGACAGTCTTACAAACCGGCCGCCACAGCGCTTCGCCTTCTCCAGTTCTCCCGCACCGAGCATCTTTCCGATAATGATGCCGGCCGCGGTTGCCATCGCCCAGCAGACACTCGCGATCATGTTTCTCACGATCCCGGCGATCGAGTTCGCCGCCGTTGCATCGTTTCCGAGGTGCCCCATGATAACGGAATACATCGTCACACCGCCGCCCCAGCCGAACTGATTGATCAGGATCGGAATGGAATACTTCCAGAAATCCTTATGGATAAACTTCTTGGCGACACGCAAGAGTTTCTTGATCCGAAGCGGTGTAACATCTGTCTTTTTTACGGCAACGGCCACCATCACGCACTCGAGCGCACGGGAGATCACTGTTGCAAGCGCTGCGCCCTCGATGCCCATCTTGGGACAAGGACCCAGACCAAAGATAAATAGTGCATTGAGCAGAATGTTGATCACGACGCCGATCGACGAGATCGCCGAGCTCAGCGTTGTTCTCTCACAGATCTTCATAATGCAAAGATACGGGTCGGCATAGCTCATAAAGAAATAGGAAAGCGCCACCACGCGGAGGTATTTCACTCCTCCGGCAATCATCGCCGTGTCGTTCGTGAACACGCGCATCAGATAATCCGGGAAGAATTCCGCAGCCAGGGTAAAAGCAAGTCCGATAAGAATGGAGTACCGCATCGTGATGCCCACGATATCCTCCATCGCCACAAAATCCTTTTTGCCCCAGTATTGCGCGCCGATGACGGTCGCACCGGTAATAAATGTATTCACAAACAGATAAAACACAAAAGCCACCTGTCCCGCGAGCGAGACGGCAGACAATGACGCCTGGTCCAGAAATCCGAGCATAAAAGCATCGGAAGCTGTGACCAGTGACGACATGAAATATTGGAAAATAATCGGCAACACGATGACCAGAAGGGCGCGATAAAAAGCCTTCCGGTTATCGAGATCCGGGAAAGTCGTTTCGTTTCTCATATCTTTCGCGCAGACTTCTCCTGCGCATGCTTTCTTAAAGATTTGTTTTTTGTTTGGCTCTACATCCGACGGGAAAATGGAGCCTCACGGCTCGATCTTGATGACCACCTTCGTGTCCGGTGATGTCTTCTTCACTGCTTCTGCAAAAGCACTGCCGTTCGAAAGATCGCCCACGATATCGCCGTAATGTGTCGGGATAGCAAACTTCGGTGCCAGCACGCCGGTAAATTCAGCGGCTTCTTGTACATCCATCGTATAAGTACCGCCACACGGAACGAGAAGCACATCGCAAGAAACCTGTCTTCCCTCTTTGTTGCTGTCCATATCGCCACATACATAGTAGCGGACACCTTCCACTGTCACCACATAACCTACCCAGCCTTCCTTCTTCGGATGGAAATGCTTGTTCGGGTTATAAGCGGCGACTGCCTCCACAGGAAGCCCTTTGACCACAACTTTCGAGCCGGGCTTGACAGTTACGATCTGGTCTTTCGGCCAGGAGAACCTGGTTTCGATCAGTGCAACGGTAGACTGTGGCGCAACAAATACAGTATCCTCTTTCAGGATCTTCTCGATATCTTCCGGGGAAAAATGGTCATAATGATCATGCGTAACAAAGATGATATCGGCATCCTTGGTTTCTTTTTGAATATGAAAAGGATCGAAGTATAAAACTTCCCCCAGAGCAAGGCGGATGCTGCTATGTGCATTAATTGTAATAGGATCAGTCATATTTCTTTCCCTCTCTTTATAATTCTTTTACAGTTTGATTATATCACGAAAGTGTCCTTTGCATTCATGCTATGCTTATATCATAGGTAAATAGATTATTCTTGAAGGAGGTATTATCATGGAATCTTTAAGAAAATATGTAGCCGAATTGATCGGTACTTTTGTACTGGTATTCTTCGGTTGTGGTACAGCCTGCGTTGTAGGGTGCGATGCGGCGATCGGTTCCGGATACATTCTGACAGCACTTGCTTTTGGTCTCGTTATTGTTGCGATGGCATATTCGATCGGTAACGTTTCCGGCTGTCATATCAACCCAGCCGTTTCTCTGGCTATGCTGATCAACGGAAAACTCACTTTGAAGGATTTCCTCTTCTATGTATGCTCTCAGACAGTCGGTGCTGTTCTCGGCGCACTTCTGCTGGGTGCTTTTGTAGGCGTGGATTCCGGTCTGGGCGCCAATGCGATCTACAACAACAACGTTGCGCTCTCGATCGCGATCGAAGTGATCCTGACATTCGTATTTGTCATCGCTATTCTGGGTGTAACATCCAAGACTGAGAACAGTTCCGTTGCAGGACTGGTCATCGGTTTGACACTGGTTCTTGTCCACATTCTCGGCATCGGCTTTACCGGCACATCTGTTAACCCGGCAAGAAGCATCGGACCTGCTCTCATCGCCGGCGGCAAAGCAGCAACAGAGCTCTGGATCTTTATCGTGGCACCGCTTCTTGGTTCAGCTGTAGCAGCTCTCCTTTATCGTTTCCTGGATCCGGTAAAGAAGACCGAAGAAAAGAAAGATGCGGCAAAGAAATAATCAGACAATCTTCTGCCATGCCAAATCCATAAAAAGAGAAGGACTCCGGAATCCGGAGTCCTTTTCTTATGTTTTCTGTATTAGTCCTGTACCACGATGATATCGTTCAGGCTGGGATCCCGCTTCTTCGCCTGCTGGTTATGTAGTCTTACAAAGGCGCTATAGTCGGCAAAATTCATCGGTCTGGCGTAATAGAAACCTTGAATATAGTCCGCGCTGCTTCGTATGCAGAGATCCGTCTGGCTCTTCTTCTCAGCGCCCTGCACCACTGTTTTCATATCCATCTTCCGGAATACGTCGATCGCATTTTCAAAAATGATCTTGTCCCGGGATGACTCTTCTGCCGCAACAAGCATGCAACGGTCGATCTTCACCGCAGAAAACGGGAGCGATGTCAGGTTCACAACGTTGGTAAAACCGCTGCCGAAATTGTCCAAGGCAAAGCGGAATCCCTTATCCGACAGGATCTGCATATTCTCCGCCATCAGCAGATATGACGTAGTAGTAGCCGACTCCGTGATATCGAAGATGATCTTCTCATGCGGGATCTTGTATTCGTCCACGATCTCGCACACTTTCTTGGAGAACGCCGACGCAGCCAGCTCCGTAATGGACACATTAAAGCTCACAGACTTAAGCTGAAGTGCTTTTTCCGCATCCGAATCACGCAGGAACGCGCAGACACTTCTCAGGACAAACTCGTCAATGGCAGCGATCAGGCCGTACTTCTCCGCAACCGGAACAAACTCGGTCGGCTCCACCATGCCGAACTCCGGATGCGTAAAGCGCACCAGAGCCTCTGCTGTGGTGAATTTCCCCTCTTCCACAGAAAACACCGGTTGCAGGTTTACTTCCAGTGTTCCATCCTTAATAGCCTTTGTCAGTTCTCTTTCAATAGAGATCTGGCGCTCCACACGGCTCAGCACGGACTCGCTCATCGTAACCGTATCTCCCTTAGGCACTGTCGGAAGCATCAGTTCCACGACCTTATAGAGGTCTTCTCCCGAGGAAAAAGAACTGGTCCTGCCCAGATCGAGCATGGTTTCCATAAGCTGCAGTTCCAGTCCCCTGATGACCCACGGTTGCTGGAAGCGCTGGTGTATAAATTTCGCGATGGTTTCGGACGTCTCCTCGTCTGTGCTGACAATTGCGAACTGATTGCTCATCAGGCGGAACGCCCAGGCTTTCGGAAGCGTCTTTTCCAGTCTTCTGGCATCGCCGACCTGATTCGGCATCTCGGAATAATTATATTTCCCGGCGTTTTTACGAAGACGGCTGCGCTCCTTAAGATCCGGCGAGAATGTCGACAAAAAGTCGGCAACATTCTGCAGGGTAAGGCTTCCTATCGTATATCCGAAAATTGCGTTGATCCTTCTGACATTCTCCACTTTAACGACCAGTACACGATAGTGCGAGTCGCGCGTGACCAGTTCATCCACATAAGAGATCATGGCATCCAGATTCAAAAGGCCAGTCAGGTTATCGATCTTTTCTTCGGGCTTTTGAATGATGAAATACATGAGCAGAAGAGCCAGCGCGATCGCCATGCTGCTCGCCATCCAGTTGATGTTCACCATTCTCGCCACCACGGACGCGCAAGTCAGAAGCGTCATCCAGAGCACCGTCGGAACTGCGCCGGAAGGCACTTCCTCTCTCTTGAGGACGACATAGAGCATACACATCACGCTGTCTATGATCGCTACCAGGTGCAAAAATCCAAAAGCACGTCCGAGATAGAACGTATTGCCGGAAAAATAGAAGAATCCTTGCATGAGCGGATTCAAAATGATCGTCAAGGCGCAGATCGCGCTCGGAAGCATCGCCAACGCGATGTTTCCCATGTTGCTCTTTTTCAACTGACGTGTCAAAGCAAAGACATAAAGCACCATCATGGACGGAAAGAAAAGTTCCAGAAGGTAGAACACGGACAATACTGAATACGAAAGCGCCTTGGGAAACAATTCCGCATAGCTTACGATCAGTGCGGAAAGGATATGAAACACAACATCGGCCAGTCCCACCCAGATCCCTATAGAAAACATACGGTTCTGCAGGATCGGAAGCTGACGGTTGCTGATAAAGCGGCCCATTATGGCAAACAGGAATAACAGTGCACACACGGGAACTCCGTATACAAATGGAGCTGTAACAGGCATTAATGATTTCCCCCAACGTTTTTTTGTTCTCGTTTTGAAGCTCTGCTTCAACAAACAAGTTTATTTTACACGATTCAGAGAAAAATTTCTTTGTTTTAGACGAAGCGGATAGGAAAGAATTGAAAAATCTTTCTTATTGTTTCTTTTTCTATTATAATGACAAGTAGTTTTAAGACTATTTTGACTTTGTTTCGGAGAATCGTATGCCGGCTCTTAAGGAAAAATCACTTCGCCGTTTCAGCCGTCTGGACTGGCTGCTACTGGGGATCATACTTCTGCAGTTTTTCATGATCTGTTTCGTGAACCTTACCCAGTTGCGGCATCTCACCGGGTACGACAGTTCCGCCTCCTACTACTTGACCAGAAAGATGTGGGAGCAGAAGTCACTGTTTCCTTCCGGATTTGAGCATATGCGCACCTATGGCTGGACAAGCCCGGTCATTCCCGCTTTCTTCCTTACTTATCTGACGCGGGATGTTTTTCTTTCAACCGGGATCGCCAACATACTGTTCGTTCTCATTCTGATCGGATCTTTCACCTTACTCCTTCGCGAATTGAAGTTCACCAAGACTTTCGTCTTCCTGGGAATCATTTTTCTTCTGACTCCCTATGCCGCAAGTTACGCTACTAACAATGCACTGGATTATTTTTCCATGACTTGCATTAATTACTGTCCTTACACAAGCAGGCTGATCTTCCTCGCGCTGATCGCCACTACGTATCTTCGTCTTTTCAACCACGAGAAGAAGCCTTTCACCTGGCTCGGGGTCTCCGTTTCTCTGTTTCTTTCATTTCTCATGGGCATGTGCGCAGGAATCTCCATTCTGCTCTTAATTGTCACACCTTTTCTTCTGCACGCTGTCGTATGCGCCATCCAAAGCCGCAAGCTTTCCGTCCTGAAGAGCGCTTCATCCATATATACCTACGCGCTCACCGCGTCTTTACTCTGCGGCACACTTTTTGCTTCACATGTCATGCATTTTGCAAGCCGCTCCGAGAGCATCACCTGGGTCAGCGCAGAACAGTTCTTCGAAAACCTGCACGGCGTGGCCGGTTCCTACTTCGCCCTGACTTCCGCGCTTCCCTTCCGAAGCGAAGTTCCGGTTGCGAGCAAGATGGGCATCGCCTTCGGCGTCATGCTCTGCATCTCCCTTTTCTTCCTTGCCGCGTCCATCCTGACCATTCGGCAAGCACTGAAAAACAAAGACTTCAAGGCTCCTCTCATGCCTTTGGTCTTTCTGGTCTTCGTCGATCTTCTGATCTTTCTTTTCGCCGATCTCCGACTCAGTACTTCTTTGACAGAATCACGTTATCTGATCCCTGTACTGGTCGTTTTCTTTATTCTCTCCTGTGATTATCTGCGCGTGCATTTTACAGAACGCAAGGCCACTCTTAAGAAGGCCGGGCTCCCGCTTCTGATCCTTGCCTTTCTCTTTTCCAATGCACTTTCCTACTACTCTCTTTTCCACCATCGTCTCAATGAAAGAAAGTATGAGCAGATCGATTCGATCGTAAGTACGACAGGCACCAAGCTGGTCTACGCCTACGGCGAGGAAACGGATGTCGATTTCCGTATTCTCCGCGTCATGGATCCTGATCACACCTACCACCTCATTTCCGAAGATGTTTCTTACGTAGAAACATTCACGGATTCCACCGAACTTTTGACCGCAGAAGACTATCCGTTGGGTGTATGCCTTTTGACCACCAAAGAGAGTTTTGAGCGTTTACCTTTAGCTGTCTACTCTTTATTCTATGAAGTCGGTTCTACTGACGAATACACGATCTATTACTCTTCGTCCAACCCCTTCTCGCAAGCCTATCTGTCCAATCCGGACAAGACGTATTCCCCGGACATTCATGTCATTGACGAAAATAGTCCGGTAACAGGGAGGGTCTCTTCTTGAAATCGATCATGGACTTCATAAAAGAGGAACAGCGTTCTTACGACGAGTTTCCTTTTACCGCCATCGACGCGCTCATTTTTGCTGAAGCCACATATTTTCAGTGGGAATACATCCTTCAGAATATCTGGACATCGGAATGGCCATACAAGACTTCCGATTCGCTTTTTCTTTCGGACATGCCGGACACACGGGACATGCCTGTTTTCGGGCAGTATACAGCGGACACACCGAAAAACACCAAAATGATCGATGCCATGCGTGCCAATCCACGCTTCGGAAATGTTTCGATATCTCATTTCTGCGCAAGGACCGACGAGCACGAGCAGATCCAGTTCGCCGCCATGTGCTTTCACTTGACGGACAATCTTTGCTATATTGCATTCCGCGGAACAGACGGAACCTGGATCGGTTGGAAAGAAGACTTTCAGCTTTCCTACCGTTATCCCGTTTCCGCCCAAAAAGAAGCCTCCCGCTATATCTCTTATCTGGAGCGTGAACTTGCTCCCGAAACACATTTTTTCATCGGTGGTCATTCCAAAGGCGGCAATCTTGCGATCTATAGCGCGACCGGAAGCACGGATGCTTTTAAATCCAGGATCCGGAAGATCTATTCTTTTGATGGTCCGGGTTTTTCATTCCGTCTTCACGACACAGACGAATATCAGAAGATCGCCGAACGGGTCGAGCACCTGGTCCCGCAATCGTCTCTCGTAGGCATGCTTCTTTACAGCGCGCCGGGAACCAGATTCATCTCCAACCGCAATCTCTGGCTGGTCCAGCACAGTCCTTTTACCTGGGACATCGACGATGACGACTTTATCTATGTATCCAACCTGGATCACAATGCGCAGGCCCGCATAGCCGTGATCCACTCCTGGCTTGACGATCTTTCCTATGAGGATCGGGAAAGCTTTACAGAGATGCTTTACAAGATCGGCACCTCTTCCGGTGCCACCAATATTTTCCAGCCAAAGGTCAGCTGGACCAAAAAGATGTCATACATCATCGAAGCCACCAAAGCCATCGACTCCAAGGCCCGTTCCCGTATTGTCGAGACCTTGCGTCTTCTCGTTCTAATGTCCTTTCAGCAGCGGCGGCTCTGATCGGCTATTCCTCAGTTCTTCTCCAGGATATCCAGGATCCCCTTGGTCGTTTCCGATGCACCGATGTTTGCGAACTTGTCCACATCTTCTTTTTTCTTAAACTCAAAACCATACAGCACGCCGATAAAATCCACGCCGACTTCTTCGGCGCCGACGGCATCGTAATGGCTGTCTCCCACCATGACCGTCTCAGCCTTGGTATGCCCGCTCTTCGCAATGCCTTTAAGAATAATGTCGCCTTTGGTCAGTTTGTTCTCCTTATTGCTTCCGAAAACAAATGGAATATATTCGTCAAAATGGAATTTCCCCAGCAGTTCTCTGGCCATGGATTCAAGTTTATATGTCGCCACCGCGGCATCGATTCCTCGTTTCTTCAGTTCCGCCAGAAGATCAAAGATCCCCTCATACGGGATCGCCTGATAGATATCACCAGCCAGGTATTTCTCTCTATAATCCGCGATGATCTTCTGCATCGGTTCCTCATCCAGTCCGTATACTCTTTCAAAAGAGCTTTCCAGGGGTGGTCCGATGAACGTGTCAAAAGTTTCTTCATCCGGAACCGGAAGTCCGGCTTTTTCAATCGCGTAGCTTAATCCTGCCACGATCCCCGGTTTCGTATTCATAAGCGTTCCATCCAGATCAAAGATCACAAGTTTTTTCATCATCGCGGTTTCCGTTTCATTCAGATTTCAAAATACAATAACAGACTCCCGGTATCCCGTCAATCTTGTCTTGGCGGCGCACGTTTTGCGTCCTGACAGAAAAAGGACCATCTTCTTGTGCCCAAGCACCTGAAAATGGTCCTTTATGTTGCCTTTACAAGTTCAGCGTGGTGTTGTACGCCTCACCATCGTTCTTTACGCAGATCAGAGGTTTGTCGGGTCCTCTTCATTGTTCTGCGGGATCTGCTTTGTCCAGATCGGTCCATCTGTCTTCGGGACTTCCTTTACAGGAGCCGCCGGAGCCGGAGCCTGCGGTACAGCCGGAGTGGCCGGTGCGGCAGGTGCGACCGGTGCGACCGGCGCCTGTGGCTCAGCCGGGGCAGCCTCTTCTGGTTTTACTTCAGCCTTCGGAGTTTCCGGAACTTTGACCGGAGCCTCCTTTTCGACCGGAGCCTCTTCACTTTCGATTTCCTTTGCATCGCCGGCGACGAACGTCGCTTCATCTGCCGAAACAACAGCACCATCTGTGCTCGTCATCTTCTTTCCCAGGAATTCCGGCAAAGACATACCGGCCATTTCGAAGATCTCGTTCATCGGCGGCACACTCTTCATAAGTCCGGAGATGAAGTTTGCTGTAGAGCTCTTGCCATCTGTTCCGGCGCCTGCGCCACTGTCCCAAACAGTTACCTTGTCGATCTTCAGATCGCGGATTGCTTCTACCTGGATCTTCATGAGATCTTCCATCTTGTCTGCCAGCATGAGCATCATGGCGTTCTTGGCGTCGCCGCCTGCTGCCGCTACGATCTTCTCAAAACCTGCAGCCTGCTTCGTGAGGATCTCCTGCATACCACGAGCCTGTGCTTCCATTTTCGCGTAAATAGCATCCGCTTCACCGGAAGCCTGTCTTCTGATCTTCTCCGCTTCCGCTTCAGCTGCCAGCTCGATCTCTCTCTTAGTGATCTCCGCCTTTACGATAACGTCAGCTTCGAGTGTTGCTTTTTCACGGGCCGAACGGGAAAGCTCTGCCTCTTTTTCTGCCGCGTATGCTTCTTCAAGTGCTTTTGCCGCCTGAACTTTTTCTGCAGCAATTGCAAGTCTCATCGCCTCAGCGGCCTTCTCACGGCGTACAGCCTCGGAATTCGCTACTTCGATCTTTGCCGAGTTCTCACCCTGGATAGCCATAGAGTTTGCTGATGCAACCTGGATACGCTGATCTTTCTGTGCCAAAGCTTCACCGATGGAACCGTCTCTTTCTTTCTCAGCGACGTTCTTCTTTGCATCGTTGATGGCCTTAGCTGCTGCTTCTTTACCAAGAGCGGCAATGTATCCGGATTCATCGCTGATATCCGTTACGTTTACGTTGATCAGACGAAGACCGATCTTCTTCAACTCGGTTTCCACGTTTCTGGAAACTGCCTCGAGGAACTTATCACGGTCGGTGTTGATCTCCTCGATATCCATCGTTGCAATAACCAGACGGAGCTGACCGAAGATGATATCCTTGGCAAGTTCCTGGATCTCATTGAGTTTGAGTCCAAGCAGACGTTCTGCAGCGTTCTGCATGATGCCGGGTTCTGTAGAGATACCTACCGTAAAGATAGACGGAACGTCGATACGGATATTCTGACGGGAAAGTGCAGAACGAAGGTCAACCGAAATAGAGATCGGGGTCAGGTCCAGATACTGATATGACTGGATGACCGGCCACACAAACGCCGCACCACCATGAATACATTTGGATGAGCGTGCGGTACCGTCCGCATTCTTACCAACTTTACCGTAAATGACCATGATACGGTCAGACGGACATTTTCTGTATCTTGAAAGGAAAATCAAGAACAGTGTGAAAGCCAATAGTGCAATGACTACTAAAAGACAAATTACTTCAAATGGCATTTTCGTTTCCTCCTATTACTTCTTAACTATGTTTGGTCACAATCAGTGTTGTACCCTTTGTAATACCGATCACCGTGATCAAAGACCCGGTGCCGATCTTCTCATCATCGTCCGTGACCGCGTCAAATTCCGTAACCTGGTCCTGGACTTTTACCATAACTTTGCCGGTGTTTGCCCGCTTCCCCGGGATCGGGATATAGACTTCTCCGGATTTGCCAAGCGCATTCTTGATATTCATCGTTCCATCTGATTGTATCTTGAGCATGCCCCAAAGAGCAAGAGACATCAAGAACATTCCGACGAAACCGCACAATGCGGCAAGGAGAGCAGCAGGAACGCCATGCAGTCCCAGCTGTTTCATGAAGATCAGACCAGTCCATCCATAGATACAGAAGAATGCGATGATTCCCTGTGTCGTAAAGAGCCGGAATCCTGATCCATGCAGTTTATCTGCCCGGTCGATATATGTTCTTCCATCCGGAAGATCCTGATCCGGAATGCCGACATCCGGTCCTCTGTACATTAGTTCATGCGGGGCAGCATCTGCCAGATAGATATCTCCACTGTGTACATCCACGACCACGCTTCCCTGCACTTGGCCGAAATCGTGGATCACTTGTCCGACATGTGTATGACCGGCCTGCATATCGTGGTCGTAATCGAAGCTTCCATCCGCATCTGCTGAAGCATCGTGAGCAACCTGTCCAATTCCGTCGTGCATATCCGTGCTGAAGTCTCCGCCCACATCCTGTGGAGCATGTCCGAAATCATGGGATACATCTCCGTCGAATCCTCCAAAATCACCATGCCCGAAATCATGTCCGAAGTCACCGTGTACATGTCCGCCGATATCGTGACCGGCATCAAAGTCTGTACCGGCATGGTCAAAATCATGTCCGCCGAAATCACCATCATGTCCGACGTCCATGTCATGCCCCTGACCGAAATCATGACCATCTCCACCCATATCGTGTCCGTTCATGTCGCCGCCTCCGTGAGATGCTGCGCCAATCATAAGAAGCACAAACTGGACGATAAGAAGGACTGTGAATACAACAGCTATACAGGCAAAGATCTGTTCCACGAAATTCATTGATTCAAACCAATTAATGAGATAATCCATTTTTCTTTCCTCTCTTTCAGATCAGATTTCCTTCGCCATTTTTACCGCTTCTCTCTTAAGAACGATCGAAAGATGTGCGGTGTAAAGGATCGTCAATAACCGTCGGACCTGTTCCTTGCTGGTCTTTTTATAATCAAAACTGCGGGCGGACATGGCTTCCTCGATCATTTCATTGAATTTCGTTTCCGCCCGGATCGGGTCGATCGGAGAATGTGCCAGAAGCAGACATAATGCAGAATATACCATGCTGTCCTGCCGGACCATATTCAAAAGAAGAATGATCTCCTCCAAAGAAAATACATCTTTGTAATAATTCAGAAGTGCCAGTCTTACAAAACGTTCCTGATCGTAGAATTTCTTGACCGGTGAATCCACGAAGCCACGCTTCACCCAGTTCTGAACCGTGTGCGCTTCCGTTCCCAGGAGTCCGACGACCTGTCTTAGCTGCAATCCGCCTGAAAGAAACATCGGCCGGAAAACCTGGTCAACATCCTCCAAATGGCTCTGGGACACCGAAATCATTGTTCCCGGTAATAGCAACTCCATTCTGACACCTCCTTCTTCGCTTTTATCAAATAGTACCACACGGTCACGTGACTGTCAAGAATGTTCAAGCGAACATATGGCATTCTTCGTGAAGGTCAGTCTCATCTCGTTTTTCACAGCAGAAAGTGTATAATGAGTAAGAAGAATCCATCCGGAAAAAGGAGTCGTTTTTCTTATGTCTTTTCAGAAGAATACATATACCAGCTCCGACGGCAAGACCGCCATTTCCTATTTTATCTGGACCCCATCGGTTCCGGCGCGCGGCGTCGTGCAGATCGTTCACGGCATGTGTGAATATATGGGACGGTATACTGTTTTAGCTCTCTATCTCGCCGAGAAGGGATATGTAGTATGCGGAGAAGACCATTTAGGACATGGCCAGAGCGTCGGAAGCAAAGATACTTTCGGATTCTTTGCTAAGCGCGGAGGCGCAGGCTTTCTGATTGAAGATGTCGAAAAACTGCATCAGATCATGGCCGAGAGTTATCCGGGAAAACCATATGTGCTACTGGGACACTCAATGGGTTCTTTTATCGTAAGAAACTGGTACGCCAAGTATGGCGAGAGCTGCGACGGTATCATTCTTTCCGGAACCGCCGTGACACCTTCTCTCATGAAACCACTTCGCGTTCTGGCCAAGGTGCAGCGCTTTTTCCTCCGGGACAGAAAACCGGCTGAACTGATCTCAGAATTGATCAACACCAACTACATGAAAAAAATTAAAAATCCGATCACGCAAAGCGACTGGATCTCTTACGATCAGGAAGTCGTCAAGCGTTATACCGGTGATCCTTTTTGCACGTTCAAATTTACTCACTCTGCATATATAGATATGTTTAATCTTTTGGAGAACTGTAATTCAGAAGAATGGTATCAGAAGATCCCAAAGAACAAACCGATCCTGATCCTTTCCGGCGACGAGGATCCTGTAGGCGATTATGGAGCGGGTCCGCGGAAGATCTACAACAAGCTGATTGCCTCGGGGCAGGAAAAAGTCACATTGGATATTCGTCACGGCATGCGGCACGAGCCACATAACGAAATCGGCCGGGATGCGATCTACCAGCGCTATGCCGCGTATCTTTTCGATAACTTCGTAAGAAAGACAACTCTCGAAATGTAATCATTTGTCTTTTTCTGTAAAGCATATCTGCAACAGAATCCTCCTTTTCTTCGTCTTATATGTATACAAGCAAAAAGAGGAAAAGAAAAATGAAAAAAATCGCAAGCATACTACTTACACTGTCATTCATTCTACCGATTTCAGCAGGTTGCCGAAAAAACAGCACGCAACTTCACGAAGTCGCTTCTGCCAACGAGGTTCCTTATATCGGTGATGAGACAGCCGTTTTTGATCTTATGGGTAGCGGCAGTTCCTCTGACCAGGCATCAGAAGAGGAATTGCGAATGGCCTATACCAGATTTGTTTTTGAAGTCATGAAACGGTGTGTGGAACAAAGTGATACCACAAACGTATTGATCTCTCCTGATTCGCTCTTGTTCGCACTTGAAATGACAGCTGCCGGAGCCAATGGCACCACACTGGATCAGATGCTTCAAACCATGATGCCGGGCATTAGAAATACAGAATCGTTCCGGTTTGCCGTTGACCGTATGGAGCATCTCCGGAACGACTCGCTGCACATCGCCAATTCCATCTGGATCAACCAGAACGATTCCCAGAGCATCTTTAAGCCATATTCGGACTATGTCTCCCGTCACTTCGATGCTGCAATCAATATCCGTTCTTTTCAGGACGGTATCGTAAATACTATCAATAAGTGGGTGGAAGGAAAAACCGACGGAAAAATAAAGGACCTTCTCACTCCAACTGATATTGATCCACTATCGATCATGGTATTGATCAATGCTATTTCTTTTGAAAGCGAATGGGAGACCGCTTTGAGTGAAAGAGACATCCATGAAGGCTTATTTATCAGGGGAGAAAATGATACACAAAGCGTCATGTTCTTAAACAGCACGGAGAACACATACTTGTCCGGCAATGACGCTACCGGATTTATCAAACCTTACAAAGATGGAAAATTCGGCTTCATGGCGCTTCTTCCTGAAGATAGCAATACCGATATCAGCTCTTTTATCTCTTCTTTGACACCGGAAAAGTACTGGGAGATCTGGAATTCACGCATATCCTCCGAAGTCAGAGTAATGTTTCCTGAGTTTTCAACCGACTATCGGATCGAACTTCCCGATGTACTGCAAGATATGGGAATGGTTGCCCCTTTCGATCCTGCCAGCGCAGACTTCAGTCTTATGACTCCGGACAAAGTCTACATCAAAAACGTGATCCATCAGACACATATCGAAGTAAGCCGGGAAGGTACGACTGCTGCCGCTGCAACGGCCGTGATCATGAATAAGTATGGAGAACCCAGCATTCATACACGTTCCGTATGCTGCAACCGCCCATTCGTCTATGCAATCGTTGATATGGAGACAGGTATTCCTGTATTTCTCGGGACCTGTGCTTCTGTCTGATCCTTCAGGTCGGACAATATTTTCCGTCCATTCTTGTTGACCTAAAAAGGCGCTACCTCATTTGTTTGAGATAGCGCCTTCTTCAGTGTCATTATTTCAGAACCAATTATACCCGGTTATAGTTGATCAGGCAGCCTTTCAAAATGATCTGGCGCTCTTCATCAGTAAGATCTCCAAGACGCAGGTCAAATTCCTTCAGACCGCTCTCCGTAACCGTGTAAGCTTTGATGACCTCGGTTTTCTTCTCTACTGCTTCACGGATACCCGGAATAAAGATGTAATCAAGATTCTTAAACGGCAGCTCGCCTTCCTCAATGAGGAACGGGAGCATACCCCAGTTGATCAAATTGCTTCTGTAACGCTTGGTTGCATATTCATTAGCGATATTTGCCCAGCCGCCAAGCACTTTCTGGCAGGAAGCAGCCTGCTCACGAGCTGAACCGTCACCTGGTTTCACGGCAAAGATGGTGGAACCGAATCCTGTGTTGGAGCGATGCACTTCCGGGAAGTCCTTCTTGATAGTCTGCATCACAATATGGATCTCCGGGAACAACTCACAGAGTTTCTTATCTTCTTCTCTAGCCTTCTCGACCTTCTGGATCTCTTTCGCACGTCCGACATACTCCGGATCCTTACGGCTCAGAGTGAACTCAGCAAGACCGAGCGGATTGGAACGGTAAGAAGAAGTCTCTCCGGACGGAATCAATTCATCAGTCGTAGTTACCGGATCATGGATCTCGGAAACACAGCGAAGTACCAGATTGTCTGTCAGAGCGACCATTGCCGGCCAGTCTTTAATATTCGGACCAAAGTGGATCTCCTGGGAAGGATCAGCGACACCCTTGGAATCAAATACCCGGTTCGCATAGATCTTGGAATCAAAGAAGTACTTATACTTACCGATCTCTCCGTCAAACTCGGTCGCCGCGGTCAGCTCGCCTTTATTTGCTGCTGTCGCTGCAATGGAACGAGCATCCATGAGGGCAACAGAAGAAATCTGACCATTCTGGAGTTTACTTCCCTCTCTGTTCGGGAAGTTTCTCGTACTATGACGGATACTGAACGCATTATTAGCAGGCGTATCTCCTGCTCCGAAGCACGGTCCGCAGAAAGCAGTCTTGATGATGGCACCGGTCTCCATGATCGTTGCCGCGCAACCATTTCTAACAAGTTCCATATAAACAGGCATAGAAGCCGGATAAACGGAAAGAGTGAACTTATCGGAGCCAATGTAGTTACCCTTCAGAATGTCTGCCGCGGCGCAGATATTTTCAAATCCACCGCCGGCGCATCCGGCAATGATTCCCTGATCCACCATAAACTTTCCGTTCACGACCTTGCTTCTCAAGGAGAAATCCACAGCATCGCCGAGAGAAACCTTTGCACGCTTCTCAACATCGTTCAGGATATCGTCAAGATTTGCCTTGAGTTCTTCGATCGTGTAGGTGTTGCTCGGATGGAACGGCATAGCGATCATCGGACGGATCGTGGAAAGATCGATCTCGACCACGCCATCATAGTACGCCACTTCACCCGGATTCAGTTCTTTATAATCACCGGAACGTCCGTGAATATCGTAGAAGCTCTTCACTTCGTCATCTGTCTGCCAGATGGAGGACAGACATGTTGTCTCAGTAGTCATTACGTCTACACCGATACGGAAGTCAGTCGAGAGAGACTTTACGCCAGGTCCGACAAACTCCATGACCTTGTTCTTTACGTAGCCGTTAGCAAAAACGGCGCCGATGATCGCGAGAGCGACGTCCTGCGGACCAACGCCCTTTACCGGTGCGCCCTTGAGGTAGATCGCGACTACGCCCGGCATATTGATGTCATATGTCTGGTTGAGAAGCTGCTTAACCAGTTCCGGTCCGCCTTCACCCATTGCCATGGTACCAAGGGCACCGTAACGTGTGTGGGAGTCCGAACCCAGGATCATCTTGCCGCCACCGGCAAGCATCTCACGTGCAAACTGATGGATAACAGCCTGATGCGGTGGTACATAAACACCACCGTACTTCTTAGCGCAGGAAAGACCAAACATGTGGTCATCTTCATTGATCGTTCCGCCAACTGCGCAAAGAGAGTTATGGCAGTTCGTCAGAACATACGGAACCGGGAATTTCTGAAGTCCGGAAGCACGAGCAGTCTGGATAATACCTACGAATGTGATATCGTGGGAAGTCAGTTTATCGAACTTGATCTTCAGTTTCTCCATATTGCCGGAGGTATTGTGATCTCTCAAAATACCATAAGCGATGGTCTCTTTCTTTGCCTCTTCCTTCGTCACTGTTTTGCCGGTCTTCGCAGCAATCGCAGCGGCTGCCTCCTGGTTGTCCGGGATGATCTCCGTACCACGGATCAGGTACGCGCCGGAATCAAGTAATGAAATCATACAAAAACCTCCTTGATATATGCGGGATCAGGCGATATCTCCTCTTTGGGAATGATCACATGCCGGATCCTTATTCACTAAACATATCTATTATATGGAAATCACGAGAAGTTTCAAGAAGCCAGGCAAATTCGCGGACCGTGCCGGACGCTCCCAAGTCCGCAATCGAAGATTCCTTATATTCCTGTTTATAACACGCAAACTGTTCATAACTTCGCAACATTTTTTATGGTTCTTTGTAGTATTATAAGATTGGTTTAGTTCGCACATGGCAAAAGATATGGAGCACAGGACAATGGCGAGAAAGAAAGTAGCTGTTTTTACTGCAAATATATATGAACCAATGACGCATGCTATTGCGGAGGGCATTACTAAAGCTGCCCTCGAACTGGATATCAAGCTCATCTTCTTTGCCAGCTTCAGTGATTCTTTCAGTAGTGAGATCTATGAACAATATGCCGACTATGACGAAGGCGATGTCGTCGTATTTGAGCTTCCTGATTTTGATGATTTCGACGGTATTGTCCGTATTGACCTCACCTATGGTCCTTACACCCTTCATCATCTTGACGAGCGACTTTCCAAGACCAAGCTGCCTATTGTCAACGTCGGAGGATTCGACGAACGTTACCCCAGCATCGTAAATGACGAAGACAAGTCCTTTTTTAATATTGTCGAGCATTTGATCACTGTTCATGGCTGCAAAGATATCTATCACCTGGCCGGACTGAAGGAGCGTGCTTTTACCCAGCCACGCATCGATGCCTACCGGCAAGCATTGGAAGCAAACGGTATCGAATACGATCCGGCGAAAGTCTACTATGGTACACTATGGCACGATTGCGGCGAGCCTGCGTTGGACTATATCCTCGAGGACTGCAAGAAGCACGGAAAGAAATACCCGGATGCTATTGTGTGCGCGAATGACTATTCCGCAGTCGGTCTGGTCGACGCCTGTCACACACGCGGGATAGACATTCCCGGAGATATTCTGATCACCGGCTTCGATGGTCTGGAAGAAGCACGACAAGGTTATCCATCCATTACGACCGGTGCACAGCCGTTCTATCAATCCGGCTACGATGGCATTTATACGCTTCAGCATTTCTGGGATACTCAAGAACCTCTCTCTCACAAACTCATTCTTGGAGATCTTTTGTGTAATCAATCTTGTGGCTGTAAGCCGATGAACACATACAACATCGACGACATCCGTAGCATTTATACTCGACGTCTCGATCGTGTATCGGATCTGGCCGTTTCGACGACCAACCTCATTTTGAGCGTCAGCAGCGCCGAAACAATGGAGGATTGTTTTGAAGAGATCACGAAGAATTCTTCTATTAACTCCGGTTTCTCGAATCTGCTTTTATGTCTCGCGCCAAACTGGGAACAGCAGCGGGTGATTCCTCCTGATTTTTCCAAACTTGACGAAGAGATGACTGTCGTGGCGGGATTTATCGGAAACAAGCCGGCCAAGCGGAGGACTTTCCATAAGAAGGATCTTCTTCCACCAGACTTACTGAACGATCCGAACCCGTACTATATTTTTGCGATCCATCACCTTCAGTACTACATGGGATACATCATTGTTACTCCGCAGAACCACGCACACGAATCTCTGTTCATGAAATCCTGGCTCGTTAACCTCGGTTCTATGCTTGAGAACTGGAGAATAAGGCAAAAGCTGAATATGACCGTGCAGCGTCTGGAGAATCTTTATAACCGTGACATGCTGACCAATCTGTTCAACCGGCATGCCTATGAACCGGTCTTCTCGGAGATCTTCAGTGAATGCTGGAAGAAGCGGATCCCGCTCTGCACCATGATGATCGACATGGATGATTTGAAGCTGATCAACGACAATTATGGTCATGCCGAGGGAGATTACTGCCTCAGCACGATCGCTGACGGCATGCGTTATGCTGCCACCTCCGGCGAAGTTTGTCTGCGCACCGGCGGCGACGAATTCGTCGTCTTAGCCAAGGATTATACCGAAGCGAAAGCAAATGCTTATACAAGCACTCTGTATGAATATATCGACAATCATCTGGTCAGAGACAAGAAGGAATTCTCTTTTAGAGTCAGCGCAGGTTTCTGCGTCAAGATCCCTCCGAAGAAACTTACGTCTCCGGAAGGAACGACTTGCGATGAGTTGAGCGAAGAGATCCTCCGTCATTACTCTGAAGAATATCTCCGTATAGCAGATACCGCCATGTACGAAATGAAAAAATCGCACAATGCCGGCAGGGATCGTTTTCTGACGCCGTAAGGCTTATTTCAGTTTTTTCTCCAAAGCATCGATCACGATTTGGAGTGCCTTGATGCGCGCGTATTTTTTGTCCACGGATTCGAGAATATACCAAGGAGCAAACTTGGTGCTCGTCTTCTGGATCATTTCGTCGATGGCGTCTTCGTAGATATCCCACTTTTCTCTGTTACGCCAGTCTTCGTCCGTGATCTTCCATTGCTTTTCCGGCGTATTCTGACGGTCAGTAAATCTCTCTAACTGCGTATCTTTATCGATCTGCACCCAGAACTTGATAATGACTGCGCCCCAGTCATCGAGTTCTTTTTCAAACTCATTGATCTCGTTATAAGCGCGCTTCCAATCATTCTCCGAGCAGAAACCCTCGATCCGTTCCACCATCACACGGCCGTACCATGTGCGGTCAAAGATCGCAACGTGTCCGTCCTTCGGAAGTCTTGTCCAAAAACGCCACAGATAGTGACGTGCCTTTTCATGCGGTTCCGGGCTGGCAATAGGATGCACCTCGTACCCTCTCGGATCCAGGGCCTCGGCAATGCGCTTAATGTTACCGCCTTTTCCTGCTGCATCCCATCCTTCGTAGGCAATGATCAGCGGCACACGTTTTCTGTACAGACGGTTATGAAGTTCGGACAGACGATCCTGTAGTTTATTGAGTTTTTCCTTGTATTCCTCTTCGGTCAATTCTTTCCCCTTAAGAGGAATATCCGAGAGCTTCGGCATCTTCACCAGCGGGAATGTATTTTGCAGAAGCGGCACTGCCAGAGAGTGATTCTGAAGCGCAATATCGATACCTTCGTTCATGCGCTCAAGCACTTGGAGTTCTGCCCACTTCATGGATTTCGCGTCGATGATATACCATGGGGCAGAAGAAGTATCCGTATCTTCAAGATATTTTTCGAAGATCTTTTCGCAATCTTTATAGTGTTTATTCTGCCAGAGGTCATCGTTGCTGACACGCCACTTTGTGTCGATATCCGATTTCAGATTGTCGATCCTTTTCTTCTGCTCTTCTTCGGAAATATGCATAAAGAACTTCAATACAAGATAACCATTATCCGTAAGCTGGCGTTCGAATCTGCGGATGCTCGCGATCCTTTTTTCATAAAGCGGATCAGACATGGAACCGTCAAGTCTTCCCATCACGATCTCATTCATCCATCCGGTGTTATAAAAACGGAATTTACCCGCTTCCGGAAGCGCCTCGAAATACCTGCAAAGAAATGGTTTCCTCTTCTCCTGATCCGTCGGCATATCGAAGGTAGCAACTTTATAAAAACGCGGGTCGATATTATTGATGACATTGCCGATAAGCGTCCCCTTACCGGCTGTTCCCCAGCCTTCAACGAGAACCACCACAGGTAATTTGTTATCCTTGATCTTGTTCTGATTCACAAACAGAAGATCTTCCTGTTCTTTCAGCCGTTGTTTGAGCATTTCTTTTTCGGGTTTTTCGTTTAAATATGCGTTCTTTAACATAGAGCCACTGCCCCCTTCCAAACCAAGACTGTCTGTAGCCTTATTTTATCACGTTTGGGAGATGCCGTGACTCTTCTTTTCCCGCATTTGGCAGTGAAGTCTTATGAAATAACGGAATCAGAAGATCGGCGCAATGAGACGAAGGACAAGGCGGAATAAACTCCAGCCTCTATGGTAATTCAATTCCTGCGGTAAAACTTCGTCAGAAAGTGAGAATGACTTTAAAAGATCGTTATATACATCGTGAACGGTGTCAGTATTGCACATCCAGACCGCACTTTCAAAATGGAGATACAAACTACGATAATCCCAGTTGACCGAGCCGACGACAGCCGCGCGGTCATCGACAACAACGGTCTTGGCATGCATAAATCCAGGGGTGTATTCATAGACGTGTACTCCGGAGCGGACCAGATCCCTGTAGAAAGATCTCGTTGCCTGATGGATCATCCATTTATCGTATTTGCTCGGCGTCACGATACGCACATCGATGCCGCTTTTGGCAGCAAGGCCTAAAGCCGTGATCATGTTTTCATCCAATATCAGATATGGTGTACTGATATAGATCGATTTTGTGGCCGAAGTAATCATGTTCATATACACATTTTCTCCGACATATTCACTATCGATCGGCGAGTCACAATACGGCTGGTAATATCCTTCTTCCTCAATCGGACATTTGCTGTTTTTCCAAGGATAGTAATCCGCGATGACATCGTCGGAACGATGCACCGCGATCCACATCTGCAGGAAAAATACGGTAAGGCTCCACGCGCCTTCACCCTCCAGCATAACGGCAGCATCCTTCCAGTAACCGAAGCGTTCTTTTTCATTAACGTATTCGTCCGCCAGATTCAAGCCTCCGCAGAAAGCGATCTTTCCGTCCACTGAAGTGATCTTTCTGTGATTACGGTTATTCTGGATAGTCGTAAAGAACGGACGGAAAGGATTAAACTTCGTACACTTGATTCCGAGTTTTTGCATCTGTTCCGGGAAATCCGACGGAAGACTGAGGAAGCAGCCCATATCGTCATACATGATCCGCACATCCACACCGGAAGCCGCTTTTTCCTTCAGGATCTCAAGAATAGAATCCCAAAACTTTCCTTCACCGATCGTAAAGTATTCCAGGAAAATATATTTTTCCGCCTTGCGAAGACTTTTCAGAAACACCGGCCAGAATTCTTCGCCCGGAGAAAGATACTTGCTTCTCGTGTGGCTGAAGATCGGAAAATGCATGGTATTCTGAAGATAGTCCACATTCTTCAAATACTCCGGATGATCTTGTCCGAGACGTTCTCTCACCTCGTTGGAAAGCACCAGCTCATCCTTTGTTTTTTCGATAACTTCTCCCAGATTTTTTGCGTAATAATCGGTAACCATCTGCGAGTTAAGGAACACATACAACACGCCTCCGAAAACCGGAAGGAACAGGATAAGAAATACCCATATCAGACGGTAACCGCCTTTATCGTTTTTGCTGATCACATACAGTGCCACAATAACACTGATCACACGAAAAAGAACTGAAGCGATGTCCGAATATAGTGTTCCGGCTGCAATAAGGAAAAAGAAAGACGCAATTTCCACGAGCAGGATCAGAATAATGATCGCTCGTCTCATAAGCAAAGATTGGAACCATTGTTTGCGCATGCTTTTCCTCCGTATACTCCCTTTACTAATTATCAACATTCTGGAAATTTAGTCAAATCAGTATATGCTTTTTTATACTGTCGCTGTAAAATGGTAATAGGTTTATGAGGCATATGAGGGGTTTCTTATGAACAAAAAAAATGGCAAAAAAGCGGATTCTCTTCTCCCCGTTTTTATTATCGCAGACTATATCTTTAGCGGTGTGATCACGTATATTGTTTGTGCGACTGGAGGCACGCCGAATATCTTAGCCAACCTGATCGTGATCCCTATTGTGGTAACTGCGCTTTTCACACCGATCTGGCACAGTGTTTTCTTTGCTACATTGTGCGGTCTTGCTATGGGACCTTTGACCACTGCCATAACCGGTGGAAACATGGGTGATCTCATGTGGCTGATCCGTCTGGCTGTGTACCTCGTCCTGGCTATCGTTATATCCTGGATTTCCGGAATCATGAAACAGCGCGAGCAGTTCTATGAGAACATGGCTACCCGGGACGCATTGACCGGCCTGAGCAACATGGCAAGTCTGGAACGATCCGGTCGCACTACCGGCCATGCTATGACGATACTGATGATGTCTTTCATAGATTCCAGCGACATGCGCGGTCTATTCGGGAATGAATTTTATCAGTCGATCGTCTTGAAGATTTCTTCGGAACTTCAGGATATTCTCTCTTCTTATCCCAATGCACGTCTCTACAAGGAACATGACCTGAACTATGCGATAACGGTCACTCATCGGTCGGAAGAAGGAAGTCTGGAAAGCCTTCTGGCTTCTCTTAGCAACCTCAACGATGTGACGATCTCTGTTAATCAGGTTCCCGTTTATGTCCGTTACCGTATTGGTTTTACGATCATTCAGGAAAATGAGAGCCTTTCCGACGGCATCCGAAATGCCAACATTGCTCTTCGTTATTCCTTCTTGAAAGATCAGCAGATCAGCAGATATACAGATGCGATGCGCGACTATTATAAGGGAACCGTCAGCATTGCCAGTGAGTTCTCCACCGCTATATCCAAAGGTCTTGTCCAGGCCTCCTATCAGACCATTCATGATGCCAAGACCAAAGAGGCCCGAAGTGTCGAGATCTTTGCCAAGTGGATCCGCGAAGACGGTTCGAAAATGACTGCCGAAGAATTCGTTCCGATCCTGGAGAAGACGACCTGTCTTCACGAATTGACCTTGTTCATCACGAAGGAAGCGCTTCGCTATGCCCGGCTTCCGATCAATCAGAATCGTCTTTTCCATATCAATTTTGCTGCTTCAGAGTTAAATGAAAAAAGTGTCCAGGAGTTTGTCCGGGCTGTGGAAGATTCCGGAATCGGAGCAGAGAACGTGATGGTTGAAATCGCGGGACGGCTTCCGGAAGATCCGTATCTGATCCGTGAAAACCTTCTGTTCCTGCACAAGCACAACATCCGGATCGCCATTGATTATTTCAATTCCGGTTTCTCCTCTTACGTGATGCTGGCCGATGTTCCGATCGATGAGATCAAGCTCAGCCGTTCCATTACCTCACATATCGATAACGAACGCGGATATGCTTTGATCAAGAGCATCGTTGCTTTTTGCAAAGAAATGAAGATCCTCACAGTTGCTGAAGGCGTGGAAAATGAAAAACAGGCCACCCTCTGTGAACAGGCCGGCATCGATTATTTGCAAGGATATTACTTCAGCGTGCCAAGACTTCTGAGTGATGTCGACGAGATGGCGGTTTTCCAGGCAAAAGCGCAAGCCTCCGCTGACCGGCAGAACCTTTCCTCGGATGAAAAAGCACTACCGAATATTTCCGTGGTGAATAAAATGCCCAAGGATGTGAACGCGGATGACGAAGCGAAAGAAGATCCGAAACAGGAGTGATCCTTCTGAAATAATCGTTATCTCTTACGAAGACGTAACAAATGAGCGTATCTTGCAGCAGCACGGTACGCTTTTTTAGCGTTGGCTTTAATCCCGTTCTGCTCATCCTGAACGTCTTCAGATCTGATCGGAACCATTTTCGCTTTTTTCAGTTTCCGTGAAGAATGGATCTTTCCGACATTGGCACGGCGGATCGCTTTGGAACGGACATGACGGGCAATCGCATTCTTATATGCATCTTCCACACGGTTCGCAAATGTCTCCGCAGAATATGTCTCAACAGTCGTCTGCGCATTTGAAGAAAGCATCTTCATCTTCGCTTCATCTGTAAACAGTGAGCAAAGGATGTCCGGAATGTCCTGTTCTTTTTCAAACAGACATGCATTTCTTCCATCTATGAAAAGCTCATTGACTGCGTCATCTTTCTGCGCCATTACCGGAAGTCCGGCTGCCATAGCTTCATAGTATGTCAGGCCTTGTGTTTCAGATGTGGAACAAGAGATAAACACATCTCCCATCTGATAGTATCGTCCGATCTCTTTATATGGTACTGAACCTGCAAAAATCACATGAGAGGAAACACCAAGTTCAGACGCCTGTTTCTTCAAGTCTTCCAATGCCGGGCCGTCTCCTACGATCAGAAGTTTCACGCAAGGCTGCTTCTTAACTATCGCGGGCATTTCCGATATGATCTTATCTATGCTCTTCTCTTTGGCGACACGTCCCAGAGAAAGAAGCACCTTATCACTATCGGCAATACCAAGCGAGTGACGGAGTTCCTGAAGTTCACTTTCCGTAAAATTCGACTTCTTAAAAGGTGAAATATCGATTCCTGTCGGGATCACGTAGATCGGCTTTTTAACTCCATAGGAACGCAGACTGTTCTTCACTTTCTCTGTAGGAACGATCAAACCTGTCGGCACGTTACAAAAAACCTTGCTGTATTTCTGTGCCATTTTTGGCGTGATTACTTTAGTCATTTTTCCGTTAAGGATGTAGTGTGTATAATCTTCCAGCATCGTGTGGTAAGTATGTACGATCGGAAGATGAAGTGTCATAGACGAAGATAGTCCTACAAGGCCCATCGAAAACTCGGTCTGTGTGTGAATGACATCGATCTTCAGTCTTCTCAGGATCTGAACCAGCCGTAAAGAATAAGGCATGGTCGTGCGATACGGGCGTACCAGAAGCATCGGGATACTCGGAATACGGAATACCGGGGGATTTCTATGCACGCGGCGGACGATCGGTGAATTATTGTCCGAAGTCGCAAAAATATACACTCGATGCCCCTTCTTGCGAAGTGCCAACGCAAGTGTATATATAGAAGATGTTACTCCATTGATATCCGGGAAGTATGTATCCGTAATAATCGCTATGTTCATTTCTTCTCCTCCAAATCCCTTCTAAAATTATAGCACATTCTCTCTTTCATCAATGACAATTCTCTTAGATTGCCGAAATGAAAAAAGCAAAAAGAAAGGTCGGATTTCTGCTAAATACAACGGATTTTTCTTACAAACGGATGATTGATTTTGCTATACTATACACGCCACATTTTTTTTGACATTCAAGGAGGACATGAAATATGCCTTTTTCAAAAGATTTTATCTGGGGTGTCGCGGCCGCCGCGTATCAGGTCGAAGGAGCCTGGAATGAAGATGGCAAAGGCCCGTCCATTTGGGACACCTATACACATAACATTCCTTCTCCTATCTGCCACGGCGAAACTGCAGATATTGCCTGTGATCATTATCACAGAATGAAAGAAGACGTTGCTCTCCTTGTTAAAATGGGAGTCAAGGCATATCGTTTCTCCATCAGCTGGCCACGTGTGCTGCCTCAAGGCCAAGGACTCGTGAACGAGAAAGGGCTGGCGTTCTACTCTGACCTGGTCGACGAACTGATCAAAAACGGTATTGAACCAATGATCACACTTTATCACTGGGATCTTCCGCAAGCGCTTTTCGATCGTGGAGGCTGGCTCAATCCTGACATCGTAACCTGGTTTAACGATTATACGAAGATCGTCGTGGATGCTCTGTCTGATCGTGTAAAGTATTGGTTTACGATCAACGAACCGCAGATCTTCATCGGTCTCGGATGTCAGCTGGGTATTCATGCACCTTTCCTGAAATATTCAGATCGCGATATTCTTCTGATGACGAAACATGTCCTTCTCGCTCATGGCACGGCGGTACGGACGATCCGTGAAAATGCCCGGCAGACCCCTAAGGTTTCTTTTGCTGTTACCGGTCCGTGTGTGGAACCGCTCAACGATTCTCCGGAAGCGGTCGAAGCTGCAAGGAAAGAAAGTTTCTCCATAGAGGGACCATCCTTTATCCTTTCCAATTCCTGGTGGGCGGATCCGATCTTTTTCGGAAAGTTCCCGGATGAGGCATACACGCGTTTTGCCTCGATCCTTCCTGAGATTTCAGCGGAAGAGTGGGACATTATCCGGACACCATTGGACTTTTACGGATGCAACATCTACAATTCAGTAGATCCGAAGCTCATCCCGGATAACGCCAACGAGAATAATCGTGGTAAAGCTATCACGACCGCCCGCTGGCCGGTGACACCGGATGCACTCTACTGGTCGCCGAAGTTTCTTTATGAACGTTACGGATTACCGATCCTGATCACTGAGAACGGATGTGCCAACTGTGACTCCGTGCATCTTGACGGCAAAGTCAACGACCCGCAGCGCATCGATTATACCAAGCGTTATTTGCGTTCTTACGAGCGCGCGGCCAACGAAGGGATTCCGCTCGTTGGATATATTCACTGGTCTTTTATGGACAACTTTGAGTGGTCTCAGGGTTACGATCTGCGTTTCGGTCTTATTTACGTCGATTACCAGACACAAGAACGTACTCTGAAGGAATCCGCCTACTGGTACCGGGATGTGATTGCTTCCAACGGAGCGATCATTAACGACTGATCCGATCACCTGATTTATTCGATCCGACAAGAAAAAGAGCTGCCTCTCGAGGCAGCTCATTCTTGTTTCTTAAAAGGATTCGGTCCGGACGGATCAAACTCCGGCATATCGCTCAGTCCGACCTCCACCGCACGGGCTTCGCGCGTAATGTCATCATATCCGAAGGCAACATCGCCACCGATATCACGATCCACCTTCTTTTCAGGAAGTCTTTCTCCTCTTCCCAGCCTGCGGTTTTGGATCTCCTGCTTCATCATATAAAGCTTCGAATGCTCGGTCGGAAGAGGTACCGGAGCACTCGGGATCGGCGCCTCACGCATCTTTTTCGTTTCTTCATCCACTTCTTTTTCAAAAGCTTCAGATATCGGAACCGAAAGATCTACGGAAGACGTCTTCATGCTACGCTCCAAGTGGAACAATGACTTGTCCGAAGCTGATTCATTGAGTGAAGTCTCCAGCATGATCGACGAAGAAACCGTATCTACCATATATGTCCGGCAATTTACGGAAGATGCATTCTTGACGATTTCTCCACTCTTGAAATTCCGGATCTTCTTCTTATTCAGATCTTTGAGAGCAACGCTTTCCTGTTCCTTCTCAACTTCTTCAGTCTCGGTTTCCACAAAACCGGACGTCACGCCGGTAAGGCCATTCATGTACCAGGAATAATCCCCTGTCTTATGCCGGCAGCGCATCTGCCAAACAGGAATATAGGCTAACTGGCCCAGTGCTTTTTCATACTTGGTATTATCCACATAAGAACTGATCTCATAATGATCCATGCTCTCCGAAAGAACATATTCCCTTACCCAGTTTTGCACCTGGCTCTTGAGAAGGGTATGTGCATTCTCCCATTTCTCATCGACTTCCGGGAAAAAAGCATTCGCCGCGATCTCATCATCTTCCTCCATTGCACCACGCACGGTAAACGGCGAGATCGTCTCAAAGCTCTGAGAGTCTATGCAAGACGTCATCGGAATCGGAACATTCATCCAGACCATCTCTGCTACAAATTTCTTCGGATAGGGTTCAGCGGCCGAAGTTCTCTCCAAAGTCAGATCATCGCCCGTCAGAAGATTCAGAAAACCTTCTCCCTTACTCCGGTTTCTCACGATCGGAAGTACACTCAGCACAGCTTCCGTATTAATCGTGTAATCGAAAAGGAAACATGGTATATAAAGAGGCGTTATGCACTTCTGGTAAGCTTCTTTCTTTGTAAAACGAAGTTTCAAGCCTTCTTTCTTGGCATCCTGAAGATATCTCTCGATCGCGTCTTCTCTGTTATAGATAAAGCGCAGTGTTTTGATACCCATCGGCATCATTTTTTTAGCGTCGGCATCTTCCTTGATGGAACGGCTTCCGCAATGCACACAGTTATTCAACGGCAGCTGGTTCTCTTTGGAAGCAAAGACAGTCTTGTGACAATCTTCGCAGACAAATGCTTTAATTCTCTCTTTTCCGGCAAAAGCCGGCGTATGAAATCCCCAATCCACGGATTGGACCTCGTCTTTGGGAGTAAGCATAGACGAACAGAAGCAACAGACATTGTCTGCTGCCTCTGATAAAAGTATCTGTGCTCCACATTGAGGACATAGAAAAGCTTTATCCATTCGTAGATCTGTCCTGCCTATTCTTCTGATCAGTTACGCTTAAACGGGCTCGGTCCATCCGGATCAAATTCCGGAAGGCCACGCATGGCTCTCATTGCATTCTCCTGTTCTGCAGCCAGATCCTGGTGGAATACATCTCTTCCTCTAGCCAACGACGGGATCTCATCCTGTCTTTGTCTCTCACGAGCCTCGTAATCGTCGACCGGATCCGGAAGCATATCCAATGCCGCTACCATCGAAGGCTTGTCTTCAAACTGTGACGATTCATATGGTGCGCGTGAACGATCGTCCTGAGGTTCCTCACGATACGATCCCGGACGGAAAGGAGAATCCTGTACGCTCTCTTCCACAGGTTTAAAGACGCTGCGAAGTTCTCTGAGTCTCTCTTCTTCTTCCTCCATCTGGCGTTGCTGCGCGAATGTGCGCGGACGCTCACTTGAGAACGAAGCGGATGAGCCGGAATTATCGTTCAGACGTTCTGACAAGCCGCCGGATTCTTCGTCATTTCTTCTGGAAAAACCTGGCATTGTCCGCTCAGCGCGAGGCTGCAATGTGCGGCGGTACTGCGGTACATCTTCCTCAGAACGAGAACCCAGGGACTGGCGCGGCTGCGGTCTCTCTGTATCATCCATACGGGGACGCATCGGTTGACGCGGCTGAGGTCTTTCGATCTCTGCACCCGGACGCAACGACTGGCGCGGCTGCGGTCTCTCTGTATCATCCATACGAGGGCGCATCGGTTGACGCGGCTGAGGTCTTTCGATCTCTGCACCCGGACGCAATGACTGGCGCGGCTGCGGTCTCTCTGTATCATCCATGCGAGGACGCATCGGTTGACGCGGCTGAGGTCTTTCAATTTCAGAACGAGGGCGTACCGGCTGACGTGGCTGCGGTCTCTCTGTAGCAGCACCCGGACGCAACGGCCGGCGTGACTGCGGCATTTCAACTTCTACCTGTGGAAGTTCTTCACGGCGAGGAGAAAGGCTTCTCTGCTCCGGATAACTACTTCCACCCAGACCATTATTGACCTCTGATCCTCTTGAACCGGCAAAGTACTCTCTGCTTTCACCATTCGGCAGGATCTCCTTTGCCTGACCCAGATTTCTGCTCAGGCCTCCGACACCCTGACTTGTTCTCGGCTTTTCCACATCGATGATCTGATCCTTCGGCTTAGTCAAAGAACCTGCCGGTCTCTCATCGGTATATGCCATAGAAGCACCCCATGCCGGCATCGGACGGTCAGAATCCGGAACACGTTCCCAGATAGGAACCTGCTTTTCCGGTTTCGGTTCTGCGGAACGAGCGCTCGGTCTCTGTGCAGAAGGACGTGACGCAGGTCTTTCTTCTGCCAAACCGGGTCTTCTGAATACCGAAGAACGGTCATCTTCTTCTCTATCTTCCTGTTCCTCACGCGAAGAACGCATATTTTCATTACGTGGTCTCATCATCTCGTCACGAGAAGGTCTTCTCGTGCGCTCTCTCGGCGCTCCGAAGCGAGATTCGCGAGTCTCCTGGAATCCACCCTGTGGCTTTGCCCAGGAAGGTGTTTCCGTTGCTTCCGGCATCTCGCCCCAGCGGCCTGAACCACTGACAAGAGACGGGATCTGATGTACATCGTTATCCAATCCTTCAACAACACCATGCTCATTGATATAATCCAGACTCGGTGTCACATCCGTAACCTTCGCAAGCGGAGCTGCCGGACGCGAAGCCAGCGGACGGTTCGTCACATCCAGTTCCGGATGTGGCTCAACTTCTTCCACATACTGTACATCACGTGCCTGCGCTAACGGAGAAGCCGGACGATATGCCAATGGACGGTCATTCTCATCGCTGCCGAAGTAATTCTCGGAAACTTCCGGGATCCTCTCTTCGCGGGCAATCGGTGCATATTCCACAACATCCGACTCGCGCTTACCACCGGGAAGCACGCCACTGTCGTACTCCGAGTTCATGATCGACATACCCTGCGCCTGATCCGGCTTGGATTCAGGCTTTCTCGGAATCGAGGAGCCGGACATTCTGTTATGTTCTCTCTCTGCTGCCGCATTCTTCTTATTGAATGAGAATGTAATGTTGGCAACCATATCCTCACTGCCTTCGGTATATTCCTGAAGCTCCGGCAGATCAGATTCCGGTTCCGGTGCTCTTACAGCAAACGGAGACTGGATCTCCTCCGGGATCTCAGGTTCACGGGCAAAAGGTGAAGCACTCTTAAATACCTCTTCAGACGGCTTCGGATATTCCTCGATTTCAGGGAACATATCCTGCTCTTCTTCAACGGCTTCTGCTGCTCTTTCCTGTGCCGCACGGATCGCTGCCTCATACTCTTCCGCTTCTCTTCTAGCCTGTGCAAGTACCTCATCGTCACTCTCAACCAGGCTACCTTCCGAACGTCTTTCTTCAAAAGATCTCACCTGGACTTCACGAGCCGGCTCGCCTCTCTGGGAATCCACGCCACGCTCTTTGTCCTCTTTGGCACGCTTATCCAGGAAAGAACTAAGCGACATAAGCTCCGGTCCCGGAAGTGGAGCACGAAGATCATCCAGTTCGTCTTCCGGTTCACGGCTCCAGATCGGCTTCTGACCGGACATAGCACCTCCACGTGCAGGTGTCTCGTCATATCCTCCAAGATTCGAAGGCTGTTCAGGTTCAACATCACCCATTTGTGCACGGGCAACCTGCTCGGCGAGAGATGACGGCTTCTTCACAGTCTTGCGCAAGTCGGACGAATTGTCATCCGGTCTTTCCCAAATCGGTTTGTTTCCGGAAGATGCCATACTCGGACGGTCCATTGCTTTTTTCTTACGTACAGGGCGGGCACCCGCATTAGAAGCGGACGGCGGAGGCGTAGTAGCCTTCGCCCAGCTTGGTGCCTCAGCAGCTGCTTCCATCGGTTTCTTCGCACCATCACGTGCAGCCGCACGAAGTCTGGCAGCTTTCTCTTTCTCACGCTTCGCTTCTTCTTCCTTAGAAAGCTTCTTAGGAAGGGACTTCAAGTCGGTAACGACCTGAACATCAAGCGGCACGCTCGGTTTCTTGACCTTGGAAGCATCCAGGGATGCTTCCGGCTTTTTCGCAACTTCTTCTCCGTCCTTGGAGAGCGGAATCTCTGTATCCATAGCGGAGACAGACTTCTCCTGCTTCTTCCTGCCCTCGGCAGTGATCTTGGAATCTCTCGGTTTTTCGAAGAAGGAGTAATCCAGGATCTCAATATTCGGATCGTGGATGTTAAATTCAAAGTGGGTGTCATTCAGAGCCGTACAACGGGACTTATCCCAGAAAGACTGGTACGGCAATGTGGAATTCTTACGCGAAACCTTCGACATAGGAATATTGGCGTCAATTTCACCGGTCTGACCATTCATCGCGAAGAAATATTCACGACCGGAATAATCACCCTTCATATACCAGATCGGGAAAAGCACCAACTCACCGATACCCAGCGGGTAATCGGTCTTATCGGAGAAATGCAGGATTTCGTATGAATCGGAATGCGCATCCATGATCATCTGGCGGGTCCACTTCTTCACACGATCCATAAACTCCTGCATGCAGGTGATCGGGTCTTTCAGAATAGCCAGGACCGGAGTATCTCCGAGAACTTTTTCATTAATAGTGATCAGTTTCGACTGATCGTACGGCTGGATACCGTTCATGAGGTTGTCCTGCAAAATGCCGGTAGCATCGAAAGGAATACCCTGCCAGGACAAAACACCGCCCGTAACATGTTCGGCAGGCTGATTGGACGCATCCTTGCCGCCCTTACGGTTCGCCTGGAAACGGGAGATCGAAGAACGTATCGGAGAAAGCATCTCCATCAACTGCTCCGAACCCTTGATACCCATGATCGTCTTGTTGTCATTGGCCTTGTTTCTGAGTGTCACAGTCAGCTTGGCATAGGCAATGACTTCATATGTAAAGAGCCAGCACGGAACATACGCTTTGTGGAGCAACGCCTTGTTCTCGTCTGTCGCCAGTGTTCTTCCTACTGCGGAATTGTTACGGATATAATCCAGAAAAATCTCTTCTGCCTGCTGTTTAGTATGTGCAAAAGGGATGGCACGCTTCGGCATTGCGCCGATTTCAGGTCCCTGATCCTTAAGTGAAGTGGAGGAACAAAGAGGACAACCCTGCTTCGCAGCAGACGTCTTGATCACAAATTCTCCATCGCAATCTTCGCACTTATATCGATGATACAGACTCTCATTCCAGGCATCTCCAACATAATATCCGCCCTCTAATTCGTGGACTTCATCTTTACCTGTGAGTGTCGTATGGCAAAAGCAACATGTATACTTCTTTGACTCGTCGAAAATCAGGTCAGCGAGACAATTAGGACAATGAAAAGCAATTTCCATAAAAAGCAACCCTCCTACTTCACTCTATAATATAAAGTCGAATGGTAAGATTGTCAATTATCAGGTCATATGCTAAACTGTTTTTATTCGATTTTGACAATTCCGTCAAGATCTTAGCATACTGAGAAGCAGGTAAAAAATGAGAAATATTGCATTTTCAGCTGAATATGCAGAGCAATATAACCGACAGTTTGAAGTTCTTTTCCGTGATGAGAATCGCCGAAACAAGGAAGAAGGTTGTTTCGCCAACGGCTACTCCCTTCTGGCGGAGAGTTTCGAAGGAGAACTGGACGGAGAGCATCGTCTGGCAGCTCGTTATGCCCTTTTCTCTCCTAATCATGAACCGGTCTTCGAATATGCTTGTCTGGATAATGCGAATCCCCTTTGCGAGATGATCACCCATAACGACGGGAAGACGTATTTTCTCTTCCGTAGAGACCGTTTCGGTTTTTCCGTTCTGGATCTGGATTCGCTTCATGAGCACCGTTTCTATTCCGACGAAGCTTTCGAGTCCGGAAATGATTTCATCTGGTGCAGTGCCGAATACTATCCGGCCAGAAATACGATCTTTGTTGCCGGTCATATGCTGGGCGCGCCTTACGAGGTCTATGAATTCGATTTTGCCGACCCGCTCACTTGCGTGGCGCACGTTCCGGAAGATGCTCTGATCCTGACTCTTCCCTCGCCTGATTTTGCGGACGAGATGGAGGATTTCCGTGATGAATATGTAAACTGGGGCGAAGAAGAGATCTTCGGTTCCGCGCTTTTGAATTCTTTTGAAGACATCGCAGAGTGGTTCGCTTTTGTGGATACTCTCGGGTCCCGCAAAACCGCGCCTTCCTATTATATGCCTTCCACACCTTTTGTTGCATTCCGTATGTCAGATGGTATTCCGATCGGCATGATCGAGATCAAGCACGAGTTGAATGACTATCTTTCCAAGCACGGTGGTCATATCTCCTACTCTGTACGTCCTTCCGAGCGACGTCGCGGCTATGGAAAAAGAATGCTGGCCATGGCTTTGCCGTACGCCAAGATCCTCGGGCATTCTAAGGTCCTGGTCGTTTGCCATACTGATAACGAGCCTTCGCGCCGTACGATCCTTGCCGATGGCGGCATCTATGAGCAGACGTATTTCAGTGAGCTGGATAATATCTATAATGAGAATTACTGGATCCGTACCACACCGGACAATACTTCCGACCCGCAGAGCATCAAGAGGGCCGGCAACGTTTCCTGATCCTTAGACAAACAGTCTTGTGCAGATGTAAACCATGACAGGCAGACTGATCATGGAAAGAAGCATGCTTTGTACGGTTGCCCGCGCTGCAAAGTCCGGGGCGCAGTTATACTTTTCCGAGAAGATCACGTTCATGGAACCGCAAGGTAAAGCACACATCAGCACAAAAACAGCAGCTGTCGTGGGCATCATGGGAATCACCTGATAGATCACCCACATAGCCGCTAACGCTACGAAAGGAATCACCAGAAGGCGCACGGCAGAAACGATATAGGATTTCGGATCTCCCAGGACACGACCGAGTGGGAGCATGGCCAAGTTCGAACCGATCAGGATCATGGAAAGCGGGACAGTCATATCTCCGATGAGGCGGATCGGTCCCATCACATAATCCGAAAGCACTACAGGTGATACGAAAAGAAGTATGGCCAGTAAAGATGCGATCGTAACCGGATTCAAGATCACGGATGTCCAGTTTCCTTTTTTTCCGGAAACCAGGTGTACGCCATATGTATACATAAAAATGTTGTAGGACATATTAAAGACTACAGCCAGTAAAAGCCCTCTGTTTCCGTAAAGCGCACTCATCACAGGCATGCCTACGAATCCTGTATTGGCAAAAACCGTGAGGGTCACAAAGATCCTCTGTTCCTTCTCTTTCATGGAGAGTTTCCTGCTCAGAAGGCGGATAAAGACCAACGTGACTGCATAATAGATCACCGACGCGGCAAACATCGCCAGCATGCCCTTCGCAAGTTCGGAAGAACGCTCATAATTGGAGGAGGCCAGAATGCTAAACGGAAGGATCGCCTTCAGAAGCATATCCGAAAGTCCTTTTTGCATACGCTCATCAATGACCCGGTATTTACGAAGGCAAAAGCCCAGTGCCACTGCCACTATGATTTTTATAAAAACCTCTAAAAGAACGTTCACTCTTCTTTATCCTCCCAGGCTGCCGCTCGGGAAACCGCCTTCTTCCAGTTGGTCAAAAGTTTCTCTCTGGTTTCTTCCTGCATGTCAGCCGCAAAGAGCGTATCACAATGACGCAGTTTCCGCAATTCGTCAAGACTCTTCCAATATCCGCAGAAAAGGCCGGCCAGATAGGCTACGCCCTGCGAAGTCGTCTCACGTTCTTTTGCCCGATCGACACTGCAATTAAGGATATCTGCCTGAAACTGCATCATAAACCGGCTGACGCTTGCGCCACCGTCGACTTTGAGCGCACTGATCCGGCACTCTGCCTCTTTCTGCATCAAAGAGACCAGATCGTAGACCTGATACGCGATACCCTCCAGAGCCGCCCTGGCAATATGCGCTTTGGTCGTACCTCTGGTAAGTCCAAGGATCGCTCCACGGGCATACATATCCCAATAAGGCGCACCGAGGCCGGAAAAAGCCGGGACAAGATATACTCCCGCATTGTCCGGTACAGTCTCCGCCAAGACATCGCAGTCTGACGCATGGTCGATCAATCTGAGTTCATCCCGCAGCCATTGGATCGTTGATCCTCCATTAAAGACACTTCCTTCCAGAGCATAGGTCGTCTGTCCGTTGATCGACCAGGCCGCAGAGGTAACCAGTCCCCGCTTCGACACGATCGGCGATCCGCCGATATTCATCAGCGTAAAGCATCCTGTCCCATAAGTGTTCTTAATGTCTCCTTTGTCAAAGCATGTCTGCCCGAAAAGCGCTGCCGGCTGATCTCCCAGTATTCCGTAGATCCCGACTCCGGCAATCGCCTCCAATCCCGGGATGTCCCCACTGACATAGCCGAATTCCGAAGCACCCGGGAGAGCCTGAGGAAGCATACTCATCGGGATATGAAAATACCTGCAAAGCTCCTCGTCCCAGGACAATGTAACAATGTTAAACAGCATGGTACGGGATGCATTGGAGTAATCTGTCGCATGAGACGTGCCGCCCGTAAGGCGGTATAGGATCCAGCTGTCCACCGTTCCGAACAGGATCTCTCCCTGTCCGGCCCTGGCTTTCAAACCCGGGACTTCTTCCAGGATCCACTGTATCTTTGTCGCAGAAAAATAGGCATCCGGAACCAGACCGGTCTTATTGCGGACGGTTTCTATAAAGTCCGGATCAGACGCTTTCAGTTTCTCAACGAGTGGCGCGGTTCGTCTGCACTGCCATACGATCGCGTTGTAGACAGGGCGTCCCGTGTTCTTCTCCCACAGGATCGTCGTCTCTCTTTGGTTCGTAATACCGATGCCCGCGATCTGCCCCGGCTGGATATTGGCTTTTGCCAATGCCTGTCGGATACAATCGCACACAGTTCTCCAGAGGTCTTCCGGATCGTGCTCGACCCATCCCGGTTTCGGATAGTGCTGTTCAAATGTCTCTTGTGCCGACGCCACGCATGTGCCGTCCTTTCCGAAGATCATCGCTCTTGAACTCGTTGTCCCCTGGTCGATAGAAAGCATATACTTTTCCATATGTCTCCCCCCTGTGCATCAAGTACGTCTCAAAGTTATAGAATCGCCTCCGGAAAAGAACTTCTCCGAAGGCATGAAATCAGAATCTCTTGTAGACCCAGTTCAACTTGGCCAGCCACTTGGTGTCCATCTGATTGATGGAATCCATGCCGAAGCGGATCCGCCATTGTCCTGTCGCCGTTCCCGGCGCATTCATTCTCGTATCGGAACCGAAACCCATTACATCCTGAAGCGGCGCGATCGCAAGTTTTGCGGCCGAAGACCATACAGTTGTCAGCATCGCCCGGCACGCCGGCGCATGCACTCCTCCATCGCCCCAGTTCTCTCCATGGAAACGGCAATATTCCAATGCAAAACGCCGATCTTCTTCCGAGGCCTCCCATAGCCATCCGAGAAGTGTATTGTTATCGTGTGTGCCCGTATAGGCAATACAGTTTTCCGGATAATTGTGCGGCATGTGTTTGCTGTCATCGTGCGGCACCATACCGAACTGCAGGACTCTCATTGTCGGAAGTCCCGTCTCTGCAAGGAAGGACTGCAACTGCTCATCCGATTCTCCCAGATCCTCGGCAAAGATTGCCGGCTCCTTGCCAAACTCTTCAAAGATGCGGTTCCAAAGTTTCATCGCCGGACCATCTGTCCAGACTCCGTTTCTCGCATTCTCGGCATCAGCCGGGCAGGAATAGTATCTGGAGAAACCACGGAAGTGATCGATACGGATCACATCGTAAAGGCGGAAATTCTGATGCAGTCTGGAAAGCCACCAGGCATAGCCGTTCTTCTCATGCACCGGCCAGTCGTATACCGGGTTGCCCCAAAGCTGGCCGTCTTCACAGAAGTAATCTGGCGGAACTCCTGCCACCCGCTTAAATGTTCCGTCAGCATTCATCTGGAAAAGCTTTCTGTTCGCCCAGACATCGCAACTGTCTCCCGAAACATAGATCGGAATATCACCGATGACCTTGATACCGATCTCGTTGATCTTCGCTTTCAGTTTCGTCCACTGGTCGTAGAAAATATACTGTATGAAAAGATAGAAATCACAAAGTTCCCGGTTCTTCTCAACAAAGAAAGTAAGTGCTTTTGCATCGTGTTTCTTAAGGTCCTTATCGTCCCATTCCCACCATGCTTTTTGTCCCTGGCTTTCTTTGATCGCCTGAAAAAGCTTCACTTCCGTGACCCAGGAATTCTCCTGTTCGAACTGCTTCATGGCAAGTCTCATTTCATCGTCGATCCTGGCAAAAGCATTCTTCAGCATCTGCATGCGGTTTTCACGGACCCATGCGTAATCCACGCTGTAACAGGTTCCCGGATACTTGCACGCGGCCAATTCCTCGCCGCTCAAAAGTTTTCTTTCGTGAAGATCCTCCGGATCAATGATCAGCGGGCTTCCGGCAAAAGCGGAATCACTCTGATACGGGGAATCTCCCGATCCCGGATTGGTAAACGGAAGGACCTGCCAGTACCCCATCCCGGCTTCCTTCAGTTTCTTGGCAAATGTAACGGCTTCTTTACCGAACCCGCCGATACCGTACTCTCCCGGCAGCGATGTTATATGTAAAAGTACACCTGCGCTTCTGTTCACTTTCAATTATCCTCCTTATTGCGAACATAAATCAGTTTTACCTGTGGGTTCTTCTCGTTGACCCGCAGTTCACACTCCACAAAATCCAAAGACTGCATAAGCTTGCTCATCTTGGAATACCCGTAGTTACGGGAATCAAATGACGGACTCTTCTTATTTATCAGATTTCCCACATCTCCGAGGAATGCCCAGCCGTCCTCATCTGCAAGATCGGAAATGGAACTTGAGATCAGATCGCAGGTACTCTCATCCATAAACTGGATCGTACGTTCTGCGGATGCCTGATCCTTAACCTCTTCCGTGACCTCCTCGGTATTGTCCTCATGCGCTTTTGACGAAGAAGCGCTGTTCTTAGCGCCCTTCTTGGCTTCCTGTCCTTTCTTGGGAGACAGGATCTCCAGGAACAGGAAACGGTCGCATGCCGCCACGAACGGAGTCGGCGTTTTCTGTTCACCGATACCGTAGACGATCTTTCCGGATTCACGAAGTCGTGTCGCCAATCTGGTAAAATCACTGTCACTGCTGACCAGACAGAATCCATCCACGCTTTCCGTGTATAGAATATCCATTGCGTCAATGATCAAGGAAGAATCGGTAGAATTCTTACCGCTTGTATAGCCGAACTGCTGTACCGGCGAGATTGCATGATCCAGTAGGACCTGTTTCCATGGTCCCAGTTGTGGCTTCGTCCAGTCTCCGTATATACGCTTGATAGTCGGGTTTCCATAACGCGCGATTTCAAGCATCATGGGCTTTATGTAAGAAGCAGAAACATTATCTGCGTCGATCAATACTGCCAGTCGAACATCTTTTCCGGACATATGCACCTCTTTTCCTTGCCCTTATATGACGAGGCTGATATAATATTATGGCTTGTTTTCAGGCGGAACGCCGTTTTCGCGTTCCTAATGCTCAAGCCACTATCATTATATCGTATTTTGCAAATGTGACCAAACCAGGAAGGTATTGAATATGGATCAAGCAGTACAAAATGAGATCAACCGCCGCCGCACTTTTGCGATCATCTCGCACCCTGACGCCGGTAAGACTACCATGACCGAGAAACTCCTTCTCTATGGAGGCGCCATTCACATGGCCGGTTCCGTTAAAGCGCGTAAAGCGGCGCACCACGCTACTTCTGACTGGATGGAGATCGAGAAACAGCGTGGTATTTCCGTAACCTCTTCCGTTATGCAGTTCAACTATGACGGCTACTGCATCAATATTCTTGATACCCCGGGTCACCAGGACTTCTCCGAAGATACTTACCGTACGCTTTGTGCCGCGGACGCCGCTGTCATGCTTCTTGACGGTGCCAAAGGTGTCGAGGCGCAGACGATCAAATTATTTGCCGTATGTAGGAAGCGTGGTATCCCGATCTTCACATTCATCAACAAGATGGACCGTGCCGCGAAGAATCCTTTTGACCTGATCGACGAACTTGAGAAGGTCCTCGGCATCCGTTCGACCCCGGTCAACTGGCCGATTGGAACAGACGGTGACTTCCAGGGCGTATATGTGCGCGAAACCGAAGAAGTACTTCTTTTCGATAACGAAACCAAGGACCACGGCGCGTCTGTGGTCAAGTCCATCAGCGCCGGGATCAACGATGAAGATACTCTCAAGAGCATCTTAAACGCGCACCACTACGAGACATTAAAGAATGACATCGAGCTTTTGGATATGGCCGGTGACCCCTTCGACCTGGATAAGATCCTGGCAGGCGAGCTGACACCGGTATTCTTTGGTTCCGCTATCACGAACTTCGGTGTGGAGCCGTTTCTGAAAAAGTTCCTGGAAATCGCGCCCGGCCCGCAATCCCATGAAACTTCTGAAGGATTGATTGAACCTACGGAAGATTATTTCTCCGGGTTTGTATTTAAGATCCAGGCCAACATGGATCCGAATCATCGTGACAGAATGTCCTTCATGCGAATCTGCTCCGGCAAATTTGAAAAGGGCATGAGCGTCAAGCACATCCGCACCGGCAAGAAGATCACCCTGGCTCAGCCGCAGCAATTCATGGCCCAGGACAGAACGATCGTAGAAGACGCTTATGCCGGCGATATCATCGGACTCTTCGATCCGGGTATTTTCCGTATTGGCGACACCGTTACAACATCTTCGAAGAACTTCAACTTTGCCAATATCCCGGTCTTCCCGCCGGAGCATTTTGCACGCGTGCAGCCAAAGGATTCCATGAAGAGAAAACAATTCCTGAAAGGAATCGAACAGCTTTCCGAGGAGGGTGCTGTTCAGCTTTATAAGCAACCGGGAATCGGTACTGAAACCTACATCATGGGTGTGGTGGGTGTCCTTCAGTTCGAAGTGCTTGAACATCGTTTAAAGACGGAATATGGTGTGGATATCCTGCGCAGCAATCTGAACTATCGTTTTGCAAGATGGTGCAGCAAACAGGATGAATCTGCCGATATCGATTTTTCCAAACTGACCCTTACATCCACCTCCATGCTTGTCCTTGACCGCGATGAAATGCCGGTAGTGCTTTTCGAATCGGAGTGGGCAATCAGCTGGGCTCTGGAGCATAACGAAGGTCTGAAACTGGACGATATCCACGAGCGATAGTGCCGGTCTCTTCAAGTGAAATGTAATAGTAAAGCGGTGATTCGGGAAAGACCGGGTCACCGCTTTTTAATAGATCATGCTGATTATGGCAGAGACGATAGCTGCGGCAGTTACGACTATAGTCATGCCCAGGATCGACCGGTTTGAAAACCTTTTTGCCAGTGCAAAGGCGGAAATGCCGACGATGACTGTCAAAATAACTGCTATCAGCAGAGCCTGGGCCGAGAAGCATCTACGGAATACTTCTTGCTTCAGATTTGTCCAGGAAACCGGGATTTCCGGCATCCGGTGTGTTTCTTCCGTGCCCCGGTAACTATACGTGCAGATCTCTCCGGTCACGTCGCCATGCACGTAAAATACCTCGTAGAGATCTCTGGAAAGCTTCACTCTTTCCCTTTTAAAAAGGTCTTTCCCGATCTTCGTTCTCGTACCGGAAAGATCGCTGAACAGAGCGAGCATCTCTTTTTCGTTCAACAGTTTCTTCTCGGGATCATCCGTATGATACAGTTTCGTGTTTGAAATATCCACAAATGCCAGCGCAGTCGAACTGATCGATATCTTTTTCTTCAGAACATTATACTCACTGGCGATCTCAAGCGCCCCGGTATTCCCCTTTGGTTTTTCGATCAGAAGATTTCCATCCGTATCCACTCGCGGACAGAACAGCTCAGAAGACTCCTCGAAAAGATAGGGGATCTCACGGGTAAAGCTTACTTTCCGGAACAAAAGGACATTCCAGAAGAGATCTCCCGCAATCACGCCATAAGACGAGAGAAATACCAAAAGACAGCAAACGATCAGACATGATTTTTTTAGTCCACCGATCTTCATCGTTTCACCTCAGAAGAACAGTGCGCAGGTTCTTTTTCACAGCTTGCACTCTCCATGTTTTTTCAGTTGATACCATATTAGAACATGAAAGTTAATCAATCGTTTAGTTGAAGTTAAGATTGACTAAAGTGCAAGCCGGATCATCTTGTCCGGATTATTTTTTCAGCAGATCCAGAACGGTCTGACGCATGTTTTCCTTCTCGATAAGAAGATTATGGAGGACAGGTTTCTTGTTGATATCCTTCAATCCGTATGGAATCTCCAGACCACTTTCTTCAGACAGCTCTTTTGTGATCACTTCGTCAGAACGGCCATTGCTGTATCCTGCGCCATTTAATGCATCCATTACTGCCGGAGCAAATTTAAAAGGACTTGCCGTAGAAACAAAGACAGTCTTTGTCTCATCGCCGGAACGCTGGTAATAGCGGTTATAAATGTTGAAGCCTACGGCAGTATGTGTATCAACAACGTGATCACAACGGTCATAGACGTCGCGGATCGTTTTTGTGATTCCGGCTTCATCGGCAAAACCGCCGACAAAAGTCATCTGTAGCGTGTGGAGCGTCTCCGGGTCAACGGAGTATACGCCTTTTTCTTTCAGATCTTCCATCCATCCCTTTGTCTTTCCTGCATCTTTTCCTGTCACCTCAAACAGAAGTCTTTCGAGGTTACTGGAGATCAGGATGTCCATGGACGGCGAGTTTGTCTTATAGAACTCGCGGTTTCTGTCGTACGTGCCGCTTCTGAAGAAATCGGAAAGCACTTTGTTCTTATTGGATGCGCAGATGAGTTTCTTCATCGGAATGCCCATCTTCTTGGCATACCAGGCCGCCAGAATGTTGCCGAAGTTTCCTGTCGGAACGACTACGTTCATCTTCTCACCGAAGTTAAACTCTTCGTACTTGAGAAGTTCAACATAGGACGCTACATAATATGCGATCTGCGGAACCAGACGTCCCCAGTTGATGGAGTTAGCCGAAGAAAGCACGATACCCATGTTATTCAGTTCTTCCGCCATAGCCGGATCGCCGAAGATAGCCTTAACACCGGACTGTGCATCATCGAAGCATCCGTTGACCGCTACAACATGGACATTATTGCCCTCAGTTGTGATCATCTGCTGCTTCTGCGCGTCGGATACGCCCTCGGACGGATAGAATACGATGACTTCCGTTCCCGGGAGATCCTTGAATCCCTCCAGCGCGGCTTTGCCGGTGTCACCGGAAGTAGCTGTCAGAATACAGATCTTTCTATCCTCGCCTGTTTTCTTAGCCGAAGCTGTCATCAAGTGTGGCAGAAGCTGCAGCGCCATATCTTTGAATGCCGCCGTCGGGCCATGCCACAGCTCCAGAATATATTCTCTCGGATTATACTTATTCAGCTGAACCAGCGGTGCCGGCTTCTCGCCGAACTTCTCTTCCGCATAAGCCTGCTCAGTATAAGAAATGAGTTCGTCATAGGAAAAGTCTGTCAAATATTTACTCAGCACAGTTGCTGCAATCTGAGGATATGTCATCTCCGTCATGGCCATGATCTCTTTTTTGCTCAGCTGCGGAATCTCTTCCGGGACAAACAATCCGCCATCCGGTGCAATACCTTGCTTGATCGCTTCCGCTGCCGAAAACTTCTTATCATATCCTCTTGTGCTGATGTACATCATAGAATCATTACTCCTTATTTTCCGTATTTCTCTTGGTATTCAGAAAAGATCGCCGACACTTCCGGGTCCTTCTCGTTCTCTTCCATCTTCGATACCAGGAATTCTACCTTCTCTCCGTTCTTTGCTTTTTCCGAAGCACTGGAAACAGCAGGTACGATCAGGTATTTGACCAGGAAGAATATTCCCACAAGCGCCAGAAACGCAGCCAGCGCAATCAACGTAATACGCATTTTCTCTGCCGGGGTCTTCGGGAACTCAACATTAATATCGTCGTCCGGAATCTCTCCGTTCGAAGAAGTCGTCTGCATCAGCGCATCGCGGATCTCTTTCTCGGTCGCCAGACGACGTTTGGTCGGTTTTTTCGGTGCCTTCATAAGGATCGGAGCCTGCACATGGATCCTCTCCCGGTTTTCACTTTCGGCCACCATGGGAGACTCCTGACGCGTGATTGCCGTCGAAAGCGCTTTGAGCGGAGACTCTTCTTCCTTTTCCTCCGGCGCCACTGCAGCGGCTGTCTCCATATCTTTCTTGGACTCTGCAAGACAGAATTGCGCGAGTTCCGTCATCTCCTGAGAATGCAGACCACTGGTCAATGCATGCTCAAAGCATGACACCGCACGGTGGTATTCCTCGCACTGTGCCACACAAATGCCGAACAACAAGGACGGCTCGCCCCAATCCGGATAATTCGTAATGATCTTTTTCAGCGAAATGATCGCGACATCAGCGCCATCATTATTCATGTTAAAAAGCGCCCGATTATACTGCCGGGCCAACTGTTCCGCATCTTCCGGAGCCAGTCGGAACGCCGCCAGATCACGTGTCGTAATCTCCTGAATCGATTGTCCTACAGTTTTCCAGTCCATCTTGTTTTCCTTTTCAGGTCTTTTCCTGAATCTTCTGCCAACCTGACACGATCGTCTCCCGGACTTGTCCGAGCAGATACAGCGATCCGATCACATAAAGAGGAGAGCGGTTTTTTACCGCCCGATCCAAGGCGATCCGGCACGCTTCCGTCGCGTCGTCGATAGAAGCAAGTTTTTCTCTAGCATTATACATACACGATTGGGAATTGTAAAACGCTTTTCCTTCACGCAATACTTCGTCAAAAGCACTTTTTAAGGCGTCTGCCTGCATCGCGCGTGTCTGTTCAGGGCGAACGAACGTGATCCGTCCGATAGGAACACACCATCTCTCCGCCAGGATCGACAGCATCTTTTTTACATCCTTGTCTGCCATGACCCCCATGATCAATTCACAAGGGCGGCAGCGCTTCAGTTCTTTCGTATCTTCCAGAAAATCGCAGAAAACCGTGATTCCCTGCGGATTATGGGCTCCATCCAGAATGATCGGCAAGTCTTCGGTAACCACTTCCAGCCGGCCCTTCCACCTTGTGTGAAGGAGTCCCTCGTTTCTTGCCTGCCCGGACACCAGGTCCTGCATCGCCCGAAGCGCCAGTCCTGCGTTCGACAACTGATATGCCCCGTGCATAGGCGTAGTATACTCAGTTCCATCAAAAGAAAACGTCTGTCCGGAAAGATCGGATCTGATCTTTTTCGCTTCGTCATTTCCGACAAAAGTCAGCGGAGCATGCTTTTCTCTGGCAATTTCTTCCAGCTTTGCTCTGGCTTGCCCGGCTTCCGCAGCGGTTACCGCCGCCTGATTCGTATCCATGGCAAATACCGGGCATCCTTCTTTAATGATGCCGCCCTTTTCTCCTGCAATCTCAGAGAGGGTATTCCCCAACCGATCCATGTGATCGTAGCCCAACGCCGTGATCAGCGAACAGACAGGCTTTTCGATCACATTCGTGGAATCCAGTCGGCCACCCAGGCCTGTCTCCAGAACTACATAGTCACAGTGCTTTTCACGGAAATACAAAAAAGCGACTGCCGTGACCAATTCAAATTCCGTCGGATGCTCTTCGCCTTCTTTCAGAAGCTGCGCGACCGCCTGCTCGACTATAGCCGAAAGCCGCTCCAGGTCGTCTTTTCCGATTTCCCCGTAACGGTCATCCTTTTCCCAGGCAAGAAGTCCTTCTTTGCCATTCAAAATACGGATCCTTTCCGAGAAACGTTCCAGAAATGGAGATGTATATAGTCCGACCTTGTGGCCATCGCACGCGAGCATTGCCGCGCAATATGCGGAAACAGAACCTTTTCCGTTGGTTCCGGCAATATGTACGGCCCGCAGATCTTTATGAGGATCACCCAGTTTGGCAAGCAATGCCTGCATACGTGAAAGGCCCAGTTTAATTCCGAAACGGTTTGCTGTCTGAAGAAAAACCGGTGCGCTGGAATCGATCATGTTATGCTTCCTTTACCTCTTCTGTCGGCTCGGATGCATCTTTTTTCTCGTCTTTCTTATCTTTCTTGAAGATAAAAAGCTTACTGAAGATGTAGTTTGCCACGACGACGAAGAAGGCGATAAAAATCTTGATTATGTACTTATTCGTTACCCGGAAACCGAATAGTTCGATCCAAAGGTCATCCTGCGGCATTTTGAAAGTATTTTCCATTAACATAATGCCCAAAGAGAACAATCCGACCTCAAAAGCAAAGAACGTAAACAATCGTGCCCCGACAAAGCTGATAAATTCGCGCACGACATTTCCTTTCGTATGAAAAACGAAAAGTTTATTGGTTACATAAGCGAAAACGATTGCGGCGACCCATGCTACGCAATTGACGAAAACTATGTACATATCAAAGTCATAGCCGAAGATCTGAACCGGCCATTTTACGTTGAAAAGTTTATCCAACAGAGCAAAAACAATGAGGTTGACTACTGTGGTCAGAACACCAAACACAAAGTACCAGAAGATCTCCTGAAACTTCTTGTTCGATATAAGTTTTTTCAGTTTAGATGCGTCTTCAGCATTATTCGACATTTTATACTCTCCTTGGCTTGGCCTGACGGCGGAATTGATGGCGCCTTCTATAGAACATCAAGCCGATGATCAGCGCTTCAACCACAGCTATACTAGCACAAACAATACATAAATACAAAAACAGGTTTTGCGTCGTAGCCGTGCTCTTATACGGATAGAAATCCCGGTTCTGGGAATCGATCACATAAAACTGTGCGCTTCCGTCCTCCGTCTTAAGATAAGCAATGCAAGTTGTCTTGTCTTTTGAAACATAACCGCTGATTTCCGTAGTTCCAAAAGGAATGCTCGCCGGTGTGAATCCTTCCGGGATCATAACACTTCCCGGAACTTCTTCCACAGTAAGGATCAACGATGTACGAAGAAGCATTTTGCCCGGCTCATAAAGTCTCAGGATATTGGTGTCTTGATTGTAAGCATAAAGTCCGGCTTGTCCGCCCTCTTTGGCAACGTAAATGAGCACACTCTTTACGCCATCTCTCTTAAAGCACGGCACTTCTTTACCGCCGAGAAGCACAGTTGTCTGGTAAAAGTCGGCCGGGATCACGATCGTCTCCGGCAGCGGTTCGAAGAAATAGTTCTCGCCGTCCTTATCCTTCAAAAACAGGCCTTGTACGGAGAGCACATCGCTTTGGAATATGTTGATCGTATAGACATTCACCGATTCTCCGTCTTCCGCTTTGACCGTCACGGTAACCGGATTATTTCCCGGATGAAGATTCGATTGACCATCCACAGTCACTGTGGAATTAATATTGTAGGCTGTAGCATTCACCGCCACATCGGTCACATTTTTAGAAACCACCGCTTCGTATTCGAAAATACCTGGATCGAATTCCGGCTTCAATTCCAGAGAACCGATCGAGAGAGACGACAATGTAGCATCAGACGACACGACCGCCTGAACGATGAGAGACCCACTGTTTCCTGCACCGGCGACTACATTCTCCAGTACACTGTCACGGAAACCCGAAATGCCGCCGAGCCATGCTTTAACTTCGCCTCTGGCAGATTCCTTGATCTTAAAATGCAGTGTCGCAACTATGATCGGGCCTTCCGAACTGAAAGCGTTATCGTCACGTGAATTGGCTGATGTTTCTACAGATTCTCCTGTTTCCGCCGCTGCATGCAGGATCGCTTCTTCCAGTTCCTCATTCACGGCAGATATACGGACAAGCGCACTTTCCTCGTCCTTCTCGTAAGTAAGGGAAAATCCTACCAGCTGGTCGCCCATCTGAGCATCTACGAACTCCAGGTTTTCATCTTCATAACCGATCTCGATCGGGCCGAATCTTGTAATGCTAGGAAAAGAACTGAACACGACATCCAGGTTAACGATTTCTCCTGCTTTGGACGAAGCTTCCCGAAAAGAAAGGTCGACCGTAACTCCGCCGGCAGCCTGAAGGCAGACAGCAGAGAATGACAGCACAAATACACATATAAAAAGCAATAAGATACTCTTGAATATCTTACTTTGTCTCATTATCATATTCGTCCCAATACCCTGAACTACGTTCGCATGTGTTTCTTTTCAACTGCATTATAAGGGATAGGCGCGTCTTCTGGCAATAATTTACGGCAAAGTGCCATAATCATTCGGCATTTCGTCATAAATCGGCACGATAAAGACAAAAGCTTCGTCTAACATGTCCTGCGAAGCATATGCAGTATAGTAGCGGACGCCTTCGCTGCTGGCCATGGAGATATTCTGGGCATACTGATGTTCGTAAAGTCCGTCTGTGTTTTGGATGATGTCAAACTTCTGGAAATAAAGCGTATCCTGCCCGATCTCGATGTAACTCTTTCCGATCCACATCGCACCACCGCAGATTGCTTTCTCCTCATCTGTCCACGGGATCAGCATGTCCGCTTCTTCCTTCGTGACCTGTTTCTCGCTGGCTTTATATCCATACATGGCAAATTTCGCGCCATTGATCAGCGCGCCGTTCTTTACTGCCGGATCCGGTGTTGAGCCGATATTGTAGAAATTGTAATACCCCTCATATCCGGGAAGCGTGCCATGTGCAAGCTTGGACTCACCATCTCTTCCCATCTCCTGCATAATACGGCTCGCAAGGAAATAAGGAGAAACGCTGGCCTGTTTTCCCGCTTTCAGAAGGATCGACGGATAATCCGGTTCCTGCGAATCAAGGAAAGATCCCTTTGTCATCGCTGTGATTCCATCAAGAGTATGGACACTCGCATCAAAAGACAGTTTTTCGAACTGGAAAATGCCGGTCGGCGTCAGGAAGTTACGCGGATCCATGAAGTAACTTACGACTTCGCGCTTCGCCGCCTTCCATGACTTACCATCATATACCGGACTATTGGGCTTGACCCAGGTCGGATTATATGTCGAACTTGCCAAGCTGCGGCTGGTCTTATCCTCATGGGCAAGTACTTCTTCGAATTTCAATCCGGTCTTATACGGCTGGAACTGATAATTCGGATGCAGGCAGTGCAGGAGCCACAATCCGTCCGAGTACGACTTCGGAAACTGATTCAGTACTTTTCTGGAAAAGCCTTCTTCGTCCTGTCCATCAAGCAAATGCAATGTATAAACGCGCGACACTTCATCAATGCCCGACACTTCCAGCTTGATCTCATTCTTTCCTGTATTCACTTTCAGTTTTTCGTCTAAAAGATAGATCTGAGGGACCAAAGACCCATTCAGATTCGAAAGCTTCAGTTCCGCCGCATATCCCTCCTGAGCCTGACACTTTACAGAGATCTCTTCATAAGACTGTCCCACGATCGCATAGTCAAACGTATTCTGCTCAAACTCCGGATAGATCTCCAGTGCTTTTCCGTCTTTATCCAGAAATTCAAGTTCCGTCAAATAACTGTTGATTGGAAGGAAATTCAGTGAGCCCCGCGTATGCTCCACTTCATTCATATTCAAATCACGGCAACGCACGATTTCTTCCGTCACGCCATCCGGGACAGGTCCGGTAGGTCTTGGTGACGGAACGATACCCACTTTGTCCAGTACCGCAAGAAGTTCTCCATTTTCATCCTGCGCCACCTCCGCAGACATTACCAGTGTATAACTGACCTTCGCCACAGAGGGCGCCGCTTCGTCACTTCTCTTGATCCGGACATAAAACTCATTGTCGCTATGTCCGCCGATTTCCTTCGCACCGGAAATCGCAGTTCCTTGCCGCTTCGCGCGAAGGACCTCATAGTCCGAATGATGGAGATCATTCTCGCCGATCAGGTTTCCATATCGGTCATATAGCGTCGCCGCCACATCGGATTCCGCCCCGATGATATTCACATATGCATTTTTCTCTTCGGCATCCAGAATATACCAGGCTTCCGGTTCTCCTTGCTCGATGCTTCCGATCTGGACTGCCTCCGGAACAATCGTAAAACATTTAGGAATAAAAATGGCGCCGCCGGTCACTACCTGACCTCTGCCGTCCGACGTCCGAAGAAGCACGACCACATCGTGATTTCCGGGGTCCTCATCGTGCGTATCCCATTCCATGGAAAAATCAACCTCTCCGGATACCTGTGGAACGAAGATCTGACCCGGTCTGGGTTCTTTATCCACAAAGAAATCCACGCGCAATTCCGATCCATCGATCTGCATAGACCCATCGATCTTCCGGATTCCGAAGGCATAGCCTTCTTCGTTTTGCAACGGATTTTTAATGTTTACTCCTGCAAAATGCGTTCCTTTCTTGTCGGAAAAGCCGGAAAGCGGTGCATAATCTTCATCCACATCCGTCAGGATCTTCTCAACCGCGTATTTTCTTGACCCGTTCTCGAGCAGTTCCATGATCTTGGATACATCATTGGCATCGTTATACGCAACACATGCCAGATCCGCTGCAAAAGCACTGTCGTCCTTTCCTGACAGCAGATAATCATGTCCGATAAACAAGGTGCGCACGTAATCGCTGACGCTAACATTTCCCTGCTCAACTTCCGTCTTCCATCTTGGAAGGGAATCTTCATTTCCGGTAAGCAGAGCAGCACGGTACATCGTATCTTTATCTGCATCAGAAAGTGATGTGGAACTTCCAAGCGAAACCAGCGTTCCACATACCGCAACCAGGACAGCAATTCCCAAAAACGCGGCAATTCCGGCCAGAACAACATAGATTGTACGAAGTTTTGTGTTCATTTATGTTCCTCTATGTTTCTCATTTGCTGATCTCATCTAAAGTCATGCCATAAGCAGGAACAAAATGTTGCATATAATACTCGGCTTCTTCACACTCGAGTTTATGTATCGAGTTTTCGATGCTCTCTCTGGCGGAACGGAATTCGTCATTGCCGGCTTTATCTTCCATCAGACACTTCAGATACGCGCTCAATCGATCCGCCGCTTTTACAAGCCGATGGACCTGTTTTCTTTCTTCTGAGGAAAGATCCGGAAGCAACAGATCTCTGTAACTTCCCTGAAGCGGTTCGGGAAGAAGTCCCATCATATTCTCGGCCGCCTGTGCTTCCACAGCCTTATACGCCGTCTTCAATTCATCGTTTTTATACTTGATCGGAGTCGGCATATCTCCCGTGATGATCTCCGTGATATCGTGATACAAAGCCTCCGCCATCGTTAAGAACGGATCTATAGACGGCTTCTTCAAGATCTCATTATGGATCAACGCCAAAGAATGTGCGATGACTGCCACATCAAAACTGTGTTCTTTCAGATTCTCTGTTCTTGTATTCCGCATCAACCCCCACCGCTGGATATACTGCATACGATCCAGCATGGCATAGAAATTGTACTGATCTTCCATATTTTCTTCTTCCTTCTTCTTTCCTGTCTTTACCGATCACTCAGACCCAGTAGATCTTCTCATAGCAGGACGTGGCAAATGAATCCGTCATTCCTGCAATATAGTCAATGACCATCTGTGTGTCTCCGGCATCCTGAAGCGGGTAATTCTTCGCATACTTCGCCATTCCTTCGAAAACGGAATTACCGGAAGCCAGCGCCTTCTCTTTATCTTTCATGGCCGCCATCAAAGCTTCGAAAAGACCTTCGATCGAATTCTTCACCGTCGCCTCATAACGGTTGATTTTCTCAGACCGATAGATCCTGGCCACATTTTCTTCCAGAAGTTCGCGCATCGCCTGCCCTGCTTCATCCGAAAGACGGATCTCATCTTTATCCAAACTGTTATGGATCAGATCTCCAACCAATGTATTGATGATCTGGGAATTATTCTTGCCCAGGCGCGAAGTAATAGCCGGCGGTATATCCTCAAATTCCATAATACCCGCCAGGCAGGCATCCTCAATATCTCTTCCGATGTACGCGATCTTATCTGAAATGCGTACCACGCAGCCTTCCAAAGTAGCCGGCATAACAGAAAGCGCCTTCTCCTGATCAAGCAGAAGTTCCGTCGGCTTATCCCTATAAGGAGACAAAATATATTCACTATAGGTTTCTCCACAATGGGAGACGATACCATCGCGAACTTCAAACGAAAGGTTGATTCCTCCGGGCTTTCCTGCCGGACGCTCTTCAAGGATATCTACAACACGAAGGCTCTGATACTCATGTCGGAATGACAGGTTCGGATCATATTTCTTGGCGCACTTATCCAGCACTTTCTCCCCGGAATGTCCGAACGGAGCATGACCCAGATCATGACCCAAAGCAATCGCCTCCACCAGGTCAAGGTTCAGATTCAGTGCTTTGGCAATCGTAGTGGCAATATAATTCACATAGATAACATGTTCAATGCGCGAGCAGATATGGTCGTTCTTCGCATTAAAAAACACCTGCGTCTTATGACGGAGTCTTCTGAAGGCTTGCGAAAAGATAACTCTTCCGATATCCCGCTCAAATGGTGAGCGTACCAGACAAGGTTCCTCGTCAACGAGACGGCCGCGACTGTTTTTGGTGTGAAAAGCATAGGGGGAAAGCCCCTTCTCTCTCTCGTCGCGAAGGATCGTCAGCATCTGACGGTCTCTGGGATTATCCACACTTTCTCTTCGTCCGAAATCATCTGGAAAAGCAGCAGGAAACTGTTCAAACAATGACTGTTCTTGATCCATTCTTCTCGCCTCCTTCTCTCAATAGTATAACACGAACAGATCAGCCTCTCTTGAGACCGGACTTGTTCAAAAGCATATTCTTCTTCAATCCGTCAAAATCCACGCATACCAACGCATCACCGGCCACCTTCTCACAGGAGACCACCACGCCCTGTCCGAATCTCGGGTGCATCACCTGCATACCTTTAGCTATAGTATCCGCCGTGAAGTCCGAATTGGAAGCCGGCGCGGGTGCACTCACTTTGTATTGCGGAATATATGGTTTTTCCTTCGGCTTAGCCGGGTAAGCCGCATCGAATGGCGAACCGCCCTCATAAGCTCCCTTGGCGTATCGGGGATTTACTGCTTCCTGTGGATGTACCTGCCGCTTGCTCGCAATGCATCGCAGGTAGGAAGGATCGATCTCCTTGATAAAACGTGACGGCATCAGGTTTTGTGTCTGTCCAAAAAGCATTCTGCTTCGGGCAGCAATGATCGTTAATTTCTTTTTTGCCCGGGTAATTGCTACATACATAAGACGACGTTCTTCTTCCAGGTCATCCTCTTCAGTTGAACGGGAACTCGGGAAGATCGTGTCATCCGCGCCGACCAGATATACCGCTTCAAACTCCAGACCTTTCGCACTGTGGATAGACATAAGGCGGACAAAATCTTCACTGTCATCCGCATTGTCGCCTTCCGAATAGAGCGCCGCATTCTGAAGATATGCCCCGAGGATACCGGTCAGGTTCGCTTCAAAAGTCGGTTCACTGTCCATAAACGGATCGGTCTTCTGCTCTTCCTGTTTCTCCTGCGCTTCACTTAATTGAAGCTCGCGTCTGCGGCGCGCTTCAAATTCAACTGCTTCAGAAAGCAATTCCTTCAGGTTCTCCACACGGTCGACCATTTCACCTTTTTTCTCTTGCTGCTGAATGATCTCATTTACCATTCCCGAACGATCCTGCACATATTCGATGAATTCCGAAAACGAAGCTTCATTTTTCTTCAGCACGCCGCGCATCTCATCGATCAGCTCACAGAAGTCACCCAGCTTACCGGCTGCTCTGGACAGATCCGGATACAATGACGCATTCCGGCAGACATCCAAAGCCGTTAGATTTTCGCTCTCTGAAATAGCCAGGATCCTTGCCACCGTTGTATCGCCGATTCCTCTTTTCGGAACGTTAATGATACGCTCAAAAGCATAGTTATCGTTATCGGAATAAATCAACCGAAGGTAAGCCAGTACGTCCTTGATTTCTTTTCTGTCATAGAATCGCATGCCGCCGTATACGCGGTATGGAATTCCCCGTTCCCGAAGAGCAGACTCGATCGTACGTGAAAGTGCATTCATACGATAAAGGATCGCAACTTCCTTGTATGGGATCTTGCCGGATTCCGCATCACGGTAAATAGACTCTGCGCAATAATAGGCTTCCGCACCGTGATGATCCGCCCACAGATAAGTGATCTTATCTCCCGGCTCGCTATCCGTGCGCAAGGCTTTGCTCTTTCTGTGCTTATTATGTGCAATTACACTATTGGCTGCATCCAGGATCGTAGACGTTGAGCGGTAATTCTGTTCAAGTTTAATAACTTTAGCTTCCTTAAAATCTTTCTCAAAATCCAGAATATTCCGAAGATCCGCTCCACGAAACGAATAGATCGACTGGTCATCGTCTCCGACCACGCAAAGATTTCTGTAACGCTTCGCCAGGAGCTGCACCAACGTATACTGGCAATGGTTCGTATCCTGATACTCATCAACAAGAATATAACGGAACTTATCCTGATAGACCGTAAGTATATCCGGATGTTCGGAAAACAGTTTTACGGAGTAGAACAGGATATCATCGAAATCCATTGCATTGTTACTGACCAGTTTATCGTTATATTTCTGATATATCTTGGCGATCTTCTGCTTCCGGAAGTCTCCGCCACACTCTCTTTCAAAAGCTTCCGGCGACTTCATATCGTTCTTCGCTTTACTGATGACGCTCTGCACCGCTCTCGGCGCAAAAAGCTTCTCGTTCAGTTCCATCTCCTTGATACACTCTTTGATCACCTTTGACTGATCATCTGTATCCAGGATGGCAAATGTCTCTGTATATCCAAGGAGTTCCGCATGTCTTCTCAAAATGCGCGCAAACATGGAGTGAAATGTTCCGACCCACATATTTCGGGAAACATCCCCGATCAAGGCATTGATACGTTCTCTCATCTCATTCGCGGCCTTGTTTGTAAACGTAATCGCCAGAATATTCGACGGATAGATTCCCCTCACCTGGATCAGATATGCAATACGATATGTGATTACCCGGGTTTTCCCCGAACCCGCTCCGGCAAGGATCAAAAGAGGGCCTTCATCATGCAGAACCGCCTCTCTCTGTTCAGGGTTCAAGCTTTCAAGTAGATCTTCCATGTCCGCCTCCATAAGTTCTTTTAGAGTGTCATTATACTCTATATAGAGTCCCATTTCTAGGACGGGAAGAAGCAATTTTCAAGTCTCCCTCCGGAAACTCTCCATTCCCCGAAGAGCCATGTAAAGTCCTACTTTTTACTGTTTCCGCTCTTTGTTTTTCCGATTCCCGTATAGATATCCTCTCGGATCCCGTCAGTAAAATCCGAAACGATTTCTTTTGTCGTTTCATAGGTTTCTTTCAAGAAACGGGCAAGCGGCTGGTCCATCCACATACGGAAGATAAAACCGGCTCTGATCAGGCGGCTCTCTTTGTATTGACCGATACGCTCCTTGATCTCCTCGTAATGCATAACGATCTGTTTCTGACGGGCAAACTTCTTAATCGCCATAACCAGCTTAGTCTGATGCGCGAAATCGAGGACAAAGATTCCATAGAAGAATCCCACGAAGAAAGAAAATGCCAGATTGTTGGACAGCCATTCCAATGCACGAAGGATGTGCGGATGGATCAGGAAATAGTAAAAAGCGCCAAGGATCGTCCAGAAGAACGAGTAAAGCGGGCAGATCAATCCGCAAATATTTCCCCAATTATTCGAATAATCCCAAAGCCGGACACGGAAATAGTGCACACTGATCCAGCCGGCCACAAATTCGATCACTGTCATGCATACCGACATGATCACAAAAAGCACTATCTTTCGTAGAGTCGGGTCAGCAATTCCGATCCGTTCTTCCAAAGATGCGATCAGATAGAGAACGACAAGCCCACATCCGTAGATAGGAAGACATGGTCCGGAAAGAAATCCCGGGTTGACCCATCTACGCTGGGAGATAAATCTCCGGTAAAAGAGTTCCAGCACCCATCCCAGCATACTTCCCACAGAAAACAAAAAAGCAAGCAACAGAACAAAAGACATTCTTTTCTCCTTATCTCAGAAAGATTTCGGCAAGCAGGTTTTCCCGGGCACGGAGCTCGATCCTGGAATTTTCCACATCCCTATATAGAGTATGAAGGATCTGGCTGGAGCTGAGTGTTGCATACTGTCTCATCATGGCATTATATGCCGCCTTAAAAAGCGCTTCGTCGTTCTTGATCACTGCTAATTCCAAAACCAGTGGATAGGCCTCATAAGCTTCCACTTCACTTGTGGCCGCTCCGGAAAACATGTTGTATTTTGTATAGAGAAAACCTGTATTGAGAACTTGCATCTGCACCCAGGAATATGAATCGGGATCCAACTCCCCTACCTCGGCCAGATGCAATATGACATAAAGTGAAGGAACCAGTTCCACATCCGCATCGCCACCGGCATAGAATGTGTAGTTTCCGTCTCCGACATACATCCATGCAAAAAGCGGCAGCACATCGGAAACTTTTCCGTTCTTGACCAACTTCAGCCATTCCTCGTATGTTTTCTCATATTTCGGATCGATCGCCGATGCCCGCTTCATGGCAAGCAGATCCAATCCGGGAAGCTCCAGGCCTTCCTGAAAAACAAGTTTTCTCTCTTCTTGTTTTTCCGGATCCGGCGTCGGCGTTGGCGTCGGCGTGACAGCCAGTATCTCACTGACCGGAATCGGTGTAGCCCTTGCCTCGCGGTTTTCCGCACGGTAAGCAGGCATACCCTCGCTCTTGGCAAGAAGTTCCGCCAGCGATTCTATCTTTTCGAGAAGTTTTTCACTACCCCACTTGTCGTAAAAATCCATCAGAACGCGAAGATATAAAGACGAAGCCTGAAGCGACGCAGGTGCTTTTTCCATAAGAAGAAAAGACCGGTCTTCGTATATGTCATTTCCCTCGTAAGTGTTTCCCTCTGAACCGTTGTCCAGGCCAAGTTCCGATACCTTGGCATACGCCGTCAGATATCCTTTTTCATCTGCCAATTGTGCATCGATCGCCTTCATTAACTTTTCTGCGCTGCTCTTTTTGCCGTCCTGGATATAAGTCTCCAAAAGAAGGATCTGGTCAATCGTGTCTACATATCCGGATTGAAAACCGGGAACACTCCGTGTCGTACCGGGGATCACGACCCAGTCCAGGATCCACGGAGCTATGCCCCGGTTCTCCTGAAGAACCGCCAAAAGCTTGGTGTGCAGATATCCTTTTTGCATTTCACTCTCATTTACGACCTCGTTCATTTGGTCCGTCATTGTAAAAGAAACCGCGCCGGTATCGACTTTTTTATAGAAGAATCCGCTTTTAAATATGAAAATGCATACTCCTATGATCAGCGCTACAGCGGCAATCGCAATGCCCGCTATCCACCAGATCCGTCTTCCTGTCTGCTTTACTTCTTTAAGAGAAGCCATATCCGAATTTCTCCTTTTCGAACCATACGAAATAAGTTATAGTTATTGTACCATTACTTTGGAGGGAAAGAATGCGCGTTGCAGGAATCATAGCCGAATATAATCCTTTTCATGAAGGACACTTGCATCTTTTTCACAAGCTCCGCGAACAGTTAGGAAACGACACACCTATCGTTGTTGTCATGAGCGGTGACTTTGTACAGCGTGGAGAACCGGCCATCGCAGACTACTCCTCACGCACATGTGCTGCCTTGTCATGCGGTGCGGATCTCGTTTTTGAATTGCCCTTCACGTTTGCTACCGGGTCGGCAGACCGTTTCGCCGATGGCGCCGTAGCTATGCTGTGCACGAGCGGCATCGTTACGGATCTGTATTTCGGTGCAGAGTGCAGCAGTCTTTCCGACCTCACCTTACTTGCCGAGACTGATTTCGAGTCCGTTCCGGAGTTTTCCGAGAGCCTCGACCGTTTTCTTAAAGAAGGACTCTCCTACGCGGCCTCTTGGGAAAAAGCCTCTCTTTCTGTCTTATCTGATCGTCTCGATTCGGAACAGCAAGAACGTTTTTCATCCATTCTTCGCGAGCCAAACAACATTCTGGCAATTGCCTATCTTCGTTCATTAAAAAAATACGGGAGCCCCATCACACCCCATCTTATTCACCGGGAAGACGGATATCACGAGGAAACGCTGTCTACCGACCGTTTCCCCTCTGCAACGGCGTTGCGCAAAGCAATCCTTAGCCATGATTCTTCTTCTCATGCACTTTTGCTTTCTTCCTTGGGTTCTCTTTCTTCCTTCGTTCCCTCACCGATGCTGTCGGAGCTGCTTGCATCCTGGAACTCGGGTAGTCGTCCCTTAGGGGCACGTGAATTGATTTCCTGTGCGTTGCCGATTCTTCGAGCTACAGATGTCGAAACATTATCCGAAGCAGCCCACATGGGAAAGAATCTTGCACTTCATTTGAAGAGTCGCATCGCTTCCATGCACTTTCAAAAGAATACTCCTATTGAAGAGCAATTCTTTGAGCAAGTCCACACAAAATGCTTTTCATACACACGTATTCTCCGGGCTCTCACTTCACTGCTGATCGGTCAGAAAGATCTCGATCTTCATAATCTTGTCATGCCGAAGTATATGCGGCTTCTCGGTTTTTCCGAGCATGGGCGGACATTGCTGAAAACCATGCGTTCTAACTGCGATATTCCGATCCTTTCCCGCACTTCCGATGCACGTCATTACTCCAAGGATCCTGCCTTTGCCCGCATGAATGAACTGGATATCTTAAGCCATGATTGGTGGACACTTCAAGCAAGAAACACATGGGAAGAAGATTATCATTTTGAAGTGATCCAGTATAAGAGAAACCGTCTTTACCGAGGCCATTCGTAATCTGTTTTCAAAGATTCCACACTCTATTGACGCAAAAAGAAGAGGCTACCCTTCCCCGCTTTCGCGGTTGGGATAGCCTCAAAATTTTTACTTGTCTTCTTCGACCTTAGCGAGGATGCGTTTTCTGAAAATAACGATTGCCAATCCTGCAATGATCAGGAATACTGCAAATCCGATTCTTCCGTTGATCGGTGCATCACCTGTCTTGACTCGTGGCGGGCGTCCTGCTCCGTCAGTATCAGAGGATGGCGTCGGCGTACCCGAAGGTGTACGGTGACCACCGGAAACGTCCTCATCTGTTGGCGGTGTCGGTGTGTTCGTCGGACTCGGTACAGGTGTATCTGTCGGAGCCGGAGTCGGTGTATCCGTCGGAACCGGAACCGGAGTATCTGTCGGTGTCGGAATCGGAGTCGGTGTATCCGTCGGAACCGGAGTTGGTGTCTTTGTCGGTACCGGAGTCGGCGTCTTTGTCGGTACCGGAGTCGGCGTCTTTGTCGGTACCGGAGTCGGCGTCTTTGTCGGTACCGGAACCGGAGTTGGTGTCTTTGTCGGTACCGGAACCGGAGTCGGTGTCTTTGTCGGTACCGGAGTCGGCGTATCCGTCGGAATCGGAGTCGGTGTATCCGTCGGAACCGGAGTCGGTGTATCTGTCGGAACCGGAGTCGGTGTATCTGTCGGAATCGGAGTCGGTGTATCTGTCGGCTTCGGAGTTATCGAAACTACAGGTGTCGGTCCATCCGTCGGCTTCGGAGTTACCGAAATTACCGGGGTCGGCTTTGTATAGGTATTCTTCAAAGCAACTACCGCCTGTGAATCTCCAAGGATAGAGCCATTCTGATCTGCTACAGGTGCAAAGTATTCCTTGCCCGCCTCGCTGATCGTATAAGTGGTTCCTTCCGGCAAGCCATTGATCGTAACACTCTCATCCTTACCAAGCTGAGCAGTAACCGTTGTTCCGTTCAAAGTACCATTAATTACATTAACTTTACTCAGATCTTTTCCTGCAGGAACTACAAGATCGATCGTAATAGCAAACTTAACACTTGCATCGAAATCGTCACTGCCATCTGACTGAACTTTAACGACTTTCAAGCTTCCGTATACATCCGGAGCCGGCTTCGTGTACTTGTTCGCAACAGTTACTTCTGCCGTCTGACCGTCAGCGATCTTTCCGCTCTGCTCTGCTACTGCATCGTAATCTGCTACTGCAGTCTCGTTTACTGCATACGTTGTGTTCTCAGGCAGATTCTCGATCGTTACACTCTCGCCTACTGCCAGGTTTGCTGTAACC
>JAFWDK010000028.1 GCA_017513085.1 Clostridiales bacterium | reverse complement strand
CTTGATGGCCTGGAACCTCTTCTTCTTAATAGATACAGTACAAGCAGTACTGGCCATTATCATCCAAACTATAATAAACACAAAGTTCACCTATGTAGATATGCCGATGATTTCATCATTACTGCGGATGACCGTGAAACACTCGTGGAAATTAAGGAAATGGTGGAAAAGTTCATGTCAGACAGAGGTCTCATGCTTTCTGCGGAAAAGACCGTTATCACAAATATCAATGACGGGTTAGACTTTCTGGGGTGGAATTTTCGAAAGTTCAGAGGGAAACTAATAATACAGCCATCCGTAAAATCGAGGAAGAAGATCACCATGAAATTGAGCGAAACGGTTAGGAAGTACAGGCAAGCAGATCAGGATTTGCTCATATCAAAACTGAATGAGATCACAAGAGGCTGGGCGGGATACCATCATTGTGTCTGTGCGAAAGAGACGTTCGAGCTAATTGACCACCGGCTATAGAATATGTTATGGAAGTGGGCAAAAAGGAGGCATTCAAGGAAACCACACAAATGGATTAAGAATCGATATTGGAAATCTAAAGGAAACAGACAGTGGATATTCAGAACAGATAAGTCTATTCTGTATTCTTTGAGCGACATGCCTATTGTGAGAATTACTTCTCTGAATAGACACATCAATCCTTACCTTCAACCAGACTACTTTAAAAAGCGAAAAATGAAACATAGAGCCGCAAGAAAAAAGGCATTTGCCAAAAGTGCAGCTGCGCGCGGGAGCTACTATGCGTTATAGATGCATGAGCGGAATGCGGTGAAAGTCGCACGTTCCGTTCTTAGGGGAGGAATGAACAGTAATGCTCATTCCTTACCCGACTGATGATCCCGAAGTATCGCCGTAAAGTAATGTATGGAGAGGTCAAAAAAGATCTTGGAGAAATCTTACGTAAGTTGTGCGATATGAGTGAGGCTCAGTTAATCGAGGGCAAGATCTGTATCGATCATGTACATATGTATGTCGCGATTCCACCGAAACTGAGCATCCTGGATTCCCGGGAATCCAAACTAGTTCGACACTAATCTTTCGTCTCTAGATATTGAAAATACAGGGTTTTCTGGCCATTTTACTTGATTTCCTGAACATAGTGTGGTATAATATAACCACACTATGGAGGTGAGAAATGTCCTGTATTATCAAAAGCCTAGACAAACGAACTGGTATTACTTATGTTTATGAATCCACATCGTATTGGGACAAGGAGAAGAAACAACCCCGTTCCAAACGAGTATTGATCGGCAAGGTAGATCCGAAGACTGGTGAGACTGTCCCAACCGATGGCCGTGGCAATCGCCGCAAGGAACGGCTTCGTAAGGAACAGGAACAACCCCTGGCTCCGCCAAAACAGGGACCTGTCCCGGCGATCAGGACGGAGAGGGTCTTTTACGGGGCTACCTATCTATTGGATCAGATCGGCGAAATTACTGGTATTGTAGCAGACCTGAAAACCTGTTTCCCTGACACCTACAAGCAGATCCTTTCGATTGCATATTATCTGATCCTGGAGGATCAGAACCCACTGTACCGTTTTGGCAAGTGGGCCAGACTCCATCGTCATCCCTATGGCAGAAACATCCCTTCCCAGCGTTCCACGGAACTGTTCCAGAGCATCTCTGAAGAACAGAAGATGCGTTTTTTTCGCCTCCAGGGTGAACGCCGATCTGAGAAGGAGTATTGGGCCTATGATACGACATCCATATCCAGTTACTCCGAGACGCTGCGTCAGGTGAAGTACGGAAAGAATAAAGATGGGGACCGTCTGCCGCAGATCAATCTGGCGATCCTGTTCGGAGAAGACTCCCGCCTGCCTTTCTATTACAGGAAGCTGGCCGGCAACATTCCCGACATCAAGACGATCCGGGAACTGATCCGGGAACTGGATGTCCTTGGATACGAGAAAGCCAGGCTGGTTATGGACCGGGGCTTTTGCAGCAGCGACAATATCAATGCATTATACAAGGATCATTACAAATTCCTCCTTGGTGCCTCCACGACACTAAAATATGCAAAGGATTTCATCCGTGAAATCAGCGAGAAAAAAGACCACTTTGAGCATTACGACAGCGACTTTGAACTCTATGTCTTCACGAAGACCATCGCCTGGAATTACGAACAGCATCGACCCTACAAAGGTGATACGATTCACGAAGAACGTCGTATGTATCTGCATTTGTACTACAACCCGGAGAAGCAGGTTGACGATGCAAAGAACTTCAACCGTCGGATGCTTCAATACCGGGAAGAAATCTTGAGTGGTCGCCGTGTACCAGAGCATGAGAAAGAATACCGGAAGTACTTCAACATCAAGGAGACTCCGAAGCGGGGGATTTCTATCACCTATCGACAGGAGAACATCGATGCTGCCCATGAGCGGTATGGTTTCTTCATTCTCCTGAGCAATGAGGTCAAGGATCCGGTTACAGCGTTGAAACTGTACCGCATGCGCGACATTGCGGAGAAGGCCTTCTGGAATTACAAAGATCGATTAAATCTGCGCAGAACACAGACTTCTTCAGAAAGTGCTCTGGAAGGCAAGCTGTTCGTCGAATTTGTCGCTTTGATCTATCTGTCCTATATCAATAAAAAGATGGAGGACGGACATCTATATGAGAAGTATACGATGCACGAGCTTCTGGATGAACTTGATGTCATCGAATGCTTCCTGGAACCTGGAAAGGCTCCAATTCAGGGAGAAGTTCTGAAAAAGCAGGAACAGTTGTATCGCGATCTTGGTGTTACGCCATTACTGGCAATTCCGGATCAGAAGTAGCTATTGGCGGATTCCTGAGAACATAGTGTTGTGTTCCGGGAATCCAGG
>JAFWDK010000027.1 GCA_017513085.1 Clostridiales bacterium | reverse complement strand
ACCGGTTCCAAAGCCCGAACCGAAAAAACGTGGCCGACCAAAGAAGGAACCGCAGGTACAAAACCCAAAGCGTCCACGTGGACGTCCGAGGAAAAACTCCTGATCTGCCGTCATATAGTACGGCAGATTGGGAAAGCTTTATATAATTATTTAAAAGTTTATGACACACATTTTTGCTTTAGGGGGAGATTTATGAAGAGAGCAAATATTGCTCTTCTGGTGCTGGCGTTAGCGTTAGCTTCCGGATGTGGTCCAAAGGACAAGGAGACGGGAGCGGCCTCTTCTTCAACGACGCAACAGGCAACTGCTGAAACCACGAAAGAAGCGGAAACTTCTGATGAAGCAGGAAAAGATAAAGCCAGAGATCCGAGCGCAGAGGAAGGTTCTTTTGGTGATGGACACGAGATGAATCTGTTTGAGGAGTCCACGACAGAGGCAACCACTGCGGCAAGTCAGGTTTTGGGAGATGAGGCGAACCATAACATTTCGTATCCGGTTAAAAATTCGACAGGACTCACTATTATAGGCATTTATATCAAGGAAAACGGGGAAGCGGACTTCGGACCGGAGAATCTCGTGGACGAGCCTTTCCCGGACGGTGAAGTCCGTGATGCGTTTTTTAATGTCGATGAGAATAAGGAATATGATATCCGTATCAACTATGAGAACGGAACGGTCGATGAGATCACACATTTTGACATGCGGAATATTTCGGAGGCAGAGGTGATCTATAAAGACGGGAAAACGATCATCCTGATGAATGGACAGGACGACGTTACGCCTACGCCGGAGCCGACGACTACGAAGAAGAAGCCGACTAAGGCGACGAGTGATCCGAATGACGGGTGTATAGGAGACGACGGACTTTTCTATTAGCTTTTGCGGGGAGAAGAGTTATGAAAAGACAGATTTCGAGACGAGTTATCAGTTTATTGACCACTTTGGTGATGCTATTCGGTATGTGGGGGACCGTGCTGGCGCAAGATGATCCGGAAGTTCCTTCCAAACCGCAAGAACCGATCGAGCAATTGGTGATTGGTCTTTACAATGGGATCCTGGCCAGAGAGGGTTCTCCGGAGGAGATCGCATTCTGGTGTGGAGCTGCTAAAAAAGGTGATTTCAATGGCGTTCAGCTCGTCGTAACTTTTCTGACCGGAGAAGAATTCTCCAAGAGAAACCTGGGAGATGCGGATTTTATCCGTGCTTTATATTCCGGCGCACTCGGCCGGCAAGCCACGGAAGGTGAGGTCAACTACTGGGATGGCGTGATCGGTAATGGCGCGTCGAGATCTTTTGTGATCTCCGGTATCCTTAATTCGAAGGAGTTTGGCAACATCTGCGCTTCCTGTGGTATTGAGCAGGGCACACATGCCTCCTCCCAGCTGGGAGATAAATACCCGAAGATCAGTGCTTTTATAGCAAGATTGTATTCCCATTGCCTGGACAGACGGTACGAGAGAGCCGGCCTGAATTACTGGCTGGGCGAGCTTCTGAACAAGAACAAGGGCGGCCTTGAAGTTGCTGCATGCTTCTTTGACAGTGATGAATTCAAAGCCAGGAAGATGATCGATGAGGAGTTTGTGACGATCTGTTACCGTACGCTTCTGGATCGTGAACCGGATATCGATGGCCTGATGTTCTGGGTCGGAAAGCTCAGAAGAAGTGAGATGAGCCGGCTTCAGGTTATGGAGCAGTTCTGCGTATTGCCGGAGTTCCGTGCGCTGTGTGACAGTTTCGGGATCTTCTATTCAATGACGTATGTACGGAATATGTATCCGGAGGCCTGCGCGATCCTTGATCAGGTAGGCTGGGATATCCGAAAGGCATATAACTGGTCGGTGGGGATCACCTATGTACGAAGCAGTCTGAATCAGGATTACGGGACGCGGTATCTTGCGCATCTCGGATTCTCGACACGTAAGGGAAACTGCTATGTGTATGCGGCGACCTTCTATGAGATGACGCAGGCTCTGGGTTACGATTCCCATCAGATCGTGGGTTATGTGAAGAACCGGAACGGCGGACTTTCGCCACATTCCTGGGTGGAGATCGACATGGAAGGGACGACATATGTGTTCGATCCGGAATTCGAGCAGACCAAGCCGGGAAGAGACGGATGGAAGTTCCATTACGGCAAGTCCGGCACATGGATGTATGCTGATTATTACCGGTTTAACTGATCTTCTCTCCGAAGTGACGTGAAGTGAGAAGAACGTAAAGAAGAGGCGGAATCGTTTATGGAGACTAAGCAGAACGCGAACCCGACCATCCGGAGGAATACCGGACTAAGCCATGTTCGCGCGATCTCTTGCATAGCAGTGGTGATCCTGCATACATTTTTCGCCTGCTTTTCTTTCGTGGGAAAAGATACTATCCAATACCGCTCAGCCGTCCTGATCCGTAATCTCATGTTCTGGTCGGTGCCGTGTTTTGTCATGGTGACCGGTGCGCTGCTTCTTGACCCTTCTCGGAATATCAGCTACAAGAAAGTATTCGGAAAGTATATTCCACGCATGCTCGCCGCGCTGGTGGTTTTCTCCGCGCTTTTCCTCCTGGTGGATATCGGCTTCGGCTTTACCTCGTGGAGCCGGGATACGGTCCCGGAGTTTTTTAAATCACTCCTTACCGGGCAAGGGCAGTGGAGCCATATGTGGTATTTGTATACCATGATCGGCCTTTATTTGATCATGCCGGTACTGCATGCTTTTGTCCGCGTTTCAGACCGAAAAGCACTTGGCGCCCTGACGCTGATCTTTTTTATTTTCCTTTCGGTTGTACCGATCCTTTCGACAGTCACGGATCTTCCTTTTGGAATTTATATTCCGGTCATTACGATCTACCCGTTATATCTGGTCCTCGGACGCTTCCTGGTCACAGACGGGCTACAAACTGAAGAAACTTCCGGAGAGAAGCAGAAGGGCCGTGGCCGCAGAACAGGCCTGTTTTCCTGCCTGATAGTGGCTTTTGCCATCGGCATAAGTATTTGCACGCTTATCTATCTGCATAAGGATAATGCGATGCTTCGCGAAATGGTGACGGATTATTCTTTTCCGATCATTGTACTTGGAGCTGTCGGCGTCTTCGGTCTGACCGAATCGCTCGGCGGGCACAATAAGGTTCTGGAATTCATAGATAAGCATGCTTTCGGCATTTATCTGATCCACATGGTCCCGCTGAAGATCCTGGCTGTGAAGAAACTATTCAATCCCTTTGATGTCGGTGTGTGGTTTGTCTTCGTCGTCGCAGTGGGTATATTCCTGATCTCTCTTCTTATCACCTATCTGCTACGATTGCTCCCGATCGTACGGAAACTGCTTTAAGGCAGAAGTGCTTTTGCCGAAGGATGAGCAATTCCGGACAGGAGTCACTTCTTGCTGTTTTTCTTGGATTCTCTGGATTCACGGATCTGGCGAATGTTTGCCAGAAGAAGAAGAATGAAGATCGTCACGAACATGATGGCGGTCAGTGCATTCATCTTCGGATTGACGCCGAACTTGGCCATGGAGTAGATTTTCATGGGCAGAGTCTGGATGGTGCTGTCCACGTTGAAATTGCTGACCAGATAGTCATCGACAGAGAGGGTAAAGGTCAGAAGCAGAGAAGACAAAATGCCGGGCAGAAGCTCCGGAATAATGACCAGTGTTATGGTCTGAAATTGTGTCGCGCCAAGATCCTGCGCGGCTTCGGCAATGTTTTTGTCGAGCTGCTTCAGTTTAGGAGAGATGGAGAGCACGGCAAAAGGCACGCAGAACGCGATATGTGCCAAAATCAGCGTGAACTGGCCTTTCTGGATCCCCAGAAACGCGAAGAGGAGCATGAAGGAAATACCAGTGACAAGCTCCGGCATAACGTTCGGGATATAGGTCACATTCATGGTCAGGGACTGGATCTTCTTGCTGAAGTAACTGAGACCCAGGCAGGCGAGGACGGCGATCAGAGTCGATGCGACGGACGCGATCGCAGCGATCTTCAACGTGGTCAGAAGCGAAGAGAGCAGCTCGCCACCATCCGTTCCCTTAAAGAGCGATGCGTAGTGTTCGACGGAAAAACCGCCCCATACGAAGGACTTCGGTATCTTGTTGAACGAAAAGACGATCAGGACAATGATCGGCAGATACAGGAAAAAGAATACCAGTCCGATGTAAATATTCGGGAAGATGCCGCGAAGGGTGCGGCCGAATTTGCGTTGATTCATAGTACCATACCTCCTCCGTTGTCACCGAAATCTTTGTCTTGATTCCGGAGAAGCCCCATGGTGATCAGGACAAATACCAGAAGCAGTAATGACAGCACATTGCCGGCCTGCTGGTAGGAAGAACTCTCATTCAGGATGAATGACTGTACCGTGTTTCCAATCGTGGTCACGCTGCCTTCACTGATGATATCGGGGATCATATAGAAAGTAAGGGCCGGCATGAAGACCATCTGAATACCGGAGACCACGCCGGGCATGGACAACGGGAAAATGACTTTCCAGAAAGCCTGTCTGCCGTTTGCGCCAAGATCGTGGGCTGCCTGGGCGATATTGTCGTCCAGCTTCACGAGCACGGAGTAGACCGGAAGAAGCATGAAGGGCAGGAAGTCGTTGATCAATACCAGTTTGATAATGATGTCCGAGATCCACTCGTTCTTCAGGAAAAGCACCGGATCCGAGATGAGGCCTGTGCTCATGAGGAAACTGTTGAGTACGCCGTTCTGGCTGAAAAAAGCACGCCAGGCGTAGGTGCGGAGCATCGTGTTGATCCACATCGGGAGCACGAAGAAGAAAAGAAGCATCGAAGACTTCAGGTGCTTACGCTTGGTCCGGTTGGCGAGGATATAGGCCAGCGGGTAACCGAGCAAAAGACATCCGATGGTGGTCCAAAGAGCATAATCGAGGCTTCGGAGGAACACGGAGAAGTATTCCTGAAGGTGCAGCGTCTGACCGTAAAAGCGGGATGACACCGTACGGTTGACGGTGAGGACCCGGAATCCGTCGAGGGTAAAGTGATAACTTCCGTCCACTTTAGCGAAGAACGCGCGGAAGAAGATCAGTCCAAGCGGAAGGATCGTGAAGACGATGAGCCACATAAAGTACGGATAGGCCAGGGTGCGAAGATGCGCCCGGATTCCGATCATATCCACGACGGAAGAAGCGATTGCGATGAGAAAAGCAACAAACAGGAGATTACCGACGATATTCTGCGAAAAATGCAGGCTCTGGGAATTCATATTGGCAGCAGATCTCTCAGCATCCGAAATAAGCCGTGACTGGGAGATCACGCAGCAAGCGAGCGCGGACAGCGCAACGATCGCCGTCAAAAGAGACGGGAGACGCTTGCCCAGGCGCTTCTTCAGAAGAGGAGAGAGCGCGCTGAGGAGAAAGCCGACGATCGGTAATACGATCGATAGGATCAGAAAGACACGGGCCGGACTGAAATCCAGCGCTACCTGATGGGAGCGTGTCTTCAGAGAGAACGTCGTGTCGGTCAGTAAAGTCAGATAGGAATACGTGCCATGCTCCGCATACTGTACCGTCAGGATCAAAGACGGTACGAAAACGAGGATGGAAGACAGGAGAAACATCAGACTTGTGATCCAGAATGTAGCAGGTAAGGCGTTACGCTCTGCCTTATCCTTCAGGACAGAAGGATCGTAGGAGTTTCCGTCAGGTTTGTTTTCTGCGCCGGCGGCTTGGCTCGAAACAGAAGATTCAGGTTTCAGTGATCGGGACATGGAAATGCTCGTACCTCCTTACTCTTCAGTTCCGGGATCGTTGGTATCGGCGTTCTTGCCGGAGGATCCGGGCGCGTCCGGGGAAAACTCGGATTTTCGCATGATATGGATATCGTCAGGATCGACCGTCATGCCGATCCGCTGTCCTTCCTTAACAGGATCGACGTCGTGGATCATCCATTCACTTCCGGTATCGTCCTCAACGAGGATCTCGTAGTGTACGCCCTTGAAGACGATAGAAGTGACTGTGCCGTTGACATAATCCGGTCCTTCTTCTTTTACATAAATGTCTTCCGGACGGATGACGACGTCGACAGGGTTATCCTGTCCTTCCGTGAATTCAGGGAAGAGAGGGTCGACACAAGGGAAGGTCTTTCCGAGGATCGTGACTTCCTCACTCTTCTTCATAGTGCCCGGGATGATATTGGACTCGCCGATGAAGTCCGCTACATAAGCATTCTTAGGTTCGTTATAGATATCGATCGGCGTGCCGATCTGCTGGATGACGCCGTCTTTCATGACGATGATCGTGTCTGACATGGTCAGAGCTTCTTCCTGATCGTGGGTGACGTAAACGAACGTAATGCCCAGCTCGCGCTGCATCTCTTTAAGCTCGATCTGCATCTCTTTGCGCATCTTGAGGTCGAGAGCGCCGAGCGGCTCGTCAAGAAGAAGGACACGTGGCTGGTTGATGATGGCGCGGGCAATCGCGACACGCTGCATCTGACCGCCGGAAAGCTGGTCGACCCAACGATTCTCATAGCCGGAAAGACCGACTGTCTTGAGCGCCTCGGAAACGCGTGTCCGGATCTCATCTTTCGGACGCTTCTTCAACTTCAGGCCGAAAGCAACGTTGTCGAATACATTGAGATGCGGAAAAAGCGCATAGCGCTGGAATACCGTGTTGATATGACGTTTGTGGGCAGGGACGGAAAGGAGATCTTCTCCTTCAAATTCCACCTCGCCGGAATCGGCAGTCTCAAAGCCTGCCAGAATACGAAGCGTCGTGGATTTACCGCAACCCGAAGGTCCAAGAAGTGTAACAAATTCATTATTCCGGATATAGAATGTGATATCTTTCAAGACATGGTTTTCACCATAACTTTTGTTGATGTGCATGATCTCGATGATGTGTGCACGTCCGGTTTTATCTTCAAGTTTTGCCTTGTTCCGGTTCGATGCTTCTTTCCCTTCGACAGCTGCCATTTCTCTACCCCCTTGTATCTTTTATATACTATTACAATACAATATCATCATTTTGCGATATTCCAAGTGCAAAATCAAGATTTGCGACATGCTCCCCGATTACATTGTCCTTGCTTTTTCTTTTCGAAGGGATTATTCTAATTGTTACTGAAAATCAGGCAAAAGTGCTTTTGAAAGAGGATTATTGAGATGAGCGAAGAAGAGAAGCAGGGTAGAAGCCTTGTTGCGAAGGCCAAGCGAGTGGTGGTGAAGGTAGGTACATCTTCGATCACATACCCCAACGGACGTATGAAACTCCGCAACATTGACCATCTTGCGCGCGCAATTACCGATCTGATGAATTCCGGACGCGAAGTCATTCTGGTCACTTCCGGTGCTATCGGCGTAGGCGTGGGATGTCTGGATCTGCCGGAACGACCGAGTGAGATGGCTGACAAGCAGGCTGTTGCAGCGGTTGGACAGTGCGAGCTCATGAACGTGTATAGCCGTTGCTTTGCGGAGTATTCGCGAGTAGTGGCGCAGATCCTGCTGACAAAGGATGGCATCGATGATCCGGTTACACGTGCCAATATTTCGAACACAATGGAATCTTTGATCGGCATGGGTATCCTCCCGATCGTAAACGAGAACGACACCGTGTCCACAGCCGAGATGCCGCACGCAGGTACTTTTGGAGACAATGACACATTGTCTGCGCTGGTTGCGCGTGTCGTGAATGCGGATCTGCTGATCATCCTCTCCGACATTGACGGTCTTTATGATTCCAACCCGAAGGAGAATCCTGACGCCAAGCGCATTTCTGTCGTGACCGAAGTTACCGATGATCTCATCGGCGGCGCAGGTGGCGCGGGTTCGGCACTGGGCACGGGCGGCATGCAGACCAAGGTCCTGGCAATGAATATGCTCATGGACCACGGAATCGGCGGTGTCATCGCGGAAGGTTCGGAGCCGCAGATCCTGGAGGACATCCTTGAAGGCGCGGATTTCGGCACACTTTTCGTACCGCATGGGCAGAAGAAGTGAACCGGGATCCGGTTTGTTAACAAAAAGGAATAATCAGATTGGATAGAAGGACTTGCCAAAGATTTGGCAAGTCCTTTTTCTTCATTTTGAGGTGAGGTTGTTTCTGTTTTTTGAATTCGTTTTCATATGAAAAATGAAGAATGTGTTTGAAAAGTGCCATAATTGCTAGATTTCTGGGAATTGTGACAAAAATGTGTGCAAATATGAAGCGGTCTTCACTTTTATTAGATTAGCGTTTACATATTTATTATTTCTTTTGAAGCCAAGAAAGATATAATGATTTCAGAAGCACGGAGTTGCTTCTTTATGGAAAGCTAATCGGGGGAACCAATATTGAGTTTGTTATTTGAGGTTTTTTAGCTTACCGTCCATTTGCACAGTTCATTCATAATAAGTACGAAGCTACCGGGAAGGTAGCTTTTTCCTTGTCCGAAAAATGAAAAACGGGGCTGTCATAAACTGGCAGCCCCGTGCTTTATCCATTCTTTACGCTTGCGCTTTTACGGTGATCTTAAATGCGAGATCTTCTTGCACGCCTTCATCAAAATGACTCATGACCAGTAGGAGATCAGTATTTTCGCCGTTCTCGTCTTTCACCTTCCGGATCTGGTTCAGAGACGCCGTCTGAAAGATATCATCGTTTAAATCTTCAAGCCCGGTCAGGTCCTGTTCACTAAGCGAACCAAGGTAAGTGCCGTCTTCTTTCCACATACGGATCTGAAGCGGGAACGTGTCCAGTGCAAGGAAGCCGCCACTGACTTCATAGATATCTTCCATCGAGCCGGCTTCTCCTTTTTCGTCTTTCAATTCCATCAGATAACGTCCGTCGTGGTCGAAGACATATTGATGGTACGAGGAGCTTGTTTTCTCGGCGGCCATGACCAGAATATAGTTTTCCGAAATGTTCATATCCAGGATCTTGGCCTCTTCAATAGGGAACCCGAAGGTGAAAGGAACAGAGGAGATATCGTCTGTTGAAGCTTCGTAGGTGAGTTTCTGAATATCGATCGCATTGTAGTCATACTTGATCAGCATGCTGTCATCCGGACTTATGGCAACATCGCTGTATATCTGGATAAGATCTGTTGTTTCTCCTTTTTCAATCAGAAAAGTGTAGTTTGAATTGTTAGAGACCATTTTTCTTTCGATCGTGGCTTCTCCGGTTCCGGTTATTGTTTCCGGACCAAAAGCACCCTTGTCCGGAAGTGGCGTGGTTCTGACAAGTTCCAGTCCTTGTTCACCGATATGGTAGATCAAAAGCGAGTCGGTCTTCAGGTCGATCGTGTACAGATAGGAAGCGGAGACTCCGGCTTGGGCGGCAGTATAGGAGATCGGGACGATGCCGTCGGAAGATCCGCTGGTATAGACGCGCGGATCAAAGGGAAGGTGTGTACACGCAATCTTATAATCTGAAATCGTGTTTTCGGTCGAAGCGATATCCGGTGTATCGTGCTGCCAGGGAAAAGGCGGATCAGACAGGCCGGAGTCGGGAAGCGTGAAAGTGATATCGGACAGGATCTCCTTGATCGCCGGAGTTTGCGGTCCCAAATTGATTACAATACTCATTCCGGATCGTTCGTCTCTGTGAAAATAGATAATCTTTTCCAGATTTCCATAAGAGGTAAAGGCTGTTTTCTGAAAAGAAATGAAATCCAATCCGCCGATGGAAACAGTTTCAAGTTTCCCTTCTGAATAATCTTCCAGGGAGACGTAGCACCTGAGCCACTCACGGTATTTCGCAGCGGTCTCGGAAGTGATCTTCACGGAAAAGTAATTCGTTTCTTTATTCTTCGGATCGCGAATGAAGCGAAGAAGACATTCTGTGTCTTCGTCCACCAGATCTCCTTTATCGAAAACGTAGCTTCTTGATGCGTTGAAGGATACCAGTTTTGTGTTATAAGGGAGCCATTCAGGGTCGGTGGCCGTGGTATTTTCGGATGAACTCTCGGAGGGGTCGTCCGCCAGGTAGATCACGGATGTGATCACGGTGTCAGGATACTCGATATGTGCAATGGATGTTAATGGTGGCGTAGGCTCGCTTTTCTTGCAGGCGCAAAGCGTGCCGGCGGAGAAAAGAAGTTCCGGAACGAGAAGAATAGTGATGAGATTTCTGAACGTTGACTTTGACATAAAAAACCTTCCGATCTTATCAAATACTGATAATTCTTTCACAGTATATAACAAAACCGGAAGGATAATCTTACAGTTCAGACGAAGAAAGATTACTTTTTGATCAGCTTCCCGATCCAAGTGCTGAGCATCAGATACGCCCAGGCCGCTTCAAACGGCATGTCGTATAATGGCTTGATCTTCGCGTCAAGGATCGCCTTGGTGGACGGATTCGGGACCAGCTTACTGTCGATCGGTGCGACAAAGACTTGCTTGTCGTAATGTGAGCATGCGTTCTTCAGATAAAGGATAGAGTACGGATTGTCTTCGGAAAGAGTATTGACCGTGCCATCATAATGGAGTTTCTGAAGCACATACTTAAAGTCGGAACGTGCAATGCTGAAGTTTGCGTAATTCACGCAAAGCGGCGCATCGATCGTCAGGATCGTATCCTCTTTCGGTAAACTCATGAGCTTGCTGAGCGCACGAAGATTCTTCATGGCATTGGCGGCAGGAGCCGGTGCTTCCACACCTTCGGAAGGCACGAACTTCTTGCCTGTGATCTTACCGGCAACGCGGTTCTTGTAGCTGGCATAATCATCGGTTTTTCTGTTGGCGCTCATGATGTAGGCGGCATAGTGCACGTAGATCTTGCCGTCAGCGGCCTTGCCGACAACATAGACTCCTTTGTCGATCTCCATAGCCAATGTGTACGCGGCCTTGAGGTTTGCGACGGCGTCCGAATCCTCCTCTGTCGGCGCGATCTTGCTTCCGAAGAAAATGATCGGAATGTTGTAACCGGACAGAAGCAGTTCTGCCAATTGTGCGGTATACGCCATCGTGTTGGCGCCATGCGCGATCAGGACACAACCATAATCACCCTTGTCCAAGGCTTTCTTGATCTCATCGAAAAGCACTTTATACATTGGAGGTGTGAAGTTTTCGGAGCATACGTCCACCGGTTCGATGATCGTGAAATCTTTTCCAAATTTCCCGGCCGCATCCAGCACAGCATACGGCGCGGTGCCCAGTTCCAGTGCTTTTTTCGAAAGACGGGTAGAGATGCTACCTCCCGTGAAAACCATAAGGACCTTTTTCTTATCCATCAACTAATACCTCCCAGTTCTCAAAAGTATTCTTAATTCTATTATAAGGCATAATTCTCCTGTTTATTTGATATAATACACATGAAAGATAAACGAAATAGCGAGGAAATGTTAACATGCGGTTAATTAGTTGGAATGTGAACGGTCTTCGGGCAGTAGCGAAGAAGGGTTTTCTGGACACGGTGGCGCAATTGGATGCGGATGTTTTATGTATTCAGGAAACGAAGGCGACTGTTGACCAGCTGGATGACAGTTTGATCCATATTCCGGGATACAGCAGCTATTTTTCCTCGGCAGAGCGTAAGGGGTATTCCGGTACGGCCGTCTATTCCAAGAGAGAGCCCGTTTCCGTTTCTTATGGATTGGGTACGGATGAGTTCGACCACGAGGGGCGGACCATCGAACTTGATTTCGGGGATTTTATCCTTTACAACATATATTTTCCGAATGGCGGGCAGGGTCCGGAAAGAGTGGACTTTAAGCTTCGTTTCTATGACTGTTTCCTGGAAAAGGTGAAAAAGCAGATGGCACAGGGGCGGATGGTCCTGGTCTGCGGGGATGTGAATACGGCGCATAAGGAGATAGATCTTTCTAATCCGAAGGCGAACAGTAAGATCTCCGGTTTTCTCCCGGAGGAGCGGGTCTATATGGACCATTTCCGGGAAGCCGGTCTGATCGATACTTTCCGTATGCTTTACCCGGATGCCACGGAGAAATATTCCTGGTGGTCGTACAAAACTTTTGCCCGGGACAGGAATGTCGGCTGGCGTATCGACTATTTCTTCGTAGACGAGGCACACAAGGACAGGATCGCAGAGTCGGAGATGCTTTCGGATATTATGGGCTCTGATCACTGCCCGATTTATATCGATCTTGCTTAAGTGACGGAAAAAATAGTGTTTCCTAAGAGTTTCTGTGTTATAATTCCCCTGTTATGAAGAAGCAGACTGTTTTTTGCGCTTCGGGCTTCTGATGGGATTTTCGCGAAGGACGGTCACTTGACGAAAGGAACTAGAACATGAAAACAAAGAAGATATGTGCCGTTTTGCTCGCTTGCATGGTTATGGCCAGTGCTTTTGGAGCAGGATGCAAGAAGAAAAATGAGTCGGAGAGCAGTACTTCTGACACGGGGATCAGCCTTTCTATCGATCCGAACGTGACGTCCAGTTCTGCTGTGGATCCGAGTACCACAACAGGTGCCGGTGAGACTTCTGCTAATGCGGGAACTGCGGAGAGCAGCCTCAATCTCAGAATGACGTTTGAAGATAACTACGATCAGGCGGCTATCAACGAGATGAGCAAGAAGTGTACTGTGCACGGCATCTCTTACAAGGAGTTTGATTTTAACTTCTACTATGCCAACGAGTATATCGGTGTGACGAGTTCTGTTATGGCCAATCCGGAAATGATGACGCAGGCCAATTTCATTAATCTGGACTACAAGATCTCTGATAATATGACGATCCGTGATTATCTCAGACAGACAGTTGAGACGGATCTTCAGGGCGAGGCTTTTCTGACGGCTTATGCTGCGGAGCATAACCTGACGCTTACTGACGAGCTTACCAAGCAGATCGATGAAGAGATCAAGCAGGCAGAAGAGAGCGCGAAGAAATATGACATGAACCTGGAAGACTGGCTGAAGGCCTACTATGGTCCGACAGCGAGTCAAGAAGCTCTCCGTACGGCGCTTCAGCGTTACGAGCTGGCGAACCTGGCTCAGAAGCATTTCGTGGAGAATTATCAATTCAAGAATGATGAGGATAAGCTCCCGACGGTTTACCATGTGCTCTATATGACGATGGACAATGCAACCGGTGCGGATATTCCGGAAGACCAGCAGGCGGAGATGAAGAAGAAGGCGGAAACTCTTCTTGCGTCGATCACGTCTTATGATGACCTGAAGACAAAGGCTGAGGCAGCCAAAACAGCCGGCGAGGCAAAGGAAGTGGCGGAGTATACTGTTCAGCGTGGAGAAATGGTGCAGGAGTTTGAAGACTGGTGTTTCGCTGATCATAAAGAAGGCGACACAGGTATCGTGAAGACAAAGTTCGGTTACCACGTTATGTATTATGTCGGCAAGAAGGAAGCATCGGATGAGCAGAAGAAAAACATCGCGCTTACCAGCATGTCGGATCAACTGACGGCAGCAATCGAGAGCGGCGATTATAACGTTGTGTACAACTGATCCGGATCTTTAAGCTTTTTTACTGATACATGAATACCAATGAGAGGGATGTCTCCATTTTGAGGCATCTCTCTTTTGCTTTTTGCCATATATCTTCTTGTTTGCGGGCGGAGAAATCTCCGGGAATCTGCGGGAAGAGAGTAGACGGGGATGGCTGGTCGCGGCAGATCGTTGCGACTTGCTGTCCGGTTTGCTGATGAAATGGCAATCTTATCCCAATAGAAGGGAACACCCCTCACTCAAAGCGAAAAAGAGCGGGCTCCGGTCACCCGGAACCCGCCCTTCACTTTGTTTATCTATTTATCGGATACCCTTATCTTGTATCCCATCTGATCACAGCCGCAATCCTGCACTCCCCTCTCCGCGAAGCAGAACTGCTTTCTGAGAAGCGATTCCGCAGGTGCGCAGCACCGAGGACCAGCGACGAAGAATCAGTTCTGCGGCTCACATCGTGCCACGATCGATACCGTACTTCTTACAGATGTTCGTGAACTCTTCACTCTGTCCGAAGAAAGCAAGTACGCTATCTCGTGTTTGCGTGCCCTTGGCGATCTCGCCTGTCCAGTAAGCAACTTCGCCTGCTTCCGGCTCTCTGTCCATAAAGGTCGTATAAAGTCTCTTCACATACTCATCGTCTTTGAGCTTGAAGTTTACGAACTCTTCACTGGTAAAGAACAACTTTGCAGCCGAGCAGCCTGTCTGTTCGAGGTTGGTTAGTGCCAAACTCCAGTACTTCAGGCCGCCTTCTTCCGGGCTTCTTCCGAGGCAGCAGGTGTAAAGACGTGTAGCGAAGTTGATCGCATTCTTAGAAGCAAATTCCGCTTTCGCGGTCGGCGCACCGGATTTCACTCCGTATGTCGCGCAGACATTGCACCATTCCTTCGAGTCGATGAAGCCCATGATGACCTGATTTCTTGTCATTGTCTTATTCTTCAGCTGACCTACCCAGAATGCTTTACCATTTGCTTCGGAAGCACGGTCGAAGAATGTCTTATAAAGTGTCTCAACGAAATCTTCGTCACTCAATCCACGGTTCTGGAACTCCGGCGCTTCGATCAGGAAGAAGTAAGCACAGTCACCGCCGGTACGGTTACCATCTTCAATCTCCTTGACCCAGAAAGCTTTTCCTTCCGGCTCGGATTCACGGTTCAACGCGATCGTGTAGAGACGCTCTACGAAATCCGCGATAGACGGTTCCTTCTCCGGGACCGGTGTCGGAGTCGGATCACCCGGCTTAGGTGTCGGCTGACCTGGTGCGGTCGTTGGTGTCGGATCGCCCGGCTTAGGTGTCGGCTGACCTGGTGCGGTCGTTGGTGTCGGATCGCCCGGCTTAGGTGTTGGCTGGCCTGGTGCAGTCGTAGGCGTCGGATCACCTGGTTTTGGTGTTACGGTCGGGTTGTCGGGAACAGGGGTCACTGTAGGTGTTGCTGTAGGTGTAGGAGTTGCTGTTGGCGTCGGTGTTGTGGTCGGAGCAATTGAAGAAGGCTTCAGTTTGGTGGAAACATCGATTTCGAACAGTATGAAATCCTTATCCGTACCCAATGCATCGATCTCGCTTGTGATCAGCTGGCCGGACGGAGCGAGGCAATAGTAGTGATCATTTTCCGCATCGTGTTTCAGACCGAATTTCTTGATGTTTTTCAGAAGAACGTTGCACTTGGAGATATCCAGATTTTTGATCTGGTTTCCATAGCAGATCAGTTCATAAAGATACGGGGTACCGGAGACATTCAGAGTGGTCAGCTTGTTATTCGAACAATCCAATTCTTTCAGATAACCATTCAGCTTGAGAGAGGTAAGCTGATTTCCTTGACAATACAGAGACTCCAGATTCTTAAGCTTACTAACATCAAGAGATGTGAACAGGTTTTCCTCGCATCTCCAGTTCTTTAAGGGGGAGTATTCATCATTTTTCAAAGAGAAATCAAGATCGGATAATTGATTCTTTCCACAGTACAGTGTTGTCAGATGTTCGTTCATGGAGATATCCATGGCGTAGATCTGGTTATCTTCACAATAGAGCTTTTCCAGATTAGGAAGGTTTCCTGTATGGATCGCACTCAATTTGTTCTTTGAACATTCCAGAATCTGCAGCTGATCGCATGAACCAAATGAAATGTCAGTTAAAAGATTGTTGGAGCAATCGACCTGGGTCAGAGCAGGATTGGTCGTAAGATCCAGCTTCTTGATCTGGTTCTCATAACATTTCAGATCTTTCAGTTTGTCACATCCTTTTACGTTCAGCGAAGTCAGTGCATTGCTGTAGCATTCCAGCAATAGAAGCTCTTCATTATTACTCAGATCCAGCGAGGTCAGTGAATTGTTAGAGCACCAGAGTCCTTGCAGGCAGATACATGGCGTGAATTCCAGCTGGCTGATCTGGTTGGTCGAACAATCCAGGGCAGAAAGGAAATAGCAGCCATCGAATTGCAAAGAAGTCAGTTTGTTCTTTTCGCAACTGACCATCTTGAGACTATAGATCGTGCCGTTATCTTCGGTAAGCTTCAACGAAGTAAGCTCATTTCCCCCACAGCTAACAGTCAAGAGACTCAGGCACTCGGAGACATCCAGTGAAGTTAACTTGTTGTCGGAGCAATAGAGGGAGGTCAAAGATTCGCATGCGCTGACGTCGAGCGCGGTCAGCTGGTTCTCGTGGCACTGAAGCTCTTTCATAGCTTCGCATTTCGAAAGATCGAGAGACTTGATCTGGTTTTTCTGGCAGAACAGATTCTCAAGGGATTTACAGCCGGAAATGTTCAGATTCGTGATCTGATTTTCGTAGCAGCTGACTTCCTTGAGGTTTTTACATCCGGAAACATCCAGGCCCTCAAGTTTGTTCTTAAAACAAACGACTTCTTCCAGGTTAGGCGTATTTTTGAGATTGATCGTACCTTCAATGAGGTTTTCGCTACAATCGAAGTAGACCAGGTCTTTTTGCATGCTTACATCCAGCGAAGTGAGCTTGTTCCTTTCGCAATGGAATTTGAAAAGGCCGGGGCACGGGGATACGTCCAGTTCCGTGAGATTGTTGTCGTTACAGAACAGGGCGTACAAGCCGGTGTTTTTGGAAAGATCCAGAGAAGACAGTTTGTTCTCTCCGCAAACGAGTACACCGAGCGATGTATTCTTGAGTGTGTTGAGCGAGGTAAGGGCATTCCCGCTTATACTGAAATAATCCAGCTTCGTATTCTTGCTGACGTCGATGCTTGTCAGCTTGTTATTGTTGCAGATAAAATCCTTCAGTTCTTTTAGCATAGAAACATTGAGGGAAGAAATGGCATTGCTATCGCAATTCAAGGTCTGCAAATTGACATTCTTGCTGACGTCCAGCGCGGTCAGCTTGTTATAGCTGCAGTTCAAGGTCCGCAAATTGACATTCTTGCTGACGTCCAGTTCCGTAATACTGTTGTACGAGCAATTCAGGTCTTCGAGTGCCTTGAAATATTCGATACCCTGTAAGGACTTGATCTGTCCGGGTACCTTCGGGGAGCCGCCGACATATATATTCATAACGGTATTGAGCTCCGCGCTACTGAAGACGTCATCGTCGTCCGTATCGAATTGCGTAAGATATGCGCGAAAGGCCTGATCCGGAAAGTTTGTTTCATCGATGTTGACCGATCCGTCGTCATTATACCCCGCCTGCACGGGTTTTCCGAGCAAACTGAGTGAGACGGGAACGGCGAGCGCTGCTGCGCAAAGTGTTACCAGCCATCGTTTCTTCATAATGAATCCTCCTTAAAAAATTGTAAAAGGATACCCGAGAGATCTGAAATGGAAAAATAAATTAGCCAAAATTGAAATCTGCGTTACCCCAAAAACCTAAAATTATTTTACCATCTTTACAGGTGCTTGAACATCCTATAATTCTATATTTACTCACTATCCGGAATTCTTTTCCAAAAGAACTTGCACTGTGTATGCTTTTCGTCTATACTTCTTTCTGCAATTGCGAATCATTCGCAATTAATATGAGTTAAACATGAGGAACATATGAAAAACAATACGAGCATATTCGGAAAGATAAAGTCGTGTGCCGCAGCGCTCTTGAGCGGCGCGATGATCCTTGCAGGAGGAGTGCTTCTGCCAGGGTGTAAGGCAAAAGGCTTTGGAAAAGATGCGCAAGGAAAGGTGAAGGTTCTGGCATCGATCTACCCGATGTACGATTTTGTAAAGCGGATCGGCGGGGATCTCGTGTCGGTGTCTATGATGGTGCCGGCGGGAACGGAGCCGCATGCCTGGGAGCCGTCCACAAGGGACATGATGCAGCTTGAGGAGGCGGACCTTTTCGTATATAGCGGCGCGGGCATGGAGACCTGGGCGGAGGATGTCCTCAAGGGTGTCCAGAATAAGAACCTGACGGTGCTCGAGGCGAGTTCCGGCGTGGAACTGATCAAGCTCTGGGAGGGCGATCATGACGACCACGATGAGCATGAGGAGCACGAACACGAGGGCGCCGGGCACTACCATGGCGAGTACGACCCGCACGTGTGGCTGTCACCGAAGAATGCGGCCATCGAGATGAAGAATATTGCGGAGGCGCTGAAGAAGATCGATCCGGCGCATGCCTCCGACTATGACAAGAATTACCAGGCGGCGAAGGACGAATGCGACAAGCTGGACGGTGAATTTGCCACGGCGCTCGCGGGCGCGGAGGGCAAGTATATCGTGGTAGCCCACGAGGCGTACGGGTATCTTTGCCGGGAGTACGGACTGAAACAGCTGGGCATCGAAGGCGTGTCGGCGGACCAGGAACCGGATGCGGCGAGAATGCGCGAGATCATCGATCTGGTGGCGCAGTATGGCGTCAAATGCATCTTTTTCGAGGAGCTGGTGAACCCGAAGGTGGCGCAGACCATCGCGGAGGAAGCAGGATGCAGCACGCAAGCGCTTTCGCCGCTTGACGGGCTGACACAGGCAGACATTGATGCGGGACGAGATTATTTTTCTGTCATGCAGGACAATCTTGCGGCGATCAAGAAGGCGCTGGGCTGACGCGGGAAGGAGAACGCGAATGGAGAAAGTCATCGAAGTAAATGATCTGTCTTTCGGCTACACACAGAATAACGTGCTGGAGCACGTCTCGTTCTTTGTGGAGAAGGGGGATTTCGCGGTTATCATCGGCGACAATGGCGTGGGCAAGAGCACGATGGTCAAACTTTTGCTCGGTGTCCTGAAGCCGACATCCGGCGAGATCCGGGTAGGCGGCAAGAAACTGGTGTCGATCTCAAAGACGAATATCGGATATTTGCCGCAGAACGGAGGAAGCCGCGCGGCTGCTTTTCCGGCGACATGTGAAGAGATCGTTATGAGCAGTTTGTATAGAAAGATCGGCTTTGCGCGTTTCCCCGGAAAAGCACATCGCGCCAAGGTCCTGGAGGCTCTGACTGCCGTTGATATGCAGGATAAGCGCCGGGCGCTGATCGGAGAGCTTTCGGGTGGACAGCAGCAGCGTGTCATGCTTGCGCGGGTGCTGGCGGGGGATCCGGAGGTGCTGATCCTTGACGAGCCGACGGTCGGAGTGGATGCGGAGTCGGTGGACCGGCTGCTGCACATCCTGCATCACTTGAATATTGAGAAAAATGTTACCATCGTGATGGTGACACATGATATCGAAAAAGTAGGCCCGTATGCAAACCGTGTACTTTGTCTCTCGGAGGGCGCCTGCCGCGAGGAGGCACTGCCGGACGCGACGATCGTACATGCCCATGCGCACAGTCATGCACACGGAAATGCCGAGCACATTCACTGCGCGAACTGTGAACATGCGGATAAAAAAGGATCTTTTGCGCATGATGCGCAACACTGCGCGGAATGCAGTCATTGTACGGATTTTCATGTGCACGGAGGGCATATTCATGCGCATGCGCCTTCTGTTAAGAATAAAGAGAAGGAGGTGGAGTGATATGCCGGATATCTTGCAATATGCGTATATGCAGAGAGCACTTCTGGTAGGCGTGCTGCTGGCGGTGCTGGTGGCTTGTCTGGGTACGGTAATGGTCCACAAGCGTCTGTCCCTGATCGGTGACGCGTTGTCCCACTCTTCGCTGGCCGGCGTGGCTCTGGGCCTTCTGGGAGGATTCAATCCGATCGTCGGCGCAATGGCAACATGCGTGGTGGCTGCTTTTGCCATCGAAGCGATCCGCAAAAAACTCGGAAACCATTCTGAGCTGGCGGTGGCGATCGTCCTTTCAACAGGTATCGGACTGGCCGGTGTACTGGCGGGATTTGTGAAAAGCTCCGCGGACTTCAACAGTTTTCTCTTCGGATCCATCGTGGCAATCAGCTCCTGGGAGACCAAGCTGGTGGTGATCCTTTCGGCTGTGGTGCTTCTGGCTTTTATCCTTCTTTACAAAGAACTGTTTTTCATTTCTTTTGATGAACAGGCTGCAGCGATCGCCGGTGTTCCGGTGGGTGCGGTCAACGCGATCTTTACGATCCTGACTGCGGTGACGATCTCGATTGCCGCCAGAACGGTGGGCGCGCTGATCATTTCCTCTTTGATGGTCGTTCCGGTTGCCGCAGCGATGGGGATCGCCCGAAGCTACAAGACGACAGTTCTGTGGGCGGCTTTTGTGGCGATTACATCCACGGTCGGCGGACTCGTTCTTTCTTTCTATCTCGGATTGAAACCGGGCGGCACGATCGTTCTGATTTCGGTAGGCTTCTTCCTTGTATTTCGGGGTATCGGGTACCTGCGGGGACGACGTGGAATCGGAGAAGAAAGTGCTTCCCGGACGGCCGGCGGCAAGAACGCACAAAGCGGAAAAGAAGGAGGTGTCTGATCATGGAATTTCCATCTTCGATCCGGAAAACCAAATCGAGAGAAATCGTCTGGAAGATCCTGCACGAGTCGGATGCGCCCCTGACCGCGAGAGAAATCGCGCAAAGGGCGGCGGAACTGGCGTTGGCGCCTTCGGAAGAGAAAAAGGAAAAGACCGTCTGGCTGTCCAGCGTATATCGTGCACTGGATGCTTTTGAAAAAGAACATCTCGTCACAAAGTCGTTACTTGCGAACAATGCCGAGAGCATCTATGCGCCGGCGTCAACGGGACACCACCACTACGCGATCTGCATCAACTGCAAAAAGCGAACGGAACTCGAGGCGTGTCCTTTTGCCGATGAGCACGCACTGCACACGAAGGATTCCGATTTCATGGTCGTGGGCCACAAAGTCGAGGTCTTCGGATACTGCAAGGACTGCAGAGGGAAGATGGAGCGCTGAGCAAGCTTGGCTGACCACGCCAATTTCAAGATATCGCGTTAAGATGTGGCACCAAGGTACGAAAAACAGGTGCTGTCTCAAACCCATACTGCCGGGTTATAACGATCAGTCAGGTGGAGCCGGAAGCTCTGCATACTTTTTTAGAAAAAAACGTGTAAAAGTATGCATTTTTCCTATGCCCCCTCCCCCATATCGGCACATATCAGAGAGTGGAAAGACCAATACTGCTTTCATCCCGTACGAAAAGCACTTGGATCTGTTACTTCAGGCCATCAATTTAACAACAGAGCGGAAAGAAATGCATACTTTTTCTGAAAAGAATTGAATTTGGTATGAATTCACATCTTCAAAAATGTCTACATACCCCCTGGGGGTATGTAGAAAAACGGATCAGATATTTATGCGGGAAAAGAACTCGTGATCAAAAAATGAAATACCATCATCTATCCGGTAAACCCATACCACCTGGTTTTCGCCCACAAGAAAAGGGACCCTCTCGTAGTTTTGAGACAGCCCCTTTTAAACTTGTTTAGAGGTGGATCGAATCACCGGCAATCGTTAGAAAATGATAATTCCGTTCGTGTACAGATAGCTGACGAGGATGCCTGTTACAACACCGAAGATCGCGCTGGTCAGTACGTCGGAGATGTAATGTACATACAGGTACAGTCTCGAAAATGCGATACCGGCGGCATAGAGCAGAGCGGCGATACCGAGCTTCGGAGAGAAGTGGGCGATTGCTGTGGCCGCGGCGAAAGAAGAGAATGTGTGTCCCGACGGAAAGGAAAAATCCTTCGGCTGCTTGATCAGGATCTTGCGGTCTTCTCCACGGACCTCGTACGGACGCGGACGCTTCGTGACCCTCTTCAGGAAAAGATTAACGAACAGAAGGCTGCACGCCAGAGCCAGCAGGATACAAACACCGGCCTCAGGATTGAGGTTGGTAAAATAGAATGTAGCCGCTGCGGCAAACCAGATGATGCCGAAGTTTCCTGTCAAAGAGAGAAACGGCATGATCTTGTCAAATGTCTTACAGCGCATATGCATATAGATCCAGTCTAAAACTTTTAATTCGCGACGTGAAATACGTGATGGCATATTCCTCTCCTTTCCGATAGCTCCTCACCATCTCAATTGCTATGTTAGATATTACAATTTCTGAACGATAAATTCAATTAAATTCGCTTGTGATTCGGTTAAAATTCCGTGAATTTCGGCGTAACGTTTTATGGTATTATTCTCTTATGAAAAAGCACTTACACCCAATCTCTATAGGAAATGTTGTGATCCCTTGGAATATCGCGCTTGCGCCGATGGCCGGGACGAGTACATGTATCTTCCGCACGATCGCACATGAGTGCGGTTCAGCGCTGGGTGTGACCGAGCTGGTCTCTGCCAGAGGCATCCGGTTCAAGGAGTCTTTGGAGCACAGTATGCGCTATCTTGAGATAGATCCGGAACACGAAGGAAAAACCGCGATCCAGCTCTTCGGTTTTGATCCGGAAGATTTCGCGTATGCTATTCCGTTTCTGCTTGAAGATCCGAGGCTTTCCTGCGTCGATATAATTGATATCAACATGGGCTGCCCGGTGTCGAAGGTCGTCAAGACCGGCTCCGGATCGGCGCTCATGAAGGATCCCGTGCAGGCGGAAAAGATCATTCGCGCCTGTGTGCGCGCCGCCGCCCCGTACGCGAAACCCGTTACCGTCAAATTCCGTTCCGGCTGGGACGAAGAACATATCACTGCCCCCGAGTTTGCGAAGATGTGCGTCCAGGCCGGCGCCGCGGGATTGGCGCTCCATGCCAGAACGCAGACCCAGATGTACCATGGGCAGGCGGACTGGGAAGTGATCACCAAAACGAAGGCAGCGATCGCCGATACCGGCATTCCGCTATGGGGAAACGGTGATGTTAAGGATGGCGCTTCGGCAATCAACATGCTGGAGCAGACCGGCGCGGACGGTGTCATGGTCGGGCGTGCCGCACAGGGAAACCCGTGGGTGTTTGCCGAGATTCGCGCGGCACTAGCTGCGGAAACGGACCCGGCTCCGGCCGCAACAGCAGCGGAAGCGAATGTCTCTACGCGGACGAGCGCTTCGGCCTCTTCGACCCATTCGGCCCATTTGGCCCCGGACAGGAAAACACGCGTAGAAGTGATCCGCCGGCATCTGCTCGGCCTTTGCGGCCAGCTTGGCGAGACCACCGGTGTCAAGGAAATGCGCGCGCAGATCGCCTTTTATCTGAAGGGCGGACGCGGCACCGCCGAGATCAAGAACCGCCTGATGACGGCCAACACGGTCCCGGAAGTGGAAGCTCTTCTTTCGGAATACCAGAACATGCCCTGATCCGATCCTTCGGGATAACAAGAACGCGCCCTGTTTTTATCGTGAAAAACAGAGCGCGCCCGAGGTTATGTCGGATCGTCAGTATCAGATGATGAACTCAGATGGCGAACTTAGACGGTGAACTCATAGCCGGCGTAGATCGTTTTCCCGTAAGAGTCTCTGCTCTGCTCCTGCAGGAGACGGTACGTACCCTTCGCGAAGGGCTCTGCCGGGTAAATGTACAAAGTGCCGTATTCCGCTGAGATATCGCTATCTTCGCCGAGCCCCTTGATCTCCTTGGTGTACCACACATCATCCTGCTTGAACTGGAGAACGAACGATCTGCCGCCCATTGCCAATCTTGCTGTTCCGATGGTGACTCTCATTTCTTTTTCAGAAGTTAGTTCCACGCCGGAAACCGGAAGTTTATACTCATCAGCCGAGATGATCTGATCATCGGTGATCTTGGATTTTTCAGGAGAATCGGCAACTTCCTTCTTCAGGTCAAATTCAGCGGCCAGACATACTTTATCGGTTTTAGACTCGTTGTCTTCATCAAGGATGACGTTCTTGATCAGGCGATAATGACCGGCAGGGAGATCAATATCCTTATTGTAATCGGAAAGAAAGATCTTCTGCGACCAGACGTGGCTCAACTGCGGATCTCCTTCCGGCGCGATAACGTATGCCTGCATCGTGAAGATTCCTGTTGCGGGGACCTGATACCAGTCTTTCCCGTCTTGGTATTCAAGGTAATACGGCTCTCCGGTGATATAGGTGGAATCACTTTTGTTTTCCAACGTGACCAGGACCTTACGGCTGCCCAGCATCTCGACAGACATATCGAACTTTACGGATTGAGGATCGGTAAGAGACACCGTAGACTTATCTTTGAACGGATTTTTCTTTTTACAAGCGGCGGCGCCGAGCATCAGTGTAAGCGACATGGCGGCTGCGGCGATCCGATAGATCAAAGTATTTCTTTTCATATAGAGCACCTCCTCGTTTGTTAAGGCCTTCTACATATATAAACCACAACGAAAGGAAAACATTACAACCTGTGGCAAAAATATTACCACTGCCTTACTGTATCCCTGCTACTATTGTGCACGCGACGACACGAACAATCGATACCGCGCAGGGCGTGCAAGTCTGCTATAATCGGTTGTAGCATGGAAAAGCAATGAAGAGGTGGACAGATGAGACATAAGCAGGGGTCCCCCCACGGACTTCGAAAAAGCACCCTTTGTGCACGGACAGCTTTTGCGCTGGCGGTGCTTGTTTTCGCATCCACTTTTCTTACTGCCTGCAAAAAGAAAGAAACGACCAAGACCGGGACAATCCTGGCGCTGGATACGTTTGTCTCGATCACGGTCACCGGGCAGCAATCCGAAGAAGCATTTACGGCCGCGGCGAGACGTCTTACGGAACTGGAAGACAAGTTTTCCAGGACCAAAGAAGGCAGCGAGATCGACCGATTGAACCACGCCACGGAAGAAGAACCCGTGACGCTTTCGGAAGAGACGTACAAACTTCTTTCGACGACGCTCTGGTTTGCAAAAGACACGGACGGCATCTTCGATCCCACGGTCGGCCCGCTCATGGACGCCTGGGGCTTCGGGAAGGATGAAAGAAAAATACCGGAGGATGCCAGGATCGAAGAGACCCTGTCCCGCGTGGATCACAGCCGCATCCATCTCCTTCCGGACAACCGCGCGTATGTGGAAGAGGGCACGGTCGTGGACCTCGGCGGCGCGGCCAAGGGCTATATCGGCGATGCCCTGATGCAGGAGATCGCGAAGTACAAAGTCCGCCGCGCGATACTCGATCTCGGCGGAAATATCTGTGCTTTTGATGCGGAAAAAGCACTCGTCATCGGCGTGGTTTCGCCGAGGGAGCTTTCGGTTCTGGCGGTGAAGGTGGATCTTCCGAAAAAGGAAGCATCCGCACCGATGAGCGTGATCACGAGTGGCGCGTACGAGCGCTACATCGAAGTAGACGGCGTGCGCTACGGGCACATCATGGACACGACGACAGGACGGCCGGTGGAGACGGACCTTCTTTCGGCCACGGTCATCACAACAAACGGCGCAGAAGGAGATATCCTGTCGACAGTGCTTTTTGCGATGGGAACGGAAAAAGCAAAAGAATATGCAAAGACGAAAGGTATCGGGTGCATCCTGCTTTCTGAGGATGGCACCGCGTGGGTAAACGAAGAATGGAAGGAGAGCGTGCATGCCGAAGAAGGATGGACGGTTAGAAGCTTCTGACCGGAAAACAGATGTCCAAAGACGTTTCCGGTTTTTGCCGGGCGACCTGTTGATCATTCTCGTGATCCTGGTCTTTTGCGTCGTTTTCTGGCTCGGGTTCTTTTTCCAGGGAAAAATGACCGATAAAAAGGCGAAATATGTGCGGATCACGCTGGATGGACAGGTCATTCTGGAAAGTGCGCTGACGAGGTTTGCCGAGCCGGTCGAGTATTCTGTCGTAGGTGAGCACGGCACGGTCGTGATCTATCTTTCTTCCGAAGAGGTCTATGTGAAAGAGAGTTCCTGCGAGGATCAGATCTGCGTGAAGACCGGATCACTCAAACATACCGGCGATGGCGCGGTGTGCCTTCCTAACCGGCTGGTGGTGCAGATCGTCGGCGGAAGCGAAGAGACCGGGGAACCGGATGCGGTGTCGATATGAGTAAGTCGGGTGAAACTTCGAAAATACTGCATACACGCACGACTGTCCGTCTGACCAAGACGGCCATGATGCTGTCGCTGGCACTTGTCCTGAGCGTGCTGGAGGCATGGCTCCTTCCGCAGGGGATCCTTCCGATCCCGGGCTGGAAACTGGGCCTTGCCAACATCGCGATCCTGGTGACGATGTATTCTGTCGGCAAGAGAGAAGCGCTGGCCGTGGCGGTCCTTCGGTCCCTGCTGCTTCTGGCGTTCGGCGGGAATGTCGTCGGATTTTCCTTCTCGCTGATCGGCGGCGTGGCGGCCTGGAGCACGATGTGCCTTCTGAGTCAGCTTCGCCTGGTATCAGTATTCGGCGTTTCTATAGGCGGGGCGGCGATGCATGCTCTGGGGCAGATCCTGGTCGCGCTGTTTGTGACGCGCACGATCTACATCGTGACATATTTGCCATGGCTGATGGTGGCCAGTTCTTTTGCCGGAGGAGTGATCGCATTTTTGTCGGTTCCCGTGGTAAAAGCACTCGACCATTTCGGAAATGAAATGATACAATGAAAAAAACAGTAAGGGCGGAAATAGGGTTATGAGAAAGAATGAAAGTCCGTTTTGGCCGCAAAAGAGCATATTGAACCCGCCTCCTCCGAGGGTGCCGTATGAGCCGGTGCGCCGTGTGAGAAAGACGCTGACACGGGAAGAGCAGCGGGAAGTGGATCGTGTGGCGGCAACGAAGCATCAGTTGCCGGTGGCGATCCTGATGGAGCATGCCGGGCTGGCGGTGGCGAATGCTTGTGTCGTCATGGCAGGCGCGACAACGACTCCGATCCATATTTTCGCCGGAAAAGGCATGAACGGCGGTGATTCTTATGTGGCGGCCAGGATCTTGAAGGCCTGGGGCTACAAGGTTACGATCTGGGACTGTTTCCCGAATGATGCCCATACCGCTGCCGTAAAAGTGAACCGTGCCGTGGCCGAGAGTTTCGATGTACCGATCCGTCCGGCTTCGGAGTTTGATCCGGCGATCTGGCAGGCCGGGATCTCCCGCATGATCCATGAACAGGAACCGGGCATGCCATGCGTGATCGTAGATGGTATCATCGGTACCGGATATGAGTTTTCCAGACCTCTTCCACCGGGTCTTTGCGCGATCACATCCAAGATCGAAGAAGGACATATCCGTGGTGCGCGCGTGATCTCGATCGATATTCCGACAGGTGTAGACTGCAATACCGGTGAAGTCGATCCGGGCGCAGTCTCGGCGGATATGACGCTTTCATTTATTCTCCCGAAATACGGGATCACGATTGCTCCCGGCAAGAATAAGGCCGGACAGGTGCGCGTGCCGACCATCGGACTTCCCATCAACTTTGCGGATATGGTGCTTGGACCGATTCCGGAGCCGAAAGACCGGCCGGACGAGACGAAGGCCCCTGAGGCGTGAGATGCTGAGGCCGGATGCTCACCGTGTGCGTAGATCGCAGATAATGAATATGAAAAAATAAAAGGAAGCTGTCTCGAAAGAGACAGCTTCCTTTTGGTGGAGCATAGGGGACTTGAACCCCTGACCCCCACACTGCCAGTGTGATGCGCTCCCAACTGCGCTAATGCCCCAGGTGGATCTGATATCAGACACAAAGGAATTTTATTATGAAAAGCACCCTTTGTCAATTATTCGTTGCCGGCGCTTTTCGGCAGATATTGCTAAGCGTATGGTCACTTTGGTTGAAAGAAAAAGGCGATTGCGATAAACTTTATCCATAGTGACATATTTGGGGAGGCGTAATAAGAACATGAAGATGAGGAAGATCGTAAGCTTGATGCTGACTGTTTCCGTCGTAGGTTCTTGTTGCGCATGCAAGAAAACCCCTGAGAGTGAGTCCAAGACGACCGAAACCAATACGCCGGCTCCGACTTCCGCAACAGAGACTACGCGGGAAACGACCGAGACCACTTCTGAAACCCAGGCTACTTCTGAGACCAAATTCATTGCTAAGGTGGAAGATGAATCGGACGACCCGATCGTTATTTATGGTTATGAATCCGATTTTGGCGAGCTGATGAAGACCTACCTGCCCGAAGTCGAGTTCGAGTATGTCCAGCTTCCTAAGGATGAATATTTCAAGAAACTCGAATCCGCGATGAAAGAAGAGGAGAAGACTCCGGATCTTTTCATGTGTGATAAAGAACACCTTCAGGACTATTCCTACAGCAATCGTTCGATCGATCTCAAAGAACTCGGGATCGAACCGTCAGATTTGAGCGACCAGTTCGCCTACACATATGAAGCGGCTTCGGATTCTTCTCACGAGGTAAAAGCACTCAGCTATTCTCTTGCGCCGTCGGCGATCCTGTATAACAGGGCGCTGGCTTACCAGGCGTTCGGAAGCGATGACCCGGGCGATGTGATGCGTCGTGTCGAAAGCTGGGACAATATTCTGGAAACCGCGCAGGATGTCAATTTGAATTCGGAAGGCCGTGTCAAACTGCTTGCCGGTATTTCCGATATCCGTGATACATTCTGGGCATCTCATTCCGGCCGGTGGATCAAGGATAACAAAGTTGTGATCGATAAAGATTTCAATAAATACTTCCATCTGGAAGAAGTTCTGATGGCAGAAAGCCTGACATTCGAGGCGGAATATGGATCTGTGGACTGGGAGGACTACATTACCAGCGGGAATGTGATCATGTTTTTCGGTTCCCTTCTTCGCGCAGCGGAAGTGATCGGATATACTCCGGGACACAGGGAAGAGAGCGGAAACGGTGAGAACGGAACCAATTCCATTACGGACGAGAACAAGAAGGAAGGCCAGAAAGGAAATGAGACTTCCGAGTCCGAAAGCACAAGCGGAACCAGTGAGACCATTCCCCCGGAGGTAACAGGCTGGGCGATCCTTCCTGCGCCGGAAGCTTCTTATGACGGCGGGATCTGGCTGATGGCTGCCTCCACTTGCGATATGAAAGCAACGGCGGCGAAGATCCTGCGTACGTTGACAATGAACGAGAATACGATGGAGCAGATGGCACTGACAGGCATATTCGTAAACAGTCAGACGGTCATGAAAAAGTGCGCCGCAGACCCGTTCTTTACCAGTGATTTTCTCGGCGGCCAGAATCCTTATGCGGTACTGGTTCCGGTAGCCGAACGGATCCAGGTCTCTGCGGATACGGAAGAGAGCACGTATGCTTTTAAAGAGATCGAGACTTTGCTCCAGGCATATCTGTCCGGACAGATCGCCACGATGGATGAAGTCAAGCAACAGTTTACCATCGGTCTGGAGGAACTCTTTGGTCTGACGCAATAACCCATCAGAAAGTTTTTCTGTTTCGAAACAAGCGAAACCGTTTTCGAGTTCGGAAACGGTTGCTTTTTGCCCGAATGCACTGAAAAATATAGGTTTTTTCAGAAAAAACATGAGAGCGAAACGTTCTTTTTCAAGTGCTTTTAGTGTATGATAATGATACCTGATTTTACTTTAAGGAGGCACCATACTATGCAATTCGGACATTTTGATGATGCGACACGCGAATATGTTATCGAAACCCCGAAGACACCATACCCGTGGATCAACTATCTGGGATCGGAAGATTTCTTCGGACTCGTTTCCAACACAGCCGGCGGCTATAACTTCTATAAGGATGCAAGATTAAGAAGAATTACACGTTACCGTTACAATAACATTCCTGTGGATGATGGCGGACGTTACTACTATATCAAGGACGGCGATACCATCTGGAACCCGGGATTCAAGCCTTGCAAGACAAAGCTGGATAAGTACGAGTGCCGTCATGGTCTCGGCTATTCCCGCATCACCGGTGAGAAGAACGGCGTTTCTGCTGAACTCCTTATGTTCGTGCCTCTTGGATACAAGGGTGAGATCAACCGTGTGATCCTTACCAACAATTCTTCGGAGACCAAGGACCTCAAGCTTTTCTCTTTGAGAGAGTGGTGCCTCTGGGATGCTTCCGACGATATGCTGAACTTCCAGCGTAACTATTCCACAGGTCAAGTTGAGATCAAGGGTTCCGCGATCTACCACAAGACCGAATACCGTGAAAGAAGAAATCACTATGCTTTCTTCTCCGTTAATACGGAAGTTGACGGTTTCGATTCCAGTCTGGAATCTTTCCTGGGTATGTATAACGGCTTTGACGCACCGCAGGTCGTTGAAGCAGGTCAGGCAAACAATTCCGTGGCTGACGGCTGGCAGCCTTGCGCAAGCCATCAGATCAACGTAACCCTTGCTCCGGGTGAGAAGAAGTCTTTCATCTTTATCCTCGGCTATTGTGAACTTCCGGTCGAAGAGAAGTGGGAAGCTCCGCATGTGATCAACAAGAAGCCGGCAGAGGCCATGATGGCTCAGTTTGCTTCCGATGAGCAGGTAGATGCAGCGATGCAGGCACTTGCTGCGAACTGGGATCGCCTGTTGTCTCTCTATACTGTTGATATGAAGGATGAGAAGACCGCTCGTATGGTCAACATCTGGAATCCTTACCAGTGCATGGTTACATTCAACATGAGCCGTTCGGCTTCCTATTTTGAGTCCGGCGTCGGCCGTGGACTCGGTTTCCGTGATTCTTCCCAGGACCTCCTCGGATTCGTACATCAGATCCCGGAGCGTGCCCGTGAGAGAATCCTCGACATCGCTGCCACACAGTTCCGTGATGGCGGATGCTATCACCAGTATCAGCCGCTTACCAAGAAGGGTAACAACGACATCGGCGGCGGTTTCAACGATGACCCGCTCTGGCTGATCGCAGGTACTGCTGCTTACCTCAAGGAGACAGGTGATTTCTCGATCCTCGATGAGCCTACAGCTTATGACTGCAACTGGGATGACACAGGAACGCTTCTTGAGCACCTGACTGCTTCTTTCTACCACGTAGTAAATAACAAGGGTCCGCACAATCTGCCGCTGATCGGCCGCGCAGACTGGAACGACTGCTTGAACCTGAACTGCCACTCCACTACACCGGGTGAGTCTTTCCAGACCTTCGGCACAGCAGACGGACGTGTGGCAGAATCCGTACTGATCGCCGGTATGTTCGTAGCCATCGGACCAGACCTTGTTGAGATCTACAAGCGCAAGGGCATGGAGGATGATGCGGCAAAAGCACAGAAAGAGATCGACGACATGCGTAAGGCTGTTCTGGAGAACGGCTATGACGGTGAGTGGTTCCTCCGAGCTTACGATGCTTTCGGTAACAAAGTCGGTTCCAAAGAATGCAAGGAAGGCAAGATCTTCATCGAGTCCCAGGGCTATTGCGTAATGGCCGGAATCGGTGTGGAAGACGGCCGCGCGGAGAAAGCTTTGAACTCCGTTCGCGATATCCTCGAGTGCGAGCATGGTATCGTGATCCAGCAGCCTGCTTTCCAGATATACTATCCCAATCTTGGTGAGTGCTCTTCGTACCCGCCGGGATATAAGGAAAATGCCGGTATCTTCTGCCACAACAATCCGTGGATCATGATTGCAGAGACCGTGATCGGACGTGGTAACAGAGCTTTCAGCCTGTATAAGAAGATCTGCCCGGCTTATAGAGAAGCTATCAGTGAGATCCATAGAAACGAGCCGTACGTTTATTCGCAGATGATTGCGGGTAAAGATGCGAGCCGTATGGGTGAGGCGAAGAACTCCTGGCTGACAGGTACTGCAGCTTGGAACTTCGTAGCCATTTCGCAGGCTATCCTCGGCGTAAAGCCGGATTTCGACGGCCTGCGGATCGATCCGTGTATCCCGTCTGACTGGGATGAGTACAAGGTAACACGTGTATTCCGCGGAGCGACGATCGAGATCTCTGTGAAGAATCCGAATAAGGTGGAAAAGGGCGTAGCCTCTATGACCATCGATGGTGAGAAGGTTGAGGGCAACCTCGTTCCTGTATTCCCGGCGGGTTCGACACATAAAGTTGAGATCGTGATGGGCTGATAGAAAAATAAGGAGAATCCCCGTCTCATGCATGCGTTGTGAGGAATTTAGAAGCATCGCATGAGACGGATCCGAAAACAAAGACATATGTCTTGGCGGGAAGCTGACCCGAGTACTCTCGGATACTGGCGCGAAAAAATCGAGCGTCTGTTTGAGGAGACAGAACGTTACCGGATTTGATCGTGTGGCAACAGAGAGAATTCTCAGGGAAGTACCGGGACGATGCCGGCATCTACTATTTGCACAAGGAATGGCGCCCGTATATATGCAGCGGGTGCCTGACCGAAAGACCGGAGCGCAAGAAGAAGGGGCTTGGTCGAAGCAGTGCTTTTCCATGACACGAAAGACTGTGTGCAAATGCGATGCCGGTAACGGAAAAGGCGGAACGGCAGGTTATATTCTTTGTTCAGGACGGTTCGCATGATACGATTGTGGATATGCTTTCAAAATCACCTGTTGGGGTTGGTGATTTCTTAAGTCCGGAGGGGGAGATGCAAGGCAAGCATCCGGGATCTGAACCGGTTACACAATCGTACGGCGAAAGGGGAAGCTCTTTCGCATATGAGCGTCGTTTAGGTTAATACACGGGGGTGTGCGCTCATAGTGCTTCTGACGGACCTGTTCGTGCTTTTTGCTCGGACAGGCTTTCTGTTTTTTTATAGTAAAAGCACTTGGTTTCATGGTAAGATTAAAAATACAGAGATTTGTTTGCCGCTGCTTCGTTTGGCGGCGGATGGGAGGTTTCTATGTCATTGCGAAATGAGAGAGCAAGAGGAGTTGCAGCTCCGGCTTCGGAAGTTTTAAAGCAGAGATTTAAAGAGGCAGCTGCTTCCGGTGAAGTGGCGGCCCAGTATGTGTCCATGCTGAATGGTGGCGTGGTATTTGGAGTTGCCGGGCTTCCTTTCCCGGCACCGGTCTGTGCAGCGCTCCTTGCTGAAGAGTCGATCTGCGAATATGTTTCTGCCTGCGCGGAATCGAAATATTCGGTCCTGATTGCCAAGAAAGACGGTAAATACAGTCTTTTTGTGGAAGATAACGGCGGTGTGGGCGATCTTTCTGAAGAAGAGGAAGGAAAGAAGATACTTTCTGCAGCAGCTCCGATCATAGACTATGCTTCCGAGTGGGGCGGAAAACTTGATGAAGGCGGCGAGCTGATCTGTGATCTCGCTTCTCCGGCTCCTGGACCGCACTACTATACAAACCTTCTGATCGGTAACCGCATCGGTTTCGATCACCCGCTTCAGAGCACGCCGAAGAGCGCGATCGACCGTCTGGGCGGCGGATGCTTCCGTTCCCATGCGGACACGCAGGTCCTGGCGACACGTTGGGACTATCTGCCTGAGCAGAATGGTTTCCCGGCAAACCGTCAGTTCTATCTCGTCGAGAACGGAAAAGTCATTTTCTATTCCGGATCAGCCAAGCAGGATTCGGTGGAAAAAGCAGAGTGCCGTCATGCCCAGAACCGTACAGTGATCGAATATACACTTAAGGACGGACTTGCTGTCCGCCGTACGATCTTTATCGTTCCGCAGGAGCAAGGACTTCCTGTTGCAACAGAAGCCCAGTTGATCGAGATCACGAACTCCGGAAACCGCAACCGCCATCTCCGCATCGTATATACAGGAATGTTCGGTACGCAGGAAGTGCACGCGCTTCGTGAGGATGTTATCTTCTCGACTGTCGTTGCCCAGTCCGAAGTTTTCTATGGCGACAATGACGAGATCCGAGCGATCTCATTTAACCCGAATCCGAAGTGGACAAAGGGTAATATCCGTTACAACACATTGATGGTTCACGAGGGCGACAAGGTCGTCTTCCCGGACCAGTTCTGCGCCAGATATGCTGATTTCGTCGGTGCTGGCACACTGGAGGATCCGCAGTTTGTCTCTGTGCTGTCGAATGCCCATTCCAGAAAAGGTCCTGGATTCTTTGCTGTTTCCGCTCCGTTCTCCGTGGCATCCGGTGCAAAAGTTCAGATCGATAACTTTACTTGCTTGTCTTCCGATTGCGTCAATCCGGACTACAAGGAAGACATCACCATGAAACAAGAACTGGAGGCTTTGATCGAGCGTTTCACCGACGCGGCCGCTTTGCCATCCTGTCTGGATAAGGTAATCTCTTTTACCAAGAAGTATGCCTCTTACATGCAGATCAAGCACGAAGACAAAAACTTCGAAGCATATGTGAATAACAACTTGCCGTTCCAGGTATTCTATCAGACTTTCGTATCCCGTTCTCTTGACTGGACGCAGAAGGGATACCGTGAGATCGGCTTCCGTGAGATCCAGGATATCTTTGCATCGATGTATTACTTTGCCGGAATGGGTGAAGTCGAGTTTGTAAAGAAACTTCTCCGCGAATGGATCTCCAACATCTACGAGGAAGGCTACGCGAACCATAACTTCTACTGGAAGGGCAAGGAGCCGGGCTGGTGGTCGGACGATGCACTGTGGCTGCTTCAGGCGCTGGATCGCTTTATCAGCCTGACCGGTGACTATGATTTCCTGAAGGAAGAGCTCCCGATCGCCGGGACAGAAGGACAGAAGCGTTCTGTTCTGGAGACCATCAAGGCAGTGTTCACGTATTCTTATAAGATTTCCGTCGGTGGTCACGGACTTCCGCTTATTGACCGTGCGGACTGGAATGATTGCCTGCGTGTCGACCCGGATTGCGTAAATGGTCCGACGAAGATCGAAAACTACAAGGAGCAGTTGGCATCTTCCGGCAAAAAGTACGGTGAAGTTCCGTATGAGTCGGAATACAGTGAATCTGTCATGAATGCATGCCTGCTGAAGGTTGCCGTGGACGCTGCGATCGGTATGTACAGACACTTTGGAGATGAAGAGTATGCTTCCTATCTGGAAGGTGCTTCCGTTGACCTGAAAAAGCGCATCAACGAGTATGCCTGGAAAGAAGACTACTTCGCACGAGTGCTTTTTAATCGGAAGGATAAGCCGAACCTTTCTTATCTGGGCGCTAAGGGCGACGGGCTCGTGATCGAAGAGGGTAAGGTCGGTACTTACTTCCTCAATTCTTTCAGCTGGGCTGTATTGGCGGATTGTGCTTCTGAAGAACAGATCAGCACGATGCTTGATAGCCTGGACAAGAACCTGAAGACACCATTCGGTTTCCGCCTTTGCACAGGTGTGGATTATCCGCAGATCGCGCCGAAGATCGACGTAGCGCTGTATTATGCCGGCGACCGTGAGAATGGTGCGGTATTTAAGCACGCCAACATGATGGCGGCTGCTGCGATGCTGAAGGCCAGCAAGGCGGTAAACGACAAGGCGTTGGCTGAGCGTCTGGCGAAGACGGCATTCTGGGTCATCGACCGTATCCTGCCGTATCGTACGTTGACTTCGCCTTTTACCGTTTGCGGCAATCCGAGACTTTGCACGCAGTATAACAACTCCGAAACAGGCGAGAATATCGGACCGACTTTGTCCGGTACATCCACATGGCTCCTGCTGTGCCTCTTCACGAGTTTTGGCGTCGACTTTACCAGCGATGCTCTGATCGTGGAACCGATCCTTCGTCCGGAAGATACGTCGGAAGACATCATTGTGACATCCGGTAAAGCGCAGTATCACATAACGGTCTCTAAGCCGGAGGGATTTGCCAGAACGAAGGATGGTGTTACGATCACGGTTGATGGTTCGCCGATCGAGGGCGCGGCCGTGCCGATCTTTACCGACGGCGCCGTGCACGAAGTTAAGGTTCAGTTCTGAATACGTATTTACAGCCTGGCTGTGCTGGATAGTTTGGACAGAAGAACTACCGTCTCAGCGGTCTTTTGAGATTCCAAGGGCAATTCCGTGATGTCTTCCCCATTCATCGGAATGGGGAAGTTAAACACGATATTCTTTATCCAGCAGCCGTTTTCAGGCTTTTCGGGATATATGTCGATACGCTCTACGAATGATCTCATGAAATCCTTTTTCTCTGCTTCGTTGAATTCATCATACAATTCATCGAAAGTTAGAAGCAACTGATAGATATTATTACCGGTTATATTTTCATGTTGAATATGACGAATCTGTTCTTTCAGGTCCTCGATTTGATTCTCTATATCGGCAAGGATGTCGTACTGCTGATCATATCTTCTTTGAAGATCCAGCATCTTCCTGTCATAGTGCGGATCAAGGACATCTAGACTGTCCATCTGATGCTCAAGCTTGGATTTGGTTCCCAGAGTCTGCCTGAGTTTATCCTGCAAGGCTTCCTTCTGTTTTTCCATATCCTTGGTATCAACAGCGGATCCTATCTTTTCGGTGATCGCTTCCTTGAAGTCCGGTCTTGTAACCATTGCAGATATTATAGATGCAACCATCTGGTTGATCTCTGTCTGTTCTATATTATGTCTAAATGTGCAACGATGTCCGGTCGCCCCTAAGGTGTTCTTGCAATAGTAGTAGAATCGCGTCTTGTTATCCTTGCTGTGTGCCTTGGCGATATTTCCGTATAGACTCTTCCCACAACAAGGACACTTAAGGATTCCCGAAAGTATATGTGCGTGATCGATATCATGAACCTTCTGGCGTTTGTAAGCATTAAGTTTTCTCTTCTCCTGCGCAAGATTCCAGTCCACTTCAGAGATTATCGCCTCATGTGCACCTTCATAAACAGGGAATACAGATTGCTCCACAACGTGCATTTCATTACGGGTACCGATCTTCTTTTCTGTCTTTCGACGCCCGTATGCTATCTTCCCCATATATATCGGATTATCTATTACTGCCTTAACAAATGAAGAGGAAAACCCCGGAATAGTATTATTCTGACGTAACTTCTTTGTATAGCCATGCGAATTCAGGTAGCTTGCTACGCCGTTAATCCCGTCCTTCGTATGTATATAGCGATCAAATATGATATTGATGATCTCAACTTCATCATCGGCAATAAGGAGTTCTCCATTTTCAAGCTTATAACCATAAGGAGCAAAGCCTCCGTTCCATTTGCCTTCGCGAGCTTTCTGCTCACGTCCTGCCATGGTCTGAGTACGGATATTCTCCCTCTCAATCTCAGCAACAGCGGAAAGGACGGATATCATGAGCTTACCTGCATCCTTGGAACTGTCGATACCATCTTCCACACAGATGAGATTCACCCCGAAATCCTGCATGATCTGCAAGGAATTCAGAACATCTGCGGCATTACGACCGAAACGTGAAAGCTTAAAGACGAGAACATAACTGACTCCATCTTTGCAATCCTCAATATCTGACATCATGCGCGAGAACTCAGGTCTGCCTTGGATATTCTTACCGGAGCATCCTTCGTCGGAATACTCAGCAGCGACCTCCCAATCTTGATAATCAGCATACTTGCGGAGTTTATCTTTCTGGGCATCAAGGCTGAATCCATCGACTTGCATCATCGTGGAGACACGGGTATAGATATAACATTTCTTTTTATTATTCTTCATTATTATCTCCTCCCGGGAGCTTGGGCAGATTGTCCAGACTTACCAGATCAAGTGTCTGAAGTTGTTTAATAGCTTGCTTTCTAATGAGAACAAGACGTTCTGACATCCGCTTTCCTTGTTCAATAAGAATTGCGTTATAGCTTTCCATGTTAGCCAGAACAAGGAGTTGATTCAGAGTAGCATAATCTCTCATATTGCCGTTTTTATCAGGATTCTCATCCCGCCATTCTTTAGCAGTCTTACCGAAAAGTGCGACATTAAGCATATCTGCTTCACTTGCATACTTATATGAGATCTGCGTTGATGTCAGTTCCGGTGGAATCAGATTATCCTTGATCGCATCGGTATGAACACGGTAATTAAGCTTGGCAATCTCGCGGTGAAGGTTCCATGCAAGAGACAGCCTGCTACTTTCATCACGCCTTAGTCTCTGATAGTCCTTCATGATATAAAGTTTGAATTCGGCAGATACCCAAGATGCAAACTCGAGTGCAATATCGGAATGCGCATAAGTTCCGCCATAACGTCCGGCTTTTGTAACGATGCCGATAGCATTTGTACTTTCGATCCACTTTGTAGGTGACATTGTGAATGCGTTCAATCCTGCTTCCTTTCTAAACAGGTCGAATTCGACCTGTTTAAAATTCGGATTGTGCAGACTCTCCCAGATTCCAAGAAACTCTATTGTTTCTCGGCTCCTCATCCAGTTTTTGACCACATCATGAGGCATATCGCTCTTATATCTTGCGATATCCGTCAATGATATAAATTCATTCTCGTAATCGGTGGTATATATACCGATATCAAATCCTTTAGCATGAATAGTATCTTTAATGGGTTTGTTAGCCATATTATCTTTTCCTTTCTAACCGTATGTAATTCGATGCGGTTACTTCGTTTCGTCCTTATTGTCTTTTATGAGATTCTCCATACGGATGTAGTATTCCAGAAGGCGGAGAACATATTCCGGTGCATGACGGTAATCACGTTCCCAATCGGTAACTGTTCCGTATGGAATCTGGAAGTACTCACAAAACTCCGTTCTGTTCATTCCTGTCATCTCACGAAGTTCTTTTATCTTTGTCTTGCAGTCCATGATCATAATCTCCTTATCTATGCGTTGCACTAATAATAACTAATAATCATATCATGTGCAACGCACAAATTGTAGATTTGTGTCTTATGCGGCTTTATCTTTTACATCCTTAGCGGAAGAACTGATCTTGCCGTACTCTTTCTGATACGCGATAAGACGTTCTTTCTTGATCTTAGGACTTTCAGGATTGTAGATACTCAGGCGTCCCTTACCAAGTATTCTTTCAACGGCCTGCTTCAGAAGCACTCTCGGGCCGTACTTCACCATAAGGGTTGCCAATATATTGACGCAACGATCAAATGCCGCATCATATTTGGGATTGTTATAATACTTTTTCATATATTTATATACCTCCGTATTTTTAAAGTGATAGATCTGTAGCTCTGGTTTTATGAGGATGTTTTGCTTCGAGCCCGCGCTGTATCGAATACTGGATCCTGCTTACCGTTTGGACTTCGTCTCGACTCTTGACGAATTCATCGCGGATAGCGGAATACTCCGAATCCAATGCTGCAAGTTCCTTTTCGAGCATTTTCTTTGTGAGTTTTCCGCCGCGAGACTTTGATGCTTTGGCGAGTTTTCTCTTTGCCATCTGATATTGTTTGATCCTGCCTTCGTTTTCTTGCATATACTTCTCTTTGCCGAAGAATTTCTTCATGCCTTCTTCGTAGATCGGCTTGGTCTCGTGATAGATATCAAGCAAGGAGATAAGTTCTTTCACTTCTTTTCTCCGGGCATTGCATTTATCCAGACGATCTTTCTGCGACTGCTTAAGAGACTCCATCTTTTCAAGATAGTTCTCAAGATCATCGATTCGATAGATAGAATGTTTCTGAAGGAAGAGAATATCCGCCGAGAGGAATTTCAGATCCTGTAACGATGATTTTGCTGGGGTTCGACCTGCCATCAACAGATCTGCGAGAGAAGGTTCTTCCTCGATTCTCTTGATTTCTTCGCGCATGTCTTTGATAGCGGCGACCATTTCTTTAATCTTAGAGAGAAGACCCCTGATCATCGCATTTGTCTTTCGTATCCATCGGTTATACTCGCCCTTTTCCGTTGGAATGCCTTTCAGTTCCATCGCACGGACAGTCGGACCTTCGTGAACTGTCGGAAGTTCATGAATGCCCTGATTCTCATAAGATCTGTGGTCTATTCGACAGGGAAGACCTTTCTCTTCGAATTTGGAATTAACGAGGTTTGCCCAATCCTCGCGCCATTGCTGAAGTTTCTCGGGTGTTCCCCAATCGGTATTCGGTACCGCTTTATATTTCTGATTACCTTTCTCATCCTTTACGGGATTCCCCTGATCATCAAAAAGATATTCACGATGCTGCTTAGATCCCCAGCTTCCGTCAGGATTAAGAGGCCGCATCGTTGTAAGGATATGAATATGAGGATTGGGGTTCCCGTCACGTTCAGGATTGTGAACGGCAAGATCAGCGATCATACCATCTGCCACAAGATATTCCTTCACAAATCTTCTAGCCAGATCGATATTTTCTTCTTGGGATAATTCGTTCTGAAGAGCAATATCAAAGCTATATGCCAGCTGTGCCTTGGGGTGTTTCTCCACATCTTCGACAGCGTTCCAGAGTGTTTCCCGATCCGCATATTCCTTAGGTGCATTCTCTGGAAGCATGATCTCACTATAGATCACGCCCCCTTTCTTGGAGTAATCACTGACCTCATCGTAATATTGACTGTAAAGACGTTCCCCTGCACGATACGATGCGCAGGCAATCGCGCTTTGTCCTGCACTTCGCTTAACCTGTGTTACGGAAAAATGATAGAGCGCCATCAGACCACATCCTTCCCGTGATCGTCAGCGGTGTTTATCATAATTCTGTTCTCTGTCTCTTTTACCAAGGAAACAACATCCGGCAATGCTGAAATCTTCTCCATAAATTCGAAGAATTCTGTCTTTGAAAGTGTCTTCGAAATAGGGAAAAGAGCCTCGATTGCACCGCCGATATTACACAGGTGATGCGTTCTTTTTCGCTTCTCAGCTTTGGTGTAATAGTTTGCCCGGTTCTCCAGCCTTTTGATCTGATGTACGATGATCACCTTGTCCTTTTCTGTGGATATGATCTCCTTCCTGATGTCTTCGACTGTTTGTTTTTTCATTCTTACCTCCTGCAAATTTGATTATTGAAACCTTCGAAAAAGACATTCTTGCCCTTTCAGGTGCTTCTACTTTTTGTTAGTGGTTTTCCGGGCAGTTGGTAGACAAATGATCGAAATTATTTTGTAAACTTTTTAAAGAGCCTTATTTTATGGGCATTTTGTTCAGAACGAAAATTGTCAACAATGAATCAAAATGCCGTTTGATGTATAATGAAAGCACTTTTATCAACTTATAAGTTGATTATTTACTGAGAAGGTGAAATATGTTATTCGCGCCGAGAACGATTTACGTTAATGAGTTAAAAGGGCTGTTCAAGGAAAACCTCCATGACAAGAACGGTTGGGGTGAACCGCGGGAGATACTTGCCGTTTTGGGAGAGCCTCACTGCGGCAAGACATCTCTTGTTTTAAAGGCTTATGAGAACCGAGCCGATCTGTGCTATTTTTCATTTAAAGGTCAGTCGGAGAATTGCGCACAGAAGCTGTTAGCCGAGCGTGTTGAAAGGTACACCGGCATCAAAGCGGCAAGTGATAATTGGAGTGATATCTTTGAAACGATGAAGCATCTGTCAGGCTGGCATTATAAGATCTTTATCCTTGACGATATCCAGAAAACAGAAGATTATATTGGGTTTATCGATGCTTTCGAAAAGTTTAGGTTCGATCCGGATCGCAATAACATTTTTATCTGTCTTGTCGGAGAACGGCTTCCCACGGGGATGGGCAAAAACATATTCCCTTGCACTGTGAATCATCTGGCACTTTCCGACGTTCATAAGATGCTTCCGAAGATGGATGCGCAGAATTCTCTCCTGGTAAGCACGGCAACCGGAGGAATACCGGAACTTGTCCGGCTTTTTTCTGAATATGAAAATTTCAAAGATGCGGCTTGGAACCTGACCCGCATTGATTCGCCGTTGATGAATTATATGCCGCATCTGATGGATCATTATTTCCGCAAACCGGAGATATATAATGAACTACTTACTGTCATTGCAGAGGATAATACTCGTATAAGCGAGATCGGTTCCGTAACAGGATATGCATATAATAAATGTGAGAAGTATCTTCGCTCCCTTGTTGATGTTCGGATACTTAAACATTCCGGGAAATGCTATTACTTCCGAAACATATATATGGAGCTATACTATTCCTTCCTGATCAAAGAAAAAATGCGATTGGCTCGACCTCAGCAATTTCCGGAAATTACCGATGACTACATTAAAGCGGTTACAAGATTATCTGAACAGGAATACGAAAAGGCATGTCACCTTCACGCACTGAACATTGATTTCGGGCTGGATGACTTGTATACGGGGAATCCGCTTTGCAGCATAAGACCATCTGATGTTATCGAGAAAGGTTTTGTTTATCACTTTGAAAGCGTAATTCCATACGATGGCAAAATGCTTTTCGTCAAAATAGTCCGAGATACGGATCGACGCTTTGATCGGAACGATCTTGAAAAGATCGAATATGCCGCGAAGAAGTTTGCCCCGTTATATGAGTCGATCATCAACATCTATGTCAGATGCAGACCCGCTGATTACTGTGAGCGGTATGCGGCTCAATATCCTCATATAAGGTTCCATGAATACGACCGCCTGAAGTGGCGGGATTGGTGATAGCCACCATAGTGGCGCAAGAGGCTGAGCCTCTTGTCCGGAACGAACGTGACGAAGATTAATGCATCTGAAGCGAAGTTGCATTACCTGCCCTCGGAGAGCGCACTGATACATCCCGTAGGGTATGTATAGAAGTGCGCCCTTAGTAACCTAAGGGATATAGTCTTGTTTATCGATGACTGCCGTTTTCTCATATTTCAAATTGACAACACGGAATTATTGACTTATCATTAGATAAACTACAAATGTAATTTATGAAAGATTATTCGTGCAATGAAAAAACTACCGGATGCAGAATTTGAAATAATGAAGGCTATTTGGCATATCGAGCAGCCTGTAACTTCTCCAGCCCTCACGGTAATCTTAAGCAGGGATCTTCATGATCGTGATTGGAAACAGCAAACCGTCATGACTATGCTTGTCAGGTTGGAAAAGAAAGGCTTTCTGCATTCCGAAAAGAATGGCAAAGAGCGTGGATATTATGCTGTTATCAGCGAGTCACAATATATGAACATTGAGGCAGAATCACTGAAAAGTAGATTCGGTGCAAATAAGATGTCAGGTTTTGTGAAGGCCTTATATAGTGATGGCGAGATATCTGACGAAGATATTAGTGAACTCAAGAACTGGCTTAATGATATGTGAGGTGTGCAATGCTTAATATTCTCATTTGCTCAATGAACATGTCCATAGTCGCAGTAATCTATCTGATAGTCTCACGCGTTCTTAGCAATAAACAGTCTCCATCGATCAGATACTATTCTTGGCTTGTCGTTATTATCGGATTTCTCATTCCAATCAGACCCCATTGGGGAAGTGCATTGGTTACTTTAGAGAATACAGCACCAGCAAATCCTGTTGTTGCTACAAATACAGTCCATACTAGTACGACATCACTGATTAATCCTATGTCTGTTGTAACTGCCATTTATCTTATCGGAGCGGTATCATTTATTCTTTTCTACATTATACGTAGTACTGCATGGAATAAAACAGTTATGCGATTTGCAAAATCGGCGCCTTCTGATATACAGGAATTGACAAGTGAAGTATCTAAAGCACTCAAGATAAAAAGACCAATAGAGGTGTATACATCCGAATGCATCTCGTCACCAATGATGACCGGGCTTATCAATCCGATAATCCTTATCCCCTGCAGAAGTTATGGTTATAACGAACTGAGATTAATCATTAAGCACGAGCTTACACATTATAAACATCATGACCTTTGGATTAAGCTTTTCATCACGGTATGTCGCACCATGCACTGGTTCAATCCCTTGATGATAGTGATAAGCAGGAAACTCGAACAGGAATGCGAATATTATTGTGATATGGCCGTCACCTCTGATGAGGATGCACAAATGCGAAAAGTATATTGTGAGTCGATCCTTAATACAGTCTCAGCAACCAGATCTACGTTTTCAGTTAGCCCCACACCAGCTATAACGACCAACTTTTATTCTCCTAAACAAAGCCTTAAGCACAGACTTCAATTGATCCTATCAGGATCTCGTAGACTATTTATAGGTACATTGATTGCGATTATTCTTCTTACGTGCATATCGGGATTTGCTATTGCATCTAAAGATATCTCTTCTCAGGATTCTTCATACAATGACTCCTACCCGTCTGTAACTACGACCATCATGAACACTCCCGAATCTAGTGCGGAGACAACATATTGGATAGGTGAAGAAGATATGACTGAAGTCACGACGTATTATATGGATATTGACAACATGGAAGTGGAAGAAACTTCGTATGTGCAGTATTTCGGCGATGAAACAATCCCAACGACTACCACTGCTATTACAGAAACAACAACCTCTATGACCGCTTATCCAAGCGAATAAATTTTTTTACCCCAATAAACTACATTTGTAGTAGATTCTTGAAAGGATTCTTCTTGTCATGTTCGCTAAACTAGATTCTAACAAAGCATATAATCTTGCACTAAGCTGGATTCTCGTCTCTGTATTATATTTTGCCAATAAACAAATGGATCTGGTCAATTTACACTCAGTGAAATACTTGGCGATCATTCTCTTCATAGTTGCAGTATTCTCGATCTGGTTACTGATCAACAGATTGAAAGATCAGAGAGTTGTCAAACTTGCCATGATTGTCTTTTCGACCCTCTACTTTACAGCTGCGGCAGTAATCAATCGTGAACAGTATTTCGCAATAGGACTGTGTGTAGTTCTTGGGATTATTATTCTGAGTACCGATATCAAGGATATCCGACCGCGAATAGGGAATAAAACATTCCGACGTTCTATTCTATTCCTATGTCTCCTTTTTGTCGTACTGGTTGGAGGGAACTGTTGCCTGATCTATATAAACCATTGGACTGCCTGTTATGACTTTGGGATATTTTCTCAAATGTTTCATTATATGAAAGAGACAGGCATACCATTTACGACTTGTGAAAGAGATGTTTTAATGTCACATTTCTCTGTTCATATGTCACCCATCTACTATCTTATTCTTCCATTCTATTATCTTTTCCCAAGTCCTATAACTCTGGAACTTATGCAAAGTTTGATCGTAATGTCCGGAATAATACCCTTGGCGTTGATCATGAGAAAGCACTCGTTAGGGAAAGCCTCAATGATCATCTTCTCACTGATATATCTATTCTTTCCGGGATTTGTCGGTGGTTGTTTCTACCATCTTCATGAGAACTGTTTCCTTGCACCGCTTGTTTTGTGGCTTATATATTTCTGTGAAAAAGAATTATGGTATGGTCAGGCGCTTTTCTCTATATTATTGCTTGCAGTCAAAGAAGATGCGGCCGTATATGTTGCTGTTATTGCTTTGTACTTTTTATTTACCCATAAAAACTACAAATGTAATTTATGCATTTTTATAGTATCTATTGCATACTTCGTGGGTATCACGCGCTATCTGTCCACATACGGCGACGGGGTAATGTTGTATCGTTATAACAATTATTTGCAGGACGGAGAAGGAACATTGTCGATCCTATCAACCGCAATCTCAGATCCTGTCTACGTTATAAGTCAGATTTCAGTGGCAGATAAACTGAAGTTTATGTTCCTGACTCTGATGCCGATGGGATTCCTGCCAATAATAACAAAGGATTTTAAAAGAGCTATTCTTATGCTCCCATGGATATTGATTAACCTGATGCCGAATTACCATTACCAATATGATATGAGATATCAATACTGCTTTGGTACATGTGCTATTCTCGTATATCTGGCAGTACTCAACTATGCCGACCTTAAAGAAAAACATCGAGATAAACTGCTTCTATATGGTGCGTGCTGTACGATAGTATTATGTTCAAGCATCAATTATGACCACCTGGGGTACATAGATTTCTTTAACCGTTCGGCGGAAAAACGTGCAAAGATAAACTACGCTGTCTCCCTTGTGCCTGAAGATGCATCTGTTACGGCTACAGCTTTCTTTGTAGCCGACTTCTCGGATCACGATGTTGTTTATGAACTGGAACGAACGGACAACAAGACTGAGTATTATGTCGTAGATCTTCGACAGGAAAACGACAAGTACAGTGTTGATGATTACTTAAACGATGATTATGAGACCTTGTATTACGAACCAGATGTAGTTGCTGTATTTAGAAGGATAGATGAAACTGATGATTGACAAAATGGTAGAATAATAACTGTCAGATTCATGTGAGGAATACGTCTATATAAGTGAAGGAGGTCATCTTGATGAATGATGATGCAATAATTCGCTTATATTGGAATCGCGACGAATCGGCAATTACTGAGACTTCGCGAAAGTACGGCAACTACTGCTTTTCCATTGCCTACAACATCCTCTATAACAATGAGGATTCAGAAGAATGTGTGAATGATACATATTCCAGGGTATGGAATACCATTCCGCCACAGAAACCATCCGTCTTCTCTGCTTTTATCGGACGCATCGTTCGAAACATTTCCTTGGATCGATATCGTAAGAACTTAGCAGAAAAGCGCGGCGGCAATGTGATTCCGGCTCTACTGGATGAAATCGGTGAAATTGCGTCAGATAATCCCAGTCCCGAAGATGATGTTGTCCGCAATGATCTGGCAAAGGCAATTAACGATTTTCTTTATGATCTCCCGTTGGAGAAAAGAGTAATGATAGTACGTCGGTATTGGTACGCTGATGATATCAAGTCAATTGCCTTAAGACTAGGAACAAGTGAGAATAATATATCCACATCAATTCGTCGCATCAGGATCAAACTCCGCGATTATCTGTTAGCAAGGGGGTTCGAATTATGAGAAGAGAATTCATATTGGATACATTCGAAATCATAGACGATAGATTTATTGAGGAAGCGAAGACATTTCAAAAGGCAAAGAAAAATGCGGCTTGGGTTCGATACATTGGGATCGCTGCATCAGTCTTGATAGTAGCAGGTATTGCAGTTATGGTTATAAAGTTATTACCTAGGAAGGATACGTTCACAACTGAGAATACCTTGATTTCAGAATCTATAAGTTCTACGGCTACAGAGGAAACGCTTCAGACATCTCATGGATCAACTAACGAAACAGTTCCTGACGGATGCGGAGAAGAAGGCGTAATTATCACGGATAGAGCTTGTGTTCATTTAACGGGTGTAGATTATTGGTTAACAAATGAAGAAGCCTATGCATTTCTAATGGAAAACTATGCAGGCATCAAAAACAGTCTTGAGGCATCTGGTGTTAATGCTCAGAATATGGTCATCAGCGAAACGGGGTATGGACATTACAGAACAAATGATAATTCTGTAGCTGTCAATTGGAGAGATTTTCTAGTCTATAACGACGAAGATCTTATATCCGTTATATCCGTATCAAAAGATGAGAATGGCCTTTGGTATGGCATTGCTTTCGGTGGATCATGGTATTCCCAGTACAACAGTTTTCTACAACAGCATGCTGGACAACAGCTGGTATACTTATATTATGGAGATATGGAAGCTATAGTTACACCTGATAACAAAATCTATCGATTTATGGATTTTGCCGAGTTTGAAGGTTTAGTTGATGGGTTCGATTATTATTCCTTCTTCAATCAGGAAACTAATACATATATTCCGAATTGATGGAAAGGATTATAAAGAGTGAATAAATCATTAAATAGCGTATTAACCTTCGTAACAACATTATGTTTAATACTACTTGTTACAGGCTGTGGAACGCAAAACAGCAAGACAGAGTCACAGGGTTCTCCGTATGATGCAGTATACAGTAACCTTGTTGATCTGGAATCGCAGGATGTTCTAAGGACAGCTTTGGAAGAAGCAGGCGTTCAAAAGCCTTATATAGATGCCTTGCTCGAAAACATCATTCAGTACAATGCTGCTACAGGAGATATTTTACCAGTACAAAGCGGATTTGCGGTTTTTACTGAAAACGCTGCATCCGCATATGATTCAACAAAGCTAGAAAGAAAATGGAAGAGTAAATATGGGAATCTAACCGGCAGAAGAAACTGCCGATTAACTGCATTTGAAGCTATGGGTTCGCTTATTTCATACGACACAGCTTCCCAAGTGACAGAGCCGATGATGCTTGTTGAAATCAACGATTCATCCGTTTTTCAGTCTGATTCAGATATCAGACAATTCACATTATTATTCAACGGTATAGAATCGTCCGAAAACATCAGTGTGTCTGAACAGGCGGAGCAAATAAATGAGTATTGGAGACAGACCGGCATTAGTTTCCAGGGAAACAATAACATCAGCTTGATTTCTATATGGTTTAACGGATCTGATATTTATGATGATAGTGATCAGTACATTTTGCATTGCGGTCACGCGGCTGTCCTGATTCATACAAAATCCGAAGGTGTTATGTTATTAGAAAAGCTGGATTATAACTTTCCATATCAATTGATTATATTTCCCGGCGAAGAGCAGGCTTTAAAATATATTGTGGATTTCAACTGTGCAGAAAATAACGACTCCGAGATAGTACCAATTGTCTTTGTAGATGATCGATTACTCAAAATGGAAAACGGACTGCTTGTGTATTGATCCGTCGAAATAACGATCAAAGATAATCGCTACGGTAATACAATGTTACTTGCCATCTCGGAGATTTCTTCGTCAGACAGGTGTCCCATCCGAACAGCCGAGTATGGAGCGTTGATCTGTGCCGGATAAGACTCCATGATCATACCGTCAAATTGGAATATGAATTGATCACCAACCTCACATGCAATCTCATTGCCAAAACAGTCCTGTGTTGGCATAAATGCAAGATTAGCTGCATCAGTAGAATAGTAATTCCAACCAAATACGCAGTAAGCTACGCCGTTTTCTATAGCTGCAACATTGATAAACAGAGGCTTGGAAACGTGAATAGATGTTACGTTTCCGTTCTCAACCCATGCCACAACAAACTTTGTCGTCTCGCCCTCAACACTGATTCTCCAGAATCTGCGGCTGCCTAATGCTTGCGGTTCACCCCATGCTTTGATCAAATCCTTCTCATCAACGCTGCTTGCCAGATCATCAAACTGTTCAACTGAATAATTCAAGATTCTATCCAGCTCGGGGACATCAGTTTTCTTGCAGGCGGTAAATGAGAACACAAATACAAAGACAAGTACCAGAGATGTTATTTTTCTTATGTTCATTGCCACACCTCCCGTTGCCTATTGAATCCATCTGCTTCAATTATACCATCGGACACAATACCTTCAGGCATAATAAAACCGCCGCAGGACATTGGATTGCTCCAACTACCCACGGCGTGATTAACTAAAGTATCTTCAATCAGATCATATTAAAATGCTTGAACGCATCCTTGATCGCATCCTCTTTTTCCTTAGGAGTATTCGGTTGTCTTGAGTCCGGTGATTTTGGAAGATTGTAGTTCTCTCTTTCAACGATCCCGCACTTGCGCTTGACCTGAGCAATATTAAGATGAGTAACATGGAAACCGTATTTCTCCTGAACCCATGCGATTATCTCTTCATAAGTAGCACCGACCTTGAATCCTGACATATCCATCTCTTCAAGATTAAACTCAACCCGAACATGTTTTGTCGATATGTTTTCCTTGGAAAGCAAGACAACAGTCTCGACATGAGACGTATTCGGGAACATATCCACCGGGCAGATACGGCTGATGCCGTAGCGTGTGTCGCCCTCTTCCTGGATCTGGAAGAGACGGTGAAGGTCCCGCGCTAATGTGGAAGGGTTACAGGAAACGTAAACGATCCGGGTAGGGGCCAGATGCAGTAGTTCGCGGAGCAGTTTTTCGTCGCAGCCTTTGCGAGGAGGATCGATGACGACCGCGTCCGGCATCATTGCGCCGAAATCGTAGTCCTCTGCTTTACCACAGAAAAACTCGGCGTTTTCAAGATAATTAGCTGTAGCATTGGCGCGCGCATCGATTACGGCAGACTCGACTGACTCGATACCGACCAGGTGATGGCAGACACTGGAGCAGAAGATGCCGATACTGCCGGTGCCACAGTAAAGATCCACAAGAAGACGGGGAAGCGCTCCGTCGTAGCGGAGATATTCTTTAACTTTGGAATACAGATGGATCGTCTGTTTACTGTTGACCTGGAAAAAAGCATCCGGCGAGATGCGGAATACCCGGTGTTCCAGGAATTCATGAATATAGGGTTTCCCCCAGACATTGGTCCAACAATCGGAAGCCCCCTTCTTGGCACGGTCCTTGGTTTCCTGTGTCCAGATACTGGAGATGTGCATACCGATCTGTGCCTGTGACATGGCTCTCTCGCAAGTCTGGACGAATTCTTCCGCATCGAGCTTGATAGGACGTGTGCAGACGAGAACGACCATCATTTCCTTGCTGAAAAAACCCACACGAACAATGAGTTGCCGGAGATATTTAGCAATATTGGCACGGGAGTGGTCGCTGAAATAGATCTGCGCCACACCACGGATCACTTCGGCTGACGGATGAACGAGGTAACACTTCTCATGTTCCACGATCTTGTGGCTCTTCTTCTCGTAAAGACCGATATTCACGCTCTTCTTGGCATGACTGTATTCGATCGGATACTGAACGTTATTGCGGTAAAAGAACTGGTCCGGGGCGCCTAAGATGGGCTCGCTGACCGAGTGAAGGTCGGAAAGGGAAATATGCCCGATACGGTGCAGGCAAGAGCGGACCATGTCTTCCTTCATTTTGAGCTGGCAGGCATAGTCGGCATGCTGAATCTGACATCCACCACACTTGGTGAACTCGGAGCAGACAGGCACAACACGGTTGGGCGATTCGGATACGGTTTCGATCTTTTCTCCGTGAGCCAGGTTCTTCTCACGCGAAGTAATACGGATCTTAGCGACCTCTCCGGGTAAGAGATCGTCCACAAATACCTTTAGTCCGTTATCTTTTTCACGGTCGCTCTCAATACGCGCGACACCCTGTCCTTCGTTGGAAAGACCGCTACACTTGACCTGATATGTTTTTTCTTCGAAAATGCCCATTTACCGCCCCTAAATATTCAGCAACATTATAGCGCACTTGTGGCTCTCTTTCCAATTCTTCCGAATACTGGTATTATTATCGTGGATTTTTATAAGTCCCCGACAAGTGATTCTGAAGGTGTAAACTATGTCAAATCAAAACCAGGGAGGCTCTTTTCGGCCTTCCGGTAAGAATAATAAAGAAAACGGTTCTGCCGCGAAGCCGAAGAAGAAGCGTGTGGTGACGGATGCTACCATTGACCAGTCCACGAAGCCGCACGGTCAGACTGTATCCGGCATGACGGCGCAAGGAAGCTATTCCAGGTCTCAGGCGTATGAGAAGGATAACGAAGTCAGAGATCCACAACAGCGCTCGACAAGACCGATTGCGCCGGAAAACAGTGCGCTTGCAGACGAACTCCGTTCCCGCCTGAGTGGTAAACCGACACGTGCTGCACACGAGCGTCACTGGTATATGGAGGTTTTCCACGGAGTCATGGACATCCTGAAGACCGCACTGGTTATCCTGCTTTGTGTATGCTTTATGGCCGGAGGTTTTGGCGGAGGTATGCTCATCGGCTATATTTCCACCACTACACCGCTTTCCGTGACGGATATCACCATGACAGACTCGGTAGAGACGTCTTTTGTCTACGACTCCAACGGCACGGTGTTAGCCAAGCTGACCGGTAGTGAGAACGTGGACCGCATTTACGTGGCATTTACGGAAGTTAAAGATACATATATTGACGAAGCCATCATGGCAATCGAAGATGAACGTTTTCTGGAACACTCCGGTATCGACGTCCAGAGAATCGGAAGCGCCGTTCTTTCCGCATTGGCTAATGGCGGTACTGCCTCCCATGGCGGTTCGACGATTACCCAGCAGACGGTCAAGCTTATCTCCGGTCAGGACCAGCGCTCCACACAGAGAAAAGTTCAGGAGTGGTTTTCCGCTATGACGCTCGAGCAGCAGGCCAGCAAAGATGAGATCATGCAGCTTTACATCAACCTTGCTCCGATGGGAAATAACTATGTAGGTGTAGAAGCCGGCGCGCAGAACTATTTCGGTAAGAATGCAAAAGAACTTTCCCTGGCGGAGTGTGCTTTTCTGGCAGGACTTCCGAAGAGCCCGTCTTACTATAACCCGCTTCGTGAATCCGGTAGAAGAAATGCGATGCGCCGTATGCGTATCGTATTAAGTAAGATGCTGGAACTTGGCTTCATTACGCAGGAAGAGTATGACAATGCTCTGAATACGGAACTGGTATTCAGAACGGCAAATACATCTTCGGCTACCAAGATCAACTCGTATTTTGTAGAGTATGCTGTTTCCGAGGTTATCTCGGATCTTCAGCAGAAGAGAAAGATCAGCCGTTCTCTGGCGGCTACAACAGTATATAACCGGGGTTATCATATCTATACCACAATGGAATCCGATGTTCAGGCGGTTATGGATGATGCCTTTAAGAATAGAGATCTATTCCAGACGGATCCTGAAGCGCTTGAGGATTATCCGGAAAAACCGCAGGCCGGCATGGTGGTCATAAACGTGGATACCGGAGCTATTGCCGGTATGCAGGGAGGTTACGGCGAAAAGACCATTAACCTGGGTACCAACCTTGCAGTAGATGCGCATCGTCAGCCGGGTTCTTCGATCAAGCCGTTGATCGCATACGGTCCGGCATTGGAACTGCGTCTGATCACGCCGTCCATGGTCTATGACGATAAAGAATCACATCTTGATCCGTCTAATCCTAATGCAGTATGGCCGAAAAACTCGGATAACGCATACAAAGGCCCGATCACGATCCGGCAGGCTGTGGCGTCATCAAGAAATACGATCGCAGTTATGGTCTGGTTTGATGTTGGCGCGGAAATGGCGCTCTGGTTTCTCAATGAAGTAGGCATCAACCGATTGACGGAGCAGTATCCGTCAACGGCGGTCGGTGGTTTTAACCTGGGTATGTCACCGTTGGAGATGGCTGCCGCTTATAACACATTCGCAACCGGAGGAATCTACACCGAACCTTATGCGTACACAAAGGTATTAGACAGTGATAACAACGAGATCCTGACGCACGAGGTAACCTCTCATCGTGTCTATCGCGAGGATACTTCGTTCCTGATGACCAGCATGCTTCAGGATGTAATTACTTATGGTACGGCGAAGAATAAAGTATTGCCGATCGAGAATGCAGATGGCGAATCGATCGCTGTAGCCGGTAAGACCGGTACAACAGACGATAACGTCGATAAGTGGTTCTGCGGATTCACGCCTTACTACTCGGCGGCCGTCTGGTATGGATACGTTAACCGCCTTCGTACCACGGAGATCCCGAAAGGCGACAGAAACAATGCGCAGCGTATCTGGAATGAAGTCATGCAGAGGATCCATAAGGATCTTCCCGGCGCGAAATTTGAGGTGCCGGATAATATTGTACGCGCTTCGGTATGTTCGTCGTCCGGCCAAAAGGCCACACAGTTCTGTCAGGAGGCAGGTTCTGTGGTGGAAGATTACTTTATCGCGGATTCCTACTTGAATCCGCAGACAGAGTGTCAGTTCCATAAGGCGACACCGACGCCGGCTCCGCCACCGCCACCGACGGATCATGGCGGACCGATGATTCCGGGCGGTTGACCGGCTGATCGGAAACAATCTGAAGAGGGCTTAGCGGCCCTCTTTTTTACGCTTTTTCCTTGCCGGAGAAGTCATTTCCCGCGACAAAAAACCACTCGACTTATCTGCAAAAAAAGAAAAATGCAAAAATTTTTTGCAAAGTGTGAAAAACACTTGCGTTATTTTCAAAAAAGAGTGTTAAGATGAATATATAGGGGTTTTCAATTACGAGGCATACAATATATTGATCTAATAGATCATCATTTGCTTTACCTGAGTTCCTGACCAAAAAATTAAAAAATCAAAGCCGATATTTTCGAATCCTGGTCTAAAAACGATGGGAAAAGAGGAGTAGGAGGGTGTCATGAAAAAAGGAATGAGAAGTGCTTGTGCTTGTTTCTTGCTTACGTTTTTCGGGTATTTCCGATATTTGTTGGTGATGGCGGTCCTTCTGTTTATCGGATGTATCTTTTTCCACCCGTTGCTTTACGCAGGACTTCTTGTCATCGGATTGGATATTCTTTTTTCCGCTCTTCTGACAGCACAAGTTGCCATGGTCGTTCCACGTGCGAAAAGACAAAAATTCCTTTTCCAGTTCCAGCACTTCGGATCGGATCTTTCCGACCCGTCAGAGCGCATCGACACCTTCGACTTTGAATACAGAGAAGACGGCTGAAGTCATTGACTCCTCATTTAAAGGCGTATTCGGGATCTTCCCGGGTGCGCCTTTTCTTGCGTTTTTTCCGAACTGAAAAGAGGGAGGCCTCACTTGAGACTTCCCTCTTTTTATCAACTTATTCGGTCAGATCCCACCGGCGCCGCCGTACGGATCCGGGCGGTAACTGTTATTACTTAACGGTTACCTTTGTGATGTGCGGGTTAGCACCCTCATACCAGTAGAGGAAACCTTCCATATCTACTGTGTCGCCGACCTTCAGTTCTTTTACAGCCTTGTACACTTCGGAATCCTTATCGCAGAGGTAGGACTCAACTGTGAATGTGTAGGTCTTGTCGTTAGCGGAAACCTGGAAGTAGAGGTCATCGCCCTCAGCACCGGATCCGTCATACTTGTAAAGGAAAGCAACTTCCTTGCCGTCTGCGTCCTTGGAAGCTTCTACCTTCATACCGGTGAAAGAAACTTTCTGGTTCTGCTTGTCGATCAGAGCATCTGTACCCAGCTCAGCTGTTACATCTACCGGAGTAGCTGTCCATGTGCCTTCAATCACTTCGAAAGTTGCGTCAACGATCTCCACTTCGCCGGACCACTCGGACTTGAAGCCCTTCACGCGGATCTTCTGGCCATCTGTGAGCTTCGCATAATCTTCTTCGGTGCAAGCCATGTTGTAGGCGAAATAAGCACCATCTTCGTCCTGAAGATATACGGTAGCTTTGTTATCCCACCAGGACTGCTTAGCCTGTACATAAGCCTCGATCGTTACCTCGGAATCAAGAGCTGCGTCCTTGTACTCCTTGTAAGACATAACTTTTCCGGACTCGGCAGAAGTCTCGGAAGCGTCAGCAGAAGTCTCGGAAGCGTCAGCAGATGTTTCGGAAGCATCAGCAGATGTCTCCTTGGAAGATTCAGCCGCTGTCGTTGTCTCTTCAGCTGTTGTTGTCTCCTCTGTTGTCTCTTCTGTAGTGGTTGTTTCTTCAGAAGGAGCAGATTCCTCTCCTGTACCGGACGGTGGTGTCCATCTCTTTTCAGTCTCTTTCTTGCTGTTGCAGCCGGCCATAGCCAGGATCAAAGAAAGAGCCGCGATGCATGCTATACTTTTCTTCATAATGTTCTCTCCTATTCTTTTCATTCAAAATAAAAAGGACTGACCAGCAGCTTTCGCTTTGGTCAGTCCATATTATAAGTCATTTTTTGCAAGATTCACGTTTTTTTCTTGCGGATTTGACGAGAAACTACATATGTACCAATCAAAACCCAAGAAACAGCCAGACTTACCAGCAAAATCACGGCAGTATTCGGCAATTTGCCAAGATCTTTTATATTTACGGCGTCAGTTTTGACGATCTGGTCCAAACGGTAGAGGGACGTTGTGTCCGCGTAAAGCTTCTCGTAGTAGGCTTTGTCGATAGTCTGCTTTCTTCTGGCAGATTTGGTCACGTTCTCGATCAGTTCACCGGCGGCGTTTCGTAGAGAAGTGGACCCGTTAAAAACCGGCGTGACAAAGGTGTCGGAAACGTGTGAGATCAGCAGTTCGCAAGCATCCAGTTTTACGCTGTAATGCAAGTCGTCGCCGATATTCCTGCCTGAAAGGTATTCCTGATAGGCTTTTGAAGTCTGTGCTTTGGTCGTGACCGGAACATATCCTTCCGTTTCCGAATAAGCGATCTGCACATCGTTTGTCAGAAGATACGATGCGAATAGCCAACTGGCCAGGACCTCGCCTTTATCTTCTTTGTTAAACAAACAGATCGACGGCCCCTGGGAGATCATCTTCGGTTCGGACGGATCGTATTGCGGAACCGGGTAGACCACGGTTTCAAAATCCACGAGCTTGTCTTTGCTGATATCGATATTCGGAGCTTTGGTACCCATCCAGGTGGAACCCGCAGTAGAGTCGATGGCGAAAATGCATTGTCCTGCATTCAGAAAATTTGCCGGATAGCTGCTGATCTTGAATGTGGAAAAAGCACCTGTCCCGGCGTGTCCTGCGATTTCCTCGAGGAGTTCCTGTGTGGTGTCGTTAAAGATGTTGATCTCACCGGAAGGTGTGGAGTAACCGGCATCTTTCTGGAAAAGCATATGGATCATCATGTTGTCAGACGATTTGTAGATGAAAGGAATCATGGTCTTTTGGCCATTGATGGCAAAAGTCCCGTCCGGATTCTTCTTCGTTGCCGCTTCCGAGACTTCCCACACGAAATCCCAGGTCAAAACTTCCGGAAGAGTGTAACCCAGTTTCTCCACAAAATCCTTATTCACATAGCAGGCTTCAGTCGAACGCATGAAGGGGATCGCGTAGTGTTCATTGCCGATCCGGCACTCTTCCAGAAATTGCGGAACCACTTCGTTTAATTTCGGACTGTCAAAGCGCACCTCGCTTCCACCGAGTCCGTATTTCTTATCCTTAAAAAGCGCATCCAGCGGTACCACCACGTTATCGCCGGTCATGTAGGTCGCGATATGGTCCGGGTACGTGATGCAGATATTCGGTGTCGTCTTCGTTGCGATGTTCGTGATGACGTCGTTATAGATCTTGTTATAATCCGTGTAGAAGCGCAGGTTGACATGGATATTCGGGTAAAGTTTCTGAAAGTCTTCGACGGCCTTGCTGTAGACTTTTGTCTGCGTGACATTAGTATCGTTTTTTGCCCAGAAGGTGATCTCATACTGCTTGTTCATGTCGAAATCGTCCGGTACGTCAAAAGCGGCGAGGGCGGTCGAGCCGTGGCACGATGCGAGCGGTAGGGCGCAGGCTATCAGGATGACTGCAAGAAGCACAGAGGAGAGAATGCGTGACATAAGACGTTTCATCCTTTCGTACCTCCTCTGCTTACGCCGGCCATGATCTTCTTATGGAAGATCAGGAACAATACGATCAACGGGATCGAGATGACCACAACGGCGGCCATCATGGCGGGAATGTTTTCACGGCCAAAGCCGTTCTCACGGATCTCCGAGATACCATTACTGACCAGGAAGTACTTGGGGTTGTCCGTGATGAGACGCGGCCATACATAAGCGTTCCAGCACTCGATGACCTTGAGGATCACAACGGTCACGATCGTTGGCGAGCAGATCGGCACCATGACTTTGAAAAGGTACTTCATGTCCGATGTGCCATCTACTTTCGCGGCTTTATAAAGATCGTCTGGGATCTGCTCAAAGTTTTCTTTCAAAAGATAAATATAAAAGACTGAAGTGACGGACGGCAGGATCAGACCTGTAAAAGTATTCCGAAGTCCCCAGTTCGTAATCGTGACAAAGTTAGTGATGATCACCAGTTCCGACGGGATCATCATGAGAGAAAGAAAAAGAGTAAACACCAGGTTCTTTCCACGGAACTGAAGCCTCGAGAACGCGAAAGCGGCGAATACGATGACAAGCATCATGAGAGCCGTGGTGACGACTGTGAAGACGATGGTATTGAAAAAATATCTTCCCAGGTTCACCTTCGTAAACGCATCGATGTAGTTCTGCATCGTCGGTTCGGTCGTGATGAACTTCGGCGTAAACTCCGCATTATAGCTGCCGTAACTCTTAATGGAAGAAAGGATCATCCAGTAGAACGGGAAAAGCACTATGATCCCCCACAAGGTCAGGAGGGCATAGGTGACGGTCTTGCGCACGATCCTTGCGGTGCGGGCCTGTTTGCTGATCTGATCATAATCACTCATACATCACGCCCCCCTTTCACCGTATGGAAGTTTTTTTGCTGATCAGAAGGTTGACCACCGTGATCGTAAAGACGATGGCAAAGAGGATCAGCGCAGCTGCGGCGGCGTAAGACGGGTATCCGCCTGAGTCACCGTAGAGCATGTCATAAACGTATCCGACGATGGTATTCATGCCGGCAGAATTGAGGTTCGTACCGAAGATGGCCACCTCGTCACTATATGCTTTAAAAGCACCGATGAAGCCGGTGATCACAAGATAGAAGATCATGGGGGAGATCATCGGAAGCGTGATATGTGTAAACATACGGAAGCGGGAAGTGCCGTCGATCTTGGCGGCTTTGTAGTAGACCTCGTCAACGGAAGCAAGAGCCGACGTCAGGATCAGGACTTTAAAGGGAAGTACGACCCAGATCGTATAGAAGCACATGACGAACATCTTGGCCCAGTACGGACCATCGATAAAGTCGACAGGACCGCGCTTAAAGATGGCGAGGATCATGTTGATGAGGCCATCCGTGTACGGGGTCTTTTTGAACATGATCATAAAGACAAGACCTACAGCCAGCGTATTGGTCACGTAGGGAAGAAAGAAGATCGTCTGGAAGACTTCCTTGAGTTTCTTGATGGAATTCAGTGCCAAGGAAATGAGAAGTGCCAGAAGTGTCGAAAGCGGCACTGTGATGATTACGATGATGAACGTATTCTTCACGGCCTGTAGAAAATACGGGTCGTGCAGGACATAGGCATAATTGAACCATCCTGTGCCGAAAGAGGTCTGGGACGCGGAATTGTATCCCTCTTCAAAAGAATAGACCAGAACGTCGATCAGAGGGTAGACCATAAAGATGCCGAGGAAGACCAGCGCGGGGAGAAGGTACAGCCATGCTTTGAAAGCGTTCAGTTTCTTCAGTAACTTCGCGTTGCTCCTGGCTTTGGCCGGTTGTAGTTTTGTATCCTGCTGCACGCTCATAGCAGACGCTCCTGCGTTTCTTTTGAGAAAACAAAGACTTTCTTCGGATTCACATCAAAGGCGACTTTCTTGCTTTCCGGATCGATCTGGTTGTCAGAAGATACGATAGCACGAAGTCTTGTTCCTTCAATTTCGGAAGAACAGTGAGAGAAGACAACGCTGGTATCTCTGCCCATGACTTCGATAGCCAGAAGATCGGCATGGAATACGCCGTTTTTTCCGTCCAGATTATCTTTTTTCTCTTTATTCTCGCGGAGAATGAAGCCTTCCGGACGGATGCCGATGAAGACTTCCTGATCCTTTGTATCCTTCACATAGTCTTTCCCCAGGATGGTATCCTCTCCAAGAATAAGCTTTCCGTCCTTGATTTTCCCGGTAAAGACGTTGATCGGCGGCGTGCCAAGGAATTTTGCCACGAACAGATTGACCGGCGCGTCATATACTTCCTGGGGCTTGCCGATCTGGTGCACGGCGCCGTCCTTCATGACCACGATCAGGTCGGAAATGCTCATAGCTTCTTCCTGGTCATGCGTAACAAATACGGTCGTGATCTTTGTGGTGTTTTGGATGCGCTTGATCTCTTCTCTTGTCTGGATACGGAGACGTGCGTCCAGGTTGGAAAGAGGTTCGTCCAGAAGCAACACGCGAGGCATCTTGACCAGAGCACGGGCTATAGCTACACGCTGCTGCTGACCTCCGCTCATTTCACTTGGCTTTCTGTCCATCAGTTCTTCAATCTGTACGATCTTCGCTGCTTCCAGAGCCTTGGCCTCCATCTGCTCTTTTGTCATTTTCTGTTCGCCCTTCAAGTTCTGAAGAGGGAACATGATATTTTTCTTCACGGTCAGGTGAGGGTAGAGGGCGTAACTCTGAAAGACCATACCGACACCACGGTTCTCTGCAGGAAGATCGGTGACATCGTCATCGTCGAAAAAGATCTTTCCCTCCGTCGGTGTCTCCAGGCCGCAGATCAGGTTCAGCGCTGTACTCTTACCACAACCGGAAGGACCGAGAAGGCCCACCAGCTTACCATCCGGGATCTCAAAGCAGAAATTATCTACTGCCACGACCTCGGACTTGATCTTCTTATTACGATTGGGAAAACGCTTCGTCAACCCGTCAAAACGTATCTTCATACCCACCCCCTGGGAACCCTCGAAAACTACATTTAATGTACCACATTTTCAAGAAAGGGTGTATAGGTATCTATAACGCCTATACACCCTTTGCCAAGGTAATCTTCCCGATATGCTGTCATTCGTCATTTTCAGCATCATTTAACTCAGCATCTATCTCTGCTAATGTTTCCATATGTGTTATTTCGTGAGACTCATGCAGATTGCAAAGTAATTCTCTAGAGCCAATACGACCAAGATCATATATGACTACATTACAACCACATGCTACAAGCTCATCATAACAATTGATGAGTTTTACAAGTCCTTCATCATCGGTATAATCACATGCAAAGACAAAATCACTTGACTCGATATCAGATTTGATAGTACTCATAGAGTCATTTCGATACTTTCTTAAAATCCCGATGGTTTTTGAGAGGGAAGTAAAATGAGTAATCTTAATTCCTATGTTATCCATAACATCTATGTTTTGCATTTTTTTCCTCCTACTATCTACGAAGTTTACTAGGGTTTATTGGTTGACCCGGCAATGACTTCTTGATATTACCTCCGTGCCATCCATATAAGTGTTCATTAAAAGTTGCAGGAAATACTACTTCTCCACGATTTGCCAAGTGCGGATACTTAGCGACACTATAGGTATGGTGACCTTGCAGAGTTTTTCCATTCTCTTTCGGCCGACGATTATGAATTATGTCATTTCTTTGCTCCGGACTCCAGTTTCTTGTGGTGGGAGCGCCTGCAATGATTCGTTGTGTCTCTTGCTTCCAAAAGGAATCCACACCTTTTTCACGTCTTTTCAATAATCGCATATTCGAATCATATGATTTATACTCGTGCTGTGTCAACGTGCGTGTAGCAACTTTCTTGCTTAACTGTTTCATCTTTTTGGAAGATAACTGCTTATATTTCAAAGGATGCTCATGAAGATCAAGGCCCGCTACTCTACTTGCTATAATATCACTTTCCGGAATCTTTTGCCTGAGATTTCCTACAGTGCGAGTATAACGTGTCAGTTTGTCTCCGTTCGTACCAGAGAAAAGCCCACTGTTAGATTTACTCATTAGACACCTCCTTATACGCCAGACTTGTCTTGCTCGGAATGGAAACTATCTCTATGCCGGTTTTTCGAAGATTCTGAAGACAGGGGTAATTTGAAGAGCCATAGACGATTATGCGTTTTGGAGATATGACGGATACCATTTTCTTTAGCCCTTCTTCAAAAAGCGGGCGATTGTTTAGTTTTCTGATACCGCTTGCCACTGAACCGATTGCAACAGTGCTTCCTTTTGGAATACCAGCAAAGCAATATTCCCAGGTTTCATATGTTCCCCAACGAACATTGTTAATAGCAGGGATTTCTAACACGTTCATCCAGCATCCAAATGCTCGCATGCGATAAGTGTTAAAGTATTTGACGGGTTTGGGGAAATCTGCATATGTTGAAAAATCAGGTGTTATTATGCCGGCAAAATGGCGTATGATCTTAAGTGCCTGATTTGGATACGTCCAAATGCTTGTGCGTTTCCCATCAAATTTCTGATCATCGATGTAGAAATGTATGAAGGTATTGATAAAGAAATTATTATGCTTAAGTTTCATCTCCTTTTTATAAATGGTTTTTGCATCCTCGAACGAAATGAGCGATACAGGTATAATGTCAGTTGAAATACAAATTGGCATATCTGTACCAACATCGAATGACGCATCTTTAACCATAAATGCATTCCAAATGTCTTTGCAGCCTTTTCGAGGCGGCCGATTATTAACACTTTTCATGTGTGTTTATCCTCCTGAAAAAAGAAATATAAACACAAGGATCCTGGTGTTATTGCCAACATTTTAAATTGTGTCTGAATTGAAAAACATGACTGAAACTTTCCCGAGACTTGTTTCGTGAAAAGCCGTATAATCTAGGGTAGACAGGGGGAAAGGATATGAGCAAATTGTGTTTGGGAACATATTTGACAATTCTGGTTCGTTACAAATCAAAATCTTGTACACAAAAGCGTCTGGTTGGAACGATTATGCATTTTCACTCCAATCAATTTGATGAGACTGACGATAGCCTTATATCTAATTTAGTTGCTGGTAGGAAGAATCCCCCGGACTATGTTGTTGAAGATGGTTTAAGTTATACTTCGAATAATTATCCTAAGTTGATATCTCATTTTACAGAAGAAGTAATCCCGTTAATTGATCAGAACAAAATGCCAGTTTTGATGGAGGCTTTATATAAGCTAATAGAGAACGATGATGAAACAAATGACGAATGTAAAGTTGATGTTATAACCCCAATCACTAAGAAAGATATTCGAGAAAAAAGTGTAGCTGAGGATGTATTTTTGGCTGGAGTATTTTTGTATGTTTTAAAATCTAATGATAATTCTAACGCTGAAAAGAATGTTCATGAGCTTAATGAGAAATTCTTTTCTCAAATAGAAAAACGAATGGGCAAATCACGTAAAAATGCAGGACTCGTGCCATCGAAGAATAAAGACTCTATATATAGAGAAGCGCAGGAATTTTGTATTACATATGAGAAAGAAATAGGGCTTCTTCCATTGTGCCAGATAGCTTCATTTATAGATCCGTTGCATAACTTTGTTCGACCAATGTATACGGCTTTTTGTAAATGCAATAAAACTATAAGGAAGAAAATACTTGAGTTAAAGAAATTCTCTGTCATGTCTTTCTCAGATTCTGATTGGATCAACAAAAGTATAAAGATGTTTGACGAAAAAACACATGAAAAACAGTTATGTTCTGTCAGCTTCCTCTATGATGGAGCAAAGTATTTTCACAGGGGATTTAATGAATATTCGAACTACCGAGTTGAATTTGATCCGCTGGTTTTTACTAGACTGAATAAGCAGGTTTCAATAATCGTTTCAAATGATGAAAAATGCAGTCTCGATACCACTATTCGTGATTATTTAGAAATGGAGACTCCTAAGGGAGAAATCAATCCACCGCTTGATGAGGTATGGGCTTATTGTTCTCATGTAGATACGATGGAGTATGATGTTACATTTTGGGTTTCAATGATGATAATTACTACATGCAAATATCTGTACGATAGAGTTATTGATTTATCGAAACCCTATGAAGAGGATATCACGGACATCAGTTTGGGTGATTCAGAATGCTTAATTGAAACACAAGAAGATATGTATTTGTACGCTTTGTTAGAATTGTATAAACTTCAGTATTCCGCTTCTTAAGCAATAAGAGGAGACTTTCACTACTTGAGAAAGATGTTACTCTTCTAGTACAATAAACATATCTTGAGAAGAGGGGAAATACGCTTATGAGCCTTTCATCAACACCACGCGGAGAGCGTATCTATATCGGATTCTTTGGTATGCGTAATGCCGGAAAATCCAGTGTTGTAAATGCTTTTACCAACCAGGAGATCGCGATCGTTTCAGATGTAAAAGGGACAACGACAGATCCGGTCTATAAGGCAATGGAACTCCTCCCTCTGGGCCCGGTCATGATCGTGGACACGCCCGGTATCGACGATGAGGGTGAATTGGGTGCCCTTCGTGTGACCAAGTGCAAAGAGGTCATGGCGAAAGTCGACATCGCGATCCACGTGGTAGACGGCACGATCGGTCTTACTGATGGCGACCGCATGCTGATGAAAATGTTCAAAGACAGAAATCTTCCGTACATCACGGTATATAACAAACTCGACCTTGTCCAGCAGCGTATAGGAAAAGGCCGCACGAAAGAGGTGGCGCAAGATAGTATCTGGGTGTCCGCTTCCGACAAGATCAACATTAACGATCTGAAAGAAATGGTCGGCCATCTGGTGGTCGATCCGACAAACGGCCGAAAGATCATCGCGGATCTGATATCCGAAGGCGATATTGTAGTTCTGGTTACGCCGATCGATGAATCCGCGCCAAAAGGACGCCTGATCCTTCCGCAGCAGCAGACACTTCGAGATGTCCTGGACAGCAGCGCCATCGCGGTAGTTACGCAGGTCCCTGAGCTCTCTAAGGTTCTGGAGTCTCTTGGCAAACCGCCGAAGTTGGTCGTTACAGACAGTCAGGCCTTCAAGGAAGTTAATGAGATTGTCCCGCAGGAGATTCCGTTGACCTCATTCTCCATGCTGTTTGCTAGATACAAAGGAGATCTTGGTGAAGCGATCCTTTCTGCCAAAACACTGGATTCTCTTGAAGATGGTGCTCATATCCTGATTTCGGAGGGGTGCACACACCATCGTCAGTGCAACGATATCGGAACCGTGAAGCTTCCGAAGATGATTACCAGGACAACCGGTAAAAACTTCCACTTTGAGTGGTCTTCCGGCGATTCTTTCCCGGACAATCTTTCCGAGTTTGATCTCGTGATCCACTGCGGCGGCTGCATGCTCAATCCCAGAGAGATGATGCACCGCATCCGCATCTGCCAGAGCGCCGGCGTGCCGATCACTAATTACGGCGTCATCCTCGCTCACATGCAAGGCATCCTCCCACGCGTCTCTGCACCGCTTCTCGGGAAGAAATGAAACTTACTGCTGAGAAAGATCCATACTATATTCATCATCCCAAACGTCGTGACGCACATCAGGCTCGATAATTCTGAATCTCAGAAGCTCCGGAATCGCAGCCTGCTCGGCTTTGCGCAAGATCCGGTCATCATGGTTGATTCCGCTCATCACCAGCAAAACACCTGGGAAAAGCCCGTTGATCAGCATGATTATCCTCTTTCCGGCATATATAAAAACCCCGTTTTTTATATCGGTTGACCGTAGTATTTTTCGGGCTTTTTATATAGTCCGAAAAGTAGATATCTCAAGCTGTGTAACAATTGCAAAGCGCAACAAAGATATCTACAAAGCAGAATGAAAAAGAAAAATCATATAATAGGAAAAACAAATATCACATTTCTGCATACTAAACAAATAAATTGTCAGAATCCCTCAGATTGTCTCAGAAATCCTCAGGCTTCCTCAGCCAGCTTGACATCCAGTTCCTGCTCACGCGCCTGACGCTCGCGGATGGTCTTTTCGATCATCATGTCCTTGACCTTCATGAGACGGGTCGTAGCGGAACGTTCGCTCTCATCGAGCTTCATGGTGATGTAGCGGATCTTTTCCTCGTAATCCGGGATCATGACGTGCTCAAGAGCATTAACACGACGACGTGTTTTCTCGATTTCAGAAGCCATGAGCTGACACTTTTTCTCGATCTCAGCAAGTGCAATGAGGTCCGGCATAATATCCGACAAAGCCAGGATCGCGTCATCGAGATCGATCGGCGTGAAAGAATAACCATACGAATAAATGTCGCCTTCATCTGCGGTCTTATACTGTGCCTTAAATACCGGCACCTTGACGCTCATGACGTTCTTCTCGGACACTTCCAGAGACATGCTCTGCTTGTGGTACATCATGGCGACAGAGATCGCCTGGTTCGACATCAGAGAGCGGGCAACCGACATGTGCTGGTTGGCCACTTCCAGTTTGGCTTCCACTTCACGGCGCACACGCTTGTTTTCGCGGACGGCTTCGAGGAACTGACGCATGAGTTCATCACGCTTGTCCTTCAGGAGTTTGTGTCCGCGGCGCGCAGTAATCAGACGCTTCTTCAAGCGTGTGAGTTCCATTCTGGTTGGATTTACATTAGCGGTAGCCATTCTTTCAGATCACTTTCTTATTTCTCGTCGTAGTACTTATCCAGGAGTTTATCGCTGATACGCTTGTGCTCGGATCTCGGGAGGATACGGAGAAGCTTCCAGCCAAGGTCGAGGGTCTCCTCGATATCTCTATCCTTGTTGAAGCCCTGGGATACATATTCTTTTTCAAAAGCATCCGAGAACTTCGCGTAGAGCTTATCCATATCAGTAAGAGCCGCCTCACCAAGGATGACCATAAGTTCTTTTGCCTCCTTACCACGGGCATAAGCGGAGAAGAGCTGGTTCATGGTGTTACTGTGGTCCTCACGTGTCTTACCTTCGCCGATACCCTTATCTTTCAGACGGGAAAGGGAAGGGAGAACATCGATCGGAGGCATGACGCCCTTACGGTAGAGGTCACGGGAGAGGATGATCTGTCCCTCTGTGATGTATCCGGTAAGGTCAGGGATCGGGTGGGTCTTATCGTCCTCAGGCATGGTCAGGATCGGGATCATCGTGATGGATCCTTTCTTGCCCTTCTGGCGGCCGGCTCTCTCGTAAAGAGAAGCCAGGTCGGTGTACATGTAACCCGGATAACCACGACGGCCCGGAACCTCTTTACGTGCGGCGGAAACCTCACGGAGCGCATCGGCGTAGTTCGTGATATCGGTAAGGATTACCAGTACGTGCATATCCAGTTCAAATGCCAGATATTCAGCAGCAGTCAGCGCCATTCGCGGAGTTGCGATACGCTCAACAGCCGGGTCGTTAGCAAGGTTGATAAAGAGAACAGTACGATCGATCGCGCCGGTTTCACGGAAACTATCCATGAAGAAGTTTGCTTCCTCAAACGTAATACCGATAGCGGCGAATACAACGGCGAAGTTCTCGTCGGTGCCACGTACTTTTGCCTGACGGGCGATCTGCGCAGCAAGGTTAGCGTGCGGAAGACCGGAAGCAGAGAAGATCGGGAGCTTCTGGCCACGAACCAGAGTGTTCAGACCATCGATCGCGGAAACACCGGTCTGGATAAACTCGTTCGGGAAGTTTCTGGCTGCCGGGTTCATCGGCAGACCATTAACGTCCATTCTCTTCTCCGGGATGATCTCCGGACCATCGTCGATCGGACGGCCAAGACCATCGAAAACACGGCCCAGCATATCTTTGCTTACCGGAAGTTCCATCTGTTTTCCGGAAAATCTTACCTTACTGTCGGCAAGGTTGATGCCGGCGCCACTCTCGAAGAGCTGAACCAGGGCATTGCTGCCGTCGATCTCGAGAACACGGCAACGACGCTTCTCGCCATTACTGAGCTCGATCTCACCCAGTTCGTTATAGCTGACGTCCGAGACGCCACGGACCATCATCAGCGGTCCGGCAACTTCCGATATAGTACGGTATTCTTTGGCCATGTCTTATTCCTCCTCACTAAACAGCTCGGAAAGTTCAAAAGCGAGCTGCGCGCCGATGGAGATGAATTCATTCTCCGCATCGTCTTCGGCAATATACTTGAAACGTCCGATCTTTTCACGGACAGGAAGGGCAACCAGAGCTTCGATACCTGCGCCCATTTCCAGTGCGCCGGTAGCTTTGTCGTAGTAATCCAGGATCAGTTTCATCATGTAGTCCTGCTTCTTCAATGAAGTATGCGTATCGACTTCATGGAAAGCCAGCTGGTGCAGGAAGTCCTCACGAATGGATCTTGCTACTTCCATCTTCAGACGGTCAGTAGAAGAGAGGGCGTCCATACCAACGAGTTTTACGATTTCCTCGAGTTCCGCTTCTTCCTGCAGGATGAGCATCATGCGGGCACGATTCGCGTTCCACTCAGGAGAGACGTTTTCATCGAACCATCCTGCGAGAGAATCGGTATAAAGCGAATAACTGGTCAGCCAGTTGATGGCCGGGAAGTGACGCTTATAAGCAAGACCTGCATCCAAGCCCCAGAATACTTTAACGATACGAAGGGTAGCCTGGGATACCGGCTCGGAAATATCACCACCCGGAGGAGATACGGCGCCGATAGCGGAAAGAGAACCTTCCAGACCTTCGGAACCAAGTGTCGTTACACGGCCGGCACGCTCATAGAACTGCGCCAGTCGGGAACCGAGGTAAGCCGGGTAACCTTCTTCACCAGGCATTTCCTCGAGACGACCGGACATCTCACGGAGCGCCTCTGCCCAACGGGAAGTGGAGTCGGCCATGAGAGCTACGGAGTAACCCATGTCACGGAAATACTCGGCAATGGTAATACCTGTATAAATGGAAGCCTCACGAGCTGCAACCGGCATATCCGAAGTGTTGGCGATGAGTACGGTTCGCTTCATCAAGCTCTCTCCGGTGTACGGGTCGATGAGTTCCGGGAATTCGTTCAAAACGTCTGTCATCTCGTTACCACGCTCACCACAACCGATGTAGACGACGATATCGGCCTGCGCCCACTTAGCCAGCTGGTGCTGGGTAACGGTCTTACCGGAACCGAAAGGCCCCGGGATAGCGGCTACACCGCCCTTGGCGATCGGGAACATGCAGTCGATGACTCGCTGTCCGGTAACAAGCGGCATGGTCGGGGCATGCTTCTTGACATACGGACGGCCTTTACGTACCGGCCAACGCTGATAGAGCATCAACGGGATCTCTTCGCCCTTATCTGTCCTGAGTTTTCCGATCGGATCCTCAAGTTTATATTCACCACTGGCAATGGAAACGATGGTTCCGCTTACTCCCGGAGGTACCAGGATCTTGTGCTTAACGGTCTCGGTTTCCTTTACGATACCGATCGTATCGCCACCGATCACACTGTCGCCGGCATTCTTGGTTGCTTCGAATTTCCAGATGGAATCGCGGGAAAGGGAAGGCACTTCGATACCACGTGAAAGGTTATTTCCAATCTTCTCCATAATGGATTCCAGAGGTCTCTGGATACCATCGAAGATACCACCGATCAGACCAGGCCCGAGTTCTACGGAAAGAGGAGAACCTGTAGATTCTACCGGCTCGCCGGCTTTAAGACCTGCGGTTTCCTCGTAGACCTGGATGGAAGCACGGTCGCCGTGCATTTCGATGATCTCGCCGATCAGACGCTCGTTACTTACACGAACAACGTCGAAAAGGTTTGCATCACGCATGCCTTCTGCAATTACCAGTGGTCCGGAGACCTTGACGATCGATCCCTTACTCATTTTCATCGCTCCTTTAATGCTTACTGTTCTTTCAAAATATCGCTTCCGACTGCTTTTTCCACGGACTTGGAAATGGCTTTCATACCCATACCCTCGTTTCCGGTCACGCCCGGGATCGGCAGGATCACGGGAAGCGGCTTATCGCTGTATTTATCTATTTCTGTTTCCAGTTTTTTGGCCAACGACTCTGTAATCAGGATCACGGCATATTCGCCCTGCGCCAGATTGTGAAGTGTGGTCGCCGGATTATCGATACGGTCCAAAGGAAAGATATCCAGTCCGATGGAAGCAAAGCCGTATATACTGTCTCTATCGCCCATGGCGGCAATTTTACTCATACAGCCTCCTTAATCTCTTGGCAACCACGTCCAGCGGCAGATCGTTCTGCTTCGCGGCCATGATGATCCTTGCATTTCTGACCTCGGCTTCTTTTCCCAGATAGAAACCGATCAACGGTTCCGGTCCGAGAGGGCTGTGCCGGGTCGGCAGAAGAAGAGAGATCATCTTATCGTCTACCCATTTTTCATATTCCGCCGGGGAAGAGGACAAGTATTTAGTCCCCGAACGGTAGGAAGTCGAATCCAGGTAGGAAAGAAGATCCTCCATTTTCTTTTCGGATGCGGCACAAGAAACGAGTTTCTCTTTAGAAACCGTGGTGCATCCGTCAGACAGCGCACGCTCCAGGAAATCGGAATCTTTTCCGGTCTTAATGGCGCGGAAGGCTGTCTTGATATTCGTTGTAGCAGTATAGATCTCCATCTCTTCTTTAAGAAGATCGATACCGGTGGCATTTGCCGCCTTGGAGATCTCGTCCAGACACTTTCTGTCGATCTGAATATCCGCTAACTGACCGTCACCCGTACGGACGAGCAGGTCGTAGACCTCTTTGCCAAGAGATGCAAACGGCTCGGGAAGTTTCTCGAAATCATGTGTCTCGATAGCTTCCTTCATGAGTTGCGGATCGATATTGCTCGGTGTCACGAAATGCAGGTCCACATCAAAATCACTCAGCAGGCACTTGATGCCGGCTTTCAGATTGTGATAATCATTTTTCAGGATCAGGACCGAGAACAGATCCGGATCCGGCGCGGATTCCTTGACCCATGCCCATGCCCGCTGCATCTCGTTATCCAGGATCTTACCGCTGTCACGGGTGTCGTCCGGCATCGGCCAGCCACGGTCCGCGAGCATGCTTACCACCGCGTCATAAGAAGGCGCGGTAAGAAGCTTGTCCATATCGCTCTTGGTAAAGAACGACTTTTCGTAGACATGCGCACCGGAAACGGCATATGCGTATTTTGAAACACCTGGTCCCATGACCTTCGTTATCCTTTCGTATCGATGTAGTGTCTTATCGGCTTTTGCTTATTTCTTCGCAAAAAGCACTTGGTTGATCGTGTCGCGGATCTCGTTTTCTTTATCAGCGACAATGGCATCGAGTGTCCCGTTGTATTCATAATCTCCACAGATCAGGATACATCCGGCCTCAAAATCCCCTGTCCTATCAGAAAGCGTGATCGTCGAGCCTGTCTCTTTGGATAGTTCTCCGAGAAAAGAACCCGGGAGAGCTGCCTTATCGGAAGAAGACAGGATCAGTTCGCCGTCCTGCCCTTCGCTGTTGGAAAGGACAAAACTCTTGACCATAGCCAGTCGCTCTTCGGAAGAGAGATTGCGGATCCGCTTTTTCGCCTCGCCGATGATCTCATCGATCATGGCGACACGCTCGGTGAGGATACGGCGCTGTGACTTGGTATTCTGAGTCGCCCGCTGCTGCTTGGCCTGGGAAGCGATAACCGCCTCGGCCTCCTTGAGCATACGCGCTTCTTCTTCCTTCGCCTGTGCCTTTTTCTTCTCGATCAGTTTTCCGGCATCTTTCTCCGCACGGGCTACACGAGCATCCGCGCTTTCTCTCGCATCTTTTAAGATCCGGTCGATAATGGAATCTATACCTGCCATATGTTCTCCTTAATATTACAGTCCGAGACTGCTGACGTTCATGACCATCAGGAGAGAAGTAACCAGGCTCAGAAGAGCGTAGAGCTCAACGAGAGAAGCGGAAGTAACCGCTTTACCGGAATCCTGAGGTCTCTTGGAGATCAGGTTAACACCTGTCAAAGCAACGCGAGCCTGGAACAAAGCAGAAACCAGACCACCGATCGCCATTGGCAGACAGGAAATGAAGTACAGAAGACCATTTGAGAAAGTCGTTACCGGAGTTCCGCCGAGGATACCGATCTGTGTCAGTGTCAGGATTGCGATAACCAGACCATAAAGGCCCTGGGAACCCGGAAGAAGCATGAGGATCAGAAGCTTACTGAATTTGCTTGAATCCTCTGCAATGACCGGAGAAGAAGCCTCCGCAACCATTCCTACACCTTTGGACGAGCCGAAACAGTTTGTCGTAACTGCCAGTCCTGCTCCTAATAATGCCAGTAACATACCCCAGTTCATTTAATTGTCCTCCTTAATTTTGAAGTGTTTGGTGTTACCAGTAAAGGGGTGGAACATCGTTCCGCCGCCTTCGTAGAACTTCGCGAAAAATTCTACATACTGAAGTCTATTAACATGGACATAGGCGCCAAGTGCGCTGATGCCCAGATTAATCGCATGGAAGAACAGGAATACGAAAATGAAGATAGCAAGCTTCACGATTCCTGATCCGAAGAGTGTGCCGATCATGTTGGCTACGCTGCCGATGATACCCGTAACGAGGCCTAAAGCCATAAGACGGGAATAGGAAAGAAGATCACTGAAATATCCGGTGACGCCGTAGATCGTGCCGACACCGCCGATGATCTTTCCGACGATGCCCTTGGCCTTTCTGCCGCCGGTCAGGACCAGTCCGGCCACGCCGGCCAGAGCTACATATTTACCTATGTCAGAAAGAGGAACCGAATCCGGGATCGTGATCGGAGCCATCATCGGAGCAACCATCGGGAAAACGAGGATCGCGATTCCGGCAAACGTCAGATGCCAGAAACCGACATCACAGATCGCTCCGACCTTGTCACCGTTCTTCCACAGTTTGTAGAAGTTGGCGCCGAGACCGATGCAAATATGCAGGAACCCCAGAAGGAAGCTCAATATCAGAAGCTTCATCGGATCCTTACTCGGATCGAACCAGATCGGCGGAAGCTCCACGGAACCATCGAAGAAACCTCTTGAAACGGCGCCGACGAGATCGCCGAAGAAACTGCCGTACATGAATCCCCAGAAGGTGGTGGCCAGTCCGCAGTAGAAGAACTTCATCATATTCTTCTTATTGTTGCCTTCAGGTTTTCTTTTCTTCAGAACAAAAAGAGTACCCAGGCACAACAGGATACCGTAACCGGCATCGGAGAGCATCATGCCAAAGAAGAAGTAGTAGAAGAAACTCATGACCGGATTCGGGTCAATGTCGAACTTGCTTGGCGCGCTATAAGACTCGACGATATCTTCCACCGGAGATACAAAAGCATTGTTCTTAAACTTGGCCGGAACTTCTTCATCATCCTTAGGATCTCTTGTCTCCACGAAAAGATCGAAGCTGGACTCGAGAGCCTTGACGACTTTATCACAGTCTTCCGCGGCAACAAAACCGTCCAGGATGAATGTCTTCTTTGAGAAGAGAAGACTTCCGAGCATTTCATATTTTTCTTTTCTCATGATCAGGTAATCCGAGAGGAAATACAGATCGTCGAGCTTACCTGCATATTGACGAAGCTTCTCGCGCGATTCCGCGATCGTGGCCGTAGCTTCCTCCATACGCTTCTTCAGTCGTCCGATGCGGACTTCCGGCGGATGCTTGGTCGGATCAGCCGGAGAGGTGAAAGACATACGGCGCAGTGTATTCATGACGTCCTGATAATCTTTCTTATGGACAATAAAGCAGGCACAGGTCTGATCCGAAGCGGAGGAGACGATCTCGGTATAGAATTCCGGGAACTCCAGATTCTCCGGCTCGAATTCGCGGCCGTTCAGTACAGCTTCGCTCTGCTTCATAGCGGCATATTGTGTAGTAAAAGCATCATGAAAAGATGCTTCCGTATATGTATCCGGGAAATTTCCTACGATACAGGTAGTCTTGGCCGAGCCGGTGTACTGCATCGGTATATCCAGTTTTTCCCAAGGAAGGATCGCATCCAGCTGATGAAGTGTATGGGTAGAGACGGTCTTTTCCGAATTGATCTTACGATCCAGAGATTCGATATCATAGACGATCTTCATGGTCTCGTCAATTTTCTCGACCCGGGCATCGAATTCTTCGGATGTCATTTCCTTGCGTCCGGCAAACCCGGAAAGGAAAGGCTTCTTCTCGGTGGAATAACCTTCAACAAGAGAGATGGCATGATCCACGGTCTGGGAGGATTTCTCCAATTGCGTCAAACTGGTTTTCGACGGAAAAAGCGCCAGGTCGTCGGTGATGTCTTCTTCATAACGCTCGGTAACGTCAACGGTCCCCAGACGCTGGAGAAGCTCTACGATCTTCTTCACGTCCTTCTGCAGGGCAATGACCTCTATGTGTTTCATCGGAAGGATTGCCATGCGTGATTACCGTCCCATCAGAATATTCATGGCAGCAGTAATGGCTGCCTCACGGTTCGGTTCCGCATCGTCACGAAGCTTTTCGGCAGCTTTCTCAGCTGCTTCATCACTGGCCTGCTCTTCATCAGAACCATCGGTCTTATGCTTCTCGTAAAGATCGGAGACTTTTTTTCTAGCTGCGGAAAGGGCTTCCTGATACTCATTCTGGGCTTTTTTCTGTGCTTGTGCCAGGATCTCGTCTGCCTTGGTACGTCCTTCTGCTTCGATATCAGAAGCTTTCTTTTCTGCTTCAATGATCCGATTGACTTGTTCAGATGCCATAATACCCTAAGAACCCCTTTCGAAAACCATAATCCCCTATTATGGGATTATGAAAATCATTGTTCCTATTTTCACATATCGATACATAGAAATCAAGTGGTTATTTGTGCAATCTGTTCAAAAATTTCAACTGGCAAAAGAAGAACGTTTCGAGAACGAAAAGAACAGCAGAATGACACGGAAAAAATACGGGAATATGGTATGATAGAGCCCGAGATCATGGTTTTAACATTTCTTAATAATTGCTTTGCGTTTCGTTGGCAAAAGAACTCTAAAATGACAACCATGAGATCAAGGAGGAACGAACTATGTTGAAAATTGAGAACCTTACAAAAACATATCCGGGAGGAAAGGTCGGCGTGGCGGATCTTTCACTGGAAGTTAAACCCGGTGAGATCTATGGATTCATCGGACACAACGGAGCCGGAAAGACAACGACCATCAAGGCTGTCGTCGGACTCCATGATTTTGAGAAAGGTTCGATCACTATCGACGGGATCTCGGTTACCGCGGACCCGCTTCGTGCCAAGAGTGTCACAGCATATATTCCGGATAATCCGGAGCTTTACGATAATCTTACCGGAATGCAGTTCATCAACTTTGTAGCCGATGTTTTCAAGGTCCCGAAGAGTGTCAGAAAAGAACGCGTGGAGAAATATGCCGAGCTATTGGAGATTTCTTCAGTACTGAATAACCAGGTTGCCTCCTATTCACATGGTATGAAACAGAAACTGGCGATCATCGCCGCTTTTTTACATGAACCGAAACTTCTGGTCATGGATGAGCCGTTCGTCGGTCTGGATCCGAAGGCTGCTTTTACGGTAAAAGGCATGATGCGTGAATTTTGTGATAAAGGCTCCGCTATCTTCTTTTCCACACATGTCCTTGAAGTGGCGGAGAAGCTCTGCGACAAGATCGCTATTATCAAAGACGGACGTCTGATCGCTGCCGGTACCATGGAAGAAGTGAAGGGAAATGCGTCTCTCGAGGAAGTCTTCCTGGAGATCACCGAGGAGGCCAACTGATATGCGTACTTTATGGATACTTTTGCGTACCAATTTTCTTGAGTTGGTCGGTTCTTTCCGCAAGAAAGGAAAGACGAGCGTAATTGCCGCTGCTGTCGGACTTATCATTCTGGGATTGTTTCTCATCGGAATGTTCGGTATTATCGGCGCTTCCACGGCTTTCATCCTGGTCGAAAAAGGCCTTGGTGAATTCGCGATCTATATCTCCATCGGCATGGGGTTAGTCGTTGCCCTGATGTTTGGTGTAACGAATTCGACACGTGATGCCAAAGGGTCGGATACCGATATGCTTCTGGCCATGCCGATCCCGAAGTCACATATCGTTGTATCGAAACTCTTGGGCATGTACCTCCTGGATGTGCTCTGTTCATTGGTGCTTCTGGTACCTTCTCTGCTCATCGTGGTTTTGGTGGGAGGAGGATCTGTCATGGTCCTTGTCCGTGGCCTGTTGTTTGCCCTTCTGATCCCGGCGATCCCGCTGTTTATATCTTTGATCATTAGTGCGCTGATCTCTTTCCTGAAGAGAGTCACCAAATTCGGTTCGATCTTCTCCACAATAATTTCTTTGCTTGTGATGCTCCTTTATATGTTCGTCGTTCCGAACATGACATCCTATGCAGAAAGCTTGAAAGTCAACACGGCTGAGTCTGTCTCGATCATGAAGAAGATCCCGCCACTGTTCTGGCTTACTGATGCGATCTATTCGGGAGATATGATCTGTGTGATCCTGGCTCTGGCGATGACACTGATCCCTCTGGGACTGGCTATTTATATTCATGCACGGTCTCTGACAGCCGTACAGCTCCATGCCGATCACTCCAAGAAGGCACGTGTTTATCGTTCTTCCAGTGTCCGTAAGGCTGTATTTAAGATGGAGTTTTCCAGATATTTTTCTTCTGCCAACTACATTATGAATACGATCTTCGGTGTGGTCTTCCTGGTTTTCATTGCAGGCTTTTTCGTAGTAAAAGGACCGGATGGCCTGTCTTTTATGAAAGATATCACCGTCGACGGAAAACAGATCTTGCTTGACCTGCCGAGTGTTGCATGGCTTTGTATTTTCGCTCTGATCATCAATGCCTTCGGCTCGATCACCACAACAACTCCGCCGTCTGTTTCTGTTGAAGGAAAGCGTATCTGGATCTCCAAGACTCTTCCGATCGCGACAAAGGATATTCTGAATGCGAAGATCCTGGTCAGTGTTATGATATTTGCTCCGTTTGCCGTTTTGAGCGCGGTTGCCATGAGTCTCCGAGTAGGATGCGGGATCCTGGACATCCTTCTTCTTCTCCTGATTACGTTCCTGTTCCAGCTTACGGCTTCTCTGGTAGGCATGATCTTTGGTCTTGTCTTTGCCAAGCTTGACTGGAAGAATGAGGCGCAGGTCATTAAGAGTGGATTTGGCGTTACGCTCTCTATGATCGTGAATATGCTGATCGGACTGATCACGGGTGCTTTTCTCATCGTAGCACTGTTCTTGAAAGATACCGCCATGATCTCTTATGGTATCGTTTTGGGAGAAATCGTCTTCCTTCTGGGACTGAGTGTGGGTGCTTATGCTATAATTACTCACTACGGGGTCAGAAAGTACGAATCACTGAACGGCTGACTCCTCGTAAAGGAGTAAAACAATATGGACCTTTTTCATCGGGCGCAAGTTCCCGCGGAACGAAACCTGACATGGATCAAACCATTCGATGCAAGGATGGATGAGATCCTGCGGCTTCGGGACAAGTCGGAGAGCGCGCCGAAAGAGATGAAGAAGGTCTTTTTGTCTGCCTGGGCGGAGCTGGCCGAGGAAGTGAAGAAGCACCAGAAGACGGCTTCGTCGATACTTGCGTCACAATTGCCGCTTCAGCTTTATTACAATGTGGCGCTGAGAAGCGAGGTCGGAACGGCCTGCGTGGATTTCCTGGCTATTGCGGATGACCTGATCCTTGTTATCCTTCATAAAGGAAAAGAACACATCGAGTGGGACCGCTATGATACGAGGTTTGCCAAAGTACCGGCCGGAAAGGATCCGACCATCGCAGAAGATTGCGCATGCATTCTGGCAGATATCCTTCTGGATTCCAGAGCGGTTAGTGAAAAAGAACTCTACCGTGTGGTTCCGGTACTGATCGATCCGGATGAGGATGAGCAGAGCGGGAAGTGCCGTCCGGTGGGACGAAGCCTTCTTTATCCCTCGATTGCCGCGACGCTTACTGTCCATCCGGATGTGTTGACGCAGTGGCTGCTCTTGAACTGCGCGGTGTCTTCTGCGCCGTTCTTTAATGAAAAACGTCTGGAAAAGATCCTGCCATGGATCGAAGAATCGATCGTGACCTAAGTGCTTTTTTCGTGGAAAAAGCCTATTTCTCAAAGCTTTCCGACATAAAAACCGCGATGTTAACAAAACGGACATGGATTATTCGTAAAACTGCCCGCTTGTTTTTTTGATTCGCAAAAATTGTTCAAATTTGTTCTCCATAATGAGTACAAGAGGTTTTGATGGGAATAAGGAAACTATCCCGATAGCCCAAGAGGGGAGGCGAAGAGGATGACCCAGTATCTAGTAACAGGCGCTACAGGTCAGATAGGCAACACCATAGTCAGGATGCTTTTGGATAACCAGAAGAAAGTACGTGTTCTTGTAACACCCGATGAGGATACCACGCCGTTGGCGGGACTTCCTGTAGAAGTTTCATATGGCGACATTCTTGTCAAAGATTCCTTGAAGGATTTCTTTGATCTTGAGGATCCTCGAAATGCGATCCTGATTCACGCCCAGGAGAGAAACGTGATCTCGGAAAAGACCGATCTTATGGTGCGTCGTGTGAATGTGCACGGTACCATGAATATCACGGACACCTGCGTGAAGAAAAAAATCGGCAAACTGATCTATATCGGTTCCGCAAGAGCGATCCCGCTTACAGAGAAAGCTGAACCGGTAAAAGAAGTGACGTACTTTGACAGAAACCGTGTAGTCGGAGACTATGCGAAATCAAAAGCCGAGGCGACACAGTATATTCTGGATAAAGTTTCACTGAATGGTTTGAATGCCGTGATCCTGCTTCCGTCCTTGGTTTTGGGACCTTACGAGTACGGTAACTCGGATATCATCAGTCTGATCCGTGATTACCTGTCCGGAGATCTGAAAGTTACGATCCCGGGTGGCGGCGATTTTACAGATGTACGTGACGTGGCAGCCGGCGTTCTTGAAGCGGCGGAACACGGTGGTGCGAAGGGAACCTGCTATATCCTTTCCAACTCGTACATGAGTACCCAGGATTTCCTGCATAGTCTGCATGAGATCACGGGCAGAGAAGAAGTGACGAAGACAGTTCCGAACTGGCTTCTGAGCGGAAAAGGAATCGCGCAACTGTACTATAAGATCACCCGAAAAGAGAATCCGAAAAATAAATTCGGACCATTTACTTCGCCGGAACCTCTTTATGCAAATGAGCGTGCCAGTAATGAGCTCCATTACAATCCGAGAGATCTTCGTGCCTCTTTGGAAGACACGGTCAGCTGGGTAGAGAATAATAAACCCATCGAAAGCAAAACAATGCTAACCTCTGACAAAGGAAAAGACGGAAAGAAAGCCAGCAATGGTTGACAGCAAAGCATTTACCCCCGATTAATCCTCTACTTCCTTGTTCCTGGAGGCTGTACCCGAAATAATGTGGTGCAGCCTCATTTTTTTGACTTTTTTCGCCAGGGCAAAATCTCTTTCGAAGATTCCCTGAAAACGCGAGAATAGTTGGGAAAAATGTGGTATAGTAAGTGCGTAGAAAAATCGAGCCCCTTAGAAAGGAAGTATTCTTTATGGGAAAGACTGCAATGTTGGTAGTAGATATGCAGAATGCTCTGATCCTCGAGCATCCTTACGATGAGAAACGTCTGGTCAAGACGATCTCCAAAATGCAGGAGATCTGCAGGTCAAGAGGCATTGAAGTGATCTTTATCCGCCATGAGGACAATACTCTTGTTCCTGGGGAGAATGGATTTGAGATCTGCTCTTCCGTGGCACCGAAGCCGGGAGAGAAGATCATCAACAAGAAGTACAACAGTGCTTTTCGCGAGACGGAACTTCGGGAATATCTTGATGAACGCGGGGTGACCAGATTGATCGTGACCGGCATGCAGACGGATTTTTGTGTGGATGCGACGATCAAGGTTGCTTTTGAATATGGTTATGAGGTCATCGTTCCGCGAGGCGGCCATACGACTTTCGATAACCGTTATCTTTCCGGCGAGGAGCTCTACCATTACTATAGCTACGAAATCTGGAATCACCGCTATGCGCAGGTGATGTCCGTCGACCATATTGAGGAGTGTTTATGAAATCGCAGTTTTTCACGTATGACCAGGCTACATGGGCCAGAGCCCAGCATTTTCACTACTATGCGAAGATGTTTCCGTACAATATCTCTTTGAACCGTAAGATCGACGTTACGGATCTTCTTCCGGCGATCGAGAAGAAGGGTTACCGCCAGGATGTGGTGTTCTATTACATGGTGACCCGTGCGATCAACAATCAGGGTGAGTTGAGTGTGGCGTATAAGGATGGTCAGATCGGCTGGTGGAACTATCTGAATCCTGCTTATCCGGTCTTCCATGAAGATGATGAAACGAGTACGATCCTTTGGACAGAGTACGATGAGGACTTCGCCGTTTTCAATGAGAAGTTCCTTTCTGATCTGGAAAAATACGGCAACAGCAAGGGTGTGTTTGCCATGAAGGGTATGCCGCCGACGAACAGCTATAACGTGTGCTTTAATCCGTGGTTTTCTTTTGACGGTTTTTCTGTTGATCTTCACGACATGAAGGATTATTTCTTCCCGACTGTCGATATGTGCAAGGTCGTGGAAGAGAACGGAAGAAAGTATCTTCCGATCGCCATCACGGTACATCGGGCGGCGACGGACCTTATCCACCTGAAAAAATTCTTCGACGATATCGAGAGTTATTTCCCGATGTTTATCGAAGGTTGACGGATCACGCAAGGGGAGTGGAGTATGACAGTTCGGGAACTTCAAGATGCGATCATAAAGGAGAAGAAGGCACGCGGGATCTGTATCCTGGCGCATGCCTACCAGCGCCACGATATCTGGGAAGTCGCCGATTTTATCGGCGATTCTTTTGGTCTTTCGCAGGAAGCGGCCAAAGTCCCGCAGGATAAGGTGATCATGTGCGGTGTGCGTTTTATGGCGGAGACTGTGAAGACTTTGTCTCCTTCGAAAAACGTTTATCTGGCCAATGCCACAGCCGGCTGTCCGATGGCGGAGCAGCTGGATCCTGAGATGCTTGCTGCGCTGAAGAAAGAATACCCTGACCACACGGTCGTGGCGTATATCAATACTACTGCGGAACTGAAGACAAAGTGCGATGTCTGCGTGACTTCGTCGTCGGCAGTCAAGATCATCCGCAATATCGATAACGATAAGATCCTTTTCGTTCCGGATTGTAACCTCGGCGATTGGATCGCCAAGCAGGTTCCTGAGAAGAAACTGCAACTGATACATGGCGGATGTCCGACACATCTGCGTTTTACCATGAACGATATTGAAACTGCGCGCGCAGCACATCCTGACGCGGAGATCCTGATGCATCCGGAGAGCCGTCCGGAGATCGTGGCACATGCGGATTTCGTCGGAAGCACGACCGAGATCATGAGTTATGCCAAGAAGAGCGATAAGAAAGAATTCATCATCGCTACGGAGAACAGTATTGTGGAACACCTTCAGTTTGATTGTCCGGACAAGAGCTTCTACGCTCTGTCGAAAGACTGTGTCTGCCATAATATGCAGGCCACGACACTGGTGGATGTTTACCGAACCGTGCTGGGAATCGGTGGCGAGGAGATCGTCATGAGCGACGATTTGATCACATCTTCCAGAAGATGTATCGATGAGATGCTGAGGCTTGGAAAATGAGCAGTGCACTGATCGCAATGAGCGGTGGCGTGGATTCTTCCCTGGCTGCCAAGATCATGCTGGAACGTGGCTATTCCTGTATCGGCTGCACCATGAAGCTATACAGCAACGAAGATATCGTCGTGGCGAATCCCAAGACCTGCTGTTCACTCGATGATGTCGAGGATGCGGCCAGTGTTTGCCGTCATCTGGGCATTCCGTATTATGTTTTCAACTTCAAAGATGAGTTCAAAGAGAAAGTGATCGGCAAATTCGTCGACTGCTATGAGCATGGCCGCACCCCGAATCCGTGCATCGACTGCAACCGCTATCTTAAATTCGGCAAGCTCTATGAGCGTGCCCAGGTCTTGAAGTGCGATGTGATCGTGACCGGTCACTACGCCCGTATCGAAGAACGTGACGGACGTTATCATTTGCTAAAAGCACTGGATGATTCGAAAGACCAGAGTTATGTTCTGTATACCTTAACGCAGGAACAGTTGGCACACACAGTCTTCCCGCTTGGCGATCTGCAAAAAAGCGAAGTCCGTGAGAAGGCCCGCGAAGCCGGCATGATCAATGCAGAAAAACGTGAGAGCCAGGACATCTGCTTTGTGCCTGACGGAGACTATGTTTCCTTCCTGAAGAAGACTACCGGCAAAGAATACCCGAGCGGTGATTTTGTAGATAAAGACGGGAAGGTTTTGGGTACGCACAAAGGAATCGTTGCGTACACACCGGGACAGCGTAGAGGCCTCGGATTAGCCCTTCCTGCTCCAATGTATGTATCCCGCCTCGACGTGGAAAACAACCGTGTCATCCTTGTCTACGACGAAGATCTACGGAATACCGAAGCCCTGATCGACGATGTCAACTGGATCTCGGGAGAGATTCCGGCCGAGCCGGTTCGTGTGCAGGCCAAGCTCCGCTATCACCAGAAAGAGCAGTGGGCAACTGCCGTTCCTATGGAAGATGGCAAAGTCCGTCTTGTATTTGATGAACCGATCCGCGCGATCACTCCCGGCCAGGCCGCTGTCTTCTATGACGGAGACGAAGTCCTGGGAGGAGGGACGATCGTCGGGTGATTTTTGCTAAGGTGATCTTTAGATGACTTCGAAGAAGAACATTGGGAGTAAGCTCCTCATACTTTTGGCGGGCATCCTCTGGGGATGTATGGGGCTTTTTGTCCGACCACTGAATAAGAACGGCCTTTCATCCTGGGATATCGTATTTCTCCGTGCTTCATGGACCACCGTCTTCATGGCATTGTTCCTTCTTTTTCGGGATAAGAAACTCTTCCGCATCAAGTGGAAAGATATCTGGTGCTTCCTCGGAACGGGGCTTCTTAGTATCGTGTTTTTCAATCTCTGCTATTTTACGGAGATCACGATCACATCTTTGTCCGTAGCGGCGATCCTGCTTTATACGGCACCGGCTTTTGTAATGGTCATCTCGGCATTCTGTTTTAAGGAAAAACTTACCGGCAGAAAACTGGTGGCGCTTTTTCTTTCTTTTCTGGGACTTGTCTTTGTAACCGGCGTGATCGGTGGCACGGATCGTCTGACAGGGAAAGCCGTTCTCATCGGTTTGGGCGCCGGACTCGGATACGCGCTATATTCTATATTCGGACGATATGCGCTGGAAAGAGGATATGAATCCTCCACGATCAGCTTCTATACTTTTCTCTTTGCAAGCTTCGGGACAGTGCTTTTCGCGAAGCCGCAAAAGGTCTGGAACGTAGTGACGCTTTCCGGGTCGGGCATCGCTTTGGCTGTGACTTTTGTTTTGGTTTCGACGGTCCTTCCGTATCTGGTCTACACGATCGGTCTGAAAAAAGTCGAAAACGGGCAGGCTTCGATCATTGCCTCGATCGAACCTGTTGTCGCGACATTGAACGGAATACTCTGGTTCGGAGAATCCATGACCTGGAGTGTGGCGGTCGGCGTTTTGCTGGTACTTGCGGGAATCGTGCTCAGTAGCACGGAGAAAAAGCATTGTCGTCCTCGTATGTAAAGAAGACCGAAAACCAGTAAGACAGTGAACGATCGTATATAGATTTCTTGTTCCTCTATTGCAAGCCGGAAGTCTAATTCGTGCTTGACAACTACATATTAAGAAAGAACAAAAATATATCGTTTTTCGATAAAAAATGATTGCAATTCAATACGCACCATGCTATTATCGTATCAGATACAGTAATCTTTAGGAATCGCGGGTCATTGAAGAATAAGAAAGAAGGATGAATATGTTTTTGGCGGTTTTGGGAGTTGGATTGCTTGCCATAATTCTTATTTTTGTAATAGGACATGCAAGACAGGACGATGAGTATGATATGAAAAAAGGCTGCCTACAATGGTTCCTGTCTGTGAGCATCTGCGTTCTTTTATTTATCGGCTTCTGCATGTACAGTTGCCTTGCTTCTTTCATTAAAACGGATACGAGATGGTATGCACAGACAAGTCTTTCTTCCGAAGATAAAACGCGATGGAGCTATTATATGTTTCTTCCCGAGGCCAAGCACTGTTTCGAATTGTATTCCAATCGCGGTAATCGTGATCCTGCATATATGGTTGAGACATTGGCTTACAAAAGCATCGAAGATATGTGTAGTGATCTACCGGAAGAATGTGAAGCAGCCATCTTACAGGCACACGGATCTGCTCCGGAGGAAACCGAAGATATCCGTGGAGTGAAAGTGAAACAATATGAGGTAAGAAATGATCTTCTTCCGATTATCAGTGAGGATGAAGTTTCAAGAAAATACGGACCATATTCTCTCGGTTGCCCAAGGAAATACTATATCAATGAATATGAAGACGGAACATACCGCTTTGTCATGTTTTTCCAGACAATATAGTCTTCCGTCTAGCTATTTCCATTTTCCTTACACGCAATGTAAGTGGTATTTCCGCCTCCCTTGTTTTACGATGTACTCAAGAAAGAAAGGGAGGTTCTGTTATGCAACCCGTTTTGAAGATTGAGTCGTTGAAGAAATACTATGGAAAAGGCGAGAGCCAGACAAAGGCGATCGATGGAATTTCATTTGAAGTTATGCCGGGTGAGTTCCTGGGCATCATGGGTGCATCAGGTTCCGGTAAGTCCACGCTCCTGAATTGTATTGCAGCGGTGATCTCGCCGTCGGCGGGTACGATCGAGATGGAGGGGACAGCGATCAACAAGCTCTCCGGCTCGGCGCTGGCGAAATACAGAGGCCAGCAGATGGGTTATCTCTTTCAGAGCTTTGAACTGATCGATAATCTGACGGGTAAGGAAAACATCCTGCTTCCGGTTTCCCTGCACGGCGCCAAGGTTGATGACGAGCGATTGAACAAGCTGACTTCCTATCTGGAGATCAACGAGATCTTAAATAAGTTCCCGTCCCAGATGTCGGGTGGTGAGAAGCAGCGTATCGCCGCGGCACGTGCCCTGATCCTGAATCCTGGCCTGATCCTTTGCGATGAGCCGACGGGTGCTCTTGATTCTAAGAATGCAAAAGCACTGATGACGAAACTTGAGGGCCTGAACAAGGAGGATGGTGCGACGATCCTCATGGTCACCCACGATTCCAATGCCGCAAGTTTCTGCAACCGGATCATGTTCATCCAGGATGGCAAGCTTTTCCACGAGATCAGAAAAGATGACGGGGAGAGCCGCCAGGATTTCTACGAGCGTATCCTGAACGTACTGGCTCAGCTGGGAGGAGGAAGCGCCAATGTTCTTTAAACTTGTCTTCCGCAACAGCGTCCGGAGCCACAAAGAAAACGCACTTTTCATGGGTTCTCTGATTCTGTCGATCATTGCATTTTACGTTGTACTTTCACTTTCAAGCCAGGACGTCATGCGCTACCTGCAGACGCTGGAGAGTGACGCGATCAGGAAACTTTTCGCCATGATCGTCGTTCTTTACGGCTTCACGCTTTTTATCATATTCGCATTGATCTACTTCGCCAGTAAATATCAGATCGAGCGACGAAGCCACGAGTTCGGTGTCTACATTATGATGGGCATGAAGAGGATGAAACTTCTTGGCATGCTCCTTCTCGAAGACATCAGCAGCAGTGCCATCGCCCTGCTCATCGGCCTTCCGGTGTCGGTACTCCTCACCGAACTGATCAGCCTTCTTACTGTAAAGATGGTGGGCATCGGCTTCCTCGGACACCAGATCACCTTTAACCTTGAAGCAGTCGGGTACACGGCGCTGGGCTTCCTGGGCGTCAAACTTCTGGCTTTCATCATCCACGCCATCAAGTTGAGCAGGAAAGAAGTCGGTACGCTTCTTCAGGATGCCCCGGATAATGTCCGCATGAAAAAGAACTCGATCCTGCACGTGATCTTCCTCGTTATGGGAACCGTCATCCTGTGCTGTGCCTATTATTCCGGTATCCACGGCGATGCATGGGAAAACGTCAATTCGCTTGGTAAAACAGTGCTTCTCGGTTTGATTGGAACGATCCTTCTGTTCCGTGGACTTCGTGTCATCATTGACCGGATCGCACGAATCGGCAGCAGCAAAAAACTGCATGTTTTCAACTTCCGTCAGGTGGAAGATACCGTTATCTTCAAGTCCGGAACATTGGCGATCTGTTCGCTTCTGATCCTGGTGGCCGTGGCCTGCCTGGCATCCGGATTCGGTACATTCACGTCGTATAACATGTACGATCAGAAGCGCGTCGACTATACCTTTGCAGACCTCAACGAACAGAAGGATCAGATGTTCTATGTCAAAGATGCCGGCATCGAAGACGAATTTGCCTTCCTTGACACGTTGAAACTCGGTCACCCGTATATTGCCGGACACGAAAACTTCGACAGTGCTTTTGACGGAGACGAATTCAACCGCATATATAGTGAAGAATATGAAATGATGGATCCGCGTTATAGGGGAGCCGGAATCGACGGGTTCCCGTTCATGATCCGCTACTCGGATTACTGCAGGCTCATCGAAGCCATGGGATACGAACCTTATGTACTGCAGAAGGGTGAGCTCGGACTTTATCGAAGCCAGGATTATGCCGGGAACGACGAGCAGGACAATGAGATCCTTTCCAGAAGACCACATGTCAAACTGGTGGATAAGGACTATGTCATGGCGGGCGAAGTGCAGCACGCGCCGATCGTGACCGACCGATACATCACCCTTTCCGGTGCGCTCATCGTTCCGGATGCGGATTTCGACAAGTTTGTGGACGGAAAAGAAGAAACATATCTTAACGGTATCCTTGACAGAACCAGATATAAGAAAGACGATCAGGTCAAAGTCTATACCGAGATCAATGAGAAGCTGGACACCTATCCGATCGTGTACGAAAGTTATCTGCAGAACATGGGCCGTCAGCTGTTCTACCTGGTTGCCGCCAGCTATGTGACACTTTATCTGGCCATGATCTTCCTCGTAGTGGCCAACACGATCCTGGCGGTACAGTTCCTCATGGGACAGAAGCGTTCGGCCCGCCGTTACCGTACACTGGTGAAGCTCGGTGCAGACCACAAGACGCTGTACAAGAGTAGTAAGAAGCAGATCAACTGGTATTTCGGCATTCCGATATTCGTCGCCTGCGCCAGTGCGTACTTTGCGACCCGTGCGCTCTTTAACGCGATCCTTTCCAGTCGGACAAAAGTCAGCATGTCGGACATGATTCCTGTGGTCCTGATTGTGATTGCCTTGTTCGGTCTGATAGAATATGTGTATATGTTCCTCGTCAAGCGTTCGAGCTCGAGATTCCTGGAGACCCTGATGACTCCGGAAAGAGAGGAGTAATACGCCAAGAAGCGCTTCCGCCGGACTTTCCGTGCGGTGGAGGCGGGATCAGGCGGTGCAGAAAGGAAGACCTGTTCATGAAGCGGATCGCGGTAGTCGAAGATGAAAAGATGGTGGCGGAGGAGCTTCGCACCATGCTCGAAAAGGAACGGTACAGTGTTTCCGTCCTCTCCGATTTTACCTGCGTGACGGAGAGCATCCTAAGCGATCCGCCGGATCTTCTGCTTCTGGATATCAATCTCCCGGAGAAGAGTGGCTTTCAGATCTGTCGTGAAGTGAAGAATAAAAGTGCGGTCCCGGTGGTCATCCTGACCTCCCGGGATCAGTTGCGTGATGAACTTCTTGCACTGGAGCTGGGCGCTGATGAATTTATCACGAAACCATACCGGAAAGAGCGCCTTCTGGCCCGGATCGCCAACGTTCTCAAGCGCTACGAAGGAAGAAGCAACATGCTCGAGGGGCCGGGATTTCTTCTGGACCGCGGGACATTTACCCTCTATATCGACAACCGGTCAGTGCTTTTACCGAAGAATCAGGGAAAGATCCTGGAAAGCCTGATGCTGGACATGGGCAATGTGGTGACGAAAGAAACCATCTGCGAAGCGGTCTGGGGAACGAGCGAGTTTATCGATGAAAATGCGTTGCAGGTGAACCTGACGAGATTAAAGAAAACGATGAACGGCCTTTCCATGAAGCTTTCCATCGTGCCCGAGCGGGGCGTGGGATACCGCCTTTGCGCCGTGGAGACGGAGGGGGACGCATGAAGAAGTTTTTTCTCGTTCTCCACGAACACATACACTGGCTGATCTATCTCCTTCTTTGTGATGCATTTTTTGTCGGTATGCTCTGGGTGGTGGACGCCAGAAGCCTGGTGACCCTGAGTCTTGCCCTGGTGCTCTTTACCATTCTTTCTTTTGCAGCGGTGTGCGCTTTCCTCTGGGGACGAGAGAAGCGGATCGCAAGAGCTTTTTCCGATTACCTGCAGGATCCTGAAAAAGCAAAGGCCGAGATACTGGTTTCCCGTCATCGTGGTTTTTCGAAAGAACGCATGAAAGTGCTGCTGGACCTTCTGGATAAGAATGAGACTCAGAAGAGCACTTTGATCTCCCAGAATGAAGAATATGAGGAGTACGTGGAGAAGTGGGCGCACGAGGCGAAAACGCCGATCGCGCTTTTGACCATGATCCTAGACAATAACAGGGATACCATGCCGCCGGAGATGGCCTACAAAATCGAATTTATCCGCAGTAATCTCAGCGAATCCGTGGAGCAGATGCTCCAATATGCACGCGTCAAGGGTGAGCGGAAGGATTATCTTTTCGAAAAGCTTTCCTTGAAAGAGGCCGTGGACGAAGTGATCGAGGATTACCGCCCGCTTCTATCCGAGAAGAACTTTACCGTGATCAATGAGCTGGGTGTGGAACTGGTTTTTTCGGATCGGCGCGCGCTTCATTTTATTCTCGGGCAGATCGTGAGTAATGCCATCAAGTATTCCTCCGAGGATCCTCAACTGAAGTTTGCTCCCGAAGGCCCCGACAAACTGGTCATTTCGGACAACGGCATCGGTGTCAAGCAGTGCGATCTTCCTTATATTTTTGAACGCGGTTTTACGGGCGATACGGGCGCTGTGAGAAAGAAAGCTACCGGCATGGGCCTTTATCTGGTCAAAAAAATGGCGGATGACATGAAATTTTCCCTGGATGTTGCTTCGGAGACGGGAAAAGGGTTCCAAATCGTGGTACAATATCCCATGGTTGAATTTTGATCAGTGCCGCCACGGACTCAAGCAGTTTCTTCTGCCGTGCCAAAAGCACTGAAATAATATAATTCCCTAGACAAGGAGATAATCATGCTTGAATTGCAGCATGTCTCATTCGAAGTGAATGAGGAAGGGCAGGATATCGGCATCCTGCATGACATCAGTTTTAAGATCCCGGACGGGCATCTTACCGTGATCACCGGACCGAATGGTGGCGGTAAGTCTACGATGGCCAAGCTGATCGCGGGCATCATCAAGCCCACTTCGGGTAAGATCCTGTTTAATGGTCAGGATATTACGGATATGTCGATCACGGACCGCGCTAGAGCCGGTATCGGTTTTGCTTTCCAGCAGCCGGTAAGGTTTAAGGGACTGCAGGTCTTTGACCTGATCCGTCTGGCGACAGGTACCAAGCTGTCATCTGTCGATGCTTGTAAGTATCTTTCTGCTGTAGGTCTGTGCGCGAGAGATTACATCAATCGTGAAGTAAATGCCAGCCTTTCGGGTGGAGAACTGAAGCGTATCGAGATTGCGACCGTTTTGGCCAAGGCTTCCCAGCTTTCCGTGTTCGATGAGCCGGAGGCGGGTATCGATCTTTGGAGTTTCCAGAACCTCATCAAGGTTTTCGAAGGTATGAGAAAAGAAATCAAGGACAGTTCGATCCTGATCATTTCGCATCAGGAGAGGATCCTGAATATTGCGGATGAGATCATCGTCTTAAGCGATGGTAAGCTTGTTGAGCATGGACCGAAAGAGGAGATCCTGCCGAAACTGGCCGGAACGATGTCGGCCGTGAAGCGTTGCGAGAAAGAACGGGCTTTGGAAGGAGGCGAGGAGTAATGTTGAATCTGGATTCTGTATCCGATCGTCTTTTGGAAGAAGTTGCCGATCTGCATAAAGTTCCGGTAGGTGCTTTTAACATACGCGCCAATGGTCAGGCTGTAGCGAGAAATTCTACGGCGAATATCGAGATTACACCGAAAGAGAATGGTTCCGGCATCGACATTAAGATCAAGCCGGGTACGAAGAACGAGAGTGTGCATATTCCGGTAGTTATGACGGCCAGTGGCATTAAAGAGATCGTCTATAACGACTTTTATATCGGAGAAGACTGTGATGTCGTGATCGTGGCAGGTTGCGGTATCGATAACTGCGGGCCGAAGGATTCCGAGCACGATGGTATTCATCGCTTCTTTGTCGGGCGTGGTTCGAAGGTAAAGTATGTCGAGAAACACTATGGTTCCGGCGATGGTTCAGGCAAGCGTATCCTGAATCCGGGAACGGAAGTGTATATGGAAGAAGACAGCTACATGGAGATGGAGATGACCCAGATCAAGGGCGTCGATGACACCGTCCGTGATACCAAAGCCGAACTGGGCAAGGGCGCGAGACTGGTCGTTCATGAGCGTCTCATGACTCATGGCAGCCAGAATGCGATCAGCAACTACCGTGTAGATCTCAACGGTGAAAGAAGCTCGGCAGATGTCGTTTCCCGTTCTGTTGCCAGAGATGATTCCTATCAGAAGTTCGATGCGGTGTTGACAGGTAATGCGGCTTGCTCCGGTCATACCGAGTGCGATGCGATCATCATGGATAACGGCCGTATCCTGGCTGTTCCTGGTCTCGAAGCGAATAATGTCGACGCTGCGCTCGTTCATGAGGCGGCAATCGGAAAGATCGCCGGCGATCAGCTGATCAAGCTGATGACATTCGGACTGACCGAGCAGGAAGCAGAAGAGCAGATCATCAACGGCTTCTTGAAGTAATTGGTGCGGACCCTTGGGTTTGCTATATACTTTTCCGGCATATATAAAAACCGCCTTTTTTATGACGGTTCACCGTAGTGAAAAACGGGGTTTTTGTATAGTCGGGAAACATATATATAGATGCAATCATAGAAACGGCTGTGTGGATACGAAGCAAATCTTCGGCGGGCACAGCCGATTTTTTGTTTTGTGAGACCAAAATGCTATAAACTTTATCTAATGAGTGTAGGGAGAAAAAGCTGGGATCCAAATTGAATTTTCCTGCGGAGGTGTTGATGAAGAACAAGGAAACGGAACAACTTGTGTATTTGGCCAAAACCAGAGACAAAGATGCTTTTGCGGAACTGATCCGGCGGAACATGACACAAATGTATAAAGTCAGCCTTTCTATTCTCATGAATGATGAAGATGTGGCTGATGCCATACAGGATTCGATCCTGAACTGCTGGGAAAAGATCTCGACACTGCGCGAAGAGAAGTATTTCAGTACCTGGCTGATACGGATCCTGATCAATAACTGTTACGCCATCCTGAATGACAGAAAAAGATATACGGATCTTTCGGAGTGGGAAGAGCCGGTATCCGAGGACGAATACAATATCGAGCTTAAAGAAGCCATGAGTAAACTGGATGAGAAGTATCGTCTCGTTATGACTCTTTACTACGTGTACGATTATAAAACAAGTGAGATCGCGGAATTGGCGGGGCTTAGCAAAAGCACTGTAACCACCAGGCTTCAGAGAGGAAGAGAGATCCTCGCGAAGTACTATGGTGATTTTCGATAGGAAAGAGGTGTAAAGATGAATAATCCTAATATATTCCAAAAAGAAATTATCATTCCGGATATTGTCCGGACTAAGGCAGAAGACGTACTGGCAAATCTTCCGGACTTGCCGGCCGCGACGCGGTCTTCCGATGAGACAAAGAGAAAAAAAAAGAGAATGCTGATCCGGGTAGTTGCTTTTGCTTCAGCTGCTGCTGCGGCGGCACTGATCTTTTTCGTTGCCAGGAATCAATTCGCCCGAAAGAAATCAAAAGCGAATCCGTTTGCTATAACGGTCAACGCGCAGGAAATGGAGGATGGAGGATCGTTACCATTAACTTATCCGAATGACTTTTTGGCAGAGAAGGGAATCTCATGTGGCCCCGAAACCTGTGAGTTTTCGCTCGGCTTTGATGTTCAGGGTGAAGATGTGAAAAGTGTAGAATACTCATTTTATAATTCATTTGCCGAGGTGCAGCATAAAGGAATCGGCCCAAGTGACAATTTTCATGGAATTGAAATCAAGCCGTACTATGCTGATTATTTTGAAGTTATCCCGGACTATAATCCGCGTAATGTTCCCGGGCAAAGGTATTATGGCAGTTATACGATCAACTATCCTTTTACGGATAAGAAGTTCTTCGAATTCTTTCTTGTAAAGGAAATAATCGATCGGCCGGATCTGGAACAGATGTATTATGATCTGGAGCCTGAAGTCTTGAATGAAACCATAATGCCGGATGGCAGCATAAGGCAAGAAGTTATGCCGCCTTCGGATGAAGAAATAGTCGAATATTACAACGCGATATTTGAAGATGTTGTGGTCACGATCACGGTGCATTTTTCTGATGGTGCTGTCGAGACAAGATACGTAGGTTTCAGAGGAGATATGATCGAGCAAAGATGGACACTGGATGACGGAACGGAAGATTCATGGCTTTATCCAGGGATCGAGTGCTTTTTCCTGACGGGCGAGGAAGTGAAAAAGATAGATTTTGAGCACCCGGTTATTCAATACGAAGAAACGAAGAAATGTTAAAACTGTGGAGCCGTAATCTGATTATGTTCATTTCAAAATCTGCATAAAAAGAGGCGTCTCAAAATGATTTGCATCACTTTGAGACGCCCTTTCTCTTGGTGGAGCATATGAGGATCGAACTCACGACCTCCAGATTGCGAACCTGGCGCTCTCCCAGCTGAGCTAATGCCCCGAATCACTTCCCTATTATCGTGGTTGCTTCAATAAATGTCAAGGCGAAATTTTGGCCGGGATATGATATAGTGTGTACGACAACTTGGTGTTCTAAAGGAGCGGGAAATGGGTATAAACAGAAAAAAACATCATCTTATCGGAATGTTGATAGTTGCGTGCATCTTGATGCTTCACAGCATGCCGGTCATGGCGAAAGATAACAAGACGATCATAGTGGATGGCAAAGTCTTTGCCGTAAGCCGTGACTGCAAAGGCGATAACTGGAAATTCGATTCCGAAACACATACTCTTTCCCTGGATGGGTATGACGGACTTTACATTGACCTGGGCACGCAGGAAGAAGCCACTATCCAGCTTTCCGGAGAAAATAAGGTTGCGTCGAACCTTGAATCTCCGGCGATCCATGTTTCCGGTTCTTTGAAGATAGAAGGAGAAGGATCGCTTTCCCTCACCACATCTGCATGTCACGCTGCGCTCTATGCGCAGGGCGGTTCTCTTTCGCTGTCCCAAACGACGGTCACGGTCGAGGGGACCGGTGCGACAGAAAACACGGAATATCTGGTTATGAGCGATGGTCCGTTGTCGGTTCAGTCTTCTGCTCTGACGATCCATGATAAGGTTGCCTCAACCGGAGGCGCCATCGGCAATACTTCCGGAGACCTCATGATCGAGGATTCCAAAATCACCGTAGACTCCTTATCCCGCGCGCTCGTCGCCATGGATGGAAATATCCGCATCACAGGAGCAGATTCGGTATTGGATCTCTCCGCATCGGAAAGCGTGATCTATGGAACGAAGAATATCCAGATCGAAAACGGGAGCAAGGTTTCCGTTCATTCTTCCGGTATGGATCATACTGCTGTATTTGCACCGGAGGGCGAGATTTCGATCCTCTCTTCCGAACTTACGATCCGTGCAGGAAAGACCGCTATTGCTTCAAAAGAACTCTCGCTTTACGATGCTTATCTTGCTGAGCCTTTTGATGGTGTTGTCGAGGAAGTTTCTTCCATGCAGACAGTGCGTTTCGAAAAGCAAGTCTGTTCTGAGGTTTCGATCCGTCCCGGCCCGAGACCTACTGCTACGCCGACGCCGACACCTACGCCTACGCCTGTCCCGGCGACACCGACACCTACACCCGGGTCCGAACCGGGTTTCCTGGACTTTATTGACTCGGAGTTTTCCTCGCGCACGATCATTGGCGGATTGCTGGTTGCAGTCAGCGCCATCATTATCATCGTGATGATCGTCTCAAAAGTGCGTAACAGAAGATACTGATCTATACAGATCAGATCACCGGTTGCGGTCTACTGTTTTCGGTTTGCTGATTCCGCTTACTGCTCCGGCTGTTCCGGTGCCTGGTCTGCCGGCTGCTCTGTGCCGTCCGACATAAGCGTGATCTCGATACGGTCTCCGTCATAAACGACCATAGTACCCCACTCGTTGAGCTCAGGGAAACCGGAAGAAACGGAACTGACGTTAAATACGTTGGCCAGAAGAAGTCGGATCTGTCCGACGATACCCTGTGTCATCAGACCCAGACGGTCTCCTTTTTTCATGACGCGTACAAGTCCCATGTTCTTCAGATCGGCGGAATAGACATCTGCAGTGATCTCTTTGTTTTCCGGAATCTCAAACAATGTGATGGTGACATTTTCCATATAGTTATAGAGCGGCGTTTCATCCGTCGTGCCGGCAACCAGGATCGTTCCCGGTCTGGCGAGGATCGGCATGGATGTATAGTCGTGCTGCTCGTTCTTCCAGATCGGACCTTCCACGCGCTCACGGGTAAGAAGGTTGGTCCAGACGCCGGAAGGAACGTAGTAACGGACGATGCCGTCTGCCTGCGTGATCGGCGCAACGAGAAGATTGCCACCCAGCATATACTGCTGATCCAATGTATATGTATTCGGATCTCCCGGGAATTCCAGAAGCATTGGACGGACCAAAGGTGTGCCCATCGTGCTGGATTCAACCGCAGAAGAGAAGATGTACGGCATCAGACCGAGTTTCAGTTTCGAGAAAAGCATGACCTCGGAAATAGCATCCGCTCCGAAATTCCAAGGATCCTTCGGGATATTCACGCCGATGGCATTTGCATGTGGCGCAAACGTAGCTGCTGCATGCCAACGCATGAAAAGATCCGGTGTGCAATCGTCGCCTAGACCTCCGATATTCTGGCTCCAGAACGGGAAGCCGCTGATGGATAGATTCAGTCCGCTTTGGATGACAGTCTTCATGGCGTCATAGGAAGTAGCCGTGTTATCCAAAGAAAGGAACGGGAATTTTTGAGAACCGACCGTGCCGGCGTGGGAGAGGATACAAGCGTTATTCTGTCCGTATCTCTTCTCCAGGATCTCAAATACTGTATCGCTGAAGAGGTAGGCATAGTAATTATGCATACTCTCCGCATCAAATTTGTTCTTATAGGTGATACCGAGCTTGCTGGCATATGCGCCGAAGGAAGGATCGGCGATAGGCGCGTCAGCACCATAGTCCAGCTGGAAGGAATCCACGCCCATACGGATCAGTTCGTCGAGAAATTTCTGGTACCAGGCGCGCACGACAGGAAGACTGAAGTCGATCATAGCGGCCCCGGCCTGACGATAATCACTCTGCCAAGGATTTCCATCACCTGTATTGATAAAGTAGTTGCCCTCCATTCCTTCACGGAACAAAGGAGATCTCTGCGCAATATACGGACTGATCCACAGACAGACACGTACGCCCTTCTCGTGCAGTTTACGGATCATCTGGGAAGGGTTCGGGAAACGCTCGCTGTCCCAAAGGAAACTTGTCCACTCAAATTCCTTCATCCAGAAAGGAGAAAAGTGAAGTACCGAAAGCGGGATGCCCTGAGAGCGGTATCTTTCCACTGTATCGATGATGGTCTCTTCGTCATAATCGGCCAGCATGGAGGTGGAGAACCAAGGACCGAAGGACCAGGCCGGCGGAAGAGCCGGATTACCTACCAGTTCGGTATAAAGGTTCAGGACATGCTTCGGAGAAGCGCCGCCGATAAGAATGTATTCCATTGTCTCGCCTTCCACAGAGAACTGGGCGCGGGAGAAGTTGCCGGATTCACCTGTTCCGGTGGTGGCGTCATTCGCGATTTCAAACTCCACACGGCCGGTGCTGTTGACAAGAACACCATAGTTATTGGAAGAAAGAATAAAAGGCACGCATTTGGATGACTTGCCGTAATCTATGCCTGCATCTTCGTTCCAGACGGTATAGGATCCGCCGTTTCTGATGAAATTCCCCGGGAGTTCACCCAGACCATAGATATATTCGTCATCACTTAAGTCAAGCTGCTCACGGATGTACGAACGACCGTCCGGCCCGATGATGTGGGCCATTCCACCGAGATTGGTGGATGTCAGGTAATTTCCGGAGAAGAAGAACGAGATGCCCCAGGAACCGTCTTTACTGATACGGGCTTCCAAAAGACTGGATGCATAGATATATGCCTCTTCGTTCTCACTGCTGACAGGAGTCACGGAAGCACGGTTCAATTCAAAAAACGCTTTAGCTTCCCGGCGTCCCTTGAAATTTGTGATCTTAACAGAAAGCATATTGGCTGCCGGTGCGCTGATCTTGACGGACAGCAGACCGCAACCGATGGAATCGAGCTTGGAGTTCTGCTCCTCGTAAGGCGCGAAAAGCGTGATGCCGGAGTCGGAATGGCCGATATCGGCGATCTCTTTCGGTGTTTCGATCTTAAAACCATCTTTTGCTATCCATAGACCATCCGTAAACTTCATATGCCTTTACCTCGTCTTTCTGTGAAAAACTTGTCCAATTAACATTATAACAGACATGATCTGAAAAAGGATATGCCATTTCCTTTGTGGATCCGTCTCGCGATTTTTCCGCCCGAAAAGCACTTCTTCATGGTATACTTAATTTATTCAGTAGAGGGTGGTGCCCTCTTGGGGGAGAAGGAGAAGGCTTGGATATGGGCGCGAATCGGGAGATTCTTCATTATGCAAGGAAAATGAACGACTGCCGTCAGGAAGTGATGGCGGACGAGGGTGCTTTTGCCGAATTGACAAGGCTCCTGACGCAGCGTGAAGTGAAGCGTATCTATCTGATCTCCGGAAAACAAACGAAAAAACTGAAACTCTATGATGCTTTTATAGAGACTTTGACGCTGGCCGGCGTGCGCTGTTTCATCTACTCGGAAGTGGATAAGATCCCGGACGCGCGAACGGTGGAACGTTGCGCGGCGCAGTGCCAGACGTATAACTGTGAAGCGGTAGTTGCTTTTGGCGGCGGCACCGTGATCGACGTGGCCAAGATGGTTTCAGTCTGGGTGACAAATGCCACTAAGTCGTTATATCAGCTACGCGGGGTCGGTATGATCCCGAATCCGGGCGTGGATCTGTATGCCGTGGCGACTACGGGATGCGGAGCGGAGAGCTCGGCGGTATCTTTTATCCAGTATGAACAGCAGATGTGCTTTTTCTTCAGCGAACACCTGGTGCCGAAGACCGTGGTACTGGACCCGAACCTGGTGCTTCGTCTTCCGACCGACAGTTTCCTGTCGGCATCGATGCTGGCTCTGACTCACGCGATTGAAGCTTATGTCAGCTCGGTTTCGCCACTGTTCCCGGCAGATCGTGCCAATGTCATGGTAGCCGTTCCGATCTTTTTCTCATATCTGGAACCTTGCTACAAACACAGTGTTTCGAATGAAAAATATCTACAGATGATGATGGCTCCGTACTATGCCGGAGTGGCGTCAAGACGGATCGGATTCGGTCCTGCGCACTGTATCTCGATGCGGATCGCCGAGAAATACGGAATTCCGCAAGGCCGCGCATGCGCAGCAGTGCTGCCTTTGATCCTGGAAATGGAGTTCGACGTCATATCCGCCCAGCTGGCCGAGTTGGCCCGCGCTTCGCATCTTTGCTCGGCAAAAGCAACGCAGGATGAGGCGGCCCGGTCGTTTATTGATGGTATCAGAAGCCTTCTTCGAAGGGTGAATATTCCGGATACGCTTACGTGCTTGAAAGCCGAAGATTATAATGGCATCATGGAAATGGTGCTTCTTGATGTGAAGAACTGGGGATGCCCGGTGAAACTGAATAACCGCATGCTTCTTTCGATCCTTCGCAGATTGAGATGACCGTCAAATACAGGAAATAAACGGGGGATAGGAAGAGTTTTCTTCTCGGATCGCATGCCTTCTACGGATATTAAGAACAGATATATCGTTCCGGAAAAACTTCAGAAACTTCTGGAGTGCCTGGAATCACACGGCTTTGAAGCCTATATCGTCGGCGGAGCAGTCCGCGATATTTTCTTGGGAAAAGAACCCTACGATTTTGATGTGGCAACCAGTGCGGAGCCGGAGGAAGTCATGTCCGTGTTCGGCAAGGAAAACTGTCACCCGACCGGCCTTTCACATGGCACGGTCACGGTGGTCTGGGAGTCAGTGCCTATCGAGGTGACGACATTTAGGATCGATGGCGAATATCTCGACGCGCGGCACCCGCAGGAAGTGCTTTTTACCAGGAATCTGGAAGAAGATGTGAAAAGACGCGATTTTACAATCAATGCACTGGCGCTTTCGAAAGATTCTGTGCTCGTGGATCACTGCGGAGGCCGGGAAGATCTGGAAAAAGGACTGATCCGTGCGGTGGGAGATCCGAAGATCCGTTTTGAAGAGGATGCCTTGCGTATTCTTCGGGCTTTGCGTTTTGCTTCGCAACTGGGCTTTTCAATCGAAGAAGAGACCGAGAAGCAGATCTTCCTGAAGAAGGATTCTCTTTCGCGCCTTTCCGTCGAGAGGGTCTGGCAGGAACTAAGCAAGCTGTTTTGCGGAAAATTCGCTACGGACATATTAAGACGATATATTGATGTGATCGCGGTGGTGATCCCGGAGATCGTTCCCATGAAGGGGTGTAACCAGTATAATCCGCACCATATTTATGATGTGTGGGAACATAGCCTGGTCGCGATGGAGAATGTGCCCGGCGATCTGATCCTCCGTGTCACGATGCTGCTGCACGATGTGGCCAAGCCGCAGTGCTTCCAGAGGGGAGAAGACGGCATCGGGCATTTCTACGGACACCAGAAGAAAGGCGCGGATATGGCAGACGCGATCCTTCGGCGTTTGAAGGTCGATACCAAAACGAGGGAAACGATCGTTACGCTGATCAAGATCCATGATGTGGCTTTGGAGCCGAGCCTTCACATAGTGCGGAGAAGATTGAACCAGTACGGAGAAGATATCCTTCGAAAACTGATCCAGGTGAAGAGAGCCGATATCAAGGCGCATTCTGAACTTAGCAGTTACCGGTTCCCGGAGATCGACCGGTTTGAAGAGATGGTGGACAGTGTGATCAAAGAATCGCTGTGCTTCTCGTATGCGGATATGCAAGTTAGCGGCAAAGACCTGATCGGGCTCGGTATTCCGTCCGGTCCGGTTTTGGGAGAGATCAAAAAACAACTTCTTGATGAAATAATCGAAGAGACCGTTCCTAACGAAAAAGAGGCGCTTCTCTTACGGGCACAGTCGATTTGGGAGAAACGGGACACACACTGAACAGGAATTGGAAACACTTTTTTCATCGGGCATGTTCAATTTTGACATGCCCGATTTATATTTTGTTTAAAAATCGGTTTGAAATGTGAAGATGAGTTCACAATTCGACACATTTGCAACAAAAAGCACATGGCGAAATGCGCAAAAGCATATGCGATTTTATGCAAAAAGCACAAAAACAGACTCTCGGAAATATTTTCGACACAAAATAGATACAAAATATGGCAAAAATGTGACAAAAATAGGGTAGATTTTGAACAAAGGGGTTGATAGAATAGAGCCATAGAAAAAAACAAAGGTCGCAATGATCTTGAGGGGATAAACCACCAAGTAAGGAGGGGGACAATATGAAAAAGACATTAGCTTACAGAAGAGGTTTTACACTTGCTGAGATAGTTTGTGTGATCGCAATCATTTTAGTTTTATCTTCGGTGTTTGTAACAAGTGTTAGTGATTATCTGAGAAGTGCAGATGTAGCTGCCGATAAAGTTGAACAGCACGATGATATGAATGTCAGAGTAGAAGACGACGTGCAAGGGTATTTGAAGGGATATACAAGAGATACCGCGCCGGACAGAACGCCGACAGGTAATACGAATCTTATCCCTGGCCCTGCTGCTCCAGGAGCCGGAGGTGGAGGTGCTCCGTCGGTTGCATCAGAACCTGCAGCGACAACAACAAATCCCCCACCTCAAACAACGACCACGCAGGAAACGACAACGGAGACTACGTTGCCGCCAACAACGACAACGCAGAACACTTCCGGCGGTGGAGCGGGCAATAACGGCGGATCTACAGGTGCTGTTAGACCTGCAAACGGATTGACTACAACAGGCCAAGGCGTTGTAAGCATTACACCTTCGAACGGCGGAAATACTTACAGCGTAAAGATCCAGATCAACCAGTACAACACACTGGATATCTCGATCGCAAAGAGAGGCAACGGATTTGTCCTGACGATCGGAAACGGCACAGGAAGCGGCCGCTGGATGCTCGACCAGAATATCTTCCCGTCTCTTTGGAACACAGACACCTACGCATTGACAGCAGCTCAGATCAGCTATCTGCAGAACACATTCGGACTGGCGATCGGATGAGCAAGAACAAATCAGAAATCTGACGAAGATTGTATGACGGAGTTGTATTGACATTTGAGAAAATCAATCGTTTTCCTCTTCCCCGGGCTACTTTACTGTAGCCCGGGGTTTTGTTTCGTTAACAAATTAGTTAAAAACTGCACGTATTTCCGCAATAGACATATATTATAATCTAGATAGTTTGAAGCAACCAATGGTCTAGGAAATATGAGAAGGGGGATCTAAACTATGAAGTTGCAAAACTTGATTACATTCTTTTCAAAACATTTAGCGACCATCTCGATCGTGTCGGCCGTTGCGCTGGGCACAGTTGGTCTTGCCGATATGAAATCCGACGTTCTGAATACATCTTCCTGGTTTGCACCTTCTGAGCAGGGTGTCGTTTCTGTTGAGTCCGAGAACATCGTAGAGTCTGATGTGATCGTTCCGGAAACGATCGAAGTGGAAGATAAGGTTGAAGAAGTAATCGTAGAGACAACAAAGGAGACCACCGAAGAGACAACAAAGGAAACTACTACTGAAGCAACAACAGAAACCACGACAGAGGCCACCACAACAGAGACCACTGTTGAGGAGACAACAGAGGCAACAACTGAAGCCACAACTACAACAGAAGCCACAACGGAAGCTACCACCACAACAGAGGCTCCGACAACTACAACAGAGGCTCCGACAACTACAACAGAGGCTCCGACAACGACGACAGAGCCTCCGACGACAACAACGACAGAGCCTCCGACGACAACGACGGAACCTCCGACAACAACAACGACAGAGCCTCCGAAGCAGGATTCTCTTGGAGATCTCAGCGGCGAATACTTTAATGATTACGCCAGAGCAGTTCTCGAATATGTAAACGATACTCGTGCAGCAAACGGTCTCGGAAAACTTTCCTGGGATGGAACGCTGGCCAAGGCTGCTAATATTCGTGCAAGTGAGATCGTAGTATCCTTCTCGCACACCCGCCCGGATGGATCCGCGTGGTGGACAGCCGGATCACGGACACAGATGGGTGAGAACCTGGCACATGGACAGACATCTGTTCAGGAAGTATTTGAAGCCTGGATGAACTCTCCGACACACCGTGCAAACATTCTCGAGGGCGCTTACACAAAACTTGGTGTTTCCTGCTATGTTTGCAATGGCCATTACTACTGGGTCCAGGAATTTGCTTAAAAACTTTTCATTTTTCCTCTTATTCTTTCTTGTGAATTGACAGTTTTCTCTTTTATCCGCAAAATAGAGAAGGCTGTCAATTCATTTATATTGGAGACGTTGAGTTTTGAAAGAAAAGAGACCCCTGATTTTTAGAAATTATATCCGATGGCCGCTGGTCTTCTGTATGGTCATGGGTGTTCTTCTTGGTTTGGCATACGGTTACTTCATTGATCCGTCGGCAAGTCAGGGTTTGACCATGAAATGCGTCACCTATGAACAGACAGGTTTGTATTGCCCCGGCTGTGGTGAAACACGGGCATTTCATGCGATGCTGCATGGACATATCCTTGAGGCTTTTGACTATAATCTTTTATTTCCGTTTGTGGCTGTTATCATGTTTTGGTTTTTTCTGGTCGGGCTGACGACTCTGATCTTCCGGAAACGGGTGATGTGGATACCGGAAACGTTTCCGCTCTGGGCGGCGATACTGATCGCTGTCGTTATAGTGCTTTTTACTATTTTGAGAAACATACCGACATGGCCGTTTTCTATTTTGGCACCGTGACTTGTTTAAGAATGCTTAAAGAAAAGAACATGATTCTTGCGTTTGTATAGGAAAGAAATTATTATAATAAATGTATTTTGTTCGTGTATTAGGAACAGGAGGAGAAGAAAATGTCTATTTGTAAATATTGTGGTCAGGAAACAGGTGGTTCCCCGTTTTGCCAGAACTGTGGCGCAAAGGTAGAAGTACAGCCGGTACAGGAAATGCCGCAGCCGACTTTCCCGCAACAACCGGTTCAGACTCCGTATCAGCCGGAACCTTCTTATACAGCTCCACAATCTTCTTATGGCGTACAGCCGCCATACTATACTCCGGGCAGCGCGGCCGGATTGCTTGCAGGAAACATTATCGCGCTTGTTCTTGGTGTAGTTTGCTGCTGCTGCACAAACTTTATTTCTTTGATCGCTATGGTCCTCGGTATCATTGGTATCGTCTTTGCCTCGAAGGTAAAGAGCAGCATGAATGCTGAAGAAGAAGCTTCCAACAGAAGAAAAGCACGCATTCTTATGATCATTGCTTTTGTAGTAATTCTCGGCGGTTTGGCATTCTCGGTCATCTCCACGATCGTCAACTTTAACAAGTACGCTGACGGAAAGTCTTTCTCTGAATACCTCGAGTCGGTATATGAATCTGTATCCGAGTCGGTTGAGCAGATGGGAAAATAATTTCTTAGTTATAATGATCAGGAGGGTAGTCGCAAATGACTACCCTCTTTTTATTTGAATACCGGGTTTCGGCTCCTGCACACGAGCTGATGCTTGACGCGTCTGATGGAAGCGGATAAGATGGGAAAAGAACTGAAAGAAGGAGAAACGGTTATGATCTGCAGTCGTTGTCATAAAGAAATCGCAGACGGTGCCACATTCTGCCCGGAATGCGGCGCTATGATCGAAGTGCCACAAGATTCAGCTAAAATGCCGGATCCGGTTATTCCGCTTTATACTCCGACAGCCGATGAGACGATCCTTCCTTCTGTATCCTCTCCTGCGCTTCCGATGCCTGACATGGCGATGAATCCGCAGTATGCAACGGCGGAGAGTTCTTTTCCCTATGCATATGATGAGAGTACTTACTATCACATTGATGCCACCGAAGAATACGATTTTGAAGCTCTTCGAGGCATGTCCATTGCCCTGATCGTGATTTCGGTCCTGAGTCTGGTTGGTATCTTAATGCCGTTGCCTTTGGCCATTGTTGCGCTGGTGAAAGCGTGTAGCGGTATAGGAGAAAGAAATCCGTATAAAAAGGCAGATTGTTTCAGATTGAGCCGGCTGATGGTCATCATTTCGGTAATCATTCTTTGTTTCTATATCCTTCTTTTTGTCGGAGCCTTCTCTTTTGCCTCAAGTTTCGACCTTTTCCCGGTTCCGGTACAAGGCTAAGCTTGTACTTTGTGAAAAATCTTTGTCAATTAATTGTGAAAATCGCCCAGAAAACAATGAAAAAGTGAATAAAACGTTGTATAATTGTTTTACAATTCGATGCATGAGGAGTAAATAGCAATGAAGAAGTGTCCAGTATGTGGCGTTATGATGGGTGATAACGTGGCTCGTTGCTTCATGTGTAAGTACGACTTTCAGAAGGCTGCACGTGAGGGCGAGGATGTTGCTCGCCAGGAAGCGAATGAGAATATCAAGCGGAACGAACAGGAAGCTGCCAGCAGAGTGGAACAGAAACGATCCAGTGAGGAGAAAGCGATCGTTGAAATGAAGGCTCGTAATCAGCGTGAGATCGAGACGCTGAACCAGCAACTGGAATCGGAGAAGATCCGGATCGAGAAAGAATATGTGGAGATCCGCCAGCGTGCTTTGGACGAGAGAAAACAACTGGAGAAAGAGTTGGAGGAGCTCAGAGAATCAGTTGAAATCGAGAAGAAACGTTCCAAGGATGCCGGCGCAGAGCTGGAAAAACTGAAAGAACAGGCCAGAAAAGAGATGGCCGCAGAACATGATGAGATGGTCAAGCAGGCACAGAAGGAACAGGAAGCGATCCTGCTTGATGCCCAGAAACAGACAGAGAAGCTGGCTGTTCAGGTTCAGAAAGAATATAAAGATGCCATGGCGCGTAAGCAGCAGTTGCTTGATGAAGCCATCGCGGCGGAAGAAGCTACGAAGGCGGCAATGGCTGAGCGCGATAAGGCGAAAAAAGAATACGAAGAGATGACGGCGTCCATTGAGGCGATCCGTAATGATTATGAGGGCGAGCGTGCCCGCCTGGAGGCTGAAGCTTCCGAGATCAGCAAGGCCAAGATCAAAGAAGGCGAAGAGGCCCGTGCTGCGGCAATCAAGGAAGGTGAAGATGCTAAGGCGCAGGCTTTGGCGGAAGCACAGCAGGTCCTTACCAGTGTGGAAGAGACGAAGAAGCAGGCTGCAGAGGAGCTGAAAGCCTATACTGCAGAAGCGCAGCGTGTTATTAATGAGGCGAATAAAGCTCAGGCGGAGCAGCAGAAGATCATGGAAGAGTCTGAACGCATGAAGCAGGCTCTGGATGAGACACAGGCTTCCTATGAAGCCGTTGCCCAGGAGAAAGAGAATATTGAGGCGGAGATCGAAACGCTGAGAAAGAATGCCGAGCAGGAGAAGAAGCGTCTCGAAGCAGAGGCGAAGCTTTCCTTGGAGGCACTGCAGCAGGAAGCGACACGTATGCAGCAGGAAGCTCAGGCGGCGGTTGCTCAGGCGGAAGAAGAGAAAGCCCGTATCACTCAAGAAGCAGAGATCACAAGATCGCAGATCGCACAGTCTGCGGAAGAAGAGAAGAACCGCATCGCAGTGGAGGCGCAGGCTATCATTGCGCAGGCCGAACAGGATAAGGCTCGTCTTTCAAAAGAAGCAGAAGATGAGAAGAACCGGATTGCGGCAGAAGTGCAGGCTGCGATTGCTCAAGCGGAACAAGATAAGGCACGTCTTGCCAAGGAAGCGGAAGACGAGAAAGCCCGTATCGCTAAGGAAGCACAGGCAGCGATTGCTCAGGCGGAGCAGGAAAAAGCCCGTATTGCCAAGGAAGCGGAAGACGAGCGCAATCGTATCAATGCTGCAGCTAAACAGGAGCTGGAGAAATCCCAGGCCGAGAAGAGCAAACTGGATGCAGAAGCGGCTCAGGTGCTTGGATTAGCTCAGCAAGAGAAACAGAAGATGGAAGAAGCAGCCAAGGCGAAGATGACCGAGGCGGAGAATGCCATCAAGAATGCACAGCAGGAGAAGGATCGTCTTCAGGCAGAAGCGAAGGCCGGCTGTGATGTCATCGCAAAACAAAAGAGTGCTCTGGAAGCGGAAATCGCAAAGATGACGAAGGAGCAGGAAGAAAGCAAGAGTTCGTATACGACGCAGATTGCAGCTTTGAAGAGCGATCTGGAGAACGCCAAGGCAATCATTGCTGATTCGAAGAATGCGAAGAAACTGGCCGAAGTCGAGGCACAGGAATTGATCCTGAAGGCAGAAAAGCGTGCGGTCTCCTTGAAGGAATCTGCGCTTTCCGAAAGCGAAAAGGGCAAACTTCAGGATGCACTCAAAGAGAAGGAGCGTGAATTGGCAGAGATGGCTAAGTCGAAAGAAGAGTTAGAGAAGCAGTTGAATGAGACACAGGCTGCAGTCAAGAAGCTGCAGGACAGACTGGATAAGATGCCGGTCGGCGGTGGCGCCGGCGGAGTCGTTTCGATCGCGGATGGATTGAAGGAATACTCTGTAGTGGTTGTTCCACACTTGAGCAATGGTGAAGTCAATTCCGAAAGAATCGCGGAGATCCTCGCGGCCAAGGCAGCCGGTGGATGGCATCTCCACAGCATGATCAATGATGAAGGCGGTAAAGTTCAGGCTTCTCTGGGTGGCGGCGATGCGATGTCGCTCAGCGCCAGCTCGGTATCCATTAAGGAAGACCGTGTGATCATGGTATTCGAGAGAAATAAGGTTGAGGGCGGAAAAAAGTGATCCGCCGATAAAACGCAAGAGTGTGCATCGGGTACACCTCTAAGGTTTGTAGTTTCAGAATCAGGGCCGTCTCTTCTGCCGGTTTAGGCTTGGAAGAGGCGGCCTTGGTTTGTCTTTGAGTGCTCCAAAATCACCACTTTTTTGAAATGCAGATGAAGTGTTTGTTCTTTTTGACAAGTTGCCGTTAAGTATCACAAAAAAGTTTTCCTATGAATGAAAGTTTTTGTGGATATTGTTTACAATATCGGTTATAATAGTCACATTAGAGTTTGAATTAGGAGGACGAATACATGACCAATTATTCGGCAGACAAGATCCGTAACATTGCGTTATTGGGACATGGCGGATCTGGTAAGACAGCACTGGCAGAAGCGATGCTCTTCTGTGCGAAGGCGATCGATCGTCTCGGCCGCGCTGTAGATGGAAACACGGCTCTGGATTTTGATCCGGAGGAAGTGAAGCGACAGATTTCACTTAATACGTCCGTTGCGGCATGTGAGTGGAAGAATACGAAGATGAATCTCATCGACACCCCCGGTGATTTCGATTTTCTTGGTGAGACGATGGCCGGTATTCGTGTAGCAGGCAGTGCGATCGTATTGATCAGTGCCAAGGGCGGAACTTCCGTCGGTTCTGAAAAGGCGATCAGACTTCTCAATAAGAGAAAAGTGCCTTTTCTCTTCTTTGTAAACAGAATGGACGAACCGAATGCGGATTTCGAGGGCGTGGTTTCCCGTATGATGAACCGCTATGGCCGTGGCGTGATCCCGCTTTCTTTGCCGATCATGAGCGGCGACAAGATGACCGGTATCGTAGACGTTATGAATAAGCGTGCTTTCACACTGGACGAGAAGACCGGCGCACAGACCGAGATTCCGCTTCCTGCAGAGTTTGAAGCGCGAGTAGCGGAACTTCAGGATAAGGTTAACGAAGTAGTTGCTGAGAGCGACGAAGAATTGATGGAGAAGTATTTCGCAGGTGAGCCGTTCACCGAAGACGAATTCCGTCGAGGCGTTCATGCCGGATTTGCGGATGGCGTTCTGCACCCGGTATATTGTGGTTCTGCTTACAAGAACTGGGGCGTGGAATTCCTGATGAACTGCCTTTCCAAGGATACTCCGCCGGCTTCGACTAAGCCACCGCAAGAGGGTGTAACGCCAGATGGGGATGTGGTGACTGTTGTATGTAAGGAAGAGGATCCGTTGGCCGCTTTCGTATTTAAGACGATCGCTGACCCGTTTGTTGGAAGAATCTCTTTGTTCCGTGTGTATGCAGGTGTTCTGAAGGCGAACTCTACCGTTTATAACGCGGTAAAAGAAAAGGAAGAGCGTCTGGGCGGTCTGTTCTATATGGTAGGTAAGAAGCAGATCCCGACAGATAAAGTGGTTGCAGGTGATATCGGTGCCGTGGCAAAGCTTGTGCTTACACAGACCAACGATACACTCTGCGATAAGTCCCGTATCGTTACTTTGACAAAGATCAATTTCCCGACACCATGTTTGTCTATGGGTATCGTTCCGAAGGCGAGAGGTGAAGAGGATAAGATCATGGCCGGCTTGAATAAGCTGAAGGATGAGGATCCGGTATTTGTTGTGACCAATAACGCAGAGACCAAGCAGATGGTCATCTCCGGTCTTGGTGAGCAGGAGATCTCCGTTCTTAAGAGTAAACTGAAGACCAAGTTCAACGTGGATGCTGATCTGGAAGAACCTCGTGTTCCGTATCGTGAAGCGATCCGTAAGAAGGTCAAGGTTCAGGGTAAGCATAAGAAACAGTCCGGTGGTCATGGTCAGTATGGTGACGTCTGGATCGAATTCGAACCGACAGATTCCGAAGAGCTCGTATTTGACGAGAAAGTTTTCGGTGGCGCGGTACCGAAGAATTTCTTCCCTGCAGTTGAGAAAGGTCTTCAGGACGCAGTGAAGAAGGGTACTCTTGCCGGATTCCCGGTAGTAAACCTTAAAGCTACACTCGTTGATGGTTCTTATCACGATGTTGACTCTTCGGAAATGGCATTTAAGATTGCTGCAAGCCTAGCTTTCAAGGCTGGTATGGCGGCTGCCAACCCGGTTCTCCTTGAGCCGATCAGCACCGTGGCCGTACACATCCCGGAAGATAAGCAGGGTGATATCATGGGCGACATGAACAAGCGTCGTGGTCGTATCATGGGTATCGACAGTGATGAGACCGGTTCGGTCATCAACTGCGAAGTTCCGACAGCAGAGATGGCTACTTATGCAACTGATCTTAAGTCTATGACTCAGGGACGTGGCTGGTATACCATTGAGCATGCCCGTTATGAGCAGGCTCCGGGTGATGTTCAGGCGAAGGTCATCGAAGCGAGAAAGGCATTCCTTGCTGAGGAAGAGTGATCACTGTAATTTAGTTTAGAAGAATATCTCTCCGAAGACGTGCACGGTTGTTAGAAAACACGGACCGCCTTCGGAGAGTTTTCTTTGTGATCCGGAAAAGATGCCGGAAAAAGCAACGGACATAGAATTGTCTTGATGAAGAGATATTCATTTGAGCCGATTTGTTATAAAATGAAATGTAAGCTATTATTCGACGGAGGAGCATGTCATGCCATATTCGAGCGTTTTTCTAACGGAAATCATCAAGACTTTTGATTTGGAAGAGGTCTATGCTTCGAAAGACATCAATCAGGTCCGCATTCACGTTGCTGACGTAACGAGACCCGGACTTCAACTGGCAGGTTACTACGATCACTTCGGTCCGGACCGTATCCAGTTGATCGGTAACATGGAGCATGCTTTTCTGGACAAACTGACGAGTGAACAGAGAAGAGAACGGCTTGCAGCGCTTTTTGCGAAGAACATTCCTTGCCTGATCCTTACCAGAAATCACGTGGCACACGACGAGCTTCTTGAAGTTGCGCAGGAAGCTGATATACCGGTGCTTCGCACACATCAGGCGACGAGTGAATTTATGAGTTCGCTGGTCAAATATCTGAATGTGGAACTGGCGCCGCGCATCTCTATGCATGGTGTACTGGTTGAGGTAAACGGTGAAGGTATTCTGATCCTGGGCGAGAGCGGTGTAGGTAAGTCGGAAACGGCGTTGGAGATCGTAAAACGTGGACACCGGCTGATCGCAGACGATCAGGTGGAGATACGAAGAGTTTCGGAGACTACGCTCCTTGGCCGTGCGCCGGAAGTGATCCGGCATCTGATCGAGATCCGCGGTATCGGTATCCTCGATGTAAAAGAACTCTACGGTGTTTCTTCCGTTAAACTTCAGGAGAACATCGACTTCGTTATTAATCTGGAGCTGTGGGATGAGAAGAAAACCTATGACCGTCTGGGTATCACAGATGAGACGACAGATATTCTCGGCATTGCAGTTCCTTCGATCACGATCCCTGTCGGACCTGGTCGAAATCTTGCCATCATCGTTGAGGCGGCGGCAATCAATTATCGTGTAAAGAAGATGGGCTACAATGCAGCGAAAGATCTGGTTACCCGTGTATTCCCGGGAGGCTTGAATGCTTAACACGATTCAAACCGGACTTGGAGGAAACACAAATGATATTGGATGAACAGAAGATCCTGGAATTCCGCAAAGAAATATGCGAGGCGGGGTTCTGGGTCCTGGAAGAACAATTGAAGACGGATGAGATGATGAGCAGACACACCTCGTTCCGCGTCGGAGGTCCGGCACGTCTTTATATTGAACCTTCCGAACTTCGTGAAGTGATCGTTCTTATTCAAGTGGCCGAGGCGATCCATATCCCGTATTTTATTCTGGGAAACGGATCGAATCTGGTGATTTCAGACCAGGGGATCGACGCTTTGGTGATTCGCCTGGGCGAGAGATTCTCGAGCATATGGACGGAAAATGATCCGAACGATGATGATGTCGTATATATGCATGCATATGCCGGCGCGCTTCTTGCGAAGGTCTCATCTATGGCTACGAGACAGGCGTTGACCGGGCTTGAGTTTGCATCCGGAATACCCGGCTCTCTTGGTGGCGCGGTATATATGAATGCCGGTGCGTATGAGCACGATATGAAAGAAATCGTGGATTCTGTGCTTTGTGTTTCGAAAAACGGCGAGACCTACACAGTCAACCGTGATGAATGTGATTTCGGATACCGTTCCAGCTGTTTTATGAAGGATGGCGGTATCGTTTTGACGGTGGTACTGAAACTTCATCGGGGCGATAAAGAGAAGATCGCCGCACAGATCAAAGAATATACGGAGAAGCGTACGAAATCCCAGCCGTTGAATTATCCGAGCGCGGGAAGTATGTTTAAGCGTCCGACAGGTTATTATGCCGGTACATTGATCGACCAGGCCGGTCTTAAAGGATTTACTGTCGGTGGCGCGCAAGTCTCCGAAAAGCATGCGGGCTTTGTGATCAATATCGGCGGTGCGACTGCTGCCGATATCGATGAACTGACCAAGCAGGTGCGTGCAGTGGTCGAAGAAAAATTCGGTGTTACTTTGGAGCGGGAAGTCCGCTTCATCGGAATAGGTTATTCACAAACAGGCGAAGACGATTCCTCCTGCAATGAGGCGAAGGGATCAAAATAACAACGGTTTCTGGAAAGAAGGAGTAATATGGACGTTATTATTCTGACGGGAATGTCCGGCGCGGGAAAAAGCCAGGCAGTGCATTTTTTGGAGGATCAGGGGTATTTTTGTATCGATAATCTTCCACCGGTCGTACTTCCGGAGTTGGTGCATACTTTTTTAAAGGGACAAGGCGGCGAAGGATACGCAATCAACAAGCTTGCTTTTGTAGTGGATATCCGTAGTAATGACCTTTTGAAGGGATTCGGCAAGGCCATGACGGAAATCAAGAATCTGGGCTGTCCTTACCGTATCATATTCCTGGAAGCAAGTGATGCCGTGCTGGTCAGCAGGTATCGTCAGACACGCCGTAAACATCCGCTTTCCGACGGTCTATCGTTGGTGGAAGCCATCGATAAAGAACGTGATCTGATGCGCGGGATCCGTGCAAGAGCTACCCATGTTATCGATACGTCCATGATGGATCTCAATGGCCTGCGCGAAGAATTGGTGAATATCATCGATGTGGAAGACTTAAGCACAATGGATATTCACGTGGAATCCTTCGGCTTCAAGTATGGTATCCCCGGAGATTGCGATATTACCTGTGATGTGCGTTTCTTACCGAATCCGTTTTATATTCCGGAACTGAAGATGCTCTCGGGAAAAAATCAGGAGATCGTCGATTTTCTGGAAGGATACAGTGAAACGAAGGAGTACTATACGAAGATGATGGATCTCCTGGTATTCTCGATCCCGTACTACATCCGCGAAGGCAAGGCAAGACTGTCTGTCGGCGTCGGCTGCACCGGAGGCCGCCACCGTTCGGTATATATGGCCGAACGTCTCTATGAGGGATTGAAAAAAGAAGGATACCGCGTCTCGCTTCACCACAGGGATATTGATAAGGATCCGCGATACCAGCGGCAAGAGGGCAACAAAGCATGAGCGTGGAAACGCCTTCCGTTGAGATAAAGAAAGAAATACTGAAGCATCAATACAGTACTAGTGAAGAATGGGCGGCGGAGATGGCTTCTATCTGCTTGTGCAGCGGTTTTTCCGAAGAAAATGACATTACAGTCTGCTGCCCGAGAGAACTCGTGGCACAACGGCTTTGCGAAGATGCGAGAAAAAGCGGAAAGATATTCCCCTTAAAAGAGATAGAAAAGATCGGACGCCGTGGGGGCTCGTTCTATGCTGTTACGTTCGAAAAGAACTCGTTTCTGGAGTTTATCGAGCCTTTTTTGACGCCGGATACCATCGTGGAAGATATCTCCGAAAACGAAGGCGTCCGCCGGGCGATCCTGCGAGGTGCTTTTTTGGCGAGAGGCTCGTATTCGGATCCGCAGAAGAAAAGCCGCATCGAGATCTTGTGCCGCACGGACGCTTTCGTAAAGCCGCTGATCCTTCTTTTTCACGCGGAGAATATTGAACCGTCCACGAGAGTTTCCGATACGACCTGGGCGATCTATTTCAAGAAGACAGATGCGATCAGCGATTTTCTGGTAATCTTGGGAGCAGTCCGCCAAATGATGGAATTGCAGAATGTCCGTGCCCAAAGAGAAGTCAACCGGATGGTGGCAAGTACAGTTAATCTCGATAACTGGACCATGAAGCAGCAGGCAGATGCCAGCGCGCGCAGAACGAAGCAGCTGCAGGCACTTCTGGCTTCGGATAAGGCCGGCCGTATTCCAAAAGAACTGCTGGATGTGGCTCGGCTCCATATCGATAATCCGGGTCTGTCGCTGGAAGAACTCGGGAAACTCATGAACCCGCCTATCAGTAAATCCGGCATGAATCACCGTCTGCGAAAACTGGTTGATATGCTTTAAAACTAGTATTTATCCTTGTTTTTCCTCGATTTTTTCCGTTTAAATTTTTTTTGTACCGAATACAATATAGTTAGGGTGTTATGGTTATGAAGAATTGGGGTTAAGATGAGCGAAAACGAAGGAAAAACACGAGTCCCGAAAGAGATTAGAAAGATACGCGTCGTCGGATCTGTCGTTAGTGCTGTGCTTCTGTTTTCCACTGTCTGGTTTTCTCTGAAAACATGGAAATACATGGTTCCGAGCTTTACCATAGCTATGGTCTTGAGCGCTCTTGGTTTTATCATTTCCTTGATCGCATTGATCCGCGTCCGCACAGGATCAAACATGAAAACAATGTATCTTGTTTCGCTGATCCTTCTCTCGCTGACGCTGTTTGTCAGTTCTTTTTCCATCCCGTTTTCTTCCACTGCGAAGAAGAATTACACGAAGCAATTAGCGTATCTGACGCGTGAACGATATGTTCCGCAGTTTTTCCCGAATGCCATTCCGGAAAGCACAACAGACTATAGGCTGGATTTTTGTTCGGAAGATTTCAGAAGCAGCAGCTACGTCATGCTGGAATTCTCCTGCGACGAAAAAGACATGAGTCCTTTTGCAAAACTGGCGAAAAGTAAATCCGTGTTAAGCGCCATGAGTGTGGAAGAAGCGACCGCAGCGGATCTGGATGCGAAGATCAAGGCGGAGATTGCGGGTTTTGTCGGCACAGAGATCGAGGAATCGTACCCGATCCAGTTGAAGATCTCCTTCCCGGAAAATATTGACGAGCACCCGAATGCAAAAGTGTTTATCCTGCGTTGTTCCAACAATATCGATGATTTGACGACAGAAGCGATCATTCTGGATGAAGAGAACAATTGGGTCTGCTTTTCCACGATTATTTAACCATTGTATTAAAATTTCACGAATGATTTCGAAAAAGCATTGACACATTGTTCGGTACCGTTTTATAATCACTAGTGTTGAATGTTCAATACTGAACATTCTATGAAAGGTAATCGAAACGAAATCAGAATACAAAAGGAGGAGTGCACATGAATGTTCAATTTAAGAAGGGCGTTCTCGATCTTTGTGTTCTGGCCATGTTGAAAGATAATGACCGGTATGGTTATGAGTTGGCCAGCACTTTGTCGGAGACCATCATGATTTCTGACGGCACGGTCTATCCGCTTCTTCGTAAGCTTGCCAGCGATGGTCTGGTAGCATCCTATCTTCAGGAATCGCAGAGCGGTCCGCCGCGGAAATACTATAGTCTGACTGTTATGGGTCAGAAGAAACTGGAAGAATTACTGGAAGACTGGAATTCTTTTACGGCCAGTGTAAATAAGATTGTGGGAGGGGTGAGCGCATGAATAAACGTGAATATATTGCTTCTCTGCGTGAACAGTTAGTTACGCTTCCTTCCAAAGACGTGGAAGAGATCTTGAAAGAATTCGAGATGCATTTTGATATTGGTGTTTCAGAGGGAAAGAGCGAAAGCGAAATTTCTGCCAAGCTCGGAAGCCCGATGGAAGTCGCTCAGTTCTACTTAGGTGACGGAGTTCCGGAATTTGATGTGTCGGGCACGCAGACAGTTGCTGCCGGCGCTTATCCGATCGTTCCGATCCAGACATGGCTAGGCCGTCCGAATCGCGGTGTAACTGCGCAGACGATCCAGGGTTTCTGTCATCCGACATATGCGATCCCGCCGAAGAATGCGGCACCGAAGCCGGAACCTGCCGGCGAGCGGGCTCATCAGGGCGGACGCGCTCCGGATCTTTCCGAACCGAGACCGACACAGGGAAAGAAGCAGTTCGATCTTCCGGACTATACACAGTATCCGTCGCATGATCCGAGCCATGCGAAACCGCAGGAAAACAAACATGACAAAGCATTTATCATCCTGTTCACGATCTTCGTGGCATTCTGGGTATGGCTCCTGGCGCTTGCGCTTCTCATTGCTCTTCTCGGAATTACGGCACTTGCCGGACTGTTGACCGGCGCGCTGTTTGTAGCCCCGTCCGTAACAGGTGGATTCCTGGTAGCGAAGATCTTCTTTGCCATCGCGCTTGGATTCCTGACTGTTTCTCTTGCGATCCTTTCCGGTTTCGCAATCGTCGGGTTCATCCGTGGCACGATCGCCTATATCCGCTTTATGGGCAAGACCTGGAAGAAAGAGTAAGGAGGTAGATAAGTATGAAGAAACCAGCAGTAGTGTTTTTATGTATCATGATTGCAAGCTTCGTGCTCTCCGTGATCCTCTTCTTCGTAAGTGGCGCAATATTCCTCGGAAGCGGAGCCAAGAAGATCACTGATTGTATTACTTCCGGTGACTCGGATATCATCGGAAGCTGTGACGGCATCGACATCAGCAAGGATAAGGGCGTCAAGATCGATCTGCCCGGTATTCATATCATTGTTGATGACAAGGGTACAGATGTTAAAGTCCTCGGTATCCATGTGGATTATCGGGATGATGACGATGAAATAGCCAAAGACTGACACCAAAGGGTGAAAAAGAAGGAAAAAGGGAAGGCGGTCCGAATGATTTCGGACCGTTTTTCTTTCCAAAGAACTTGACATCAGACTGGTTTCGCCGCATAATCGACTTATCTTTAAATGCGCTGACGGAGAAAAGTAGCGATCAGGAGTCGTACAGGGCGTGCGGGCGGAAGAATTGAGAGCCTGCATACGAAAGAAGATCAGTCGAAGTTCCCTCCCGAGCAGATCTGCTGAAAGCGGGTATTCGAGTTATTCGGAGCTGACGAAGGTAGGCGGATACGGAGAGCCCACCGTTACTTAGGGCAGAGGCTGAATGGCCTTGACGAGAGCGAGTGCTTTTTCTGTAAAAGGCTCGAAAATGGGTGGTACCGCGAGATATGATATTTCGTCCCATTGCTGGTGAATCGACGGCAATGGGACTTTTTGTTGCCGCCAGGAATCGAAAGGCAGGTAATAAAGATGAGAAAAGAAGTGAACACATGGATCTATGATCCGAAAGCCGAGTGCATGTCAGATGACGAGCGCGCAAAGGTACAAAGTGAGCGGCTGATCAATTGTGTAAACCGCATGTATGAGCATGTTCCGTACTACAGAAAGCGCATGCAGGAGAAGGGCATTGAGCCTGGAGATATTAAGAGCGTGGCGGATCTTCCGAAACTCCCGTTCTGTGATAAGTTCGATTTCCGTGATAACTATCCGTTCGGCACGTTGGCGGTCCCGAGAGACCAGCTTGTACGTGTGCATGCTTCTTCCGGTACGACCGGACGCATGAAGGTTGTCGGATATACGGCGAACGATGTTGAACTTTGGAATTCGGTACTGTGCCGTTCAATGGCGAGATCCGGCGTGCAGAAGGGTGACATGGTGCATATTGCGTACGGCTACGGTCTCTTCACCGGTGGCCTTGGCCCACACTTCGCATGTGCGAAACTCGGAGCGACGGCGATTCCGGTTTCCGGTGGTAATACTGCACGTCAGATCCAGATCCTTCGGGAGTGGAAGCCGGAAGTCCTGATGTGCACACCGACATATGCGCTTCATATCGCTGACCAGCTTGAGGCGGCCGGTGTTGATAAATCCGAACTGAATCTTCGTTGCGGTATCTTCGGTGCTGAAGCATGGACGTTGGAAATGCGTGACCAGATTGAAGAAAAACTGGGATTGCGTGCTTTTGATATCTATGGACTGACAGAGATCTGCGGACCTGGAGTAGGCTGCTCTTGCGATAAATCTGATCTGATTCATATTGAAGCAGACCACTTCATCCCGGAAATCGTGGATCCTCAGACAGGCGAGCCTCTGCCGGATGGCCAGCTCGGTGAGCTTGTATTCTCTTCCGTTTCCAAGGAAGGTGTACCGCTTCTCAGATATAACACACATGACCTGACACGTCTTTATCATGGTAAGTGCGAATGTGGACGTACCACACCGAAGATCGAAAAGGTTACCGGTCGTGCTGACGACATGATGATCATCCGTGGCGTCAATGTGTTCCCGTCTCAGATCGAGGCCGTTCTTCTTGCGCATAGCGAAGTGGAACCGCACTATATGATCTATCTCGATCGTATACACAACCTTGACAGAATGGTCGTTAAGGTTGAGATGACATCGTCTTTCTTCTCTGACTCTATGAGAGAGATCGAGAACACAGAAAAGATGCTCGAAGGAGAGATCGCTTCCATTACCGGTATCCATGCAAAGATCAAGCTTTGTGAGCCGAGATCTTTGCCGAGATCCGAAGGAAAGATGAAGAGAGTCATTGACGAGCGTTTCACAAAATAAGCTATATTGATTGAGAAATCGGAAAGAGACCATCTCATGGAAGTGAAGATGGTCTCTTTTTTGTTTTGCAGATGACCTTGCAAATACGGATTTCTTTTGTCCTTCCGCTCTGCAAATATAGCAATGTATTTCAGAAGATTATCTCTCGATTCAGAACCGCAATACTATATAATATTTTTGTTACCAGAAAAGTTTGCTTATGATTTCCGAAGGGAGTGAAAGAAATGGCAACGCTATGTAAGAACTGTAATCATGCCTTGGTGTTCGAGCCGGCTTTGGGAAAACTGTATTGTGCGTATTGCGGGAGTCAGTTTGCTGCGGAGGACGTGGAGTCGGATTCGAAGAAATACCGTGAGAACGAGCGTGTCCTGACAAGAGATGAAGTCTTTGGTGATGATGAGACGTACGAGGAGTTTCTCGAGAGCTATGTGTACACCTGTAGTGAGTGTGGCGGTGAGATCTCCATCCACGGAACAGAAGTCTCCACGACATGTATCTACTGCGGAAATCCGAATGTGGTATTCTCCCGTGTGGCAAAAGAAATGACCCCGGACTATATCATTCCTTTCTCGGTAACCCGAGAGCAGGCACTCCGATACGTGCAACAGATGATATCGAAGTCAGTGCTTTTGCCGAAGGAATTAAAAGCTCTGAACGTCAACGACATCAAGGGCATATATCTTCCATACTGGGTCGTGAATGCCAACCATGAGGAAGCTGCCGTGGTGCAGGTCAGAGGTGGAAGCGCTGTGTCAAAGTACACGTATCATGGACGGAAAGGTTATATGACGATCAAGAATTTTCCGCTGGACGGGTGTAGGATGCTTTCCGATGAGAGCTCTACCTGCCTGGAACCCTTTGATCTTAGTGCTATGAGAAAATTTGATGAGGATTATCTTTTGGGTTTCTATTCGAATTCATCAGACATCACATATGAAGAGATGTATCTGGCTACGGAGAGACGTGCGAAGGAGATCTACGAAAGCACGATCAAGAAGGAATTCGGAAAGAATGCGGAGCGTATCTGTGCAGAATCACACCAGACGGCGATCCTGAATGACTATAAATACGCCATGTTTCCTGTGTGGTTCATCACGTATCGGTGTGAGGGCAAACCGAATACCATTCTGATCAACGGACAGACCGGTAAAATCGTTGGTGCGGTTCCTTGGAATAAAAAGGCATTCAAGTGGATCACGATCATTTCCGGAATCGTGTTGGGCGTGGTGCTGACTTTGCTTCTGCGAGGCATTGTCTCCGCACTGGGAGCGCCGGAAACCGGTAAAGATTCTGCATCTTCGATCACGGGACAGTTTATACTTGGCTTTGGGTCCTTATTCGGTATGCTCTTTGCCACTGTGGCATCGATCAAGATGGCAAAAGTAAAGAAACTTCTGCAGTTGACGCAGTCAGACAAGATGTTTCACTTTGTGAAAAAGAGACAGGGGTGAGAATTATGACGGCACAAGATGTATTATCTATAATTATGGGAGCCGGAGTCGGAATCGGCATTGCATTCTGGATTGCTGCTTCCATTTTGGAGAAAAGAAATAATGTTGGTGACAGTCATGGAGAAACATACTTATATTCCAACGATGTGATGGTCACAGATAAAGAAAAACTTCAAGATGCTCTTCATCCGAAGTTGAAAGAATATATCCAAAGAGTGGAGCCGGAGGCTCCTAAGTATCCGACAGCGCCGAATTCTAAAGAACAGGTGAAGCGGACGGGACAGATCAAGTAATATATTTTCAGATTAAACCAAGAGGAGTAGAGAATGGCAACATTATGTAAGAATTGCGGACACGCTTTGATTTATGATCCTGCAGTCAAAAAGATGCACTGCATGCTTTGCGGTGGAATGTGGGCGGCAGAAGAGGTGGAATCCGAAGAGAAAAAATATCGTGAGAATGAGCGCGTGATGACGCGCGAGGAAGTTTATGGAGAAGAGAAAGAGATCCAGGAAGAGTTCCTCGAGTGCTATGTCTATACCTGTAGTGAGTGCGGCGGAGAAATCGTGATCCACGGATCGGAAGTCTCGACAAAGTGCGTATATTGCGGAAATCCGACTGTTGTGTTTTCCCGCGTGGCACAGGAAAAGACCCCGCACTTTATTATTCCTTTTTGCGTCACAAGAGATGATGCTTTGCGACTGATCCATGAGCGGATCTCCCATTCGCTTTTTGTGCCGAAGGAAATTAAGAATTTTAAGGCGGAAGATGTTCGCGGGATCTATCTTCCGTACTGGATCGTCAATGCGAAGTATGAAGAAACCTGTGTCGTGAGAAGCAGAGTCAAGCAAGGAAAGTATTCCTCTACGAAATATTGGGGGCGGACAGGGTATACGGACATTAAAAACTTCCCGGTAGATGGATGCAGCCTTCTCTCCAATGAAAGTTCTGCACGCCTGGAACCTTTTAACGTACATGGCCTCAAGGTTTTTGATGAGGATTATCTTCTCGGTTTTTATTCCAATGCGTCGGATATCGATTATGACGAATTGCATGAAGTGACCGAAAACCGAGCGAAAGAGATCTTTGAGACCGAGGCAAAGCATGATGTCAGCGGATCATCGCAGCAAATCATTGCGGAGTCGCATCAGACGTCGATTACCAATGACTACTCCTATGCAATGTTTCCGGTATGGTTTGTGACTTTTACCTATGAAGGAAAGCATAACACAATTCTCGTGAACGGACAGACCGGAAAGGTCGTATGCGGTCTTCCATGGCGAAAAGCACTTTTCTGGACGCTTACGGTCATACTCGGGGTCATTTTGACGATACTTGCATTCTATCTTTTTAAAGGCTTTTTCTATGCCATGTTTGACGTGGGCGTCAAGAAGAGAAGCAGCAGTTCCAGCAGTGATTCAAGAGGAAAGATAGTCGTTGCGATCGGGGCAGGTATCGTCGCACTGATTTCTGCAGGAGTGACCAAAATGAAGAAAGTGCTCACGCAGATCCGGCTGACACAGTCTGCAAAGACATTTAACTTCGTAAAGAAGAGACAGGAGTGATATTGTGGCTTTTATAAACTTTTTGGCTGCGCTTTTCGGAGCAGGACTTGGATTCGGACTGGCGTTCTTCATCGCAGCTACGATCCTGAATAAGAATAATAACATAGGCGACTCTGTCGGTTCCGCCAGCCTGTATACCGGTGGGGTGGTTATGACAGACAAAGATAATGCGATGAAGCTTAAAGATGAGAATTTGTATATTATCAGTCACAAGCCGAAGAAACCTGACTATCCGACAGTTCCGACCGGTAAGGGACTGGTGGAGCGTTCACGCGATCAGTGACCGGAAAAAGAATAGAAACCAGGAGGGCTTTCCGTGCCTTGGATCCATATCGGATCCTGGAGGCGGGAAGCCTTTCTTTAGTGTATAATGAAGAAGATAGATTGAGAGGGAGGACAAAGACGTCATGCCTTTTCGGATAGTTTTGGGTGATATCACAAAACAGAACGTGGATGCTATCGTAAATGCTGCTAATTCGTCGCTTCTTGGCGGTGGCGGTGTTGATGGCGCGATCCATCGTGCCGCCGGGCCGCGTCTTCTGGAAGAGTGCCGTGGTTTAAACGGTTGCCGGACAGGCGAAGCAAAGGTCACTCTTGGCTATGATCTCCCTTGCAAATATGTGATTCACACGGTAGGTCCGATCTGGCAGGGAGGACGTTCCGGTGAAGAAAACCTCCTTCGTTTAGCCTATCGGAATTCTCTTGCACGGGCAGCGGAAAAAGAATGTGAAAGTGTTGCATTCCCTCTGATCTCTGCGGGTGTATACGGTTATCCGAAAGAATCGGCGCTCAAGATCGCGGAAGAAGAGATCCGCCATTTTCTGGATGATCATGAGATGGAGATTACGTTGGTGATCTTCAGTAAAGACAGTTTCCGAATGGACATGGATCTATGTTCGAAGCTCTCCCACTTGTTGAGAAATACATATGAAACCGATGAAAAACGTGGTTCTTTCCTTGGAAATGTAATGAAGTCGATTGCTTTTGGCGGCGCCGCCGGAAGCCGGGATTCGGTTTTCACGGAAAGAAAAGCGAAAGAGAAGACAAGAGGTAAAGCGGATGCTCCGGCCGAAAGTCGAGCCTGCGAAACGGAGATAGAAGAACTCTGTGACGAAGCCGCTGCTGAGGAAGTACATGTCAGAAATTTCCTTGCCGGTCAATCCGCAGAGTGTATGACTTCCCAGCCGGCATTTGCGGCATCCATGATGCAGATGCAACCGACATCTCTGGAAGCGGCATTGGCAAATCTGGACGAGAGTTTCTCCCAGTCTCTTCTTCGTCTGATCGATGCGAAGGGCATGAAAGATTCCGAATGTTACAAGAAAGCGAATGTGGACAGGAAGCTCTTTTCCAAGATCAGAAGCGATGTCCATTATCGCCCCAGCAAGCAGACGGTGCTGGCGTTTGCCGTGGCACTGGAACTGGATGTTGCGGAGACGGAAGCGTTGCTGAAGAAAGCGGGATTTGCGCTCTCTCATGCAAGTAAATTTGATATAATTGTAGAGTATTTTATTTCCAATAAGCAGTACGATCTGTACACGATTAATGAAGCGCTTTTCGCGTTTGACCAGAATCTTCTGGGCGCGTAAAAAATACATCCGATTAGTCAGGAGGAACGGGTATGGCAAAGACATTTCAAGAGATTTTGGATTTGATCAGTGAGAAGGGGATCAAAATGATCGACTTTAAGCTGACGGACATTGACGGACGTTGGAGGCATTTGTCTATACCGGCCGAGAAACTGAGCAGATCTACTATGCTGCAGGGCATAGGATTTGATGGAAGCAATTACGGATATGCACCGGTCGAGAACAGTGATATGGTATTCCTTCCGGTTTTGGATTCCGCGGTGATCGATCCATATTGCGAAGTGCCGACTTTGTCGATGATCGGTGATGTCCGGGTGATCGCGTTCCCGCAGAACAAGCCTTTTGACCAGTATCCGAGAAATGTGGCGATCCGTGCGCTGGAGTACATGAAAGAAACGGGCGTGGCAGATCAGATGATCATCGGACCGGAGTATGAGTTCTATGTTTTTGACGATGTGCGGTATTCGACGAAATACTATGATATGTCCGCCAGTATCTATACGTCTCAGGCGCACTATGCTTCGGCGGATGATATGGGCAATAATGGTTATCAGGTCATGCCGGGAGCCGGCTACCACAACAGTCTTCCGACAGATATCAGAAATGATCTTCGTTCCAGAATGTGTTTGAGTATGGAAGATTGGGGCATAAAGGTCAAGTACCATCACCCGGAAGTGGGTGGTTCCGGTCAGATGGAGATCGAAGTGGAACTGGGCGATATGCTTAAACTTGCAGATGACACGATGTCTGCGAAGTATGTGATTAAGAATGAAGCGGCAAGAGATGGCGCGACGGCAACATTTATGCCGAAGCCATTGGCGGAAGAAGCAGGAAGCGGTATGCATGTGCATATGCTGCTTATGAAAGACGGCGAGCCTGTCTTCTATGACGAAGAGAGCTATGCACAGCTTAACGAGACGGCACACTGGTTTATGGGTGGCCTTCTGACACACGCACGTTCACTTTGTGCGATCACCAATCCGTCGACAAATTCCTATAAGCGCCTTATCCCCGGATTTGAAGCACCGGTAACGATCGGATACGCCATGAGTAACAGAAGTGCCGTTATCCGTATTCCGGCGTACGCGAAGACCCCGGAGACGAAGCGCTTCGAGCTCCGTAATCCGGATGCTACCTGTAACCCGTACTATGCCTATGCGGCGATCCTGATGGCAGGATTGGACGGCATCAAGAACAAGATCGATCCGCACGAGAAAGGATGGGGGCCTTTTGACTGCAATCTTTATACACTTCCGGAGGAGGAAAAGGCCAAGCTGACCGGTCTTCCGACTTCCTTGGAGGAAGCTACCGCAGCGCTGGAAGCGGATCACGACTACCTGACGGCAGGCGGTGTTTTCCCGGAAAAACTTCTTGAGCAGCTGATCGATAGAAATAAGAAAGCGGCGGCGAAGATCAACAAGCTTCCACACCCGATGGAATTTGCCATGTACTACGATCTGTAAGGAACTCTTTCCATTGCACCTGAGAAGGTTAGCGATTCAAAAAAATATGTATTGACAGAACTGGTTTACCCGGATAAACTGTAAGTGTGGTTTATATGGATAAACCAGTTCTTTTTGATCAGGAACCTGATACTATGGTGTGATTCTGCCGGATGTTGTACAGATCCGGCGGGATGGAGAGGAGCCGATTGTTTATGGATATGGAATTAGGCACAGTACAGATGCGTTTTGCAGACATCGTCTGGGAGCATGAACCGGTCACTTCCGGGGATCTGGTAAAGATCTGCGAGAAGGAACTGAACTGGAAGAAGCCGACGACCTACACTGTTCTTCGCAAGCTCTGCGAGAAGGGGATCCTTCAAAACGTAGACGGTATGGTCACATCCCTGATTCCGCGTGAGGAGTTTTATTCGGCAAAAAGCGAGCAGATCGTAACGGATTCGTACCAAGGATCGCTGCCGGCTTTTGTTGCTTCATTTATTTCCCGAAAAGAACTTACCCCGGAGGAAGCGGATGAAATCCAGAAGATGATCGATGCCTTTAAAAAGGAGGGCTGATCATGAGTAGTGTATTTATCAAGTTGTTGAATCTCAGTTTTTCGGCCGGCTTTCTGATCCTGGCGGTAATCGTCATGAGAGCGGTTTTGAAAAGAGCACCGAAGTGGTTTCCTTGTGTGCTTTGGGCGATGGTGGGCATCCGCCTGATCTGTCCGTTTTCGTTCGAAAGTGTAACGAGCGTGATCCCCAGCAGTGAGCCGATCCCGGTGCAGATCGCAAGTATGGAAAAACCTCAGGTGAAGAGCGGAATCGCTTATGTGGATCAGATGATCAACCCTGTTATTGAAAACGCAGCTCCGACGCAGAAATCTACTGTTACCGTGCGACCGGATGCGCGAAACAGCGGCGGCATCACGATGCAGGATATTGTTTTCATAGCAACGCTGGTATGGATCGCCGGCATGGTCTTGATTTCGGGCTATGCTTTGATCAGTGCCTGGAGAATGAGAAGAAAAGTGGCGGCCTCGATCTGCCGGGAGAAAGGCATCTATATCTGTGATGATATTGAGACTCCCTTCATTTTAGGAATGTTCCGGCCGAAGATCTATGTGCCTTCTTCTTTGGATGAAAAGACGTTGCCGTATGTACTGGAACATGAAAAAGCACATCTTAAGCGTCTGGATCACTTGTGGAAACCATTGGGGTTCCTGCTTCTTTCCGTGTACTGGTTTAACCCTCTCTGCTGGCTTTCTTATATCCTTTTTTCAAGAGATATCGAAATGGCGTGCGATGAAAGAGTTATCCGCAGAATGGAAAAACCACGTGCGGCAGCTTACTCCCAGGCGCTCCTGGACTGCAGTATCAGGAAATCTGTATGGGTCGCCTACCCGCTTGCTTTTGGAGAGGTAGGTGTCAGACAGCGCGTGAAGAATGTTCTGCATTATAAGAGACCGACTGTTGCTGCGGTTGCACTTCTGATGGTGACATGTGTAGCGATTTCGGGATGCTTCCTGACAAGTCCGAAGAAGGATGCAGTCAATGAGGTAGTCAATACAGATAAGCATGCTGTACAGGTGTCAAAGGATGCAGAGTATGCTTTTGACGGATATTCCGTGAAAGTAGAGAAAGTCAATTTCAGCGGAAGTAAACTTCATGTGGAGTATACCTTGAAATATGATAAAGATCCGGATATGAATACAACAATGGGATTTAGTGTATATGCAGAAGGACGTGGTAAGTTTGGCAATAAAGGTGTATATGGCCGTCTCATGCCAACTTCCGATATCGGAACCGTACTCGAAAAGTCCAAAAAGAGCACACTTATGTCTTTTGATGCGACATGTTATGCACCCATGGAACATATTTCCCTGTATTTTAAGGATAGCAAAAAGAATACAGAGTATATGTATGAGATCGATAAACCGGAAGATACATATAGTTTCTATCTTGAACCCGGTAAGGATTTTGAGTTTGTGTGCGATGATGAGCGCCTGATCATTTTGGGTATTTCGGGTACAGGAGATCTTGTGACCGTAGCATACCGGTACAATGTTCCTGAGGAAGAACAGGGTCATTTATATGCCTTTTTCGATGGCTTCCTCTGTAAAGACGGAGAAGGGTACAAGAAACTGGTCGACCTGGTGAATTCCAATCATCTCATTGACCAGTCGATGGAACTGTACGACAATGCGGACATGAGTATAGCAGAGGTAAAAGAACTGTATTATCGCGACCCGGAGAATGCCTGTGAATGTGTGTATGATTTTGAGATAGGAATAAATGATATGGATCCGCATGAAGTGGAGAGGATCATCCGTTCAGGAGTCAAGGTCGATACAAACTGTGTGATCTGAGAAGAACCATCACATGATCGGGTAAGCAAGTAAAAAAGTGTCGCCTTTCAGGCGACCTTTTTTATACCTGTTTTTTGTTTAATGTACTTGTAAGAAGCGGATAGCAAAAAACAGGAGGAAAGATCTATGAAAAAGAATAACATTACGGAAATCGTTTTTATTTTGGACAGAAGCGGTTCAATGAGCGGACTGGAAGAAGACACGATCGGAGGATTCAACTCCATGATCGAAAAACAGAAAAAAGAAGACGGCCAATGCTACGTCACGACAGTGCTTTTTGATTCGGTCGTGGATACGATCCATGATAGAGTGGAGCTTTCTAAAGTCGAGAAACTCACCGACAAGGAATACTTCGTACGTGGCTGCACGGCACTTCTGGATGCGATCGGAAGCACGATCCATCACATCTCGCATATTCACAAATATGCAAGGGAAGAGGATGTTCCGGACAATACGATCTTCGTGATCACGACGGATGGTATGGAGAACAGCAGCCATGAGTATACGGCGGAGAAGGTCAAGAAGATGATCGGTAAGAAAAAGGATAAGGGTTGGGAGTTCTTGTTCCTTGGCGCGAACATCGATGCAGTGCAGACAGCTTCGAGCTTCGGGATCGATAAGAAGCGTGCAGTGAACTATCATAGCGACAAGGCCGGAACAGCTCTGAATTTTGCCTGTATGGGCAAAGCACTGTCCAGTGTCCGGGCAAAGGGTTGTCTGGAAGACGCCTGGCGCGAAGAGATCGATGAGGATTTTGCTTCGAGATCGTAAAAGAAAGTGGCCGTCGTAAATGAAGTGAACCCCAGAAGTTTTTGTTCAACTTCTGGGGTTCACTTCAAAAAGGCCACTGTTTTGATCAATATGTTACGCGAGCGGAAGAACGCTGAGTATGATTCCGCTGAAGATGATGGCGGCGCAGAAGAGACGGTAACCGATGTCTTTTTCGTGAAAGAAGAGCTTGCCGCCGACGATGGTGACGAAGCAGCCGCTTTGTTTGATCAGGGTCATGATGGTGACACGGCTTCCGGAGATACCGTTGGCGGCGAAGAGTGCAGCGTCACCGATCACGAACATGATGGCGAGAAGCCAGATCCATCCGTTCTTCCAGACAGAGCGGGAGATCTTCGTGCGGGACACAAGCACATAGACCAGGTAAAACAGCAAAAGAAAAAGCATATACCAGAACTGAAGCTGAGCGCCGCTGATATGCCGCATCAGGAGTTTGTCCATGAGACCGGAGACAGCATTCAGCATGCAGGATCCGAATGCCATGAGAATGAATCGGGTAGGGTTCCCGGATTCGTCAGAAGAAGATGCTTTAGCAGAGGATGAAGCTGTTTCGGGTTTCTTCCCGAATAGACGGAACTTCAGAGAAAGGAGTCCGAAAGCTACGAGGGCAAGGCCGAGGAACTGGTTCCAGACCAGAACTTCATGCAGAACGATTACTCCGAGAAGCGTCGCGAGTAGTACACGGGATAGGTCAAGGATACCATAGAGACTGACAGGGAGATGTTTGAGTGCACGGAAACTTAAGATCCAGGCAAGGAAGATCACGAAAGATTTGATTGCGATCAGACCGTAATATATTGGAGCAAGTCCCATGGCGTGCGGGGCACGCGGAACGACCATCAGAAATCCGATGAGCGTATAGATAAGAAGCACTTCCATGACCGTGCTTTTGCCCATGGCTTTTTTCTTGGCGATCTCACGTCCGCCTTTAAGTAAACCATATACTAATGTCAGAAGTATCCAGGTCATGAAAAAGGTTCCTTTCGAAAGATAATGATCTTGCCAAAACCCGGAAGACAGGAAACCGGCTGACTTCCATCAGGCAGACCTTGGTAATAATAGTACAGGACAAGTGCTTTTGTAAATGAAAAGAATATAGACAGATTAACGAAATCCTTGTGCAAATGCTTCTTCGATCCGGAATCGGGGGAGCCTGATCGTTGCAGAAAGTAAGTAACGATGCATAACGTTATCGAAAACTGCTGATTTTCGTAGCCGGACGGGCTAAAACTGTCAGAATGGCATGCCTTCATGCTATAATAGACCTACTTGAAAAAGAGAGGTATTTTCGCATGCAAGAGGATAGAAAATCCACTGGGATCAAGAAGGCCGGAATCGTCGGACTCGGCCTGATCGGTGGTTCTTTGGCAAAAGCACTGAAGCACCGTACGGATGTGGATGAGATCGTTGCAGTAGAGCCGGATTCGGCTTCCGGTGAACTGGCAATCAAAGAAGGAGTGATCTCCTCATTTTCCAAAGACGACTTATCTATCCTGAACGGTTGTGATCTGGTCGTCCTTTGTGCGCCGATCGATGCGATCAAGAAGATGGAACCGACGCTGAAAACACTGGATATCGGACTGATCTCCGATGTCGGATCCGTCAAGCGTCCGGTCATGGAAGCCATCACGCTTCCGAATTTCGTGGGCGGTCATCCGATGGCCGGTTCCGAGCGTCACGGTTATGCCTGCAGCAGTGAATCTCTCTTCGAAAATGCACTTTATGTGATCTGTATTTCTGACCAGTGTGCGGTACCGGTCACGATGCTGGACGCATTTGAGAAACTGATCCGTTCTATCGGTGCGATCCCGATGCGTATGTCGGCCAAGGAACACGATGAACGTGTGGCGGCAGTATCGCATCTTCCTCATATCGTGGCCAGCAGTCTTTCGCTGCTCATGGCCAATATCGACGATGGTGCGATCTCCCGCATGGCAGCCGGCGGTTTCCGCGACATTACCCGTATCGCCTCTTCAGATGCGAAACTCTGGGCCGGTATCACGGAGAATTCCCGAGAGGCGCTTCTGCCGGTGCTGGACAAATATATCGAACTTCTTTCCACTTGGAAAGAAACACTGGAAAAAGACGATCAGGCCGCTCTGGAGAAACTCTTCATGCAGGGCGCCTGCTACCGCGACCACCTCGACTCGAACCTGCGTGGCGCACTGGAAGCGTCTTCCATGCTGACGGTCTATGTCGACGATAGACCCGGTGAGCTGGCCCGGATCACGGCTATCCTCGGTAAGGGCAATATCAATATCCGAAACATCAATATCCGTAACTTCCGTACCTACGATGGCGGTCAGGTAAGCCTGCTTCTGGGCACGGCAAAAGAAGCGGTGGAAGCGTATGCGCTTCTGAAGGAGGCCGGCTATGAGTGCGATTAAAGCAGGCCTCATCGGGTGTCCTCTGGGTCACTCGATGTCACCTTATATCCATGAGCGCATCATGGAGGCATCCGGCATTTTCGGAAAATATGAGCTATACGAGATCGCGCCGGAGGAACTTCCGAAATATGCGCCGATCCTTATGCGCGAACTGACGGGATTCAATGTCACGATCCCGCACAAGGTCGCGATCCTTCCGTTTCTCGATGACGTGGCGCCGATGGTGAAAGAATACGGCGCGGCCAATACGGTCTGCGGCAAGATCGGCTACAATACCGATGTGGATGGATTTCTCTCCTGTGGTGTGCCGATGAAGGACAAGAAAGTCTTGCTCCTCGGTGCCGGCGGCGTTGCCCGCATGATGGCCATCGAGGCCCTGAAGGCGGGCGCGGATCTCTCGATCTGGGCGCGTTCTCCGGAAAAAGCACTGGTCCTGATCGATGAGTGTAAGGCGAAGGGATACGACAAAGTGACAGCGGCGGAAAAAGTCGCAGGAGGAAGTGCTTTTGACACGATATTGAACGGAACGCCTTGTGGTATGTGGCCGAATGTCCATGATGGGATCCCGGAAGCGGGTCTTCTGGCAGACGACGGAACTTTTTTTGATACGATCTATAATCCGTGCCCGACCAAGACTTGTCTTCGTTACCGTGCTGAGGGAAAGACTGCGGTTTCAGGACTGAAGATGCTTCTGAACCAGGCCATCGCCGCCGAGAAGATATGGGCGCCGGATGCGCATTTTGATGAGGCACGGCTTTCGGAGATCCTGCCGGACGTGAGAAAGAAACTTTGGGAGAAGAACCCGATCAAACTGGTCTTTACAGGCTTTATGGGAGCCGGTAAGACGACGGTAGGGCGCAGGACGGCGGATCAGTTGAAGATCCCCTTTATCGATCTGGATGACGAGATCGTGAAAGTGGCGGGATGCCCGATCCGTGAGATCTTCGAGAAGGATGGCGAAGAAGCGTTCCGTAAGATGGAACATGAGATATTAAAGCGTGAGCTGGAAAAGCAAGGCTCGGCCGTCATTTCGCTTGGCGGCGGCGTGCTGACCAACGAAGAAAATGAGAAGTTGCTTCTGCAGAGCAAGTCTATGCTGATCTATTTGAAAGTTACGCCGCAGACGATCTGGGAAAGAGTGAAGAATGACCGTTCCCGGCCGCTTCTGGATGCGAAGGACGCGGATACGGCGTACAAGAATATGGTGGCCCGGCTGGAGTCGCGTGAACCTACTTATGAGCGGGGCGCGGATGTGGTGCTTCCTGCCGATGAGGATGTGGAAGTGATCCTTGCGAAAGTGACAAAGCTCTTCGAGACGTGATACGTCGTGAAATGATAAAATAGTATACAGAACGAGAATAAACGGAGGTGATCTTATGCCGGAGATCATGGCAAATACAAACCAAGGAAAATACCCGATCCTGATTCGTACCGGAGCACTGGCTCAGTTGGGCGATGTGGCGGGAAAGACGGTCCGGAGCCGTAAAGCATTTATCGTTACGGATTCCATTGTGGAAGGGCTGTATCTGGAGCAGGCGAAAAAATCGCTTCAGAGCGCGGGATTTGAGATCGCTTCCTATACCGTGGAGAGCGGTGAATCCAGTAAATGCGAGAAGAATCTTTTTGCCATCTATGGTGCCATGCACGATTTCGGCATGACGAGAACCGACCTTGTGATCGCGCTTGGCGGCGGCGTAGTCGGCGATCTGACAGGATTTGCGGCGGCAACGTATATGCGCGGCTGTCCTTTGATCCAGGTACCGACGACACTTCTGGCACAGGTGGACTCTTCCATCGGCGGAAAAACAGGTATCGATATGCCGTTCGGTAAGAACCTGGTCGGTGCTTTTTATCAGCCGAAGGCTGTCGTGATCGATCCGGGTCTTTTGAAATCACTTTCGAGAACACGTATGGCAGAGGGCATGGCGGAAGTTATTAAGTACGGATGTATCCGCGATGCGATGCTTTTTGAGGCGATCGAAAAGGGCCAGGCGGATATGGAATGGATGCTGGAGCGTTGCGTAAAGATCAAGACGACAGTTGTCCAGAACGATGAGTTTGATACGGGCGAAAGAATGCTTCTGAACTTTGGCCACACGTGGGGTCATGCTATCGAGAAGGTTTCCGGATATAGCCGTTACACACATGGTGAAGCGGTTGCGATCGGCATGATCAAGGCTTGCGAGATCGGTGAGAAACTGGGTCAGACACCGAAGGGCGTGAAGGAACGTATTCTGAACGTACTGGAGAAATGGCACCTGCCGACATCTACCGATCTTCCGGTTGAAGATCTCTACCAGACGATGCTTTCGGATAAGAAGAAGCTGAATGGTAAAGTCTACTTCGTCGTGATCAAGGAAATCGGTGATTCGAAAACACAGCCGCTCTCGGAGCAGGAACTGAAAGATCTGCTCTGAGTTGAAGGGAGAACAACTTGGATAAAGAACAACAGAAGATACGACTTTCTGCCCTTTTTAACGCGGGCAAACTTGGCATCGAACCGGGAAAACTGACCGGCAGTGTGAGTGTGCCGCAGTCTAAAAGTGTGGCGCACCGTGCCTTGATCATGGCGTTTCTTGCGGGAGATGTTTCTTTGGCGAAAGTCGATCTGGAGCATGCTTCGGACGACATTCTGGCGACCCGTGCAGCGCTTCTTAAACTTCAGGAATATGCAGACCGCAAGGAGATGTCCGAAGACGATACACCTTTGCAGATCGACTGCAAAGAATCCGGGTCGACACTTCGCTTTTTGATCCCGCTTGTCGCGGTCCTTGGCATCCCGACATGTTTTGTGGGACACGGGCGGCTTCCGAATCGTCCTATTAAAGAATACGAAGGTGTTTTTGAGAACAGTGGCGCACAGATGATCTATCGGGACGAGAATGGTCTTTCGCTGCCATTGGAGATCAAAGGAAAGATGCGCGCAGGAGAATATACTTTGCCGGGAAACGTGAGTTCCCAGTACATATCGGGTCTTCTGATGGCTCTTTCGCACGAGCAGGAAGCTTCGCGGATCCGTCTTTCCACGAAGCTGGAATCGGAGCCGTATGTCAACATGACGCTGGATGTCATGCGGGCCTTCGGTTGTGAGGTGGTTTCGGAAAAGGGAGGCTACTACCTGACCGGAGCGCCGAAAACAAAAAGAGAAAGTGCTTTTGCAATCGAAGCTGACTATTCGCAGGCGGCTTTCTGGCTGGTGGCGGATTATTTAGGATCGGCTGTCGTTCTTCCGGATCTTCCTTCGAAGACGGCGCAGGGCGATCAGGCGATCGAGACGCTGCTTGCCGGGCTTCGAAAGGCCGGACGGAAGGAAGGCGGAGAGAAGATTTTTGAGATGGACGCCAGTGATGTGCCGGATCTGGTGCCTGTATTTGCTGTTGCCGCGGCGGCGACGGATTGCGAGACACATATCGTTCATGCGGAGAGACTTGCGCTGAAGGAGTCGGACAGACTGGCTTCGACAGCGGGCATGCTTCGTGTTCTGGGCGCGGATGTGGAGGTATTCCGGGACGGGATGACGATCCGAGGTAAACACTACGCGCCGGGAGAGAGAGTCTTTTCGGGCGGCACGATCGATACGCATAAGGACCATCGTCTGGTCATGGCATCTGCTGTGGCTGCTACGGTGGCAAAAGATACCATCTGGATAAAAGATCCGGTGGCGGTGGAGAAATCCTATCCGACTTTTTTTGAAGAATATCTGGATCTGGGAGGAAATATACATGGGATCAACGTGGGGTAAGCGCTTGAAGATCAGCATTTACGGGGAGTCGCACGGTGCGGCGATCGGTGTGGTGATCGACGGATTGCCGAGTGGAGTCTCCATCGACGAGGCGCAGATCGTCAAAGAGATGCAGCGCCGGGCGCCGGGAACGCAGGCGGGTTCGACTCCGCGAAGAGAACCGGATCTTCCGACCGTACTGTCAGGCATCTATCGTGGAAAGACGACAGGTTCACCCTTGGCAGTTGAGATCCTGAATACGAATCAGCATTCTTCGGACTACGAGGGCTTCATGACGACGCCACGTCCGGGACATGCGGACTATACTTCACGTTTGCGTTATAAGATGAATAATGATCCGAGAGGTTCCGGACACTTTTCAGGAAGACTGACGGCTCCTGTCCTTTTTGCCGGAGCGATCGCTAAGCAGGTCCTCAAGGCGAAGACGGGGACGGAAGTGTACGGGCATATTATCCGTATCGGCAAGATTGCGGCGGAAAGCTGGGAAGACGTCGAGACACCCGTCATTCCGGCTGAGGGTGCTTTTGCACAGGAAAACGAGAGCCTGGCTGCCAGAATGAAGGAAGAAATCGATTCGGCCAGGGCGGACAGAGATTCGGTCGGCGGTATCGTGGAAGTTATGGCGACGGGATTCCCGGGAGGAATCGGTTCACCGATGTGGGATACGGTCGAGAGCAGTTTTGCCCAGCTGGCATTCGGTATTCCGGCAGTAAAGGGTGTTTCTTTCGGAAGCGGGTTTGCGGTCGCGGAACGCCGGGGCTCAGAGAATAATGATCACTTGTCTTTTCAGGACGAGAAACTTCGCATGACGACTAACCACGGCGGAGGATTTGAAGGCGGTATCAGTAATGGTATGCCGATCCTGGCGCAGGTGGCTTTTAAGCCGACTCCGTCGATTTCCAAGGAGCAGGAGACGGTAAATCTGGATACCAAAGAGAATGTAAAGATCGAGATCCCGGGCCGCCACGATGCCTGCATCGTGCCACGTGCGCTTCCGGTTGTGGAAGGTGCTCTGGCATTGGCGCTTCTTGATTGTCTGATGGGTAAAGGAGAATATGGACTATGAAGACGATATTGATCATGAACGGACCGAACCTTTCCATGCTGGGTAAGCGTGATCCGAAGCATTACGGTAGCGGGACCCTTGCGGATCTGGAGAATGCCTGCATCAATAAGGGCATCGAACTGGGTGTGAAGGTGGTCTGCTTTCAGTCTGAATCCGAGTCGGCTTTGATCCGGAAACTTCACACGTCCATGGGTGTAGTGGACGGCATTGTGCTCAACGCCGGCGCATACACACACTATAGCATCGCTATCCGTGACGCCATCGAACTGATCAAGATCCCGGTGGTGGAAGTGCATCTTTCCGATATCCATAATCGTGAGGATTTCCGGAACCGTTCTGTCATTGAAGCGGTCTGCGTAGAGCAGATCAGCGGGTTGGGCGTGAAGAGCTATCTGGTTGCGATGGAAAAACTGGTGGATAAGTATATGAAAGATACAACGACCACGGAAGAACTGAAAGCGGAAGAGAAGGCAGGACCTGAGGCGCTTCTTGCGGAAGAACGCCTGGCCGTGGATCAGTTGAACAAAGAGCTTCTGGTGCTTTTTGAGCGGAGGATGAAGCACGTGGAGCGTATCGCGAAGATAAAAATGGAGATGGGTAAAGAAACGTACGTGCCGGCAAGAGAGCAGGAGATCCTGGAACAGGCCGGAAATGGGGTGGAGAAGCAATACGCGGATTTGGCGCAGGATTTCATGAAGGAGATCATGCGGCTTTCCAAAGAAAGGCAGACCCGACTAAGAAACGAGACCCATGAAGAGTAATGCAAAAAAATCCAGAAACAGAGGTTTAAATCAACTCATTGCACTGGCATTTATCGCCAGTGTCGGATTGCATCCGATGCTTATTGAAGTAAGTGAATCATTGCTGTTTTCGCCTTGGCAGGAGTTTTTCCTGCTGGGTATGGCGGTAGGCATGACTTTTTTTATGTTCATTCTTTCCAAGAGCCATTTTCTGTGCTCGTTACTTCAGACTTTCGGCATTCTGGCCAATACGCTGTATTTTTTCTTCAGCCATCTGGATGGCGGAATAAAAGCCATGCTGAAGGCTATGGACTACGAATGGTGTTTTCAGGTCATCCTGATGTGGTGTGGCGGTGTATCCGTTACGATCCTGATACGGCTCTTCGCGCATAAGAAATGGAATGCCGCGCATATCCGCCGTACTTTCGGACGAGGTTTTTTCTGTTCGAGCATTGTGTTTTTTCTCTTGTATCTGCTTCTTCTGGCTGATCTTTTTGTGCTTCAGAGAAACCGCCACTTCGGAAACGGAACTTTGAATCTCAAGCCGCTGAAGGGTGCTTTTGCCGTATACTGGCCAATGATCAAGAAAGGAAAGTTCCGGGATGGTATCTTTGTGCAGTTTTTCGGAAACCTCCTGATCTTCATGCCGATGGGCTTCTATATGGCTCTGTGGTGGAGGGAGAGAGCTCACCGATGGATCTTATACATCTTCCCGTTTTTTCTTGCCGGTTCCATCGAAGCGGTGCAGTACCTGTTCCATATGGGCGAGTGCGATATCGACGATGCCTGGATGAATGTGGTGGGCTTTATTCTGGGTGTGTGGCTCTGCACGATCCTGGACCTGATCCGAAAGAAGATCACGCACGGTAAGGAACGCACGATATTCAAGCTTCAGCTCTGACGGCAGGGTGAAGCTTCTGGCGCGAGATTCAGCTTTGCGCGTTATTTCATATCTTTTTCGAAATACAGGATCAGATTCGTGGGAAGGATCTTCGAAGCGAGGTGCAGCATTTTCTGCCCGAATCCGAAGACCAGCATCCGCTTGCCTTTTTTGGCGGCACGAAGCGAGGCAGGGATCAGCTTGTCGACGGTAGTGACAAATTTGGCTTTGAATCCGGTGATCCGGGCGTTCGGGTCACTCTTGGAGACTTTGACGAAATTTGTATCCACCGGTCCCGGGCACACGCAGGTGACCGATATATGGTGCGGTTTTACTTCGACGTGGAGCGCGCGCGACAAAGAGATCACGAAGGATTTTGTCGCGGCGTAAAGTGCGAAATCCGGCTGCGGAAGGAAACCGGCGGAAGACGCGATGTTGATGATTCGGGGACCGCCTTTTGCCGAAAGCGTGTCGCCGTAAGAGATCATGTAGGGAAGAAACATGTGCGTGACTTCGCTCAAGGCCGTGCAGTTCAAAGTTACCATCGTATGCACGTCCTGCTTGCTGTGTGAGGCAAAAGCACCCAGTTTGCCCATGCCGGCACAGTTGATGAGAAGTCCGACTTGTGGTTTTTCTTCTTCTAAAATATCGGAAAGACGGGAGATGTCGGAAGGAGAGGTTAAATCCAGAGGGAGCGCGCGGTATCTGTTTCCGCCAAGTTCTTCGGCGAGGAGACGCAGCTTCTCTTCTGATCTTGCGATCAGCCAGATCTCGTCAAAAGGAGCGCCGGGAAACCCGTCTTTTTCCGCAACGAGCCGTCGGGCAAATTCTTCGCCCATTCCAGATGATGCTCCGGTGATGACGGCGATGCTCATAAGACCTCTCCTTACTTGATCTGCTTGAAATACTCTTCGAATCCGTCGGCTACGTAACCGCACATCTTCTTTAACGATTCTTCGTTTGTCAGGATGTTGCGGTCCGTCTCGTGAGAGATGAAACCATATTCAAACAATGTGCCGACCAGTCCGATCTTTCGGATGACGGCCCAGTTTGCGGTGTAGACCGGCTTGTCCATATTGGACTTGAGTTCCGGCATGCCTGCCGTAACCGTATCATAGATCGTCTGACAGTATAACTGATTATGCTCGTTCGGACGGCCGTGATAAGCATCGCGGACCGGAGCGCCGGCTGTCTGATTCTTCGGGTTGCCTTCGTAAGTGTTGACCGCGTCATCCGTAACGAAAGTTACTTCAAGACCATGGTGATTGACCGGCTCATGGGTATTGTCATCATAGTGCGCATTCAGGTGGATGGACATAAAGACGACGTCAGGAAGCTTGTATTCCATCTCGAAAAGCTCTCGCAACTCTTCGCCAACACCGGTTCCGCCCATGAAACCCATGCCGCCCTTCGAATAACTGTTATCATTGATCGTCTTGATCTCTTCCAGCTTATTCCTCAGCTCCTGCTCGTGCTCGGCGGAGAAGGGGAGAATACCACGTTCCTTGGCAATATCCATGCAGATCAGATGAACTTCAGCGATACGATAGTAAAGGGAATAGTATTTGTCTTCCGTACGTGTTAAATATACTTTCGCGCCACGGCTTTCCAGTTCCGGCTTGAGCACTTCGGCAATCTTGATCGTGATCGTCGGCTCCTCGTTCTGGTCGCTGTTGTACGGATAGGAAGTACCACGGTCCCAACCGCCGTGTCCCGGATCGAGAATGATCGTATATCCTGTCAGGTCGCCGGCATTAGGAAGTGTAGTCGGAAGAGAAGTGGTTTCTTCAAGGGAAGTTGAAGCGAGAGTGGTCGCTTCGCTTGTAATATTGGAAAGGCCGGCCGAAGAGGTTTCCTCTTCAGACCGGCTCGAATTACCAAAAAGACCCGTGCGGTAGAGAAGATACACACCGCCACCAAGAGCTAGTACAGAACATACAATGAAGATTGCGTATGCTAATACCAGACGGGCATACTTGGTTTTTCTTCGAGACGGACGCGTGGTTTGGGAATAGGTTTGGGTTGTATTGGCTTTTGAAGCGCCCGTGTAAGATCTCGAATGTGGTTGGTTGTTTTTCATATCGTTCCTCTCTTTAATGTGCAACTATAGTATAAACTTTTCTCGGCAGTTGTAAATTACAAATTTGATATATTTTGAAAAAGAAGTGTGAACATATCGTCGAAAGGCTTATTTTTCAGTAGCTGAGAGGGAATATAGTGATTTTGACGAATTTTAAAGCGAAATCAGCCTTCTTCTTGCAACTTGTAGTAAGCAAGTGCGTCACCGATGCCCTTGGCCACTTTGGCGTTGGTGCCATCCTGGAGAAGGATCTCGCGGTCATTGTCATCGGAGAGGAAGGAAACCTCGACCAGTGCGCCGGTCAGGCCATGCTCACGGAGTACGGCGTAGTTGTCATCCAGGACCGGATGTGCGTTGGTTTCGAATTCCGGGATCTCGCCGACGATACAATCATAGAGGTACTGGGAAAGGATCTCACTTCTTTCACTCGGACGACCATAGTATTCGTCACGGATCGGGAAGTCAGAGCGACGGAATTCGGAATTGGTCCGCATCTGGTTGCGCTCGCTCTTGATAATGGATTCGTCTGTAACGTAGTAGATCTGTGTACCGTGTAAAGTACGGGATTCGTTGGAGTTAAGGTGAATAGAAAGGAAGAACACGTTTTCCAGTTCATACTCCATTTCCATCAATTCCTTAAGATCTTCGCCGACTCCGGATCCGACCATGAGGCCCATGCCGCCGGAAGCTACAGTATCTTCGTTGATGTCGATCGACTGCTGCAGGAGCGCGCGAAGTTCACTTTCACGTTCTTCCGAGAACGGAAGGACGCCACGCTCTTTGGCGATGTCCATGCAGATCAGGTGGGTCTGGGCGATACGGTTATAAAGTGAGACCCAATCGTTGTCGGTACGTGTCATATATACGGTTGCTCCGCGAGATGTGAGGTCCTTCTTAACCTGCTCGGCGATACGAAGCGTGAAGTCGCATTCATTATAATCCGGATTATTAAAGGGGAAAACGCATCCGGTGTCTCTTCCGCCATGTCCGGCATCAAGGATCACTACGGTGCCGGTCAGATCACCGGTTTCCGGTAATGTCATTTCAGGACCTCCCGCCAGGGCTTTGACGCCACCGTTGGAAGAAGTTTTCTTGTTGCTTCTTCGTGAGGCTTCCGAACTCTTTGCCGAAAAACCGGGCAGATCTACGATGCCTTGATCGTGAAGAAAATAGGCGGTGCCGCCGATTGCAAGAATAATAGTCAGGATCAACATACAGGTGAGAAGAAGACGCAGATAGGGGCTCTTTGTTTTCTTATTGTCCGCGTTGTCTGATGCATCGTTGTTATATGTATTGTTGATCTGGTTCGTATCCGGCATAGTGTAGTAATAATTCTCGCTCATGTGATTATGATGGAAACCATCGCTCCTCTCGTTTATTGTCTTCAGTATAGGAGAAAAATGCAAGAGGCAAATTACAAAAGCGACATGATAAGCAAAAAATGCTGAAGTGTTGACGAAATCGGCACTTTCCGATACTATGACACGGCGAAGTGCTTTTGAAAAAGCCGGATAAAATGACTTTCTGTTCATATATATATGCGATTCGTGTCACTTTAGGCCGAATGGCATGACGAAAAAAAGAGAAAAAGGACGAATAAAGATGCTGGATGTTTCAGGTGTGACGCTGCGCTTTGGCGGGCGGACGTTGTTTGAAGATGTGAATATTTCATTTACGAAAGGAAACTGCTATGGCATTATCGGTGCCAATGGTGCAGGTAAATCGACTTTTTTGAAGATCCTTTCCGGAGAGATCGAGTCGAATAAGGGCTTTGTGACGTTGGGCCAGGGCGAGCGCATGAGCGTGCTGGAGCAGGATCACTTTAAGTATGACGACTATACGATCCGTGAGACGGTCATCATGGGACATAAACGTCTTTATGAGATCATGAAGGAGAAAGAGCGGTTATATTCCAAAACCGATTTTAATGACGAGGACGGCATTATCCTTGGTGAACTTGAGGGTGAGTTTGCAGAACTCGATGGATGGTCGGCGGAGAGCAATGCGGAGATGCTGTTGCAGTATCTGGGTTTTTCCGAGGATATGTATGAGCACCCGATGGCGGACCTGACCGGTGGCCAGAAGGTGAAAGTGCTTCTGGCGCAAGCGCTTTTCGGGGAGCCGGATGTGCTTCTGCTCGACGAGCCGACGAACCACCTGGATCTGGAAACGGTCAACTGGCTGGAAAACTACCTGATGGATTATGAGAATACCGTTCTGGTCGTTTCGCATGACCGTCACTTCTTAAATAAGGTATGTACACATATCGTGGATATCGACTTTTCGAAGGTGACCTTGTTCCAGGGTAACTACGATTTCTGGTACGAGTACACGCAGTTGTCTCTGCGTCAGCTGAAGGACCAGACAAAGAAGATCGAGGCGCGTCGAAAAGAACTGCAGGAGTTCATTGCGCGGTTCTCGGCGAATGCCAGTAAGTCCCGGCAGGCGACGTCCCGTAAGAAACTTCTGGAGAACCTGGAGCTCCCGGAAGTTCTGAAATCGTCGCGCCGTTATCCGTTTATCAGTTTTGCGATGGATCGTGAGATCGGTAATGACTGTCTTTTCGTGAAGGGTTTGAGTAAAACCGTTAACGGGAGAAAGGTCCTGGATAATATCTCCTTTACGATGGAGCGCGATGATCGTATCGCTTTCGTAGGTGAGGATGAAGTGGCGAATACGACGCTGTTCTCGATCCTGGCCGGTGAAATGGAACCGGATGAGGGAGAGTTCAAGTGGGGCATCACGACTTCGCAGTCGTACCTTCCGAAAGACAACAGTGCTTTTTTCGACGGATGTGATCTGTCGCTGGTCGACTGGTTGCGCCAGTTTTCGAAGGACCAGAATGAGACCTTCATCCGTGGCTATCTCGGACGGATGCTTTTCTCGGGTGAGGAGGCGCTCAAGGAGGCGAAGGTGCTCTCCGGTGGAGAAAAGGTGCGCTGCATGCTTTCCCGTATGATGCTTTCGGGCTCGAATGTTCTGATCCTGGATGACCCGACGAACCATCTTGATCTTGAATCGATCACGGCGCTGAACGAGGGTGTCAAGGCTTTCAAAGGCGCGCTTCTGTTTACGTCTCACGACCATCAGTTCGTGGACTCGATTGCGAACCGTATTATGGAGATCTCCGAGGGTGGTCTGATCGATAAGCGCACGACTTATGACGAATATCTTGAAGCTAAGCGCGAGAACGCTTAAGCGTTTCAGATTTCAGGCGAACGATAAAAAACGACCGGAGCCGGCGATAGGCTTCGGTCGTTTTGATTTTGTATATATCTATTCGGGGATCACTTCAGTTTCCCGAATACCTGTCCGAGATTCTCGTGGAACACGATCTCGGCATAGCGGTCCTGAGCAGTCGCGTCGCGGTTCATGATGATCAGGTGCTTGCCGCGGAAATAGTGCGTCAGGGTATTGGCCGGATAGACGGTCAGCGAGGTTCCGCCGATGATGAATACATCTGCGTGGGCGAGGGCATCGATCGCGCCTTCCCAGGCATCTGTCGGAAGACTTTCTTCGTAAAGCGTAACGTCCGGACGGAGCATGCCGCCGCAAGGACAGTGTGGCACAGCTTCTTCTGAAGTAAAGAGAATATCAAAGGGATATTCTTTTCCGCACTTATCACAATACACACGCTGCGTCGTGCCGTGTACTTCGAAGACTTTCTTGCTGCCGGCCTTCTGGTGCAGACCATCGATGTTCTGTGTGATCACGGCGGTGAGTTTGCCGCTCTTTTCCATCTCCGCGAGTTTCTTGTGTGTGATGTTCGGCTCGATGCCGCGGCAGTCCATCTTCTGGCGGTAGTACTCAAAAAATACTTTCGGCTGGTCGTAAAGACAGCTGTGGCTCAGGAGATATTCCGGAGGGTATTTATCGAACTGTACGTCATGCTGGTTATAAAGTCCGTCTTTGCTTCGGAAATCCGGGATGCCGCTCTCGGTGGATACCCCTGCTCCTCCGAAAAAGACGACGGATCTTGCTTCGTCGAGGATCTTCTGGAGTTTCTCGATCCTTTCTTCAAATGATTCCATATGCCGTCCTCCTTTTGAAAGTTTGCCTACGTTTATTCTAGCACAAAGCAGGTGCTTTTGGAGTAAAATAGACATGAGTGGAAACGGCGGTCAGAAGGCCCGAGTGCGCCCTGTAAAGTGCGAAATAAGGGGATCGCAACTGTCAGGTGACAGATTTCCAAGTCGGCTTGCTAGTAGGCAAGAGGGGCTTTTGCTATCATTGGGGCATAAGACAAGTGCACGACAGTCAATGATGGCAAAGTGAGGTAAGAGAAATGATCTTAGCAGATAAAATAATGGATGAAAGAAAAAAGAACGGCTGGTCCCAGGAAGAACTTGCGGACAAGCTGGGTGTGTCGAGACAGTCGGTGAGCAAGTGGGAAAGTGCGCAGTCGGTGCCGGACCTGCAGAGGATCCTGGAGATGAGCAAGCTTTTCGGTGTCAGCACGGATTATCTTCTTAAGGATGATGAAGCGAGACAGACTGTAGTCGAAGAAGAGGCCGAGACGGGCATCCGTCGTCTCAGTATGGAAGAAGCCAATGCTTTTTTAGAGCATAACCGGAACTTTTCAAGTAAGATCTCTCTTGGCTGTTTGATCTGCATCATGTGCCCGATACCGCTTCTGGGTATCATGGCGCTGCAGAAACTGGGAAAGATCCCGCTGGCTGAGGATCCGGCCGGTGCGCTGGGCATGGTGCTGCTTCTTGCCGTCGTGGCAATCTCCCTGATCTTTATTATTCCCGCAGGTATCTCGACAGGTAAGTGGGAGTGGCTGGAAAAAGAGATCTTCGACAGCGAGTATGGTGTCGACGGTATGGTCCGCGCGAAGTCGGACAAGTTCCAGAAGAAGTTTGTGTCCTCGATCACGACGGGTATCGTGATCTGCATGATCGGTGTTATCGCTTTGATCAGCGGTGCGATCATTGATGAGAATAATGAACCGTTGCTGATGGGCCTTTGCTGCCTGATGCTTGCCTGCGTTGCAGTCGGTGCGTACCTGATCATACGTGCCGGCATCACCAAAGACGGCTACGAGAAGCTTCTTCAGGAAGGGGACTACAGCAGGGAAGAGAAGTCCAATACACTTCTGCGCATGATCACTCCTGCTTACTGGATGGTGGCTACAGGCATCTATCTGGCTTGGAGTTTTCTGACGAACAGATGGGACATCACCTGGGTCGTATGGCCGGTCGCCGGTGTCCTTTTCGGTGCAGTATCCGCAGTACTGCACGGGATCCACAGATCTAAATTGAAGTAAACCTATCGGGCCAAGTGCTGTTAGCGAATGATCGCAAATGTGACCTGGGCACAGTACAGGAGGATCATGATGATGCCTTCCACGCGTGTAAGTTTTCTTTTCCGAAAGAGGAAGAGGAACGTGAGAACACTCACGAAGAAAAGCACTACCATGTCGAAGAGTGATGCGTAGTTTACTCCGATCGGGTGGATCGTGGTCGATACACCCAGAATAAACAGAAGGTTGAAGATATTGGAACCGATGACATTGCCGACGGCAAGCTCGGTTTCATTTTTTCTGGCGGCTACGATCGAGGTGACCAGTTCCGGAAGCGATGTGCCGAATGCTACGACGGTAAGGCCGATCAGTGTTTCCGACATACCTGCGTCACGAGCGATGGCCTTCGCACTGTATACGACGGCCTGTCCGCCACCGATTACCATGGCCAGTCCGAGGATAATGAAGAGAATGCATTTTCCAAGGCTTCTTTCTTCGATTTTTTCTTCTTCGGAAGGATGCTTCTTCGCTTCAACGATCAGAAGAACGATGTAACTTACGAAACATACAAGAAGAATAATACCTCCGAGGCGGCTGAATGTGCCTGCCTCAGCATTTACATCCAGTGAAAGGGGATTCCCGCCGGTAAAAAAGCGAATACCATGAGCCAGGAAAAATACGAGTATTGTGGCCAGAAGGGAAATCGGATAGTCACGCTTGACAATATCTTTGCTTGTAGGAACAGGACTGATGACGGCACATATGCCAAGGACCATCAGAAGATTGAAAAGATTTGAGCCGATGACGTTACTAAGAGCGATCTCGTTGGATCCGGTAAGTGCTGCCGTGGTACTGACTGCCAGCTCCGGTGCACTTGTTCCGAGTGCCACGATCGTAAGTCCGATGATCAATCCGGAAACCTTAAAAATACGTGCAAGAGAAGCACTTCCGTCTACAAAAACATCTGCCCCCTTTACCAGAATGGCAAATCCGACGATCAGTAAAAGAATATTCAGAAAAATCTCCATATCAGCTATGCACCACAGAGGATATCATATTTTTCGCAACCATGATAAAGCCGAAGTCCAAGCCTTCCGTGGAAGGTGCTTTTTCAACAATATGCCCGTATTTCAGGATGTCGCGGTAATCTGAGATCACGTACGGAAGATTTAAACCGTCGAAGACTAAAATGACAAAAGCAATGACGGTGAGCATCATGGCAAAAACACCAAGCATCGGGACAGGTTTTTTAGAGAAGAGTCCACGAAGAAGAATAGCGCTCACAATGGCGAGTATAAGAGAAATGCCGATCGCACAGAAGTGAAGGGTATAGTTGATCTGCTTGTAGTCTTCGTTTGCCGGATTTAAGGCAAGAAGAAGCTTGGCAGAAGAGAGAAGGATCGCTGCCAGACTGAAAATAATGGATGGCACGATCTTATATGGTGGTTTATCAGCCAGAGTCAGAACCTCTTCAGAAACTGCTACAGTATTCAAATCCTCTCCGCAAGACTTGCAAACAGCAGCATTATTGGCATTTTGAGCACCACATTTTGCGCATGTTTTCATGTCGGATCCTCCCTTATAGAATAGTATTCCTTGTCAGACAATATTGTATCATATGCGGCGGAAAAAGAAAGAAGCCCAACAAGTGGACTTCTTCGAATTTGGAGCCTTTAACCAGGATCGAACTGGTGACCTCATCCTTACCATGGATGCGCTCTACCTACTGAGCTATAAAGGCAGATGATGTACTCCGTTTGAACACGACATACAGTTTGCCATCTATAGAGAAAAAAGTCAAGCAAAAAGACGAGCACAGGACGTAGCCGGCGTTAAATCGGAAAAAGATCATCTGGCATGCCAGGTACCGTCTGTCAACGTGGCATGCAGATCCCTGATCAAAGGAGCGGATCCTTCTATTCCGGCATCGACGATGATCTCCAGATCCGCGGAATTGTCTGTCAGATTTGAAATATTGACCGAAATCTGACCTTTACCGGCAATGCTTTCTTCTTGCGGGATGACGGTAACTTGCGAGCCGATCCAGTTTTCTTTCAAAATGTATTCCATGATGCGCTTCTCGTTATCCTTGAGGAAGTCGTCACCCTTGAAAATGATATCCCAGTTATTGTTATCTGCCGGCTTGGTGGAGGGAAACATTCCGGAGATCTGTGTGATCAGAAAATCAACCCGGTTGGACTTGCAACCCTCGATCGTAATGGCGCTGATGCCTGACAATTGACGGGGATAGGTCTCCAGGATGTATCCGTCATAGGAAACATTGACGAGCTGACCGGTCTTAAGAAGTGTCGAGGAAACAGTATTCCCGCTCTGGTCATAGATCGGTTGTCCTGCTGAAGTAAACACATAAAGATCGACCAGATCCGTATCCGGATCGGTGGCATAGAAAACCTGACCGCGCTTGTACACGATCTCTAAAAGACAACTTGTGGAATTAGTGATTTTCTTGGAATAGATGGCCTGCCGGCACGAGGTCGAAAAGAGAAATAAGCTAAGGATCAGTACAACCGGGATCCATATGTTTTTTCTCATGTATTCAAACCTCCTTCCGTCATAATAAGCCCTAATTACGTCATCATATAAAGTTTACCTGTCACATATTACGAAACCGTGAATTGGATGTATATATTAGTTGAAGTGTGGCGGTTTGACAGAATCCTGTATTTCTGGCACAATTCCGTATGTAGCGATGTGATCTGTTGCGAGGAAACATGCGGGTATAGTTCATCGGTAGAACGTCAGCTTCCCAAGCTGAACAGGAGGGTTCGACTCCCTTTATCCGCTCCAGTATGACAAGAAGAACAGGAGTAGTCTCAAGAGAGAGACGCTCCTTTTTTATTTCCGCCGGCGACTATCCGGTGGTCATCCGAGCGGAAAGTATTTTTCCCGAAAAGGCAAAAAAACACCCCGGTGAGAAAGGAGAAACACCGGGGTGAAAAAGAAAGGAAAAAGAAACTGAAGTATAATATCAATCTTTGGCGACGGAGGAGGAGAAGCCATACTGCTTCACTACTTCGTCATTCTCATAGATCTTGGTCTGCCATCTGTTGGCAACATTGAGGATCATGGTAAACGGATTCTCTTTGCCCTCTATGAGCTGCATATCATCCTGATAGCTGATCGCCTGAGCTTCGTCATCGGAAAGGAGCATGTACTGGGAAACCAGCAACAGGCTTCTTACGCCTACGCTCATGTGAACAAGCTTCGGATTAATGGTATAAGTCGGTGCTACAGAGAGAGAACGACCGCCGAAGGAAAGGCCCAAAGTAGAAGTGGTGGTCTTTTCTTCCAGAAGGAATAAAGGCTTGCCTTCTACACCAACCTTACCAACATCATGGAACAAAGCAATAATGATGGCGGATTCATCATCCAACTGAGGCATCAGTGTATCTTTAATACGGATGAGCTGTTTCGCAACACCGACAGAGTGGATAAGGAGACCCTTCTCATGAGCAAGAGGACCTTCCAGTTCAGCCGGAGCTGTCAACCAGGATGTACGATTCTCGAGGAAGTCGATAAAGTGGTCAAACTCAGTCTTTCTCTTGATGATCTTGGACTTGAGGTCATTGTAGAGCTCGTCTACATTGTCCTTCGTTACGATGATCATCGGCATGATCGCTCCAACGGAACCACCCTTGGATGGACGATCAGATACTGTAGATGTAGATGAAGAAGAGGAACCTGCTAAGTTTCCCTGACCATCTGTGAAGTCATACTTACATTTCGGACAGCGGATCGCCTGATTCGCAATTGTCATACCACAATCTGGACACTTTTTCATATGTACCTCCTTGTCATGTGCATCTATCTGTTCCTGAAACAGAGCACATCGTGTAGTCATTCAGGATGCTTACGTGACTATTCTACACCGAATCAATTCATCAGACAACCTCAAAGAGCTTTGAAGTGTACAAAAACAAAAAGTTGAAACGAAAAGTTAACACCGTGTTCATTTTTTGCGCGGCTTGGGTGGATGATTGACCTTGTAATGACGTCTCATACCACGAAAAAAGGTCTTGAGGTGGAACTGTTTCGGGAAGTATTGCATGCGGTTATAAAGGTGCGCGGTAAGCACCATTTCCAGTTCCTGCGGGTTGACTTTGCGGTTCTGGTTCATCATGTAATCCGTAGTTCCGGGGGCTTCAAAATAGAAGCGGTAGTTGGCACCATATGCATCGCCGAGCCCCAAAAGATGACCGAACTCGTGCGCACATTCCTGCTGGAATGTATGACGGTCGTTACTCTGCCGGACGGTTGCTTTTCCCGGACGCGTGCGGGACCAGTTTAAGGTCAGCGCCTCGAGTTGGAAAGACTTCAAAAAACCCCAGCCCCATCGCCAGAAAGAAGAGTTCACCTGGCCGGCTCGGTTTTCGGAATAGGATAGTTTCACTTTGATGAATCTCTGGTTCGGATAATCATTGACGGCCTGCGGAGTCTGATAACGGATAAACTCCAGCGTGACACGGGCGGAAGAAGGATCCGGCTGCATCTCTTCGTCGGACGGGTTGTTATCCTGCGTCAGGACACGGTAACTGGCATGTGCGCGGGACATTTCATAGCCGTCATCTTCCAGCCAGGACATAGGATACTTTCCGGACCAGTTTCTGCGGATGCCGGCTTCCGCCACATCGGCATATGTGATGTTCGTGCCGGGATAGTAACGGAACATCTTGGAAGAATAACGTACAAAAGCGCGGATACGGACACTGTTTCCCTTGAGGATCAGCTGGATCGGGACCTTTTGAGGGTATGGATAACTGATCGGGTACCTCTTATCCAAAGTACGCGAAGTAATCTCACGCTGTGTGTTCGGATCATAAACATGCTTCAATTTCGGCTCCTTCCCGACAAAACCCCACTCTAAGAACAGAATACCACGTTTCGCAAGGAAATAGTATAATGTAGGCACAAGAACAACGAAAGTCAGGAAATGTCATGCATCTAGAAGGGAAAACATTTAAGTCCAACGTGGTTTTGGCCATCCATGTCGTGAATCACGAAAATCCCAAGGCTTCTTTTGTAAAAGAACTCGACGAGGCTTTGGTCATGCTCTGCCGAGAGATGAACGTTCCTTTTCCGCTTTGGTTATCCAAGAATACCAGAGAGTTTGCGCAGTTTCACCAGACTACGTTTTTCGATGATCAGTTTTCAGATAAAGTTCCTTTTGACCGTTTCATGATCCGCCTTCTGTGATCCATAAGGACGGGCGGAAGCGGAGAAGGAGAGCCTATGCGTATCGATAAGTTTTTAAAAGTTTCCCGTGTGGTAAAGAGAAGAACCGTAGCCAATGAGGTGTGTTCGGCGGGAAGAGTGGAGATCAATGGAAAGGTCGTTAAGCCCGGAGCCGAGGTGAAAGTCGGAGACGAGGTCTCGATCCGTTTCGGTAATGGTGTCACGACTTTCCGCATCCTGAAAGTCCAGGAAACCGTGCGTAAGGAAGAAGCCGAAGAGATGTATGAATTGCTTGTCGGCAAAGAAGTGGAATAATCTTACAGTTGCATTACATTTGCCCGGGAAGACCATACAAAAGTGCTTTTTTATGAGATAACTAATAGTAGCAGATCTGATAAGAAAGGGTAGTTATGAGACACAAGCGGGCAAAATCTTCCATAACTCGAGTGATCGTATTTGTATTTGTCGTCGTTCTGGTGGCACTGGTCGTAGTGCGTCTGAACCGTGAGCGGGAAATGCGTGCTCGTGTCGAGAACCGTGCGAAAGAGTTGCAGGCCATGGCGGCGCAAGCCAGTGCCGAGTATCAGGAAGCCGTGGAGATGAGCTTGAAGGTCGGTTCAGATGACTATATTGAAGAGGTGGCCAGAGAATCTCTGGGCATGGTCATGCCGGGTGAGACTGTCTTCGAGCCGCAAGAGAAATAAAGCATTTATCAGATTGAATGATCAGAATTCATGACGTGCGGCGATGGCCTTGGAAAGAGTGACATCGTCTGCATATTCCAAATTGGAACCCATAGGAAGGCCCGATGCGATTCGGGTCACTTTTATGCCCGCAGGCTTGACCAGACGGGAGATATAAAGAGCTGTGGCTTCGCCTTCCGGAGTCTGATTGGTGGCCAGAATGACCTCTTTGGTTTCCGGGTGTTCGCGAAGCCGCGAGATGAGCTCGCGGATCTTGATCTCATCAAGACTTACATTATTCAGCGGAGAGTATACCCCGTGCAAGACGTGATACAGACCGGTATAGTCGCGCATACGCTCCATGGTGGCGACTTCACGCGGATTCTCCACGACACAGATCGTGGAATGGTCGCGCTTCGGGTCGGAACAGATCGGACACGGATCAGTGTCCGTGAAGTTCTGACATACCGAACAAAGCTTAGTGGAAGTTCGGGCATCCATGATAGATTCGGAAAGTGATCTGACCTCTTCTTCCGGCATGGAAAGGATATGAAAAGCCAGGCGTTGGGCAGATGTGTGCCCAATGCCCGGCAATTTCGCGAGTTCTGAGATCAGTTTTGCCACACTTGGTGAAAACCTGGACATATCCGGATACCCTTCACTTTCTTAGAAAGGAAGCTTGGCGCCGCCGGTTGCCTTAGCCATCTTCTCGGAAGAGATCTCGGCAAGTTTACGGCATGCTTCGTTATATGCGGCAATGATCAGATCCTGAAGCATTTCAACGTCTTCCGGATCTACTGCTGAAGGGTCGATCTCCAAGGATTTGATCTCGTGTGTTCCGGAGATCACGATCTTTACGACTCCGCCACCGGCTGTTGCATCAACTTCCAGGGCATCGATCTCTGCCTTGGCCTGCTCGATATCGCGCTGCATCTTCTGTGCTTGCTGCATGATGGCACCCATATTGCCACCGCCCATTCCGGGGAATCCGCCTCTAAAACCTTTAACCATTTTACGTCCTCCTTTAATGATTCAACATTAAGTATTACATATTTTCTATCGTAGTGACAGTTACATTTCCTTTTTCAGCCGCATTTTTCACTCTTTCCACCCATTCCGGCCGATCCGGTGCGGCTTTTTGGACGGTCTCGTCGTCGGTCTTCGCATCGTAATGCTTCTCCGTCGTGATCTGTACGTGGATCAACGAAGGTTCATAGTGCTGACAGATCCGGAGAAGATTGGTATCGATCACAGTATTGTTTCGAATGAATTCCAGATCGTTCTCTTGCGAATCCGGCAGAATGCAATAGACTGTCTGGGATTTCCAGACCAGTTTGCAATCGGACAGAAGCATATATTCGAATGTGTGATTCTTCATCAGATAATCCGAGAATTCTTTTCTTGCCTGTTCGCAGGGATTTCCGCTCTGCCCATGCATGACCGTCTGCAAATTGGAGCTGACTCTCGATGCCGGTTCCGTGGCAGGTGCGTCCATACCGTCCGGCATGACGATGTCTCTCGGAATATGAGGTTCGCGGACATCCGGTTTTCTGGTCTGCTTCGCCAGCTGGGTCGGTTGTCCTTCGGTGACATGGGTAGCCGCGAATGCCTTGTGAAGGTTAGGTGAGGAAGGCGCTGTGGCAGCCAGTTCCGCTGCGGAAGGTGCTGCTTCTTGCGTCTCTTTCTCGTCTACTACCGGCGGTGGAGGCAGAAAATCCTCGTCCATCGGCGGAGGCGGCATCATCATTTCTTCATCGGAAACCGGTGGTGGAACAAGATCTTCCAGCGACGGCGGCGGAACAGGGGATTCCGTTTCCGGCGGCGGGACCGGTTCTTCACTTACCGGTGGTGGAACCGGAATACTCTCGAGCGCCGGGACGGAAGGCGCAGTGTCCTTCTTTTCTTCCGGCATCTTGGCAATAGCCGGAACAGGACGCTCTTCTTTCTTCTCGGAAAGAGCAGAAACGACAGGCGCTTGTGCAATAGGTGGTATAGACGGTTCCGTCTTTTCCAACTTATCAGGGTCTTTAGCCGCGACCGGTGCTTGTTCAGAAGAAGGTTCCTTCGCGATGGCCGGGACAGGCTTGTCGGCGAAAGGAGATTTCGGAGCTTCTTTGACCACCGGCACAGGAGTTTCCGGAGCCTGGGCAATAGCCGGAGGCGGTGTCACGGGTGACGGAACCGCAACCGGTGCAGGTGCGGGAGTTGCTGCAGATGGTGCAGGTGGAGTGGCGGGCGCAGAAGGCGCGGCCGCTATAGAAGGTGCAGCCGGCGGTGTTGGCGCAGCGGCAGAAGCCACCTTAACTTCACGGGCCACCGGTGGTATGGCGGCCGGTTCGATCTTATTTCCCCGCGCAGCAAGACGCAGCATGGTGATCTCAAACGAAGTGCGGACAGACGGCGACCACTTCAATTCTCCTGTCAGTTCCGAAAGTTTGGAAATGAAGGTAAGAAGGACACCGGAATCTGTGCGCTTGCCCAGTGCCGCCATATCGGCAATCGCTGAAGAAGTCGAGTCGATCAGGTCTGCCGGATGGGCGGATACCTTTGTCACCAGGATATTCCGGAAATACTGTGCCAGATCCAGATTGAACCGGATCAGGTCACGGCCGTCCATCATGAGTTCACGGCAAAGCGGCAGCACGTCAGCAGCGCGTCCGTCCAGAAGCGCGGTGGCGAACTTGCAAAGGAAGGTCTCATCGACAACGCCGGTGATCTTCAATATATCATCCCTGGTGATCGTCTTGCCAAGAGAGGTCGTGCTGACCTGATCCAGCAGAGAAACCGAATCACGAAGGGCTCCGTCGCCGATGGTGGCGATAGCGGAAAGAGCATCATCCTCAATGGAGATGCCCTGTTTCTGGGCAATGTGCGAAAGCCGCTTCACGATGCTTTCATTGCTGATCCGTCGGAAATCATAGCGCTGACATCTGGAAAGGATCGTCGCAGGAATTCTGTGAGGCTCCGTAGTAGCCAGAAGAAAAACAGCATGCGCCGGCGGTTCTTCCAAGGTTTTCAACAATGCGTTAAAAGCGCCTGTCGACAGCATGTGGACCTCGTCGATGATGTACACTTTGTACTTGGCCTTGGCAGGCATGAACATAACTTCATCACAGATCCGGCGGATATTGTCGACACTGTTGTTGCTGGCAGCGTCCATTTCGATGACATCGAGTAGAGAGCCGTCAATGACACCTTTGCAGATGTCGCAAGTATTACAGGGATTTCCGTTTACAGGATGCTGGCAGTTAATGGCACGGGAAAAAACTTTGGCAATGGAAGTCTTACCGGTTCCTCTTGTTCCACAGAAAAGGTAAGCATGACCGATCTTCCCGGAGATCACGGACTGACGGAGCGCCGCTACCGCATGTTCCTGTTCGACGATCTCGTCGAAATTCATGGGTCGGAAGAGTCTGTAAAGTGCGACGTGTTCCATGGCGTTCCTCCTTGATTGCTCGCGTGCGGTTATAAAAAATTCGTCTCGGCTGGACTACAGTTGGGGCAAGCACCCTTGCGGCACATGCAAGTGACCGCTTACTGCTGCTTCCTTCCGGACCTGACAGGGTTCACAGGCTCGCATCGCACAAGACCCACCGCCAACTGTAGACCACCCGGGACGAAAATACGAATGAATTATATCATAAAACTGCTATGTGTGACAGTAACTTAAAAAATTGTATACAAGAGCGCCCAATGCTGACTGGATCTCCTTGCATTCTTCCGGCGTTTCAGCCTCTACGGTCACACTGACGACTACCGGTTCCGTAGAAAGAATGATGGCTACATCGCACTCGCTATGGAAAGTGGTATTGCTTCCTGTACGATGTAATATCGTGGTGCCGGAAGGGAACTGCTTACCGACGCCCCAGTTGGAATCGCAACCGGCCATTGAATCGATAATAGGCTGATAGGACTCCGGATAGGAGATGTAGCTCCAGTATAGCGCTTCCGCATAGTTGGCCAGATCGTATGCGGAAGAACGGTGCGCACCGGCCTGCGGGATTTTTTTATAGTCCTCGTAGCGCTGAAGCGCAGAGAAGTCGACACCTTTTGTTTCGGTTTTCAAACGGGAGAGGACTCCTTCCATTCCTCCCATAGACTCGATGAGCATATTCATAGCCACGCCGTCACCATATTTCAAAGAATAATCCAGCAACTGGTAAGCATAGAACTGCTTGCCCTCAGGTGAAGCTGCGACCTTGGAAAGGATCTCGGAATCGGATTCTTGTTTCGAATAGGTAAAAAGACGGTCGATGGTGGCACGACGGTCTTTTATATCGTCGCAAAGCATCTTGGCAAAAGGAACATGGATGCACGATCCGACGACAAAAGGCGCCACGTCGTTATAACCGAAAGACTCACTGGTGCTGAGATTGATGTAATGAAAACCGATACGCGCAGTGTCGTGGTCAGCGATATATTTCTTCACGGACTGTTTCAAAGACGCGTAAGCCTGATCACGCTCGGCATGCGTCACTGTCTGAAGCGGATACTTCTGCGGAAAAAGCACCGGTTCGTGATGCATAGTCTCGTCGGGTTGGAGATTAGGCGTAGTTTCGGTCGTTTCGTTGGTGTCATCCGGAGCAAGTGTATCGGATGTGGAATCTTCCATCGTATCCTCTCCGGAAGACATCTGCGATTCATTCTCGTCGGAAGCGGAGGTCTGCGCTTCGGTGGTCGGATCATCCGAAGGAACGGTCCCGGATGATGTATCACTGCCGGAAGAGTCGGATGTGTCAGTCTCTTCCGTGGACGCAAATGAATAAGCGGACGGTGTCACGACCGGCTCATCGTCAAAACTCTCATCGATATCTTCTTTAAGATTGAGTATGTATATGAAGAATATGACAAAACTTACAAGAATAACTGCCGCACAGGCAACTACGCCACGGATGATGCGGCGCTTTCTGCGGATGCGGACAGCATCGATGATATAATTGCTCTTCGGATTCTTCATAAAGTATCAGAACAGCCCTTCGATCACGCCATCAGCATCAATGTCGATGTCCATGGCAGCAGGATGTTTCGGAAGACCCGGCATGGTTACGATCGCACCGGTGAGCGCGACCAGGAATCCGGCACCGGCAGAAAGCCAGATGTCACGTACTGTAAGTGTAAATCCTTCCGGACGACCGAGAACTTTCAGATTATCGGAAAGGGAATACTGGGTCTTGGCGATGCAGACCGGGCATTTTCCAAAACCGGCTTTTGTGAAGTCTTCGATCTTCTTCATTGCTTCAGGAAGGATCTCGACATTAGCGGCGCCATAAATATTCTTGGCGATCGCTTCGATCTTCTTTTCGACCGGCATATCCAATTCATACATATAGTGTGGGCCTTCGCTTGTCGTGTCGATGGCTTCAAGAACGGCATTGGCCAGTTCGATGCCGCCTTCGCCACCCTTGGCAAAAATCTGGGCAGGCGCAAACTTGGCACCCTTTTCTTCGCAGAGGCGACGCAATGTATCGAGTTCTTCCGGAGTATCGGAAAGGAACTGGTTGCTGGCAACTACGCAAGGAATGCCGAAGCTAAGGATGTTCTCAATATGCTTGGCAAGGTTCGGGAAGCCCTTCGCTACAGCCTCGGCATTCGGAAGATTCAGTTCTTCCTTCGGGATGCCGGCATTGTACTTCAAGGAACGGACAGTAGCTACGATTACAACGGCATTCGGCCAGATACCGGCGGTTCTGCACTTGATGTCAAGGAATTTCTCTGCGCCAAGATCAGCACCGAAGCCTGCTTCCGTAACTACGATATCTGCGAGCTTTAATGCCATTCTGGTAGCAATGACACTGTTGCATCCGTGCGCAATGTTGGCAAAAGGACCGCCATGGATCAGCGCCGGTGTGTGTTCGAGTGACTGCACGAGGTTCGGGCAGATCGCATCTTTCAGAAGCACACTCATAGCACCCTCGGCATGAAGTGCGCTGGCACGGACGATATTACCGTCCATATCGTATGCAATGGCAATATTAGCCAGACGTTTCTTCAAATCTTCCATATCGGAAGCCAGGCACAAGATCGCCATGATCTCACTGGCGGCAGTTATCGAGAAAACTTCGTTTCTCGGTACACCGTTAACGCCGCCGCCGACACCGAGGTTCAGGCTTCGGAGAGCGCGGTCATTCATGTCCAGACAACGTTTCCAAAGGATACGCTCTTTATCCAGACGGAGTTCATTACCCTGGTAAAGGTGATTGTCGATCATGGCGGCTAAAAGATTGTTGGCCGAGGTGATCGCGTGAAGGTCGCCGGTGAAGTGAAGGTTGATATCATCCATCGGGACGACTTGTGAATATCCGCCGCCTGCAGCACCGCCCTTGATGCCGAAGACAGGTCCGAGCGATGGTTCACGAAGCGCGAGCATCGCATTCTTGTCCAATTTGTTGAGAGCCTGTGCCAGACCGATACTTACGGTCGTTTTTCCTTCTCCGGCAGGAGTCGGGTTCATGGCGGTAACCAGCACGAGCTTGCCGTCCTTCTTGTCTTTTCTTTCTTTCAGGATCTTAAGCGGCAGTTTGGCCTTGTACTTTCCATAGAATTCCAGGTCTTCACGTGGAATATCCAGTTTTTCGGCAATCTTTTCGATTGGCAGCATCTCGGCATTACGTGCGATTTCAATATCACTTAACATGATCCGGCCCTCACTTACATAATTTTTTGTTTCTACGATCCGCATTCCATTATATGCTTTCCCTTACGTAATGCCAACCGGAAATGACAATTTCGTTACATTTGGGAAGCGAAAGATCAGAATATTTTCCAAAAAGAAAACACTATATTTTGGCTTCTTTGTATAATTTGACCACAAGAAGTTGTGCTTTTCGTTGACAAGCCCGAAAAGCCTTGATATAATTCTGTAACAGAAGGTTTTACTGATTCCAAGATCATGGAGGTACGGGCTAGTGATTGTGAAAACAGATGTTGACGAGTGCAAGAAGCGTCTTGAAGCATATATCGGCAGAACTGTTCGACTGACATCTAACGGTGGCCGCAAGAGAATCATTGTTCACGAAGGTATTCTGGATCATTGCTATCCGAATATGTTTACCGTGAAGTGCAACAGAAAGGTTGCTTCTTCCCAGGAAGTGGTTTCCTACAGCTACATCGATGTTCTTACGAAGGTGGTTCACATCGCTGCCGTCGCGGAGACACAGGCAAGCTGATCTTAGTAAATTAGAAACGATGACAGCCGCATATGTTTGTGCATGAGATCAGTGCACGGCATGGCGGCTGTTTTTTTACAGGAGAACGATATGCGCATAGTTAAGATGGCTCCGGCCAAAATCAATCTGTATCTTTATCTTCCGGGAAGAAGAGAAGACGGATATCACCTCATTGACAGCTGTATGCAGGCGCTTGCGCTGTACGATCGGGTCACGGTGGACGTGAAGACGAAGAAAGAAGGAGGAACCGGCCGTGTCGAGATCAAAACGGACGCCGGGTATCTTAATTCGGACCCTGCTAAGAACACTGCGTACCGGGCGGCAGTGCTTTTTCAGCAGAAAATGGAAGATCAGAATTGCGATATCAGTATCGATCTGGAAAAACATATTCCGGCTCAGGCCGGCCTGGGCGGCGGAAGTACAGATGGAGCGGCCGTGCTTCGGGCGCTTTTTGAACTGTTCCCGGGAACAGTCGACGAAGAGGAATTGATTGCTATGGCGGTGAAGATCGGGGCGGATGTGCCGTTTTTTCTGAAAGGTGGGACGGTCCGGTGTTCAGGGATCGGGGAGGTCATGCAGGAAGCTCTTCCGCTTCAGGAATTGCCGGTCCTGTTGATGAAGCCGCAACAGGGCGTGTCGACACAAGCCTGCTATAGACGGTTCGATGAGGAAGGCCGGGCTACGGTACTTTCGGACGAAGAGCATGCGATGCTGGAAGAGTTTTTGTTTCCCGAAGAGACAGTTTCTCCGATCGATCGGGTGAAGAAAGTCTGCCGGATATGGACCAACGATCTGCAGGCGGCGGCTTTGACAGAGGTACCGGAGATCGGTCGGGCGTTCCCGCTCATGCAAGCTTACGGAGCTTTCTATACTGCTATGAGTGGCTCGGGAAGTGCGGTATTCGGTATATTTGAGAACGAGGAGGCCATCAGGGATCTCCTTGCATCGGAAGCGTGCAGGCAATTGGAAGAGGACGGGTGGTCAGCTTATCCGGTAACCACGATCTGATCGGAAGATCATAGGAAGAAATTGTTCCTTGTCTGCACGACTACACCGAAGACCTTCAGAAGATCCGAGTGAAGTTTGGAGGATTTGAACTCTTCGCTGGTCCCTTTTTCAATGTTGGTCACGGCGACGACCGAGTGAGGAAGTTCAGTCAGACGTGCCAGGACACAATCTTCCTCATCGATGCTGACGAGATGGATCGAACCGGAATAGATGTTTTCGGTCCGGTAGATCACGTTAACGGAGTTGGGCCGGATGACCGGTTGCATCAAGCTATCCGAACAGTAAAAACCGAAAAAGTCTTCGGCCGAGATCTGAGGGTGAGCGGCTTTACGCTGTGCACGTGGATAGAGCATTTCCATTTCACGGTATGACAAAAAGAGTACAGCGCCGGGGCGTGTGCTCAAAGATTTTTCAAATAAGTTAGTGATGCGTTGGTATACAGGTACTTCGATCGATCCAAAATCATAGGGATTATCGTAGAGCTCATCGAGAGAGATGTGGAGCATGGCCGAAAGTTTGCGGCCGCTTTCGATCTCCGGATACGCATTGGAGTTTTCCCAGCGCGAGACACAGGCCTGGGAAACATGGAGTTTCTCGGCTAATTGCATCTGGCTGAGATTGGCACGAAGCCTGTATTCTTTGAAGTTATTCATATGCGCCATTTTCCTCGAAAATATGACTTTGTGTTATTTTATTCATTTTTTCGTTGAAAATGTGCAGGTCAATTCGGGATTCTAAATGGATTATACGTCAAAAGCATACTTCTCTGAACAAAGCATAAAAACGATACTTCAAAATAATAAAATGTGAGATTTTTTTGATGGCAAAGCACTATTTCAGAGCTTTGCTGAACAGCCCGCGCTCATATCCGCGGCTGTTGTCTGATGAAACGATATCAAAACCGCGGGACTGATAGTACGACACCATATTTTCATTGCTCAGTGCTGTATGAAGAAGCATATGGGAGCATCCTGTTTCGGAAGCGATCTTCTCGCAAAACTTCAAAAGAAAATTGCCGATCCCTTTGCTTCTCCAGGCATCCCATACGGAAAAACGCGCGAAATAGGCGACCCGTGAAGAGTACTTGCGCGAGGAAGGAATCGAGGCACCGAATTCGCGCTTGGGGCGGATGTACAAACGACATGTGCCGAGGATCTCTTCGTAATTACTGAGTGCAACAAAAACAACACCGGAGGCGATGGCGTCTCTTACAACATCCACCGCCTCGGTGGTAGCCTCGATATAATCGTCAGGAATGCCGGAATCGCGGCAATAGGAAGACATAGACTCGTGCACAAGCTTGCAGATGATCTCTGCTTCATCATATCTGGCAACACGAACGTGAATGTCAAGCATACTTCTCACTCATCAAATGAACGAGGATCGCCTTGTGTGCGTGCAGACGGTTTTCTGCCTCGTCAAATACGAACGAACGAGGTCCGTCAATGATGTCTTCCGTCACTTCATATCCACGATAGGCAGGCAGACAGTGCAGGAAGATAGCATCTTTATCCGCTACAGCGAAAAGATCGGAATTGACCTGATAATCTTTGAAGATCTGCGCACGGATCGCTTTTTCGGATTCCTGTCCCATGCTGGCCCATGTATCTGTGTAGATGACGTCTGCATCTTTGCAGGCAACATACGGATCTTCGGTCATGACGATCTTAGACCCTGTAATGGCTGCATCTTTCTGAGCCTGAAGAACATACTTCTCCGGGCAGGTGTAGTCTTTCGGGGAAGCCACGGATATATCCATACCGGCCTTGGCGCAAGCATGGAGAAGAGAATTGGCCATATTGTTACCGTCGCCGACATATGCGAGCTTTAAGCCCTTGAGTTCGCCTTTGTGTTCCTTGATCGTAAGAAGGTCAGCCAGGACCTGAGTCGGATGCTGATCATCGGAAAGACCATTGATGACCGGTACACTGCCGTATTTGGCAAGATCAACGATGTCCTGATGAGAGAAGGTACGGATCATGATACCGTCAACCATTCTCGAAAGAACGTTGGCAGTGTCATAAATAGTTTCTCCACGACCGATCTGGATATCGTCTCCGCTAAGGAAAAGAGCATGACCGCCTAACTGGTACATGCCTACTTCGAAGGAGACACGTGTACGGGTCGAAGATTTTGTGAAGATCATGCCGAGGGTCTTGCCGGCAAGGATCGGATGCGGAATACCGGCCTTGGTTTTTGCCTTCAGGTCAATTGCGGTATCTAAGAGAGCGGAAAGCTCCGGGATCGATACGTCTTCGTGAAAATCAATGTAGTGTTTCATATTCATTTACTCCTTTCCTTGTAAAACATCCTGCAATGCAGAGACGAATTTGATAGCCTGGAAACGGCTTAAGATCAATGGTGGTGCGATACGGATCACGTTGGAGCCGATCGAACTTACGAGGAAACCTTTCTCGAAAAGCTTCATCTTTACGTCATAAGAAGAACCGCTGTCAAGCTCGATACCGAGAAGGAATCCTTTGCCGCGGACTTCCGCGATCTTGTGTGTCTTTTTGGCAACATTGGCCAGCTTCTTTTGTAGATATGCGCTGACATTGTTAACGTTAGCAAGCAGATTCTTGGATTCGATCTCTTCGATAACTGCCAGGCCGGCTGCGCAAGCAAGCGGGTTACCACCGAATGTGGAGCCATGGTCGCCCGGAACAAATCCGCTCGAAGCCATCTTGTTGGCCAGCACTGCGCCGATCGGAACACCGCCGGCAAGTCCTTTTGCCAAAGTCAGAATATCCGGCTGGATGCCATACTGCTCATATGCGAAGAAGGTTCCGGTACGTCCTACGCCTGTCTGCACTTCGTCGATGATCAGAAGGATCTTGTTCTCTGTGCAGAATTTTCTTACTGCCTGTACATAGTCAAAATCAGCCGGGTGGACACCGCTTTCGCCCTGGATCAGTTCGAGCATGACGGCGCCGGTCTCACTGTCGCAGGCTGCTTTTAAAGCGTTGATATCGTTATACGGAACATAATCAAATCCAGGGACATTCGGACCGAACGGGGCACGGAATTTTTCCTGGCCTGTTGCGGCGATCGTTGCCATCGTACGACCGTGAAATGACATGGTGGCGGTGATGATCTTCGGCTTGGGCGTACCCTTGTGGTACCAGTATCCGCGTGCCAGCTTGATCGCTCCCTCGTTTGCTTCCGCACCGGAATTGGCGAAGAAAACTTTATCGGCGAAGCTCTTTTCAACCAGCTTTTTTGCCAGCAAGGTCTGCGGCTCATTGTAATAGTAGTTGCAGCAATGGATCACTTTTCTTGCCTGGGAAGCGATCGCACGTGTCAGACGGCCGTTGTTATGTCCCAGTGTGTTGACGGCGATACCACCGATCATGTCCATGTACTTTTTCCCGTCCGTACCATACAGATATACATTTCTTCCGTGATCGACAACGAGCGGTACGCGTTTCCCGAAAACCGGCAGATAGAACTGCTCGTCATAGGCGACGATCTGCTCAAGTTTGGCCTGGGAATCTTTAGATTTATCTTTGATTTCTTTTGTTTCTTTTATGTCATTTGTTAAATCAGTCATTGTTGTTACCTCGAACTTTAGATCTTTTCTCCCTCAAAATAAGGTGTCTTTTCCCGCATGATCATGGTTCCGATACCCTTTCCGGTGAAGATCTCAAGAAGAATACTATGCGGGACGCGGCCATCGATAATATGTGCGCGGCCGACGCCTCGTCGGATCGTATCCAGGCAGCCTGTGACTTTCGGGATCATTCCGCCGGTGATCACTCCGGATTCGATCATTTCATGGATGTCCGTCTCGGTGAGGACAGGGAAGACCTGTTCTTTTCCGTCTTTCAGAACGCCCTTGACGCCTTCAACATCGGTCAAAGTAATGAGCTTTTCGGCTTTGAGAGCCACTGCGATCTCGGAAGCAACCGTGTCTGCGTTGATATTATAGCTTTCACCGTCGGAACCGACTCCGATCGGAGCAACGACGGGAATATATTCGTCGTTGGCCAGTGTAGAGATGACCTTGGTATTGATCTTTTTGATCTTTCCGACGAATCCGACATCGATCGGATTGCCGTTTGCGTCTTCCGTCATCTTTTCGCACTCGATAAGGTGACCGTCGATACCGCAGATACCGATCGCCTTAACGCCTTTCTGACCAAGGTAGGAAACGACTTCCTTATTTGTTTTTCCGATGAGGACCATCTGAGCAACAGCCATGGTCTTGGAATCCGTTACGCGAAGACCGTTCTCAAAATGTGACTCGATATTAAGCTTCTTGAGCATATTACTGATGTCCGGTCCGCCGCCGTGAACCAGAACGGGGTTGATACCGACACACTTCAGAAGTGCAATATCGTCCATGACTGAAGATTTGAGTTCATCATTGACCATAGCATTTCCGCCGTACTTGATAACGATAGTCTTGCCGGCCAGGCTCTGTATGTACGGTAAAGCCTCGATAAGCGTGGCAGCCTTATTGATCAGACTTTGCATGTCGTGTCCGACTGTAGGAAGTGTAAGATCCTTCTCCATACGTGACTCCTTATATATAGATATCATTATATTATTATATGCACGGTGCATTTTCCTTTGAAAAAGAACTGTCCATCATGCTGTTTAATATTTATACAGAATACTGAATAAAATTGCATAAAGCAAGTAGAGAAGCTAAAAATCACAAAAATTGTACATTCTGCACAAGCGCTTCTCAGTATTACTTGTCAAGTTGCAACAATCACTCTGCGAGGGTGTCAAAAATCGGACGATTTTTTTGGTTGTTTTACGAGTAGCCGTTAATTTACCCGCGTGTTATAGTTATTGCAGATGAAAAAGGTGCCCGAGGGGGCATACTATTTGGAGGTAAAAAATGGCAAGTTTATCACTTCAGCATGTTTACAAGAAGTATGACGGCGGCGTTGTTGCTGTATCTGACTTCAATCTTGAAATTTCCGATAAGGAGTTCATCATCCTGGTAGGACCTTCCGGTTGCGGTAAGTCCACAACTCTTCGTATGATCGCTGGTCTCGAAGATATTTCCGAGGGTGAGATCTACATCGACGATCGTCTGATCAACGACGTACTCCCGAAGGACCGTGACATCGCGATGGTTTTCCAGAACTACGCTTTGTATCCGCACATGACAGTATTCGACAACATGGCATTTGGTCTTAAGCTCCGTAAGGTTGAGCGTGGTGAGATCAAGCGTCGTGTTCAGGAAGCTGCTAAGATCCTCGAGATCGAGCACCTCCTCGACAGAAAGCCGAAGGCTCTCTCCGGTGGTCAGCGTCAGCGTGTTGCTCTCGGCCGTGCTATCGTACGTGACCCGAAGGTATTCCTCATGGACGAGCCGTTGTCCAACCTCGACGCTAAGCTCCGTGTTCAGATGCGTGTTGAGATCACTAAGCTCCACCAGAGACTGCAGACAACCATCATCTACGTTACTCACGACCAGACAGAGGCTATGACGATGGGTACCCGTATCGTAGTTATGAAGGATGGTTTCATCCAGCAGGTTGACTCCCCGACGGAGCTCTATGACAACCCGGTTAACACATTCGTAGCAGGATTTATCGGTATGCCGCCGATGAACTTCATCAACGCTATGATCCAGGTTGAGGGCGACGATGTTTATGTAGCATTCGAGAACACAACCATTAAGCTCGCTGAGCGTTATTGCGTACCGGAAGTTATCGAGCGTGACGGAACAGAAGTTATCTTCGGTGTTCGTCCTGAGGCTCTCACAGATGACGGAACTTACGTATCCATGCATCCGGAATCTGCATTCTCCGCTGACGTAGACGTTGTCGAGATGCTCGGTGCTGAGACATATCTCTATGTAACAGTTAACGGTTCTCTCCCGCTGACAGCAAGAGTTGACCCGACCACTTCCGAGTCCCGTGTAGGTGAGGTTGTTGACATCGCTGTTGACGCTAACCGTGTTCACCTCTTCGATAAGGATACAGAGCAGAGCATCATTTCCTAATCTGACAGGTTTAGTTAAGAAATCATCTAAAGAGGGTGACTCAAAAAGAGTTCACCCTCTTTTTTGTGATTTCATCTTGAGAAAATGCTTGGCAGATCAGAAAAACAACGGCAATTGTCGAAATTTGTCGAGTAGATACAGTTGAATAGCATACGTAAACAGATATTAATAGAAGCGCTCTGTTGAGAACGCTTCTTTTTTGTCTGGAAAATAAGTGGAAAGGAGGAAGGTTAGATCATATAGGGGGGGGAGTGCTTTTTGAGCTAATCAGATAAAACAGCAAATTAGCTCAGAAGTGCTTAGATTACTGATATGATCTTATCCCAAAGACTCCTCGGTTAGATCATTTGAAAGAAACACTTGAAATAGTCTAACCAACTGAGTCAACACTAGACGAAAAGATTAGATCTCCGACGGAGAATATGCCAAATGAGCTAATCGATAGACATAAAAGGTTAGACCATACGGATGGAATTGGCATTATGAGCTAATCAGAGGCCCCAAATGATTAGACCAAACATGCCAATATAGCTCACAGAACTAATGAGAAGAGATGTTGCAACAGTTTTCAAAAGGGAGGTTGAACTATGAAAGCATTGTTGATGTTTTTACGCAAAAGGCTGAGTGAACTAAAACAGGCTGAGAAAAAGGCTTGCCAGGAAATATCTGAATTGCCCGTAGGTCGGTTGCGTGTATCTAATCAGAACGGTTTTCTTCGTTTTTATCATGTTAATGAAAAAAGTGATCTTAGAGGTAAATACATTAAAAAAGATAATACGCAGCTTGCTAGGGAACTGGCTCAAAAAGACTATAATTTGAGGTTGATCAAGTCGATCGAACAAGAGAAAAAAGCAATCGAAATTTTCCTGAAAAGTTTACCTAAGATATCTCCGGAGGATACTTATACGACTCTTGCACCGGCTAGAAAAGAAATGGTGCAGGCAATGTTTATGGAAGGGGAGGATTACGCCAGATGGTGGTTGGCGCAGCCATACATACCAAATCCGTCATTTCCGGAAGAGAAAATATACGCAACAAAACGAGGTGAATTCGTGAGGTCAAAAGCAGAGGCCATGATAGCTGATTCATACTATGACATGAGAATTCCCTATAAATACGATTACCCGGTAGAAGTAGAGCCTGGAAGATACCGCTATGCTGACTTTGCCACTCTGGATGTAAGAAACGGAAAAGTATTCTACCACGAGCATCTGGGCCGGCTTGATGATCCGAAGTATATCTACAAAAATTTGCAAAAGATCAAAGAGTATCAGCAGATCAATGTGTTTAGCGGCAAGAACTTGATCCTGACACTCGAGACAGAAGAGATGCCTCTTGACATGAATCTTTTTAGAAAGAATACAGCAGAACTTTTTGGGATAGAGATCACGTAAAGAGAATGTAAAAAGCGTGATGTTGCAAGATTTTGGCGAAAAGTTTAAGATAAATAAAGTAGTTAGAATAAAATAGTTATAACTATGTGCCGATTTCGGAAGATCCTGACGAAAGAGAAAAGGTGAAGCGTATGGAAGAATTAAAAAAATGTATGCGTGAAGCGAAGAAGATCCTGGACATGACCGTAGGTGTCATGGATACGTCCGGTATGGTCGTAGCCTGCACAGATCCGGCCTGGGAAGGAATCGAGGATTCCAGCGCAAGAGCGGTACTTCTTTCCGACGATCTGTTTTCCAGCACTGCGGGAAAGACATATATGAAGATCATCATCGGAGATTCTACCCAGTATATTGCATTTATAAGCGGTACGGATGCAGTGGCCAGAACGTATCTTGAACTGGTAACACAGTGGATCAAGGCTGCCATGCGTGAACGTAACACCGATGTGGAGCGGGAAACATTTATCAAGAATGTGCTTCTGGAGAATGAACTTCCCGGAGATATTCCGTTGAAGGCAAGAGAATATAAGATTCCTTTTGCTACACGCCGTATTGTCTTTATCGTGCGTGTCAGTAAGAACGATGGCGTGGAGTGCCTGGAGATCCTTCAGAATCTCTTCCCGGACAGCAAGACGCAGATGGTCGTCGCGATGGATGAAGAGACGATCGTACTTGTGATGGATCTGGGTGAGAATCTGGATAACTTCCTCAAGGAAGTAAGCGGAACGATCCTGGATAACCTGAATGCAGAGTCAATGATCCGCGCGCATGTCGGCATCGGTATGCCGGCGCAGACATTGCGTGATATCGCAAAGTCTTATCGAGAAGCAACATTGGCACTTCGAGTCGGCAGCATTTTTGAAAGTGAACAGTTCATCATGCGTTATGACAAGCTCGGCCTCGGTCGTCTGATCTATCAGCTCCCGCCGACGCTCTGCAATATGTTCTTAAGTGAAGTATTTCCGAAGGGTGCTTATGAGTCCCTGGATTCGGATACGCTTGTCACGATTCAGAGTTTCTTCGAGAACAACCTTAATGGTAGTGAGACCTCAAGAAAACTGTTCGTGCATAGAAATACGTTGGTATACCGTCTGGATAAAGTCCAGAAGATCACCGGTCTGGATCTTCGTAGTTTCGATGATGCAGTGCTTTTCAAACTGGCGGCCATGGTCCGTACATATTTGGAAAAGCAGGAGAAGAGCGGTCAAAGCGGGAATATCAATTGGTAAAAGATTGGAAGACTGACTTTGTTACGTTTTGAAAATGTACATAAGACATACAAGACCGGCACGGATGCGCTCCGAGGCGTGTCATTCATTATCGAGGACGGAGAGTTCGTCTTTGTGATCGGAAAGAGCGGTTCGGGCAAGTCTACCCTGATGAAGTGCATTACCCGCGAAGAGAGACCGACAGAAGGAATGGTCCTTATCGACCGGTTTAATATTTCCAAAATGTCGCGTGCATTGATTCCGTATCTTCGCAGACAGATCGGCATTATCTATCAGGATTTCCGCCTTATTGAAACGAAGACCGTGGCAGAGAATATAGCTTTTGCCGGAGAGATCATCGGCGTCCCGAAGAAACGTCTGAATCAGATGGTGGATATCGTTTTGGGATCTGTCGGTCTTCGTGATAAAGCGCAGTCCATGCCGATGGAACTATCCGGCGGCGAACAGCAGCGTGTGGCGATTGCGCGCGCTATGCTGAACAGTCCGAAGATGATCGTGGCGGATGAGCCGACAGGAAACCTGGACCCGGAGACTTCGGAATCGATCATGGCGTTGCTTCTGGAAATCAACAGGACCGGGACTACGGTCATTGTTTGTACACACGATAGTAATATGGTCGACCGCATGCAGAAGCGTGTCATCGAAGTGGAGGACGGCCTCATCGTAAGAGATGAGAAGGCTTCCGGATATACGGCTGTCGTAGAGCCGGAACAGCCGGCGCTTCCGAAAAATATGCAGGATGAATTTGATCCGGATGATTCCGATGATCAGGAAAGCAACAAACCGCTTCCGGAATTTCCGCCGAACAGGGGGGAGGACGAGAAATGAGTCTGCGTGCTTTTTGGAATTCAGTGAAAGAAGGCTTTCAGGGCATTATCCGGCATCCGCTCGTAACGGTGGCTTCCATTACGACGATCCTGCTTATGCTGCTTCTTATGTCCGTGTTTTTTATCTTTTCGGCTAATGCGCGCTATATTATGCGTAAAGTCGGACAGCAGCCGCCGATTGAAGTGTACATGAAACTCGGCTGTTCGCAGGCTCAGATGGACATGACGGTGGAATATCTTCAGAAGAATACCGATAAGATCAAAGGATACTACGGCATGTCGCCGGAGGAGAACTACAAGCGTTTCCGCAAAGAACTCGGCGACAGTTCTTCGATCCTTGATGATTTCGACTATAACTCCTATCTTCCGTATACCATTACCGTCCAGCTTACCGACCCGCAATTTGCAGATGAAGTCGTAATGAATCTGCAGGCGATCCCGGGAGTGGACAAAGTTATGCAGGAGAGTAACGTCATGACGTTCCTGACCCGCGCGACCCGGACGGTGAATATAGCAACAGGTATTGCATTTATAGTGCTTTTCCTGATATCTTTGTTTATTATTTCGAACATGGTCCGTATCTCTGTCTTCTCAAGATCGACAGAGATCGCCATCATGAAATTTGTCGGCGCCACCAATTCGTATATACGACTGCCGTATATCGTTGAGGGAGCGATCGTTGGTTTGATCAGTGCTCTATGTGCATGGGGAATTTCCTATTTTGCATATTCAGAACTCTTCAGGCGGGCTATGACAAATGTGGAGAGCGGAAGCATCTATGCTCTGCTTCCGATGGGAAATCTTTCCGTGTATGTGCTTTCCCTTTGCCTGGCCAGTGGAATCATTATCGGATCGATCGGTAGTGGCATCGCGGTCCGTAAGTATGTAAAAGTGTAACCGAGGTGACGAAAGATGAGTAGACGCTTCTACAGCTTCAAAAGAACTCTGGCTATCATTTTGTGCGTGGCTGTTTCTTTTGCATGCGCGCATGTGCTTTCGTATAAACCGGTCAAGGCGTTGGAACGGGACTTTTTCTCGTATTCACCAACGGATGAGCAGATCGACGAAGCTAAAAGGCAGCGTGAGGAAGCACAGAGAAAGGCGGATGAAGCCGCTTCGAAGATCCGGAGCCTGAAAGGTGAAAAAAGCGAACTTTCCGGAGAATTGGCGGAGCTTAAGAATCTCAGCGATGCGCAGCTGGCTCAGTATGAAGAAATCGCGGAAGAATATGCGGCGGCGCTGATCGCTAAGAAAGAGGCTCTGGATAAATACATCAAATCCCAGGAAAACCTTAAGGCTAAGCGCATCCAGTATTCCGAAAGAATAAGTGTGATGTTCGCTTATGAGAATAAATCCACACTGGAGATCCTTCTTTCTTCTAAGAGTATTGCCGGATTCTTTACGAATCTGGAGCTTATTTCTTTGATCGGTGACGCGGACCGTCAGATGATCGATCAGTTGACGATCGCCATGGACGATGCCGAACTGCAGAACCAGGTTGCTCTAAAAGAGGCGGAGGAAATGCAGGCCATCGCTGAAGAGAAGCAAGGCGAGTTGAAAGAACTCCGCGATCGTATCGGTGTGACGGAAGAAGCACTGGACAGAAAGAAGAGCCAGCTTTCCACGTGGGAGCAGAGAGAAGATGCTTTCCGTGAAGAAGCCGACCGTCTGGATGATGAGATCCGCCGGCTTCAGAGAGAACGGGAAGAAGAACAAAGACGCCGTCAGGCAACACCGACTCCTTCAGGTAAAAGTGGTGGAAACAATGGCGGTGGAAACTCGGGTGGAGGAAACTCCGGTGGTGGAAACAATGGCGGCGGAAATTCCGGTGGAGGAAACTCCGGCGGTGGCTCGCAGACAAAACCGAAAACAAAGATGACGTGGCCTTATCCGGGAGATTACACTATCTATTCTCCGTATGGCATGCGTATGCATCCGATCTATAAAGAATACCGTATGCACTGGGGCGTAGACCTGGGCGGCGAGTACGGCAACCCGATCGTAGCGGCAAAGGGCGGTACGGTCATTAAAGTCGAAGAACCTGTGGAAGGTCAGAATACCGGCGGTTCCAACTATGGTAACTACTGCGTGATCGATCACGGAAATGGAATCAGCACAGCCTATGCGCACTGTCGTGATGTCTATGTGCATGTGGGCGACACGGTGAAGGCCGGCCAGACGATTGCCGAGTGCGGCAGTACGGGTGCTTCTACAGGACCGCATCTGCATTTTGAAGTCCGTGTAAACGGAGAAAAAGTCGATCCGGCTCCATATATCACATAAAGGAAGAACTATGTCAGCATACGATTTTTTAGCAAGTTTCTACGATGCGTTTCAGCAGGAACTGGATCCGCAATGCTGGGCGGATTTTGTTGACCGTCTGGTGAAAAAGCACGGAGCGTTTCCCGGAGACGGAGAAGACGGCAAACCACTTCTTTGCGACCTCGGATGCGGAACCGGTGCGGTGACATGTGCTTTTGCCGGCTTGGGCTACGACGTGATCGGCGTGGATAACTCGGCACCGATGCTGGATCAGGCCAGAGAACGGTCACAGACAGAAGGAATTCCCGCTTTGTGGCTTTGTCAGGATATGGCAGCACTGGATCTGTACGGCACGATGGACGTTTTTGTTTCCCTGCTGGATACCGTGAACCATATAACCAACAAGAAAGATCTGGAAAAACTGTTACGGTCATTTTTCTGTTTCCTGAATCCGGGTGGCCTCTTCATTTTCGACCTGGCTACGGAAAAGCACTTCAGCAAGACGCTGGGAGATGAGTTTTTCTATTCGATCGAAGACGACTTTTCAGTGCTTTGGGAGAATCAGTATTTTTCAAAGACTAAAAAGAATGTGGCGAATCTGACCATGTTTGCGACGACAGATGGTGAGCATTATGAGCGTGAGGATGCGCAGATCTGCGAGCGCTGTTATTCAGACCGGGAGATCCGTGAACTGGTTGAAAAGTGCCATCTTTCGATAGTCGGAGTTTATGGTGATCTGAAGATGCGGCGTCCGAATGAGAAGGATGAGCGCGTGTTCTATGTAGTGCAACGGCCACTGATTAAATAAGTAAAAAAGAGGCGGAAGAAAAAATGAGTGATTTCTATTTAGCGCCGGGATCTCCGGCGGATGATTCGGATTATATGGTGACTGCGACCGCATTGAACGGCAAGGTCCGTGCCCTGGCGGTTCGCTCGACAAAACTGGTTTCCGAGGCGCTTCGTATACATAAAACCTCGCCGGTGGCTACGGCCGCGTTGGGAAGATTCCTTACGGGGACACTCTTTCTGGCCGAGACATTAAAAGGTGAGAATGATTCTCTTACTGCGAATATCCGTTCCGACGGTCCGCTTCAGGGTATGACGGCTGTTGCTGATTCACATGGACATGTACGAGGTTATGCGCTGGAACCGGTTGTGGAGACTACATACCATCGTCCGGGAAAACTGAACGTCGGAGCTGCGGTAGGTTCTGGAAAACTCACGGTCGTGAAAGATTTCGGGCTCAAAGAGCCATATGTTGGACAGGTGGAATTGGTATCCGGTGAGATCGCAGAAGATTTCACTTACTATCTGGCCTCTTCGGAACAGACGCCTTCTATCGTTTCTCTTGGTGTAGGCCTGGACAGCAATGGCGTGACCTGCGCCGGAGGGTTTATGGTGCAGCTTCTGCCAGGCGCGGATGAAGAAACGATCGAGTATCTGGAAAAAAGGGTCGGCGGTGGATTCCCGGATGTGACGTTCCTTCTGAATGAAGGAATGAACCCGGAAAAGATCCTCGATATGTTCCTGGGTGACGAAAAGATCTGCTTCCTTCAGGGTTTTCCTGTATCGTATAAGTGCAATTGTTCCCGTGACAGGATGGAGAGGAATCTTCTGGCCATCGGCCGCAAAGATCTATCCGAACTTTCCGAAGATCCGAACGGGATCGATCTGGAATGCCATTTCTGTGATCAGCGTTATCACTTCAGCCAGGAAGATGTCAGAAAACTCCTTGATCAGGAGAATTCTTGAAAAAAAGCCGAAAAAACAAAAATAATGCTTGCATTCGCTTGACTTATGGAATATAATCTTTCCTGCGCGACTTTGTGCGCGTAGCGTTGATGTCTGAGATTGCCGTGAAAGAAGCGGCTGTGCTTCTAAAGCGGGTAACTTAGACGGAGCAGTCGAAGACTAAGATCTTCGGCGAAGAACCTGGAAGTCACAGCGTGTGTTTCAAGAACACATGCCCAGGCCCAAAGTGCCGTATGCTGCGGTAACTGGTCTCCTGGGTTTTATGATGGTCAAGAAAGAAACGCTAGACAGGGTGAAGAAAAAACAGCGATGAATTTGGAGGAATCAAACATGGCAACAAACCAAAAGATCAGAATTAAGCTTAAGGCTTATGATCACGAGCTCCTTGACCAGAGCGCAGCACGTATTGTTGAGACGGTCACCAGAACAGGCGCAAGCTTCTCCGGTCCAATCCCGCTCCCGACAGAAAAAGAGATCACCACGATCCTGCGTTCCCCGCATAAGTATAAGGATTCCCGTGAGCAGTTCGAACTTCGTACGCATAAGCGTCTTATCGACATCTATGCGCCGAACCAGAAGACTGTTGATGCATTGATGAAGCTTGACATGCCTGCAGGCGTGAGCATTGAGCTCAAGGCTTAAGGGCTTTTTCCGCGTCTTACTGAAAGTCAAGCGGTAAGATATGCGGAGGTCATGTTCGCGGACTTGAACTGCGAACCAATAACCTAAATAGGAGGAAATTAAAATGACAAAGTTCGTACTTGGCAAAAAAGCCGGCATGACACAGCTCTTTGATGAGAGCGGTTTGGCAATTCCGGCAACCGTTATCGAATGCAACCCTATGTTTGTTATTCAGAATAAGACGGTAGAAAACGACGGCTACAAGGCTGTGAAAGTTGCAACAGGCGACATTCGCGAGAAACTTGTAAACAAGCCGGACAAGGGACAGTTCGCAAAGGCTGAGGTCAGCGTAAAGCGTACTATCCGTGAGTTTAAGACAGAAGAGGATTACACCCTCGGACAGGAAATCAAGGTTTCCGACATGCTCAACGTTGGTGATCATGTAGATGTAAGCGGTGTATCCAAGGGTAAAGGTTACCAGGGTAACATTAAGCGTCATGGTCAGAAGGGCGGTCCGGACGGACATGGTTCCATGTACCACAGACGTGTTGGTTCCATGGGTGCAAACTCCACACCGGCTCGTGTACTCCCGGGCAAGAAGATGCCTGGTCACATGGGCGCTGTGAACTGCACAGTACAGAATTTGACGGTCGTCAGCGTTGACGGCGAAAGAGGAATCCTCGTTCTCAAGGGCGCGGTTCCGGGTCCTAAGGGCGGCATCGTAACCATTACGTCGTCTGTAAAGGCTAAGTAATTTGAGGACAAGGAGGAACTAAGAAATGGCTAAAATTGATATTGTAAATCTTAGTGGAGCCGTTGTAGGATCGATGGATCTTTCTGATGAGATCTTCGGTATTGAGCCGAATCAGTCTGCAATGCGCATTGTTGTTCTCAACATGCTTGCAAACCGTCGTCAGGGCACACATTCCACAAAGACCAGAAGCGAAGTCAGAGGCGGCGGCAAGCGTCCGTATCGTCAGAAGGGTACAGGCCGTGCTCGTCATGGTTCTACACGTTCTGCACAGTATGTTGGCGGCGGCATCATCTTTGGGCCTAAGCCGAGATCTTACAGCTACACTGTACCGAAGAAGATCCGTCGTCTGGCAATGAAGTCTGCTTTCTCCACAAAGATGGCTGACACAAAGATCGTTGTCGTTGAAGGTTTGAACTTCGATACCATGAAGACAAAGAATATGGTTGATTTCATGAAGGCAATTAAGGTTTCCGATTCTGCTCTCGTAGTACTCGATGGCAAGAACGAGAATGTTGAGAAGTCCGCAAGAAATCTTCCTACAGTAAAGACAGCTTTCGTTAACACAATCAACGTATTCGACATTTTGAAGTATGATTCCTTCATTATAACGAAGGAAGCTGCAGAGAAGATTATGGAGGTGTACGTATGAGCAAGGCACCACAGGACATCATCATTAAGCCGGTCATCACAGAGAAGAGCTCTTATGATGCAGCATATGGCAAATATACTTTCGAAGTAGCTAAGACAGCTACTAAGACAGACATCCGCAATGCTGTGGAGAAACTGTTCAACGTCAAGGTCGTTTCCGTTAACACCTTGAAGGTCGAAGGTAAAGTAAAGAGACAGCGCTATGTTGAAGGAACAACACCGTCCTGGAAGAAGGCAGTTGTTACGATCGACATGGAAGCTAAGGAAACGTCTTATCTCAGCAAGGGTGGCAAAGACACCAAGACAGCTAAGAAGTATAAGACAGCTATTGAAGAATTTGGAATCGGCCAGTAAGGCCTGATGGTAAAGGAGTGAAGAGAGAATGGCAGTAAAGACTTTTAATCCAACTTCTCCTGCAAGACGTAACATGACCGTCGCGGATTTTTCTTCTCTTACTAAGAAGGAACCCGAGAAGAGTCTGCTCGTTGCTCGCAGCAAGTCAGGCGGACGCAACTCTTATGGTCGTATCACTGTTCGCCACATCGGCGGCGGTAATCGTCGTAAGATCCGTGTCATTGACTGGAAGAGAACAAAGGACGGAATTCCGGCAACAGTAGTTGCAATTGAGTACGATCCGAATCGTACAGCATTTATCGCACTGATCCAGTATGCAGACGGTGTGAAGTCCTACATCCTGGCTCCGCAGGGCCTGAAAGTAGGCGACAAGGTTGTTTCCGGTGCAGATGCAGATATCGTTGCAGGTAATGCTCTCCCGATCGTAAACATCCCTGTTGGTACAATGATCCACAACATCGAGCTCAAGCCGGGCAAGGGCGCACAGATGGTTAGAACAGCCGGTGCAGGCGCTCAGCTGATGGCTAAGGAAGGCGATTTCGCTCAGGTTCGTCTCCCGTCCGGTGAGGTACGTATGGTTTCCATTAAGTGCCGCGCTACGATCGGTGTTATCGGAAATAACGAGCATGAGAACGTTTCTATCGGTAAAGCCGGACGTCATCGTCACATGGGTGTTCGTCCTGCAGTCCGTGGTGTGGTCATGAACCCATGCGATCACCCGCACGGTGGTGGTGAGGGTAAATCCCCGATCGGTCTTCCAGGTCCTGTTACACCTTGGGGTGTTCCGACTCTTGGTAAGAAGACAAGAAACAAGAAGAAGCAGTCTAACAAGTACATTGTTAAGGGTAGAAAGTAAGCGAAGGGAGGAACCAAAATGAGTAGATCAACCAAGAAGGGTTATTTCGTACAGGATGCCCTGATGAAGAAGATCAATGCGATGAACGCAGCGAATGAGAAGAAGGTTGTACAGACTTGGTCTCGCGCTTCCACGATCTATCCGGAGATGGTAGGACACACGATCGCTGTTTACGACGGCAGAAGACATGTTCCGGTATATGTTACTGAGGAAATGATCGGCCACAAGCTGGGCGAATTTGCTCCGACAAGAACATTCCGTGGCCATGCTGGTGAGAAGTCGTCCGGTGCTAAGTGATCGTAAGCTTTGAAGGGAGGAAACAATAGTGGAAAAAGTTAAATTAACCAAAGACTATATCGAAGCAAATCGCGATGAGATCCTCGAAGCTTACGGCAAGCAGCAGAAGAAGAGCTCTAAGAACCCGATCCTGACAAAGAAGCAGAGAAAGCTTCTCGGTATCAGTAAGGATCAGGGCAAGGCGATTTCCAAGTATGTTCGTATTACACCCCGTAAGGTTAAGGTCGTTGCTGACCTGATCAAGGGTAAGGACCTCGATGAAGCATATGCAATTCTGGACTATACTCCGAAGGCAGCTTCTCCGATTCTTAAGAAGGCAATGAAGTCCGCTGAAGCGAATGCAGTAAACAACAATGGTCTTTCCAAGGGAAGCCTTTATGTTGCAGATGCATACGCTAACGAGGGTCCGATCCTCAAGCGCTTCATTCCGAGAGCGAGAGGTTCGGCGTCACGTATCAACAAGAGAACAAGTCACGTTACAGTTGTTCTCAAGGAAAGAGTATAAGGAGGAAACAAAATGGGCCAGAAGGTTAATCCCCATGGTTTGCGCGTAGGTGTCATCAAAGAGTGGGACACACGTTGGTATGCCGACAAGAAGACATTCAGCGATTTCCTCGTTGAGGACAAGCAAATCCGTGATTTTGTAAAGAAAGAGTGCTTCGCTGCCGGTATCTCCACCATCGAGATCGAGCGTAAGGGCGCAGACAAGACATCCATCATCATCAATGCTGCTAAGCCGGGTATCATCATCGGACGCCAGGGCGCAGGCATTGAGGAGTTCAAGAAGAAGCTCCAGAAGAAGTTTAAGAAGAATTTCTTCGTAGATGTTCGTGAGATCAAGAACGTAGATGCAAATGCTCAGCTGGTTGCTGAGAGCATCGCACAGCAGCTTGAAAGACGTGTATCTTTCCGTCGTGCAATGAAGATGGCTATGTCCAGAACGATCAAGAGCGGCGCGAAGGGTATCAAGACTTCCTGCTCCGGTCGTCTCGGCGGTGCCGAGATCGCAAGATCTGAGACATATCATGAAGGTACTATCCCGCTGCAGACACTCCGTGCTGATATCGACTATGGTTTTGCTGAGGCAGACACACAGTATGGTCGTATCGGTGTTAAGGTATGGATCTACAGAGGCGAAGTTCTTGCGGCAAAGAAGCCGGCTAAAGTTGTGGAAGGAGGCGAAGCGTAATGTTACTTCCTAAGAGAGTTAAGCACAGAAAGCAGCAGCGTGGTCGTCTGACCGGTAAAGCCTCCAGAGGTAATTTTGTTGCTTATGGTGATTACGGTATGTACGCTACAGAGCCATGCTGGATCACATCAAACCAGATCGAAGCCGCTCGTATCGCTATCAACCGTTACGTGAAGAGAGGCGGTAAGGTTTGGATCAAGATCTTCCCGGATAAGCCGGTAACAAAAAAGCCAGCTGAAACCCGAATGGGTTCCGGTAAGGGTTCTCCGGAGTACTGGGTAGCAGTTGTTAAGCCGGGTCGAGTTCTTTTCGAGATCGCAGGCGTAACTGAAGAAGTAGCTCGTGAGGCAATGCGTCTTGCCGGACATAAGCTCCCTTGCAAGACTAAGTTCATCAAGAAGGAAGAGGAGGTATCTGAAAATGACGGCTAAAGAATTGCGTTCGAAGTCCACTGAAGAACTTCAGCAGGAGCTGGTTGCATTGAAGGATGAACTCTTCAAGCTTCGTTTCCAGCATGCTACAAACCAACTCGAGAATCCGCAGCGTCTTGGCGCTGTTAAGCGTGACATCGCTCGCGTGAACACGATTCTCCGTGAACAAGAGCTTAAGGCTAATTAATGAAGGGAGATAAGCAAATGAGCGATCGTAACCTCAGAAAAACACGTGTCGGTATCGTTTCCAGCGATAAGATGGACAAGACAATCGTTGTATCCGTGGTTGAGCATGTAAAGCATCCGCTGTACGGCAAGATCATGAAGAGAACATACAAGCTGAAGGCGCATGACGAAGAAAACAAGTGCGGCATCGGCGACAAAGTTAAGGTAATGGAGACCCGCCCGCTTTCTAAGGATAAGCGCTGGAGACTGGTCGAGATTATTGAGAAGGCGAAGTAATACGTAAGGGAATTACGTAAAGGAGGAAATCAAGATGATTCAAGTAGAATCCAGATTAAGATCTGCGGATAATACTGGTGCAAAAGAACTTGCATGCATCAAGGTGCTTGGCGGTTCTTGGCGCAAGTACGCGAATATCGGTGATGTTATCGTCTGCTCTGTTAAGACTGCTACTCCTGGTGGCGTGGTTAAGAAGGGCGATGTTGTTCGCGCAGTAGTTGTTCGCACAAAGAAGGGCGTAAGAAGAGCTGACGGATCATACATCAAGTTCGATGAGAACGCAGCCGTTATCATTAAGGAAGACAAGAACCCGCGTGGAACCCGTATCTTTGGGCCTATCGCAAGAGAGCTCCGTGACAAGGATTACATGAAGATCCTTTCTCTGGCTCCAGAAGTTCTGTAAGGAGGATGACAAATGGCTAGTAAGATTCATGTAAAAAAGGACGACAAGGTCGTTGTTATCTCCGGTAAGGACTTGGGCGCTCAGGGTCAGGTTCTGAAGACTGAACCGAAGTCCGGTCGTGTAGTTGTTTCCGGCGTAAACATGATCAAGAAGCACCAGAAGGCACAAGGCCAGAATAAGCCGGCCGGCATTATCGAGAAGGAAGGCACGATCGATGCTTCCAACGTAATGCTCGTTTGCCCGAAGTGCGGCAAGGCTACAAGAGTTGGCCACAGAGTTGCAGAAGACGGTTCCAAGTATCGTGTTTGCAAAAAGTGCGGTGCGGATATCGATCAGATCAAAAAGGCAAAGGGGGAGTAATTTATGTCTAGATTGAAGGACAAGTATGTAAAAGAAGTTGCACCTGCTTTGCAGGAAGAATTCAAGTATAAGTCTTGCATGCAGATCCCGAAGCTTGAGAAGATCGTTCTCAACATGGGTGTCGGTGAAGTAAAGGATAACCCGAAGGCTCTCGAGAATGCTATGCGTGATATGGGTATCATTTGCGGCCAGAAGCCGGTTGCGACTGTTGCTTCTAAGTCCGTTGCTGCTTTCAAATTGAGAGAAGGCATGAAGATCGGTTGCAAGGTTACTCTCCGTGGCGAGAATATGTACAACTTCCTCGACAAGTTGATCAGCATCTCTCTCCCGCGTGTACGTGACTTCCGTGGCGTTAACCCGAACTCTTTTGATGGTCATGGTAACTACGCTATGGGTATCAAGGAGCAGCTGATGTTCCCTGAAATCGACTTTGATAAGATCGATAAGGTTCGTGGTATGGATATCATCGTCGTTACAACGGCTAACACAGACGAGGAAGCAAGATCTCTTCTTACTCTTCTCGGAATGCCGTTCCGTAAGTAATAGGAGGATATAAGTAATATGGCTAAAACGTCAATGAAACTCAAGGCTCAGCGCACACCTAAGTTCAAGGTGCAGCAGCACAACCGTTGCAAGCTCTGCGGAAGACCACATGCTTATATTCGCAAGTATGGCATCTGCCGTCTGTGCTTCCGTGACCTGGCATATAAGGGCCAGATCCCGGGCGTACGTAAGGCAAGCTGGTAACCGATAGCACATTAAGGAGGAAAGAATATGCAGATTACAGATGCAATTGCAGATATGCTGACAAGAATCCGTAATGCAGGCACAGCCGGTCATCCGACTGTAATGGTACCTGCTTCCAATTTGAAGAAGGCTATCGCACAGATTTTAGTAGATGAAGGTTATATCGCTTCTTTTGAAACGATGGAAGATGATAAGCAGGGAATGATCAAGATCACTCTGAAATATGCTGCTAAGAAGCACGTTATTTCCGGTATCCAGAGAATTTCCAAGCCGGGTCTCCGCGTTTATGCGGACAAAGAGAACCTCCCGAAGGTACTCGGTGGTCTCGGTATCGCTATCATCTCTACGTCCAAGGGCGTTATGACTGATAAGAAGGCCAGAAAGCTCGGCGTTGGCGGCGAGGTTATGGCTTACGTTTGGTAATATAAAACCATTAAAACTCTGAAATGGAACCGAGAGGTTCCGCAATCTAAAGAGCAGGAGGTAGATTGTATGTCTAGAATTGGCAATATGCCGATCACGATCCCGGCAGGGCTCGAAGTAAAGCAGGATGGTCAGACCATCACTGTAAAAGGCAAGGATGCGACACTTTCTCTGAATGTGCATCCGTCCATCATTGTTGAAGTAAACGACAATGTTATTACGGTCAAGAGACCTAACGATGAAAAGCAGGTGAAGGCTCTTCATGGTTTAACACGTTCTCTGATCAACAACATGGTTATCGGTTGTTCCGAAGGTTTCAAGAAGGAACTCGAGATCCAGGGTGTTGGTTACAAGGCACAGAAGCAGGGTAAGAAGGTTGTATTCAACCTTGGTTACTCTCACCCGATCGAAATGGAAGAGCCGGCTGGTATCACAATTGATGTTCCGGCACAGAACCAGATCATCGTTAAGGGTGCAGATAAGCAGTTAGTTGGCGAGACCGCCGCTAAGATTCGTTCGTTCAGACTTCCGGATGCATATAAGGGCAAGGGTATCAGATATGTTGGTGAATATGTCCGCATCAAGGAAGGTAAGACTGGCGCTAAGAAGTAAGTGAAGGGGTGAAAAAGCATGATTAATAAAATTGACAAGAACGCTATTCGCCGTAGAAAGCATGTCCGTGTAAGAAAAAAGATCAGCGGAACCCCTGCACGTCCACGTCTGTGCGTTTTCAGAAGTAACACAAACATCTATGCTCAGATCATCGATGATGAAGCTGGCAATACGTTGGTAAGTGCCTCCACATTAGATAAAGAAGTGAAAGCTTCTATTGCTAACGGAAGCAACAAGGAAGGTGCTGCAGCAGTTGGTAAGCTGATTGCAGAGCGCGCTCTTGCTAAGGACATCAAGGAAGTTGTTTTTGATAGAGGCGGATACATTTTCCATGGTCGTATCGAAGCATTGGCTGAGGCAGCTCGTGAAGCTGGCTTGGTATTCTAATCAGGAGGGTATATAAGATGGGTTTTGATCCAAATTCAACCGAATTAAAAGAGAAAGTCATCCATATCGGACGTGTTTCCAAGACGGTTAAGGGTGGTAGAAATTTCCGTTTCGCAGCCCTCGTTATCGTTGGTGATGAGAACGGTCATGTTGGTAAGGGCCTTGGTAAGGCTGCTGAAATTCCGGACGCTATCCGTAAGGGTATCGAGGATGCTAAGAAGAACATGATCTCTGTTCCGCTTGACGGTTCCACAATTCCTCACGAGGCATTCGGTGTCTTCGGTGCAGGCAAGATCGTTATGAAGCCGGCTGCAAGTGGTACCGGTATCATCGCCGGTGGTCCGGTTCGTGCGGTATGCGAGCTTTGCGGTATCAAGGATATTCGTACAAAGTCTCTGGGTACGAACAACCCGAACAACGTTGTTAACGCAACAATGGAAGGCTTGAAGAGCATGCGTTCTCTTGAAGAAGTTGCACGTCTGCGTGGCAAGTCTACTGAAGAAATTTTGTAATGGAGGTGTGCTTTACATGGCTAATTTGAAGATTACATTGGTGAAGAGCACCAACAAATCTAAGAAAAACCAGGCTGCAACGGTTGCTGCACTCGGTCTGAAGAAGATCGGTCAGTCTGTTGAAAAGACAGATACACCGGCAATTCGCGGTATGGTTCGTACTGTAGCACATCTTGTTACATGCGAAGAAGTGTAATGGAGGTAAGGAAACATGAAACTTAATGAAATGTCTTCCTGCGGAAACGAGAAAGCATATCGTAAGGGCCGTGGTGCCGGATCCGGAAACGGAAAGACTGCCGGTCGTGGACACAAGGGACAGAACGCTCGCTCCGGCGGCGGTGTACGTCCTGGTTTCGAGGGTGGTCAGATGCCTCTTTACAGACGTCTGCCGAAGCGTGGCTTTAACAACAAACGTTTTGCTCCTGAGTATGTTGAGATCAACGTTTCCGATCTTGAGAAGTTCGATAACGGTGCAGAAGTAGATGCAACAATTCTTGCAGATGCAGGCATCATCACGATCGGTAAGGTCAATGACGGTATTAAGGTACTTGGTAACGGTGAACTGACAAAGAAGCTCACAGTTAAGGCTAAGAAGTTCTCTGCTTCTGCAAAAGAGAAAATCGAAAAGGCTGGTGGCTCGGCACTGGAGGTATGACATGAAAGGTATGTTTGACACCTTAGTTAATGCATTCCGGTTGCCGGATCTGCGCAAGAAGTTGATGTTCACACTCTTCATTCTTGCAATCTATATGGTTGGAGGACTGATTCCGTGTCCTGCTATCAACCGTACTGAATTTCACTCGATCGTATCGAACTGGGGTCAGATCGGTAGCTTGATGGATATTATCGCAGGTGGTGGTCTTTATGCAGTAACCATCTTTGCAATGGGTATCACACCTTACATCAACTCCTCCATCATTATCCAGCTGCTTACAGTTGCTATTCCTGCTTTGGAGAATCTTGCCAAAGAAGGAGAAGAAGGACGTAAGAAAATTCAGAAGATCACAAGATACATGACTGTTGGTCTTGCATTTATGCAGGCTTCTTTCTTCACATACGCTACACGTTCTGCAATCACCGGCTATCTGCCGAAGTGGTTGTCAGCGATCCTGATCATCCTTACATTTACAGCAGGTACATGCTTTGTTGTATTCCTGGGTGAGCGTATCAATGAAAAAGGTATCGGTAATGGTGTATCCTTGATCATCTTTGCGGGTATCGTTATAAGAATCCCGGAAATGGCTAAACAGCTGTATTTCGATGCTCTTGATATTGCCGGTAGGTTCAAGAATGGTGCTCTTGGAAATACTGTCGGTATCCTGGCATTCATCTTGGTTTCCTTGTTCTCGATCGCGACGATCATCTTCTGCGTATATGTTCAGAACGCAGAAAGAAGAGTCCCGGTCCAGTACTCCAAGAAGGTTGTCGGAAGAAAAGTTTATGGTGGTCAGAATACGTACATCCCGTTGAAGGTTAACCAGTCCAGCGTTATGCCGGTTATCTTCACAATGTCTATCCTGTCTCTGCCGTCTACCATTGTTGCGATCTTCTTTCCGAACAGCAACAATATCGTAGTTAAGTGGTTCCGTGATTTCGGCGGAAGTCCGTTCTACTACGTAGCATATTTCTTCTGTATCTTTGCTTTCGTATTCTTCTACTCGATGATCCAGTTCAACCCGATCGAGATCTCTCAGAATCTCCAGAAGAACGGCGGATTTATTCCTGGTGTTCGTCCGGGTCGTCCGACATCCGAGTTTATTGCGAAAGTTGCCAATCGTTTGAATTGGTGTGACGCTTGCTTCCTTTGCATCGTCGTACTGATCCCGACATTGCTTGGTAAGCTTACCGGTATGGAAGGTGTATGGTTTGCAGGTACATCTGTTCTCATCATGACAGGTGTTGCCAATGATCTGGTTCAGCAGATCGAATCGCAGATGGTTACTCACAATTACAAGGGATTCCTTGATTGATGAGTGAAGGTATGTTGTTATGATCGAAAGACATACACATTTACAAACAAAATAAAGTTACGGATAACCTCGCGTGCTTGTCACGCGAGGTTTTCGTGCTTTCATACTAAGGAGAAAAGGAATATGAAATTAATCATTTTAGGTGCTCCGGGATCCGGAAAAGGAACGATGGCTACGGTTCTTCGTGACTCCTACGGCATCACACATATTTCCACTGGCGATATCTTCCGCGCAAACATTAAGGAGCAGACGCCTCTCGGAAAAGAAGCGAAAAAATACATTGATGCCGGCGCTCTTGTACCGGATGAGATCACGATCTCTATGGTCGAGGATCGTCTTAGCCAGGATGACTGCAAGAACGGATACCTCCTCGACGGATTTCCGAGAACGATTGCCCAGGCAGAGAAACTTGATGAGATGCTGAGTAAGACAAATTCCAAGATCGATGCGGTGATCAAGGTCGATGTTCCGGCAGAGGTTATCCTCGGACGTGTTGTAAACAGAAGAGTCTGCACATCTTGCGGTGAAAGCTATAATGTCGTATCCAGACCTACTAAAGTTGAGGGTGTATGCGATGTTTGCGGTAAAGAAGTGATCCAGCGTGACGATGATAAGCCGGAGACGGTTAAGCAGAGACTCATTACTTATGAAGAGAATACCAAACCACTCATTGATTTTTATGAGAAAAAGGGTATTGTTATATCAGCGGATAATTCCAAAGATCCGAAAACAGCTTTTGAACAGGCCAGCCAAGCTCTTGAGAAGAAGGGCTTTAGAAAGGTTAATTAATTAATATGATTCAGATCAAAACAGAAGCAGATTTCCAAAAAATGCGTGAAGCAGGCAAGGTCGTCGAAAAGACGCTCCTTACTCTTGAACAGCATGTTGAAGCGGGCATTTCCACATTGGAACTTGATGAAATTGCCAAGAAAGTTTTTGATGAATGTGGCGCGATCTCTTCCTCTTACCATTATGGAGACCCGCCGTTCCCGGGACAGATCTGCATCTCGAGAAATGAGGTCATCGTTCACGGAATTCCGAGAAGCGACGTGATCCTTCAAGAAGGCGATATCGTAACATGTGACGTTTGCTGTTCTTTGAACGGACTTCATGCTGATGCAGCGAGAACATTTGCCGTCGGAAAGATCTCCGAAGAAGCGGCAAAGCTGATACGTGTCACGGAGGAGTGCTTTTGGAAAGGATTTGAAAAAGCGACGGTCGATCACAGGATCGGAGATGTTTCTTCCGCTGTGCAGACCCATGCGGAGAGTTTCGGTTACGGAGTCATCCGGGAACTGACAGGACATGGTATCGGATACCAGCTTCATGAAGATCCGGACGTGCCGAATTATGGAAGATTCGGTCATGGTCCGAGGATCGTCAAGGGCATGGCGTTCTGTATCGAACCCATGATCTCCCAGGGAAAGCGTGATATCGCGGTTCTCCCTGATGAATGGACGATCATTACCAGAGACAGATCTCTGGCAGCGCATTATGAAAATACGATTCTTATCACGGAAAAAGGTCCGGAGATCATAACACGAACGGAGGAAAAGAATGTCTAAAGAAGATGTAATTGAGGTAGAGGGAATTGTTGATGACGCGCTTCCGAACGCGACATTCAAGGTAAGACTGGAAAATGGCCACATCGTTTTGGCTCACATTTCCGGCAAGCTTCGCCAGAACTATATCAAGATCCTTCCCGGTGACAAAGTAACGATGGAGCTTTCTCCATATGATCTTTCACGTGGAAGAATTACCTGGAGAGCAAAATAATTCACAATTTTTGAAAAATATTAGAAAAACACTTGCATCACGAAGAGTTTTTGATATAATATTCTAGCGTGCGCCCATAGCGCACGTCAGTTTTGCATTGTTTTAAGTAGGGAGGTTTCGTCATATGAAAGTTAGACCATCGGTAAAGCCCATGTGCGAGAAGTGCAAGGTAATCCGCCGTAATGGACGTGTCATGATTATCTGCTCTGACCCTAAGCACAAGCAAAGACAGGGTTGATGCTGTTACTTTCGGACAAAACCCGGTCCGAAGGGAAACCGCATCTTTAAGTTGTAGGATATTACATGCACCAGTTATGCCAAGGCGGCTGCCTCTTTCGGGAGGATCTTAGCATCAGCATGTCATATATATACGAAGAACGAATTTAAATGTTACATTCATGGAGGTACACAGAATGGCTCGTATTGCCGGTGTAGATTTGCCGAATGACAAGAGAGTAGAGATTGCTCTTACGTACATTTATGGCATTGGTAAAACAAGTTCTGCGCGTATTCTCGCTGACTCCGAGATCAATCCTGACACGCGTGTCAAGGATCTGTCTGAGGATGAAGTTGCGAAGATCCGTGACCAGATCGAGAACAATTACAACGTAGAGGGTGATCTGAGAAGAGAGGTTTCCCTGAACATTAAGAGACTGACGGAAATCGGTTGCTATCGTGGACGTCGCCACAGAATGGGTCTTCCTGTTCGTGGTCAGCGCACCAAGACGAATGCTCGTACCCGTAAGGGACCGAAGCGTACGATCGCTGGTAAGAAGAAATAAGGAGGCTGACCCATGGCAAAAGCAGTTAAGAAGACGGCCGCAAGACCGAAGAAGAGAGAGCGTAAGAATATTGACCGTGGACAGGCTCATATTCACGCTACATTTAACAACACAATCGTTACAATTACTGATATGCAGGGTAATGCAATCTCTTGGGCATCTGCCGGTGAGATGGGCATGAAGGGTTCCCGTAAGGGTACACCGTTCGCAGCTCAGATGGCATCTGAGGATGCCGGTAAGAAGGCTGCTGATCACGGTATGCGTACAGTAGAAGTTTATGTAAAGGGTCCTGGACCGGGTCGTGAATCCGCAATCCGCGCTTTACAGACAGCAGGACTTGAAGTAACTATGATCAAAGATGTTACTCCGGTTCCGCACAATGGTTGCAGACCGCCTAAGAGAAGAAGAGTCTGAGTTCGGAGGTATAGAGAATGGCTAGATATACAGAAGGATCCTGCCGACTCTGCCGCAGAGAAGGTGACAAGCTCTTCCTCAAGGGTCAGAGATGCTATTCCGCTAAGTGCGCACTTGCTAAGAAGAGTGCAGCACCGGGTCAGCATGGTCAGGGCAGAAAAAAGATTTCAGAATATGGTTTGCAGCTTCGTGAGAAGCAGAAGACAAAGCGTTTCTATGGCGTTTTGGAGAAGCAGTTCAGACTTACTTATGCACGCGCTGAGCGTAAGCAGGGTAAGACCGGTGAGAAGCTCCTTGAGCTCCTCGAACTCCGTCTCGACAACGTAGTTTATCGCCTTGGTCTGGCTTCTTCCCGTGCAGAAGCTCGTCAGTTGGTGACACATGGTCATTTCCTTCTCAATGGCAAGAAGGCTAACATTCCTTCCATGACATTGAAGGCAGGCGATACGATCGCTGTTAAGGAAACATCCAGAAAGTCCCCGAAATTCGAGACACTTTCCAATGCTCGTCCGGTACCGGCTTGGTTGACATTCAATGAAGAGACACTTACAGGTTCTGTTGTTAGAGAGCCGGCTCGTGAGGATGTTGATCTTGAGGTTAAGGAGACATTGATCGTTGAGTTGTACTCGAAGTAATGATCACCGTGCGCGGGCATAAGCGCGTAGGAGGATAAATATGATTGAAATTATGAAGCCGACAATTGAGTGCGTAGAAGTTAACGAAGATAGTTCGTATGGTAAATTTGTAGTTGCTCCTCTCGAGCGTGGCTATGGTACGACTCTTGGTAACTCTCTGCGTCGGGTACTGCTTTCTTCATTGTCCGGTGCGGCGGTAACGTCCATCCGTGTTGAAGGCGTGTATCACGAATTCTCAACGATTCCAGGCGTAGTTGAAGATATGACAGAGATCATCCTGAATGTTAAGGGTATCCGCGCTAAACTTCACACTGATTCGCCGAAGACTGTATACATCAGCATGGATGAAGGCAAGACCGGTGTGGTTACAGCCGGAGATATCGTTCATGATGAGGAAGTCGAAATCATGAACCCGGATCATGTCATTGCTACGATGAATGGCGCAGGCCGTCTTTTCATCGAACTGACGATCAACAAGGGTCGTGGTTATGCTACAGCCGACATGAACAAGCCGGCTACGCAGACCATTGGCGTGATTGCAATCGATTCTATCTTTACTCCGGTAAAGAAAGCCAACTACACGATCGCGAATACACGTGTTGGTGAGCGTACAGACTTTGATAGTCTGACTTTGGAAGTTTGGACAGATGCGACCATTAAGGTTGATGAGGCTCTTTCGTCTGCCGCTTCGATCCTGTGTGATCATCTGGGACTGTTTACTTCTTTGACAGAAGTAACAAATGGTCCGAGCTTCCGTGATTCTGATGATAGTGCAACAAAGAATTCCACACACGACATCGTCATCGAGGATCTTGATTTCTCGGTACGTACTTACAATTGCTTGAAGCGTGCAGGAATCAACACCATCGGTGATCTTGTTGCTAAGTCTGAGGATGAAATGATGAAGGTTCGTAACCTCGGTAAGAAGTCTCTGGAAGAAGTTATCCAGAAGCTCGAGGATATGGAATTGTCTCTCGCAGATGTCGAGGACTGAATAGCGGCTCGAGGGTCAGCTAGGATATTGTAAATATACAGGAGGTAGGAAACCATGGCAGGTTATAGAAAATTAGGAAGAGTTAGCGATCAGCGTATCGCAATTTTGAGAAATCTGGCAACTTCACTTGTTGTTTGCCCGGTTAAAGAAGACGGAAAGGCACTTTCTGAGAATAGAAAGCATGTTGTTACAACTGTTGCACGTGCCAAGGAAGTCAGCAAGATCATCGACAAGTTGATTGCTGATGCGATCCGTGAGAAAGACAACTACACAACGAAGGAAGTTACGGTTTCCGCCGCGAAACTGGACGCAAAGGGCATGAAGGTCCTTACCACAAAGACTTCCAAGAATGGTAAGAAGTACGAAGTTGTTGATCGTGAGATCAGCAAGAAGACAGTACAGGTTGATAATCCTTCCCGTCTCGCTGCTCGTAAGAACGCTGCTTACTGGCTCAGAAAGAGCCACGATGCTGAGGGTAACGTAGTTGATCCGGTAAACATTCTCTATGATGAGATCGCTCCGGCACTCGTTAACCACAAGGGTGGTTACACCAAGATCGTGAAGCTCGGCGCTCGTCGCGGTGACGCTTCTGAGATGGCTCTTCTCACATTCGCGGAGTAAGCTGTCCACAATAACTTGATACAAGTAAGTGACGGATGGCTGGTGCTGTCCGTCACTTTCTTATATTCAGAAAAATGAGGAACAGGAAATATGGCTGATGAAATCAAGGAATTAGGAAATTTTAAAGAGGCCGTCCAAGCTGAGGACCTGATATTTTCCTATTCTACCAATACAGGAAGCGATGTATTGGCAGTGGACCATGTTTCCTTTTCTATTGCACGAGGAGAATATATTGCAGTACTTGGCCGTAATGGATCCGGCAAGTCAACTCTGGCCAAGCTGATCAATCTCCTCGAATACCCGGACGATGGTAAGATCAAGGTGTTTGAACTTGACGCGGCCGATGAAGAGAATTTCTGGACTATACGCTCTCATTGCGGCATGGTTTTCCAAAATCCGGACAATCAGATCGTAGGAACGACAGTTGAGGAGGATGTGGCTTTCGGACCTGAAAACCTCTCTGTTCCGCTTCCCGAACTTGCCCAGCGTGTGTCAAAAGCACTGGGATATGTAGGTCTTCTGGAAAAGGCGGATAAGCAGCCGTCTTCGTTATCCGGCGGACAGAAACAGAAACTGGCTATTGCCGGAGTTCTGGCGATGCAGCCGGAGATACTGATCCTGGATGAGAGTACTTCTATGCTTGATCCGAAAGCAAGAGACGAATTCCTCCAACTGGTTTCCAGAATGCGTGAAGATAAGAAGATCTCGGTCATTCATATTACACACGATATGCATGAGGCTTTCCTTGCCGACCGTGTGATCGTATTGGAGCGGGGACAAGTACGCCTGTGCGATACCCCTTCGGAAGTGTTTTCCCAGGTGGAGACGATCCGAAGACTGGGACTTGAACTTCCTAAGTGGGCGGAATTGCTCTGGGAAGTCGCCACGATCTGCAATGTGAAAGTGGATAAGAGTGCTTTTACATCGGAAGAAAAAGCGATCGAAGAGATCTGCTCCATCGTGAAAAACAAGAAAGCGGATCTGGAAAAGATCGATCTTCCGAAGAAACCGCCGCTTTCTGACAAAGTCGTGCTGCGTGTTTCCGGATTGTCGCATAGCTATGAGAAGAAGGAAACAAAGGCAATCAGTGATATTCATTTTGATGTGAGAAAGGGCGAGATCCTTGCGGTCATCGGACACAGTGGTTCGGGCAAGACTACTTTGATCTCCCATCTGAACGGCATATTACGTCCACTTGAAGGTCAGGTAGAAGTACTGGATGAAGAATCCGGCGAGTATCTTTCTACGGCGAAGAATGCGGAGATCAAGAAGATCCGTCGTCATGTCGGGCTTTTGTTCCAATATCCTGAGCATCAGCTTTTCGAGGAGACTGTCGAAAAAGACATTATGTTTGGACCGAAGAAAATGGGATTCAGCGAGGAGCGCTGCAAGCAGCTTCTTCAGGAATCGATCCCGCTTGTCGGTCTTTCAGAGGATGTGCTGGGGAGATCTCCATTTGAATTGTCAGGCGGACAGAAAAGACGAGTGGCTTTTGCCGGCATTTTGGCCATGGACCCGGATGTGCTGGTTTTGGATGAGCCGGCTGCAGGTTTGGATCCTGTTGGTCAGAATGAGATCTTCGGATATATTCAGACGTTGAAAGAGAAGGGGAAGTCGATCATATTGGTTTCCCACGATATGGACAAAGCGGCAAAGATCGCTGACCGCATTTTGGTCTTGATGAAGGGCGAACAGGTGTTTTTCGGAACGCCAAGAGAATTGTTCTCCGAGAAGACGGATTTCTTGAGAATGAGGCTCGATCGACCGCTTCTGATGAATACAATGCTGAAACTGAAGAAAGAGTTTCCTTATGCGGATGAATTCGAATTTGACTGCCATCGCGCGGCGGTATCGCTTCTGTTTGGTAATGAGGAGGTGAGTCCCTCATGATCAAAGATGTTTCGATCGGTCGGTATTATCAGGCGGATTCTGTGCTTCACAGACTGGATCCGCGTGTGAAGGTCTTCCTCTTTATCGTTTATATGGTCACGGTGTTTTTGGCGGATACTGCGATCGCCATGGCGACTTCTTTTGCTGTGATACTATATCTGACGTTCCTTTCACGGATCCCTGTTCTGGAAGTACTGAAGTCTGTGCGGCCGATCGTGTTTATCATGATATTCATATTCATTTTGAACCTGTTTACGAACCGTGCCGGGCAGACATTATGGTCCTGGGGATTCCTGGTGATCACCGATGATGGCCTCAAGCGGGCCGTGCTTCTGGCATTTAGGCTATTCCTTCTTATCCTGGTTACGGGTCTTCTGCTTTCATTGACCACCACCCCGCTCAAACTGGCGGACGCGCTGGAATCACTGGGATCGCCTCTAAAGGTCATCCACGTTCCGGTAAATGAGATGGCGATGACGATCTCGATTGCTTTGCGTTTTATTCCGACGCTTGTGGAGGAGACCGATAAGATCATGAAAGCTCAGTCTTCACGAGGCGCGGAGTATGATACAGGAAATATCTTCCAGAGAGCCAAAGGTTACGTAACCGTTTTAGTTCCGCTGTTCGTGAGTGCTTTTAAACGGGCGGAGGAGTTAGCTACAGCCATGGATGCCAGGTGTTACAGGGGTGGAGTAGGAAAGACGAAACTTCATCCGTTGCGCATGAAAGGTTCGGACTGGCTTTGGATGGTGCTTCTTACCGCGACGGCTTTTCTGCCTGTTCTGGTAGATTTATTGTGGAAAATAAAGTAAAATGTTCGGGTGTGACTAATCCTGAAATCAGCGAGTTTCAAAAGATGAGGAGAGTTTTGAAATGACATATTTTGTAGGAATCGATCTTGGCGGAACCAATATCAAAGCTGGTGTAGTAACCGGCGAAGGAAAATTGCTCAATCGCGTCAGCATTAAGACTAATGCCGAGCGTTCGATGGAGGAGATCATCACGGATATGGGCCGACTGGCTCGCCAGGCTATTGAGGATGCCGGCATTTCCGAGACAGATGTTTCCGCGATCGGTATCGGTTCACCGGGAACTCCGGATAATAAGGCCGGTACGCTTGTATATGCTACGAATCTTCCATTTGTAAATGCACCGATGAGAAAGATCATTCGTGGAGTGATCGATCTTCCTGTTTATATTGATAATGACGCGAACTGTGCGGCGATGGCGGAGAGTGTCTCCGGCGCAGCTGCAGATGTGGCGGATTCCGTGACCATTACGATCGGTACGGGAATCGGCTGCGGCGTGATCATTAACAACCGTATCTTCTCCGGCTTTAACCAGGCAGGTTCGGAATTCGGACATACAGTTCTGGTTTCAGGAGGACAGCAGTGTTCTTGTGGACGGAAGGGTTGTTTTGAAGCATATAGCTCTGCTTCGGCACTTGCAAGAATGACCGGTGAGGCGGCAAAAGCCAATCCGACATCCAAGCTCAATGATCTTATTTCTGAGAACGAAGGCAAACTGAATGCTAAGATTGCGTTTGAAGCGATGCGTTTGGGGGATGAAGTGGCAAAGAATGTTGTGGATACATATATCGAGTATCTGTCTGATGGTCTGGCCAATGTTATCAATGCTTTTATGCCGGAAGTACTTCTGATCGGCGGTGGTGTTTGCAACGAGGGCGATCCGCTCCTTCTGCCGCTTCGTGAGAAGACTATGAATAAGCCATTCTTCGGTCCGGGAGTCAGAAAGACCGAGATCCGTCTGGCGCAGATGGGCAATGACGCGGGTATCGTCGGCGCTGCCATGATGGGTAAGTCTTGCCTGGATGATTCACTTCAGGGTTGACCGATATGGAAGAAGACGGGAAGACAAAGGGAAATACGGATATTCGTATCGCTTTGCTGACCGAATATGACGGGACCGATTTTGTCGGTTTCCAGAGACAGAATAACGGGCGTTCCGTACAGCAGACACTGGAAGAAGCAGTGGAAAAGGTGTACGGGCGCTTTTGTCGTATTTACGGCTGCAGCCGGACAGACTCCGGGGTCCATGCCAGAGGACATGTCAGTCACGTGGATGTGCCGTTTCCGATCCCTCCGGACAAGATCCCGCTGGCGCTGAATGCGGTAATGGAGGAAGATCTGGTGGTGCTTGCTGCTAAAGAAGTTCCGGGTGATTTCCATGCCCGTTTTGATGCAAAAGGCAAGCGGTATTGTTATCGTATCAGAAATGCCATGGTGCCCTCCGCGATCGGGAGAAGGACCGAAGCTTTTGTTCCGGGAAAACTGGATGTTGATGCGATGGATGATGCGGCAAAAGAATTCATCGGGACTCATGATTTTTCCGCTTTCCGTGCGCAGGGCGGCCCGGATATCAGTCCGATACGTACCATGAGAAATGTATTCGTAAGAAGAAAAGAAGACGATCCGGATCTTGTCGAAATCACGGTCGAAGGGGAGTCTTTCCTGTATAATATGGTCCGCATCATGGCGGGAAGCCTTGTATATGTGGGGCAGAAGAAGATGACGGGAGAAGAGATACGCACGTTGCTTCTTGGACAGGGTGCTCGCAAAGAGGCGGGTAAGACGATGCCGGCAAAAGGACTGACGTTGGAGGAGGTCTTCTACGAGAAGAATCCTTTCTTGCCAAACCAGTGATTTTCCCGTACTATCAAATAAGTGATTCTATAAAGAAGGAGATTTGAATATGGCAAATCCAATTGTTACGATCGAAATGGAAAACGGTGGCATCATGAAGCTGGAGCTTTATCCTGATGTAGCACCGATCAGCGTTCAGAATTTTATTGATCTTATTGAAAAAGGGTTCTACGACGGATTGATCTTCCATCGTGTCATTTCCGGATTCATGATCCAGGGTGGCGACCCGACAGGAACCGGTATGGGTGGCCCGGGTCATCACATCAAGGGCGAATTCCGTGCTAACGGCGTCGAGAATAATCTTTCCCATGAGCGCGGAGTGCTCTCTATGGCAAGAGCAGGAGATCCGAACTCTGCCGGATCACAGTTCTTCATCATGCATGAAGATGGCCCGTTCCTTGACGGCAACTATGCTGCTTTCGGAAAGATCATCGAAGGTATTGAGGTAGTGGATGAGATCGCTTCCACTCCGACCGATCGTGGTGACCGCCCGCTGAAAGAGCAGAAGATGAAGAAAGTAACTGTAGTGAAGTAAGCACTTCCTTTCAGAAAGAAAAAGAAGTCCTGATCCCGAATCTTCCGTATATATGACGGAGAACGGAATCAGGACTTTTTGTTGCAAATTGTGTGACGCTTATTCTTTAGCGTCGGTTTCTTCCTTTTTATCTTTTTCGTCTTTCTTATTGTCTTCAGCAATTACATAGAGCGGGCGGCGCTTGACCTCGATGTAGGTCTTGGCCAGATACTCGCCGATAATACCGAGCGCCATGAGCACGATGCCACCGAGGAAGAGCATGAAGGACAGTAAGGAAGGATAACCGGCAACTTCATCCCAGATACGGTGGATGATCGCATGTATGAAATAGTAGACCAAATAGCCAAAAGCCAAGAAAGAAAGAATAAAGCCGACAAACGTGGCCAGACGGAGCGGCGCGGTGGTAAAGGAAACAATTCCCTCAATTGCATAGCGGAACAGCTTCCAGAAGGACCACTTGGTCTCTCCGGCGATACGCTCCACATTTTCGAATTCGAGCCACTTCGTGCGGAATCCGACCCAGGCAAATATACCTTTACTGAAGCGCTGGCGTTCTCCCAGTGAAAGGATCGCGTCTACGACAGGTCTTCGCATAACACGGAAGTCTCTGGCACCATCCACGATCTCAACGTCGGTAAAACGATTGATCAGGTGATAGAAGCGGCGGGCAAACCAGCTTCGGATCGGAGGTTCGCCTTTACGGGAGACACGACGTGTGGCAACTATATCACATTCATCATTTTCCAGCATGGTAAACATCTGCGGAAGAAGAGACGGCGGATCCTGCATATCTGCATCGAGTAATCCGATCCAATCGCCCTTGGCAGCAGACAGTCCGGCGAACATCGCGGCTTCTTTACCGAAATTTCTGGAAAAAGAAATATAGCGGACGCGAGGATCCTTTGCCGCCATATCTTTCAAAACAGACAAAGTCTTATCGCGACTGCCGTCATTGACAAAAATCAGTTCATATTCATATTTGGGGCATTCCTGCATAACTTTCTGGAGCGCTTCGTAAAGAAAAGGGAGCGCTTCTTCTTCGTTATAGCAAGGAACCATCAGGCTGACTAACATAAACTACCTCATGAATATTTGAATATCTGTTTTTAGTATACTACAACATAGTTCCCGTTCCCACTAGAAAAACGTGAATCTTTTGGAAACATAGCGCTTTTGTGATATCATGCATGGTGTATTTCAAGGGGTTTGAATGGTATGGAGGAACTGAAGATGCGACAGTCAGGTAAAGGGGTACGATTCAATGTTCGACCTTGGCTGGCCTTTGTTACGACCGGATTATTCCTTCTGACCATCTTTTTTTATTTCCGGATATTCCCTTTTGGCGCAAGCGATATAGTGGGGACCCAAGCCGGAGGTCAAAACGCGTCTTTTCTGATCAGATTGAAAAACCAACTGTTTCCCGGAAGAGAACTGACCTATTCATTTCGGATCGGCATGGGGAAAAACACAGCAGGTGTTTTCGCATACTATCTTTCAAGCCCGTTGAACCTGCTTGCGATCCTGTTTCCACTTAACAAATTGAGCGAGGCGGTCGTCCTCCTTATTTTCCTCAAGATCTCCTTCGCGGGAGCATTTATGACCTGGCTTCTGGATCGGAAATTCCGATCTGAAACGAAAATGAGCATAATGTTCGGTACGATCTATGCTCTGAGTTCTTTTTCCATGGCATTCCTGCTCAATTTCATGTGGCTGGACGGTTTCGCACTATTGCCACTACTGATCCTTGTTACGGAGGAATTCCGAAAGGAACCGAAGAAGTGGTGGAAACTTCTGTTCGTGTTCTGCCTTCTGTTTGCTTCCGGATATTATATGGCATACATTGTGGGCATTTTCGCATTGATGTACATCATGGCACTTCTTGTATTTGATGGTGCTTTTGAACCGAAAGTTAAGCCGTCCGGAGAATCGGTAACCGGATTGTTTTTTCTGGCAGTGCTCTGTGCCGCCATGATCTGCGCCGTGGTATTTCTTCCTTCCGCACTGGATATTCTGAAAAACGGCGATCTTTCCCAGCCAAAGACACCGTCTTTACAGCCGCCTTTTCCGCTAAGTGCTTTTATGACAGTGATTTTTCCGGGCAGATTCTCGACAAGCACCCAAAGCCTTCCTTTCATTTACTCGGATCTGATCGTTACGGTGCTGGTGGTTCTTTTCTTCAGAAATCCGGAAATCCCGCGCCGATTGAAAAAATGGTGTGCCGTGATACTTGCTATGGGATTGCTTTCATTTATTCTGGAACCTCTTAATATGTTCTGGCAGCTTTTTTCCGAACCGACCGAATACCTGTACCGGCACGCGTTCCTGTTTGTATTCGGCACGATCCTGATCGCGTTCTATTCCTATCTTCATCGGCAGGCACTGTCGACGAAAGATTATATATGGACCGGCGCGGTGCTTGGCGTGATCCTTGCTTTGGGCGAGGGTGTGGGGAACGGAAAGAATTCGTTCTTCTATGTCGATCTTCTGTTTCTTGCCGCTCTCCTTGTTCTGCTTCGGATCGGAAACGCAAATAAGAATACCGCTGACGGGACATTCTATTCTCGGGGAGCATCAATCTTACTTGTACTGACATTGGCGGTGGAGATCGTTTTCCTGAATCCGGTGGAGACTATGCGCAAATTGAAAACCGAGGCTTCTGATCACGACACATATGTGACCCGAAGTGAAGAGTACCGTTCATTGATGAAGAGGCTCGCTGATTCTTCTGAAGGAAGAGTTGAAAATGACGGAGAGATGGATCCCGATCCGACGTTTTTACTCGCCTATGGCGATGTGGAGGGCATGAGCGCGTCGCTGAGCATGGCCAACAAGAAACAGAATCATTTTCTCAAACAACTGGGTTACCGCCCTGACAAAAACTATTCAAGCATCTGTCATGACTCACTGATCCTTCCGGCGGATTCGATACTGGGGATCCGATACATCGTATCCGGCAAAGACTCTTTGGAGGGGCTTTCCGAAATAGGAAGTCTTGGCACGCGAAGACTTTTTGAAAACCCGTTAGCTGCGGAAAAAGCATTCTTAGCGGAAGAGAGTGCGATGGATTTCGATTTCTATGCTTTGGAAAAAGAAGAATGGAACAAGGATTATTTTTCTTTCCAGGAAAAATGGTTTTCTTCACTGTCCGGCGCGGATGCGTCAGGATTGTACCATCCTATCGAAACTTCATGGGAGATCCGGAACGGAGAACCTGTACCCTGCGATTATCAGGATCTGAAAATAAAACCGGTTTCCGACAAAGACAGGCTGAATCTTGAAAACGAAGACACAACTTCCAAATCACTTCATGCGTATATCCGCACGAACCCGACGGCGCCTATGCGCATCATATCCAAGTTCCGGGTCGAAGAAGAAGGGCTCATCCACTTGTCAGTACCGTTCCTGATGCAGAGTTATCCGTTCGAAGTGTATTGTAACGGAGCGAAGATCTTCGAGGAAGGATCCGCTTCGGATTATTCTTCCATCGTCAATTTGGGCAGTTTCCCGAAGGGAACGGAGCTTGCGGTGGAAATCCGTACAAATGAGGATCTTTTCCCTTGTTTTGATATGAAAATGTCCTATGTGGATGTACAGGCACTCCGATACCAGATGGATCTTCTAAAAGCCGGGATCAGCGATGTAAAGGCGGAAGACGGATATATGACTTTTTCAGCCTGCACAGAGAAAAGGAAATTGGCGGTAACCTCGATTCCGTACGAAAAGGGCTGGCAGGTGACCGTTGACGGGGTACGCGCGGAGGCTTTTGCCTACCAGGATGCGTTTCTCTGTTTTCCGCTTGAGGCAGGGGAACATCAGGTAAAGATGGAATTCTCCCTCCCAGGAGAGACAATTGGTGTTATAATCAGTGCGGTAGGTTTATTATCCGGAACCGCAATAGCGATTCTTTTGAAGCGTAGATATTCTTCTTCAGAGTCGGACAAAAAGTGACAGGAGACACGAAATGATTGAAAAAACATCATTGGAATCAGCAAGGAAGAGGAATATCGATCTTCGCCCTCTTTTCGCGTTCTTTGCCACGCTGTTTTCCATGTTCGCGATATTCGCGATCAGCGAGATCACGCCTTTTGGCCAGAGAAATGTCCTGACATCAGATCTGGGCGCGCAATATGGACCCTATCTGATCGGTTATAAAAATGCGCTTCTGAGTGGGGAATCGATGCTTTATTCTCAGGCACTGGGTCTGGGACAAAATACATTGGGCATGTTTGCCTACTATCTTTCCAGCCCGCTGAATTTCCTCGTATTTCTTTTCCCGATGGCAAGACTGCAGGAAGCCGTGACGATCCTGATCAGTGTGAAGCTTGCTTTTGCAGGTGCTTTTATGACATGGCTTCTGGATCGGAAGTTTAAGACCAAGGATAGAATGACAGTTCTTTTCGGTCTTATGTATCCGCTGTGTTCTTTTGTTATCGTATTCATGTTTAACATCATGTGGCTGGACGGAATCGCGCTTCTTCCGCTGGTGATCCTTCTTACCGAGAAATTCGTGGAAGACAAAAAAGCGTGGATCAAGCTTACACTGCTTCTGTTCCTGCTTTTCGTCTCGGGCTATTACATGGCGTATATGGTAGGCGCGTTCTCATTTATTTACCTTCTGTCCTATATGGGATATAACGGTGAGTTTTCCAAGGAAAAGAGTAAAGAAGGAGCTAAAAAGGTCGGTTCTTTCATTCTTTCCGCTGTCGTTGCCGGACTGATGAGCGCGGTGATCCTGGTTCCTGCTGCCCTGGATACTCTGGGGAACGGAGACTATACCAAGTCGGACAAATTAACGCTGGATCCGAATTTTAAGTTGATTTCCCTGGCGGATCAGCTATTGGATACAGGCGTCAAGGATATGTCGAAGAACCTTCCGTTTATTTTCGGTGGTCTCGCTGTGCTTTTCCTTTGCATCCTTTTCTTCCTGAACCGTTCCATCAGTAAGAAACTTCGCGCCGGCGTGGCACTGGGTCTTGGTTTCGGGATCTTCTGTTTCCATTTCCCGCTTCTGGATATCGCATGGCATCTTTTCGATACTCCGAACTGGTTCCATTTCCGTTATTCGTTTGTATTCTCGTTTGTCATGCTTCTGGTTGCCTTCTATTCCTACCTGCACATGAAAGAGGCAGGAAAGAAGAATTTCTTCATTGCATGGGGGATCATCTGCGGCATTGCTTGCATTTCCCAGAGCTTCGGTCAGATGGATAAGAAGAACAGCACGTTTTTTGCCACATTGGCATTTTCATTCCTGATCTGTGTGCTTTTCTATGGCAAAACACTCGAGAAGTGGCCGGAGGTCATCTATAACCTCAAGAAGCTCGGCACGCTTTTGCTGGTAGCGGTCATCGTAGTGGAGATCGTAGTATTCAACCCGCGTTGCTATCTTCCGGAAGTGTTCGGCGGATCCAAAGACCAGCCGGAATATGTTGAGATGATCGAAGATCTTTCCGAACTGGCCAAGAAGGAAGAACAGGGAGTCTGGTACCGCTCGGAGATACATAAACCGTGGCATACGTTTGTAAGCGGCAATACACTTGCTTTCTATACAAATACTCACGGCATCAGCATTTTCGCATCCATGGCGAACAAGCGTACCAATCACTTTTTGAAACAACTGGGATACGAGTCCAATTACAATTACTTTAGTATCGATCATGAATACAGCATTTTCCCGGCAGATACGATCCTGGGCGTGCGCTACCTGATCACGACAGACCACGATCTCGCGGACATGCCTTATAAAGCAAACAAAGGCCAGTATTATCTGTACGAGAATAAAGAAGCGATGCCGATCGCTTTCCTGGCGGCAGCAGATGCCTATAACTTTGATGGTAATGCGCTGGAAAAAGATGAGCACAAGAAAGACTATTTTGCATTCCAGGAGGACTGGATCAGTTCTCTTTCCAAAGAGGATGCATCTGATCTGTACGATACGTTCAATGCCGAATGGACACTCCTGAATGGCCAGAGTACGGATATTAAGCCGAAAGAAGACATTACCGCGGGCGATTTTGTCGAGAATTCACTTAATCACGAGAATAAGAATACAGAGTCCAAAGATCTGAAGTATTATTTGCGAAACAACGCCAAGAGTGTGCTGGTACTTAGAACGACGATCGAAATCGAAAGTGACAAACCGCTCTATTTCCTGATCCCGTACCTTTGCATGCAATGTGTTTCCGATATCTACGTTGATGGAACGAAAATGGACACCAATTCTTCCTCTTCGTTCTATAGTCAGATCGTAAATCTCGGTTCTTTCCGTAAAGGACAGACGATACAGGTCGATGTCCGTGTCAACCAGGACATCTTCGGTTCCTTTGATCCGATCTTCGCTTATTGCAATACGGAAAATATAGCTAAGCATACTTCCGTGCTCCGTCAGGGACTTCTGGGAACCGAAGTCAAGAACGGACATGTGGTGATCAACACATCTTCTACGGAAGAGAAGATGCTCTTTACATCCATTCCTTTTGAAAAGGGATGGACGGCAAAGGTAGATGGTCAGAAGACGGAGATCGTCTCTTACCAGGATGCATTTATCAGTATTCCGCTTTCTGCCGGCGAGCATACTATCGAGCTTTCTTTCACCCCTCCGGGATGGAAAGCCGGTCTTCTGGCAAGTGGCGTCGGCGTGATGGCCTTCCTTGTCCTTGCTTTTGTGATAGGAAAGAAGAAACCGGTTGCTACGGTAAAAGAAGAAACAGATAATAATACTAAGACTGAAAGCATAGAGAAATCATGAGGAGGTAGGAACTATGGATGTTCAGAAATTGTATCAGTTGTGGAGCACAGATCCATATTTTAATGAGGAGACCAGAGCAGAACTTCTGGCGATCAAGGATGATGCGAAGGAAATCGAAGAACGTTTCTATCGCGATCTTGAGTTTGGTACCGGCGGACTTCGCGGTATTCTTGGAGCAGGTACCAACCGTATGAATCTCTATACAGTGTCCAAAGCTTCAGCTGGCTTAGGCAAGTTTATCCAGAGTGAAGGTGAAGAAGCGGTCAAGCGCGGCGTTGTTGTTTCTTACGACTCACGTCGTTGCTCTCCGGAGTTTGCGGAGATCACTGCACGCACGCTGACATCCATGGGCATCCGTGTATATCTTTCCGATGAACTTCGTCCTGTGCCGATGCTTTCATACTCTGTCCGCTACCATAAGGCTTATGCCGGTGTCATGATCACCGCCAGCCATAACCCGGCCAAGTACAACGGCTATAAGGTATATGGCGAAGATGGCGGACAGGTTCCGCCGGAAGCTGCTTCCAAGATCCTGGGCTTTATCGAAGGCTTTGAAGATATTCGCACGATCTGCCCGGATTCGCTGGAGGAAGCAAAAGCCAAAGGGCTTCTTACATTGTGGGGGGCCGAAGTTGATGAGGCATATACCAACATGCTGGACACATTGGTCATTGACCGTCAGGCGATCATCAACCAGAAAGATATGTCGATCGTATATACACCGCTTCACGGTTCCGGAAACAAGCCGGTGCGCCGTATCCTGAAGAAAGTCGGCTTTGAGAACGTCCATGTCGTAGCTGAGCAGGAACTTCCGAACGGAGATTTCCCGACGGTGGAAACACCAAACCCGGAGAATCCGTCTGCGCTTTCCATGGCGATCGAACTGGCAAAAAAGGTCAACGCAGAAATGGTGATCGGTACCGATCCGGATAGTGACCGTATCGGTGTGGCCGTACGTTCCGTACAGGATGGTCAGGAAGTATATGTACCGTTCACAGGTAACCAGATCGGTCTGATGCTCCTGGATTATATCCTGGATTCCAAGAAGTCTGCCGGCACTCTGGAAGCAAATCCGTTTGCCGTTACGACTATCGTGTCCAGTAAGCTGGCCGGCGCGATCTGCAAATACTATGGCGTGGAACTTCAGGAAGTTCTGACCGGATTCAAGTTCATCGGCGAGCGCATCAAGATCGACGATGAGTTCGGTAACAAGCATTTCCAGTTTGGCTTTGAAGAGAGCTATGGATATCTGTCCGGCGTGAACGTACGTGATAAGGATGCGGTCGTTGCCGCTATGCTGATTGCCGGCATGCAGGCACAGAGCAAGGAGAGAGGCGAATCCCTCCTGGATCGTCTGGAAAGCATTTACAGGCGTTTCGGTTATGGCTTCGAAGAAGCAGTTTCGTTTACTCTGGAAGGCAAAGAAGGCGTAGAGAAGATATCCGGCGCAATGAAATCCCTGCGCGCGGAACTCGAAGGTACCGCCAACAAAGCAGAAGCACAGAAGCTTCTCGGAGGCGTTCCGATCGTAGCTGTACGCGATTATCAGACTTCCAAGCGTTATGTATTTACGGATAGCGGAATCGAAGTTGAACCGATCGATCTTCCGGTCTCCAATGTACTGCTCTATGAATTGGGCGGTGACAAGGGTCTGGATTGGGCTTGCGCACGTCCTTCCGGTACGGAACCGAAACTCAAGATCTACTTCGGCATCTATGCTACGACCAAAGAAGATTCGAAGGCCCGTCTCGCTGACACGAAAGAAAAAGTCTCCTCTTACGTACAGTCGAAGCTTTGAGCGAAGTGAGAGCGAAGCGCATGGAATATTATTGGAAAGACAATGGGGAAGAGCTCTGTATCGAAACAGAGCCTTCCCTTTTTTCGCCAAAAGGACCCGATGCCGGGACGTTGGCGATGCTTCAGCATGTGGAACTGGAAGGCCATGAGCGCGTGCTGGATCTGGGATGCGGCGCAGGGATAGTCGGGATCTGGGCAGCCAAAAAGGTTGGTGGCGAAAATGTAGTCATGACCGATATCGATCCTTTGGCTGTGGAAGTGAGCAAGAGAAACCTGGAACGGAACGGGATCTCGGGAGCAACAGTAGTGTGCGGACCCGATCTTTCTGCTGTTCCGGGTAAAGACTACGATCTGATCTTATCGAATCCTCCTTATCACACGGATTTCAAAGTGGCAAAAACGTTCATTGAAAAGGGGTTTAACAGACTGAAAACAGGCGGACGCATGGTACTTGTCACAAAGCGTAGAGAGTGGTATAAAATGAAGATGATAGCTATCTTCGGAGGGGTCCGGATCTATGAAACCAATGGTTATTTAGTATTCGTGTCTGAGAAGAAAAGTGAAGATTTTGCGAAGAAAATAAGAAAAAAGTTTGAAAAATAGTACGATTTATCCACAAAATTGTCGATTTTCACTAGGGTTTTGGGGTTTAAATGTCGCTGAAATGCGAGTATACTCTGACTTACCAAGTATAAAGGGGGCATGTGGATGACTGCCAATGAATGTTTAATTAAATTCAACTCCATTAAAGAATGTCTGTCCGATGTTCTTTGGATGTACTTCGAGATTCAGTCTGCCGACTGCGAGCAGGTCGTTCTCGTAGGAAAGCCGGATGAATTTGCAGAACCAACATTGGAAATTGTATTTATGCAACCGTTTATGGTTTCTTGCCCGATGCGCTTTACCTACGAAGGTGGAGACTTTATCGGTCTGGCTCCGCAGGAGGAGTTCTACCAGATGAACGAGAGATACCATATTGGTCAGGGATACCACATCTTCAAGATCAAGGTTGAAAACAGACGTTTCTTCATTATCGCGAAATCGATGCACGTATCGATTAAATAAGGAGTAGCGGTAAGCGTCTATTTGGGGTATGAACAAAATTGCATTTAATCTGCAGCCTTTGGCCAGTTCCAAGCTGACAGGTATAGGAACCTATGCCAGAGAGGTAGCGCGTCGTCTTGGACCGAATCTGGAAAAGGGCGGATATGCAAGCGTAGAAGTCCATGTTTTCGATTTTTTAAAGAAAAACGGTGGTGTTGATTTTGTGCGTCAACACGCGGATAAGCCTGTGGCAGATATGCCGTTCAAGCAGAGCTGGCTGATGCCTTTGGGTATGTATATTCGTATGGGAAAACTGGGCTCTATTATTCCTTACGAAAAACTTCTCCATACAGAAAATGATATCACGGTGTTTTTTAATTATCTTGTTCCTCTGGGTTTGAAAGGCAAGACGATCATTACCGTGTATGACATGGTCTGCGCGCGTTATCCGGAGACCATGGACAAAAAGAATAAGCGGCTTCTGACCAAGCACCTTCCCGAGTCCTGTAAAAAAGCCGAAAAGATCATGACGATCAGTGAGTTTTCAAAAAGAGAGATCATGGAATGTCTGAATGTTCCGGAGGAGAAGATCTGTGTGGCCTATTGCGGAGTAAACCGCAAAGTCTATTCTCCTTTTAAAGATCCCAAGCAAGCGGAAAACGCAAGAACACGCATTACGAAAAAGTGGAATATCAAGGATGGCTTCCTTCTTTATCTCGGTACTTTGGAACCGAGAAAGAATGTGGGTCTTCTGATCGATGCTTTTGAAAAAGTGAAAGAAAAATACCCGCATTTGAAATTGGTCGTCGGTGGCGGTCTCGGCTGGAACTATGAGCCGATCCTGCAAAAGATCGAGCAGTCCGCATACGCGGAAGATATTATCCGTACCGGATATCTTTCCGAGTCGGATAAGATCGACCTTTACCGTTGTGCCGATCTTTTTGTGTTCCCGTCACTGTATGAGGGATTCGGTTTGCCGGTCCTCGAAGCAATGGCTTGCGGAACGCTGGTACTGACTTCGGATACCTCTTCGCTTCCTGAAGTGGTGGGTGATGCCGGATGGCTATCTGATCCGCACGACGCAGGTGCTTTTGCCTCGAAGATAGACGAGATCCTGGCAGGGAACTTCAATCGTAGCGAAATGCACGAGAAAATGGAGCTTCAGGTCAAGAAGTTTTCATGGAATCGCACGACCCTGGCGTATGGTCAGGCGATATATGATGTGATACAATAAATCGATAATTGATTTTTTCTGTCGAGAGGGTTTTTACTCATGAAACATGCACTAATTACAGGTATTACAGGCCAGGATGGTTCCTACCTTGCAGAGCTTTTGCTTGAGAAGGGTTACGAAGTTTACGGAATCATGAGAAGAAAGAGTGTTGTCGACTACGGCAATGTGGAACATATCAAGGACAAGATCCACTTTATCTATGCAGATATGACTGATCCGATCTCCTTGATCACTGCGATGAAGATCTCTCAGGCAGACGAAGTATATAACCTTGCGGCGCAGAGCTTTGTTGCAACGTCCTGGGAACAGCCGCTGGCAACTGCCAATATCGATGCTCTCGGCGTAACCAATATGCTGGAGGCTATCCGTATCGTAAAGCCGGAAGCGCGCTTCTATCAGGCATCAACATCGGAGATGTTCGGTAAAGTTCAGGCGATCCCGCAAAGTGAGACTACTCCTTTCTATCCGAGAAGCCCGTATGGTGTCGCGAAGCTTTACGGTCACTGGATCACTAAGAATTATAGAGAAAGTTATGATCTTTTCGCTTGTTCAGGTATTCTCTTTAACCATGAATCCGAACGTCGCGGAAAGGAATTTGTTACCCGTAAGATCACAGACGCTGCGGCCCGTATCAAGTTGGGCAAGCAGGATTGTGTGGAACTCGGAAACCTGTCTGCCAAGCGTGACTGGGGTCATTCCAAGGACTATGTTCGGGCGATGTGGCTGATGCTTCAGGCTGATGCGCCGGATGACTATGTAGTCGCAACCGGAGAGACAAGAACCGTAAGAGAATTTGCAGAGACCGCATTCCGTCACTTGGGAATCGAAGTGAAGTGGGAAGGCGAAGGTGTAAATGAGAAGGGTGTCGATGCAGCGACCGGTAAAGTAGTTGTCCGTGTCAATCCGCAGTTCTTCCGTCCGGCTGAAGTCGAGCTTCTGCTCGGTGATCCGGCCAAAGCAGAAGAGAAGCTGGGCTGGAAGCGTGAGATCTCTTTCTCGCAGTTGGTCGAGCGTATGGTCAAGAACGATTTTGACCTGGTTTCCAAGGAAGTGTGATAAGTATTGAAAGTACGGTAGCGGAAGAGGGTCTCTTCCGCTTCTGTGCTTTCTTTTTGTATGTGAGGAGAATAGAAGAGCTTGGGTAAAGTGATTAAAGAACTGTACGATTACAGACAGATGATCATCGGGTTTGTAAAAAGAGATCTGAAAGGACGTTACAAGGCGTCTTTTTTGGGTTTCATGTGGACATTTATCAACCCGCTTCTCCAACTCCTTGTTTATACGCTTGTTTTCTCTACGATCATGAGGGGAGGACAGCATGAACAGTACTATCTCTTTCTCTTCGTTGCCCTGATCCCATGGATCTTCTTTTCTACCAGTATTTCCGGCGGCGCGGGATGCATCGTGCAGCAGAATACCATGGTCACGAAGATCTATTTCCCAAGAGAAGTATTGCCTGTATCTTACGTCACCAGTGCTTTTATCAATATGCTTCTTACCTATGTCGTGGTGTTTGCCGTGACACTGATCTCGGGCAGGGGATTGAATCCGCTGGCTCTGCTGTATCTGCCGCTTATCATGATTATCGAATACTTCCTGGCATTAGGGATCACGCTGATCACGTCCGCGCTGACCGTATATCTTCGCGATCTCGAATATATCTTAAGCATCGTGACCATGGCCTGGCAGTTTATGACGCCGGTTATGTATGGCGTGGAAGATTTCGCGCAGAACCCGAAACTGCAACTGGTCTTTTTTATCAATCCTATGACATCGGTCATTACCGCATACAGGGACATCATGTACTACGGAAGAGCACCGGAACTGAAGACTCTGACCATGGCTATCTGCATGGGCATGCTGTTTACGATCCTGGGATTCCTGGTCTTTGGCAAGCTCAAGCGTCGTTTTGCGGAGGAATTGTGATATGAGTGAGAACAAGGTACTGGGTGCCGATCTTTACAATAAAAAATCCTCCGAGCAAGTGGTGATCGATGCGTCCGGTATCCACAAAAAATACCGCGTATACCTCGATAAAGGATACAGCCTCAAGGAGAAAGTGCTTTTCTGGAAGAGAAACCGGTACGAAGAGCGCTGGGTACTGAAAGGCGTGGATCTGAAAGTCAAGAAGGGCGAAGCGGTCGGCCTTCTGGGTGTCAATGGTTGTGGCAAAAGCACTTTCCTGAAGCTTTTGTCCCGTATTATGTATCCGGATCAGGGTGAAGTGAAGATCAATGGACGTGTTTCCTGCCTGATCGAGTTGGGCGCCGGTTTCCATCCGGACCTTTCCGGCCGGGAAAATATCTATACCAATGCCGCGATCTTCGGTTTGACGAAGAAGGAGATCGACGCCAGACTTGCGGATATCATCGAGTTTTCCGAACTGGAGGATTACATCGATAACCCCGTCCGTACCTATTCTTCCGGAATGTATATGCGTCTGGCATTTTCGGTAGCGATCAATGTGGATGCTGACATTCTTCTGATCGACGAGATCCTGGCGGTCGGTGATGCCAATTTCCAGGCTAAGTGCTTCAACAAGCTCAGCGAACTGAAGCGTCAGGGGATGACGATCGTTATTGTTTCCCACGATATCGGCACTATCGAGAGATTCTGTGACAAAGGCCTGTGGATCAAGGATGGCGTTTGTGCTTCAGAAGGCATCATCAAGAAGGTCGTTGCCGACTATCGCGACTATCTGGAGGAAGAGCGTCAGGCCGCGCTTGAAAAAGAGGTGGAAGCGAAGACAAAACTCGTGGAGTCCGGCGAGGATCAGGAGCAAAAAGAAAAACTGCCGAGTACATTTCTGGATCCGACGGCCACGGCAGAGGATATCGATTTTGCGGCGAACCGGTTCGGACTTGGATATGCCGTGATCACCAATGTCGTTCTTCGTGACGAGAGAGGAAAGATCAATTCGACATTTACGGCAGGGCAGGAATGCTCTTTTGATATTCATTACCAGATCAAGAAGCCTTCGAAGGAATATATCTTCGGAATGGCGATCATGAGCAAGGACTGGTATATGCTTTATGGAACCAATCAACGGGAGGACAAAAAGCCGACTGATCTTCCCGGAGATACCGGTATTGTGACATTTAAGATCAATAACTTAAATCTCAAGACCGGACGATATATCTTCTCGGTATCGATCATTGACGAGAACGAGACTCCGATGGATTTTTACAGAAACTACTGCGAATTTGATGTGGTTTCGGATAAAGGCGGAATCGGCGTCGTGCAGATTGATCACGACTGGGTGATCCAGGACGGAAAAAAGAAGGACGGTGACAAATGAAGAATATAGGGATCATCGGAATCAACGGATTTGCCGGTCAGTATCTGAAACGGGAACTTCTGGAAAATGGATATCAAGTATGGGGCGCAGATGTCGTGGCTTCTGACGAAGATACGATCCAGGCGGATATGCTTGATGCTGCGGCAGTTGACCGCATCATTGCAGAGAAAAAGCCGGATGCCGTGTTTAATCTTGCCGGATTGGCGTCACCGGGTGCTTCCTGGGACGATCCGGTAAAGACCATGCACATCAATGTGGATATCGCCGTGAATCTGATGCAGGCCATCCGCAATCATTGCCCGAATACACGCTTGATCCTGATCGGGTCCGCAAACCAGTATGACATGCGCAATATTCCGGCCGGTCCGATCGCTGAGGATGCGCCTCAACTGGCCGAGAGTCCTTATGACGTTTCCAAGAGCGCCCAGGAGTCGCTGGTTCGTGTCCTTGGGAAAAAGTATGATCTGGACATTATCATGACCCGTTCTTTTAACCATATCGGTCCGGGACAGAAGACCGGTTTTGTGGTTACTGACTATTGCCAACGTATCGTGGATCTGGAAAGAGGACTTACGGACAACATCGAGATCCGTTCACTGGATTCCTGGAGAGATTTTGCCGATGTCAGGGATACGGTCCGGGCTTACCGTCTTCTCCTTGAGAAGGGAAGAAAAGGCGAGATCTATAATGTCGGTTCCGGGAATGCCTACTATATTTTCGACATTGTTTCCACACTGATCAATATGAGTGAGGCGGCAAGAGCGGTAGTGAAACTTCCGGCTTCACAAAAAGAGAATAGTGCTTTTCCAAAGGTATTTAGCGATAACACGAAGATCTTTCAGGATACCGGGTTTGTACCGGAGTATGCCATCGAGCAGACTTTAGCGGATGTGCTGGAAGATTACCGGAAAAAAGGAGGCCTTGCGGTATCATGAAGATTGCCATCACGACGGTTCAGATCCCATATATCACAGGCGGTGCAGAGTTCCTGGCGGCTAACCTCAAGCAGGCTCTTCTGTCGGAAGGACACGAAGCGGAGATCATTACGATGCCGTTTATGGACCAGCCGGCTGCTTTGCTGGAGAACCATATCCTGTCTTCCCGGCTTATGGATATCAATAACTCCTGGGGCGGCCATATCGACCTTTGCATCGGGCTTAAGTTCCCGGCGTATTTTATGCCGCACGAGAACAAGGTGATCTGGGCGCTGCATCAGCACCGTCAGGCATACGATCTTTTTGATACCGAATACAGTCCGCTCAAAGACGATGAACAAGGGCGCTTCTACAGAAAAATCGTTAAGAATGCGGACGAGCGCTATCTTCCGGAGGCGAAGCGGATCTATACGATTGCCGAGAACGTATCCTCCCGTATGCGCAAATTCAATAAGATCGAATCGCAAGCGTTATATCACCCGTGCCCGGATATGGATAAATTCTTCGCGGACGACTACGAGGACTTTATCCTGATGCCCAGCCGTATCAATATGACCAAGCGTCAGAAACTGGCTATAGAAGCTTTGGCGTATAGTAAAAGCAAAATCAAGCTGGTCGTGGTCGGGCATGCAGAAAGCCCAACGCTTCTGGAGGAAATCAAATCCCTGATCCGTGAAAAGAAAATCGAGGATCGGGTGGAGTTTTTGGATTTTGTATCCCAGGAAGAGAAGATCCGCCTGTATTCCAAGGCTAAGGCGGTCCTGTTCATTCCGAAGGATGAGGATTATGGCTACATTACGCTGGAAGCCATGGCGGCCGCAAGACCGGTCATTACCTGCAAAGACAGCGGCGGACCTTTGGAGTTCGTCATTCCTGATAAGACTGGCTGTGTGTGTGACCCCGATCCGAAAAAGATCGCTGAAGCTATCGATGCTTTGGCCGGATCGGATTCGATGGCCAAAGAACTTGGCGCGTGGGGAAGAAAGCATCTCGATGAGATGGATATTACCTGGAAAAATGTTGTGAGGGAGCTGACGAGAGCATGAGTGAGACGAAACAAAGTGTGGAAAAGATCTTAACGGAAATCGAGCGCGGCACCGAAAAGGAAGGCTCGATCGACGATGTTGCGGAAAAACTCTTGGGACACAAGAATACTTACGGCATCGAACTGTACGATAACAGCGCTGTGATCCGGAGCCTGAGAGAAAAGGCACACATCCAATACGGACACCCGATCACATCCCACCACAAGATCATCGGGAAGCCGATCATCTTTATCCGCCGTTTTTACAGAAAACTGATGTGCCCGATCATTCAGCCGATCATCGATGACCAGAACCGCTTCAACGACGCGGTCGTCGACGCGATCGCCCAACTCATGAAAAACGAGCACGAGTGATCATTTTCCGCTTCGAAGGATCAGGTTCGTGATGGCCCAGGCAACACCGTCTTCAAGACAGGTCCGGGTTACCATGGCCGCTTGTTTCTGAACGGATTCGGAAGCATTGCCCATAGCTATTCCAATGGCGCCGCATGTGAACATGCTGACGTCATTTTCATTATCTCCAAAACAATATACCTGTGAAAGCGGAACGTTCAGGTATTTCGCCAGTGCGACGACAGCGGCCCCCTTGGTTGCGCCGCTCGCCATGATGTCGATCACGTGGTTCATGGAAGATGTGATCTCCAGAGATTTCCATCTTTTCAGATCCCGGATCAGTTCCGAAGAAGGAGAATAGACCAGGATCTTCGTGATGTTCCAGGAATTCTGATCAAGGTATTCTTCGTCTAACGGGAGCATGACGGCCCGAAGATCGGGCGGCACCGACCGGTTATAATCGTTGAAAAAAGCCAGGTGGCTGCTCCCCGTTCGATAGTAAATACCTCTGTCCGCATAGGCGACAAAGTCATAGCCCAGACGGATCAGTTTGGAAACCAGTCGTTTGGCGGAACGGACAGGAATCAGGCTGGCAAACACGGACCGCTCGTTCTGATAGTCATAGAGTTGGGCTCCGTTACTGGTGATTACCGGAACATTCAGATCGAAATCCCGGACGAATTTACGGACGACGTGGAAAGATCTTCCTGTAGCGATGGAAAAACCGGTATCACTGTCGAGTTCGGACAATACTTTCGCCGTCGTGTCCGAGATCTTGCCGCCCGCAGGAAGCAGTGTATTATCAATATCGCACACGATGAGTCGCTTCAAAAGCACTTCCCCCTGTCAGTTTCTTCGTAAATCATTATATAAATGCTATAATAACACTAGCTGTTCTTTTTTGAAAACGTCAGGAGGATGCTAACCATGAGCGAAAAGGAACCTTTTCTGGTGAAAGCGGAGAATCGGGAAAAACTGGAAGAGATCGCCGATAAGGCACCAGCTTGTGATGTCGATTACAAGAAGATCTTTGAAGAAACCGATCCGATCCGTGAGAATATGGTTTCTTTGGTGCAGTCCAGAAAGAGTGAAGACCTGCGCGCTTTACCCAGCCGTGGGGAGGAAATGAATAATATCACAGAGAATACCAAGGATTACATCCGAAGGACAGAAGAGAACATGAATATGGTTGCCGTCACGCATGGCGGCAAAGGTAAAAAACTCTTCCTGAAGGTGGCCGGCTGGCCGACAAGACGATATATGGATCCGCAGATCCGATATAATGAGTGTTCGGTGCGTATCAATGAAGATATCCTGAAAATGGTGGACATGATGAAGCAGGATACTGCCGCGGTCCAGCAGGAATCCAAAGACCGTCAGGATGCTCTTCTCGGACTTATGACAGAGATGGCAGGACACATGGAACTGATGAAGAAGCGTATCGCAGAACTGGAAGTGCTGGTGGCGGAACTGGAACGCAAAAATCAGGAACTAACGGATAAAGAAGATGGGAGGAATTGATCCATGAGAAAAGTCTGGCAGATCCTTCCGACCTTTTATTTCGGAGATGCCATCGGCAATGATTGCCTGGCTATATCCCGTTTCCTTACGGATGAAGGCATCGAAAACGGAATCGCTGCGAAAGTGATCCATCCCAAGATGGAGAAGTATGCAGTTGCTTTTGAAGAGGCAAAAGAAAAGATCCAAGACGACGACCTGATCTTATACCACCTGTCGGTCGGAGACGAGATGAATGACTGGTTTGCCGCGCTTTCAAACAAAAAGGGCGTGATCTACCATAACATTACGCCTTACCGCTTTTTCAAGACATACAGTGTGGCGCATATCGCCGTGACCCAACTGGGAAGAAGACAAATGACAAAAATGGCGGGATCCGTGGATTTTGCCATTGCCGACTCGGCATACAATGCGGCGGAACTGACGAAGCTTGGATTTCCGACGCCGAGCGTAGTGCCGATCCTTATGCCTTTCGACGATTATAAGCAGGAACCGGACGCAGAGACAGTTCGAAAAATGTCGGACGGGAAAAAGAACATCCTGTTTGTCGGCCGTGTTGCGCCGAACAAATGCCAGGAAGACATCATTGCCGTCTTTTCCGAACTGAAGAAGCATTACGGCGTGGATGCCAGACTGATCCTGGCCGGCTCCTACGGCGGAATGGAAGAATATAAGGAACGGCTGGACAAATATGTGAAACAGTTGTCACTCAGCGATGACGTGATCTTCACCGGACATATCTCCTTTGCCGAGATCCTGGCCTTTTATAAGACGGCGCATGCTTTTGTGATCATGAGCGAACACGAAGGATTCTGTGTCCCTGTAGTGGAGGCCTATCTTTTCGGAGTTCCGGTACTGGCCTGTGATTATGGCGCAATCGGCGAAACCATGGGCGGGGCAGGCGTTCTCTTGTCTTCGCAAAAAGATCCTGCCAAGGCGGCGTCAGTGCTTCGGGAGATGTTGAACGACGAGAAGTGGCGGGCGGAGCAAAAAGTAAAAATGAAAGAGGCCTTAACGCGGTTTGATACCAAGGTGGTGGAGGACCGGCTCCGGGAAGTGCTTCTGCCTTGGGTGAAGGACTGAAAAACATAGATTTCGACACATTCGTACGTACATGATATAATACCATCGATTTTGTGCATCCCGGATGCAAATGGAGGATACTTACATGAAAAAAGTTGCTGTGATTTTGGCTGGTGGAGGAGGAACACGGTTCTGGCCGATTTCCCGTATGTCATGCCCGAAACAACTGGTTGCGCTGACAAGCGAGGAACCTATGATCAATGAAACCATCCATCATTTTGAGAATGTGGTTTCAATGGAAGATACCTATATCGTGACCAACAAAGAACAGGCCAATCTCATGAAAGAACTTCTTCCGAGATCCTTCAATTTCGACAATATCATGATCGAACCGGTCGGAAAGAATACGGCGCCGTGTATCCTTTATTCCGTTATGCGTATCCATAAGGCGTATGGTGATACCCTGATGGCTGTCCTTGCGGCAGATCACCATATTTCCGACATCGGAGAATATGAGAGGATCTTATCTCTTGCCTATAAGACGGCGGAAGAAACGAATAAGATCGTAACGATCGGTCTTTGGCCGAAGGAAGCGGCAACCGGATACGGCTATATCCGTTTCGGTGAAAGAGAAGGTGACAGAAAGGAAGTCTACCAGCTCGAGCGTTTCGTCGAAAAGCCGAATAAACTTCGGGCGCAGGAATATGTGAATTCCCATAAGTACCTATGGAACAGCGGTATGTTCATCTGGCGCACAAGCGTGATCCTGGAAGCGTTCAAGAAGTATCTTCCGGACATGTATAAGACGTTTGCTTCCGTGGAAAAAGATCTTCTGACAGAGAATGAACAGGCTGCGATCAACAGCATTTACCCGAATCTCGAGTCGGTATCGGTCGATTACGGCATCATGGAAAAAACGAAAGAAGTCTGCGTGATCCCGGCGGAATTCGGCTGGAATGACGTAGGATCCTGGGATGCACTGGCGGAAGTATTCCGTCATACAGAAGAAGATAATGTTATCCGCGCACCTTTTGTTGGTATAGAGACGGAAAACTGTATCGTATTTTCCAAGAGCGGAAAACGCGTGATCACGACCGTAGGAGTATCCGATCTGGTAATCGTGGATACAGATGATGCGATCATGGTCATTAACCGTGAACGCAGTCAGGATGTCAAAAAACTGGTGGAAGAGCTGCGCCGCCAAGGTCGGACAGATCTGCTCTGATCATATTAGGGATCAGGTGCGATGCCTCAGGAGGGAAGCATGAGCGAGGAAAAGCCTTTTATCAAAAATGCAGTCTGGCGGGAGCAGCTGGAAAGCATAGCCCAAAACGCTGAACCGAGTAGTACGGACTATAAGAAACTGTTTGAAGAAACAGATAACTTCGGCGTGGATGTAAAATCCATCATGGGAGAGATCGGAGTTCAGCCTGATTCGGGAGCAGATAATACCGAGACATCTAAATCCGAGAGCATGGATACCATCGGTGCATACATCGCGCATGCCCAGCGGATCGAAGATATTATTTCCGTGACGCACAATCCGCCGACTTCACCTCTTCGCCGTACGATCAAGCGCACATTGCTGAAAGTGCTGTGCTGGCCGACGAGAAGATATCTTATCCCTCAGGTGAACTTTAATACGGACATTGTTCGCGCAAACCAGGAAATGCTGGTGTTGCTGGCGCAGATCAATAAGAGCGACCGTGATTCTGCCGAAGAAGCACGACAGGAATTGAAGAAGGCGAACCAGCAGATGGAGAAAATGCGTGAGCGGATCGAAGAACTCGAAGAAAAGATCGCCTTCATGGAGAGAGTTGCTTCGGAATCGGACAATAAGACTGCTGACGCCGCGGAGGAAAAGACATGATCTACCAGTATGTCCATTCGCTGAAAAAAGGGGATGCCATCGGAAATGAAGTCGTGGCCATTCGCGAATACCTTCTGAATTGCCGTATCGACAATCTGATCGTAAAGTTTGCTCCGGATTATCCACAGAAGGGGACAATCTTCGTCGATGAATTCGAAAAGAAAGTCGCTCCCGGAGATCTCCTGATCGTACACTATGCCTGGGTCCTGCCGGATGTGATCTGGAAGAAAATGAAGGCATTTCCGTGTAAGAAGATCATGATCTACCACAATATCACGCCAGGTGAATTTTTTGCACCATATGACAAAAAAACGGCGAAAGCCTCAGCTGCTGCCCGGGTGCAGCTTTCTGAGGGAGCGCGCATATTCGATGCTGCCTGGGGCGTCTCACAGTACAATGCCGATGAGCTTTCTGCTTTAGGCTATAAGAACGTGGATGTCCTGCCGTTGCTGATCTCTTTCCCGGATTACCAGAAAGAGCCGAATCGTGTCCTGATGGAGAGACTGAATGATGGATACACCAACATCTTCTTTGTCGGACGAATGGTGCCGAACAAGTGCTTTGAAGACATTATCTTTGCTTTCGCAGAGTATAAGAAACAGTATGATCCGAACAGCCGTCTGATCCTTGTCGGAAACGACGACCTGAAACCATATGTATACAAATTACAGAATTTCTGTCGGGATCAGAATATCAAAGACGTTCTTTTCCGCGCGCATTGCCCGTTTTCGGATATCCTGGCTTACTACCGCAGCGCGGATCTTTTCCTGTGCATGAGTGAGCATGAGGGCTTTTGCGTACCGCTTCTGGAAGCCATGGTCTTCGAAGTACCGGTCATGGCCTATTCCGCATGCGCTGTCCCGGATACTCTGGGAGACGGCGGCATTTGTTTTACGGACAAAGAACCATCCAAAGTGGCCAGCATCATGCATGCACTCTTGACTGACGAGCAGCTCAAGACCGCTATGCTGGAGAATCAGAAAAAGCAATTGCAGCGTTTCGACCCGCAGATCATCCTCAAAGAGATGCTTGAGAAGATCCGTAAGTATCAAGACTGAGCAGAGGCGGGTTTTCGGATGAAGAGAGTTTGGCAGTTTCTTCCTACTATTTCCGAAGGTGATGCAGTCAGTAATGAGTGCCTGGCTATTTCCGCGCTTCTGACGGAAAAAGGCGTGGAAAACAGAATTGCTGCCCGCTACAACCATCTTCGCCGTTCTTTGGATGTTAAGAAGTTCGAAAAAGCCAAGAAAGACATCGATGAGAAAGATCTGATCTTATATCATCTTTCTGTCGGCGAAGACATGAATGACTGGTTTTCTGCTCTTCCGAATCCGAAAGTCGTTATCTACCATAACATTACACCTGCTCATTTTTTCAGAAAATACAATTCCACATTGTGCCTGTCCGCCGAGACAGGAAGAAAACAGCTGGCAGCAATGGCCGGCTCCGTTTCCGCGGCCATCACGGTATCCGGATACAATGCGTCCGAACTGGAGGAGATGGGTTTTCCGAAACCTTCGGTGATCCCGATCCTGATCCCGTTTGAAGATTACAAACAGCAGCCGGATCCCGGACGCATGCAGGAGCTTTCCGACGGAAAGACAAATATCCTTTTCGTAGGCAGGATCGCGCCCAACAAATGTCAGGAAGACATTCTTTCCTTGTTTTCTGAATACAGGAAAAAATACGATCCGGATGCGCGTCTGATCCTTGCCGGTTCTGCCAAAGGCCTGGAACCGTACTTTGAGAAGATCCGGAAATATGTTGAAAAACTCGATCTGACGGATCATGTGATCCTACCGGGTCATACATCTTTTCAGGAGATCCTGGCTTTTTACCGGAGCGCGCATGCCTTTGTAATCATGAGCGAACACGAAGGATTTTGTGTTCCGGTAGTCGAGGCCTTTTTCTTCGGCGTGCCGGTCATGGCTTGTGATTTCGGCGCAATAGGAGAAACCATGGGAAATGCCGGAGTGCTTCTGGATCATAAAGATCCGGCAAAAGCGGCGGCCGTGCTGAATGAGATGGTCCATAATGAAGCCTGGAGAGCAGAAGAAAAGGCGAGAATGAAGGAAGAACTGGTTCGTTTTGAAGAAAACAAGGTCAAAGAGCGGATCTGGGAAGTTTTGCTTCCGCTTCTGCAAGATGGGGAGAAAGCAACATGAAAAAAATAGCATTTATCGTCCAGCGTTACGGAAAAGAGGTTAACGGCGGAGCAGAGCTGGAGGCTAAACTTTATGCCGAACGCCTAAGTAAGCACTACGATGTGACGGTGTTTACGACCTGCGCCAAGGATTATCTTACCTGGAAAAATGAGTATCCTGAGGGCAAGGAAGAAATCAACGGTGTTCATGTGCTCCGTTTTCCGACAGAGGAAGAACGAGAAGTGGAAGAATTCCGCCAGACTCGTACAAAGATGCTGGAGTTGCTGAATCGAAGCGACGAAATGATCGATGACGGAATGCTGGATCTCTGGCTTCGCAAACAGGGGCCGTATTGTCCGAAACTGATTGAAACGATCGAGTCATCCCGGGACGAATACGATACGTTTTTGTTCATGACTTACCTCTACTATCCGACAGTGTACGGAATTCCTAAAGTCAAGGAGAAGGCGATCCTTATCCCGACGGCTCATGACGAACCCTATTTAAGGATACCTGTGTACAAGAAGCTCTTTTCGGACCTGAAAGGGATTTTTTATAATTCCCGAAGCGAGCAAACACTGGTGGAGTCGTTATTCGATGTAAAAAATGTACCTGCCGCCGTGGGCGGTTGTGGCGTGATCATACCGGAGGATATTGATGTCGGGGCATTCCGTAGCCGCTACACCATTCCGGAAGAATACGTCGTATATGCCGGAAGAGTAGACGTGATCAAGGGGTGCAAAGAGCTCTTGGAGTTCTGGCATGAGTATAATGCCAGAAGAAAGCAGGCGAAAAAGAATATCGTGCCGTTGGTGCTCATCGGCAACAATGCCATGAATGTGGAGCCTTCGGAAGAAGTGTTTCCGCTTGGTTTTGTATCTGACCACGATAAGTATGCAGCCATCAAGGCTTCTCAATTCCTGGCGCTTCCGTCTCCTTTGGAGAGCCTCTCCATTGCGGTGCTTGAGGCATTCAGTCTGAAAAAACCGGTCCTTGTGAATGGAAACTGCCTGACGCTGAAAGATCACTGTCTGTTTTCCAATGCAGGTTTGTTTTACCACAACTATGAGGAATTCGAGGCATGCATGGATTATCTTCTGTCTCATGAGCGGGAGAGGGAAGAGATGGGCAAGAATGGCAGGTATTACTGCTACTGCAATTATGATTGGGACGATATCATGCGTCGCCTGGAGAGATTGATCGAGCTCTGAAAATCAAGCCTTGTCCGGATCTTCCGGATTTTCGGAAATGTTCTTCTTACGGCGCTTCTTGCGTGCGCGGACTTCTTGCCGGCTCAAAGAAGGGGCATATTGTTCCATGTTTTCGTTGAACGTGCGCTTGTAGAGCTTCGGCGTAAAGATGACCCGGAATGTATGGATGATGATGGTGACATCACGGAATACGGAATAATTCTTGATATAGAGAAGATCATAACGCAATTTGTCTTGCGGAGAAGTATCGTAGCTGCCGACGACCTGTGCAAGACCTGTGATTCCGGCCTTTACGGCAAAACGCTGATCATAACCGGGGATTTCCATCTCAAACTTTTCAACAAAGTCAGGACGTTCGGAACGCGGACCGACCACGCTCATTTCTCCTTTTAGGACATTGATGAACTGAGGAACTTCGTCCAGCTTGGAACGACGAAGGAAACGTCCGATAGGCGTTACACGGGGGTCATTGGCACCGGAAATGACAGGACCGGTTTTCTTTTCTGCGTCACTGTACATAGTGCGCAACTTGTAGATGTAGTAAGGTTTTTTATCGATCGTAAGACGCTCCTGACGATAAATGACGCCACCCTTGGACGTACACTTGATCAGGATGGCGGAGATCAACAGGAATGGCGAAGAAATGATCAATGCGATAAGGGAGAGAAGAATATCCATTATACGCTTCAGGACGCGCTGTTCGAATTTTAAAGCCAAACGGTCGACCAAGAATACCATAAGGTCATCAAAGTTGATGATCCGGGAATTGAACAGGGAAATCTCATAGAACTGCGGAACCATATAGGCAACAGTATTCTTTCTTGCACACTGCATGATGATGTCAGACTTGGTATCGTCCGGAACATCCGGGCAGATGAAAACTTCAGACTGTTCCATGATGGCTGAGCGGATGCCGGCCCGATCAGAATAAATAAGGGTATCGGTCAGCTCCAGATCGTAACGGTGGAGCACCGGCATGATCTTATCACGGATGAGCTTGGCCGTAGTAAGGGACCCGCCAATGATGACCAGACGGTTCTTCTCGTACAGTTTGTGACTGAGATGCAGGCAAAGACCGGACCAAAGAGACAGCATGGCAAACATGATGATCGTACTGAAGATAAGCACGCTTCGTGGAAAAGCACGCTGAAGTAGCATATCTTTTGCCGTGGTGGTGACCATAGCCTGCAAAACCACGAACCAGAGAGTCTGTGAAAGGATCTGTCCCGGCTTCTTTCTGAAGAAACGGGAAAGATGAAGTGTGTCGGACAAAAACAGGGAAGAGATGCTGATCACGGGGATCAAGGCATAGTAAGCTTTGAAGTTTTCACTGGAAATGGGCGTGATGTGAGTGGCGCTCAGAATATAGAACGTCCATACATACGACAAATTGACCAGCAGGATCACGACTAGAAAAAATAACAATTTGAAAGCGTGGGCTGGGGAAAAACGACGGGAAAAATGCATGAAAACTCCTATACTCTCGCTGATTTTGACCTGGACATACCTTCATGTCAATTATACAACTTAATATTATAAGCGATAGCAAGAAAAAAATCAGCCGATGCACTAAAATTCGTTCGAAAAGAAACTTGATTTTGTATGGTAAATTAACAGGCTTTTCTCTTGAAACATATCGTTTCGTATAGTATCTTTTTATTGGTATATTAGCATAAACATAAGAGGACAGATATTTTCATGAAAAAGAATGCTGCGAGAAGGAAAAAGAAGAAGATAACCACCGCCATTTTGGTTACGGTGACCACTCTTTTGATACTCGGTCTGACAGGCACGATCCTTTATACACAGGTTTTCAAGAAGGAAGTAGATCGTTTCTTCGAAAAAAAATATAAAGTTGTGGATGCAAGCGGCGTTGAAATCGAGTATACGGAGGAAGAACTGGCAGAAGCAGTCAATTATGACAAGTTCTATTCCGGAATCAAGGTCGATGGAGTGGATGTTTCAGATAAGACACTCGAGGAAGCCAAGGCGATGTTCAAGGAGACTCGCGAGAAGAAAGTTGACGACGTTGTCGACATTCAGTTCCAGGTTGGTAATGAACTGGTCAAGTTGAATACTGACGGTATGACACTGGCTTCCAATATCGATGAAGTTTTGACAGAAGCATTTAATTACGCAAAGACTAGTCCGCTCGAGGGTGTCGAAGGTCTGAAAGACCGGTATGAACTCATTACCGCACTTAAGAAGACTCCGAAGGAATATACTTCCGCGATCACTCTCGGTTACGATAACATCAGCGCACAGACTCATGCGGCTCTGGATTCCTTTAATTCGGATCCGGTAGAAGCACATGCGACCGGATTTGACGTTCAGACATTGACCTTCATCATCGACGAGTCGTCCAATGGTCAGTCTGTTAACGTGGACAAAGCAATTTCCGATGTCAATGATGCTTTGGCTAAAGAAGAATACAAGGCAGTTATTCCGGTGGAAGTTAAGGTGGTTGAACCGAAGACATCTGCAGATTACCTGCGTAACAACCTTGGTAAGGTTTCTTCGAACAGTTCGAAGTGTAAAGACAATTCAAACAGAAATACGAATATCCGTCTGGTCTGCGAGAAGATTGATGGTCTGGTACTGCAACCGGGTGAACAGTTCGACTTCAATGGCTATGTTGGAGAGAGAACCGCTGAGAGAGGATTCAAGGAAGCGCCTGGTATCTTTAACGGAGCTTCCAGACAGGAACTCGGAGGCGGTATCTGCCAGGCAAACACCATGATCTTCCAGAGTGTTGTCGAGGCGGATCTGCAGATCGATCAGAGGGTCGCGCATTCCTGGCCGAGTGACTATGTTGATCCGGGTACGGATGCAACAGTAACCTGGGGCGGAGCAAACTTCAAGTTTACCAATAATACTGAATATCCTGTCGCGATCCATGCGTATTACGGAGATCTCTGGGTAACTGTTGAGATTTACGGACGTCTTCTTCCGGATGGTCAGAAGATCAGTTTCTTCGGAGCAGATAGTCTCCTCGTGAATGAATCTCCGGGAGGCGTGGAGTATGTAGCGGATTCTTCACTGCCGGTAGGCACCGTGAAGCAGGAGCGCAGTTCTCATAACCATAAAGTTGCCTTGGCATATATCGTTACTTATGATGCCAACGGCGCGGAGATCAAGCGTGAAGAACTGAAAACAGAATATCCGGGTATCCGTGCAAGAATTGTTGTAGGTGTCCGTGCTTCGGATGGTACGATCTTCCATATGGATCCGAACACAGGTGCGGTAACACCGCCGGATGGCTATGTAGCACCGACTCCGACTCCGGATCCGAATGCACCGCCGCCGGAGACGACACCACCGCCGGAGACAACACCGCCGCCGGAGTCTTCTAAAGACCCGACGCCAACACCGGAACCGACAGATCCGCCGCCGGAGGACACAACACCGGAGCCGACACCGGAACCGACAGATCCGCCGCCGGAGGACACAACACCGGAGCCGACACCGGAGCCGACAGACCCGCCGCCGGAGGATACAACACCGGAGCCGACACCGGAGCCGACAGATCCGCCGGAGGACACACAGCCGCCGGAGAATGGCGGAGGCGATGAAGGCGGTGGAGATACACCGGCTGAGTAAGCGCTTTTGGAGCTGACAAACGTAACAGTGAATAAAGGGCACAAGTCTTTGAGAGTTGTGCCCCTTTTAATAGAAAAGGAGAACAAGATATGAGTACATCTTACAAGGGCCCGGTCGTTCTGATCATTATGGACGGTGTGGGAATCAAAGAAATCGAGACAGGTAACGCCGTAACCGGTGCGAAGAAGCCGATCCTGGACAACTGCATGAAGAATTATCCGATGCAGAAGTTAAAGGCACATGGTACAGCTGTAGGACTTCCTTCTGACGGAGATATGGGTAACTCTGAGGTTGGTCATAATGCAATTGGTGCAGGACAGGTATATAGCCAGGGTGCCAAGCTTGTTTCCGAGTCGCTGGCGAGCAAGTCCATGTACCAGAGCGAAGTATGGAAGTCTCTTGTAGCAGACGCGAAAAAGGGTGGTACACTCCATTTTATCGGCCTTCTTTCCGATGGTAATGTACATTCCCATATCGACCATCTTCTTGCTATGCTGGACGAGGCGAAAGAAGAAGGCGTGGCAAAAGTTCGTATCCACGTTCTTTTGGACGGCCGTGATGTCGGTGAGACATCCGCGCTTCAGTATGTAGACCAGCTCGAAGCAAAGCTTGCCGAGCTCTCTGATGCTTCTCATGATTACCGCATTGCTTCCGGTGGCGGACGTATGGTTATCACCATGGACCGTTATGGTGCAAACTGGGGTATGGTTGAAGCAGGATGGAAGACACATGTTTTGGGTGAGGGCAGACAGTTTGCCACAGCCAAAGAAGCTATTGAGACATTCCGTTCTGAGATCCCGAACGTTATCGATCAGGACCTTCCGGCATTTGTTATTGCTGAGAATGGCGCTCCGGTAGGTACGATCGAGGATGGCGACAGCGTGATCCTTTATAACTTCCGTGGAGACCGTGCACAAGAGTTGACGGTAGCTTTTGAGAGCGGTGCCGAGTTCGATAAATTCGACCGTGTGCGTGTTCCGAACGTAAATTATGCAGGTATGCTCGAATACGATGGAGACCTTCATATTCCGAAGAAGTTCCTCGTATCCCCGCCGGTCATCAGAAACACATTGGGTGAGCTTCTTGCCAACAAGGGTATTGCGCAGCTGGCTATCTCCGAGACACAGAAGTACGGTCACGTAACATACTTCTTCAATGGTAACAGAAGCAGCAAGTTTAACGATGATCTGGAAGAGTATATCGAGATCCCGTCGGATATCGTTCCTTTTGAACAGCGTCCGTGGATGAAGTCTGCAGAGATCACAGATAAACTCGTAGAACTGATTTCCGAAAACAAGTATCCTTTCATGAGAGTTAACTTCCCGAACGGCGATATGGTCGGTCATACAGGCGTTTTCGAGTCAGCCGTGATCGGCGTGGAGTCTGTGGATATTGCTCTTAAGAGAATCTTGCCGGCTATCGATGCTGTCGGCGGTATGGCTATCATCACAGCTGACCATGGAAATGCCGAGGAAATGTTTGAACTTGGTAAAGATGGTTCTCCAAAGGCGGATAAGGATGGCAGAATCAAAGCAAAGACGAGCCACACACTGAATCCGGTACCGTGCATCTTCTACGATAATACAGAGAATAAAGATAAATATGAAGTTGTTCCTTCAGATTCCTATGGTCTTGCCAACATTGCGGCTACGATCGCTGATCTCCTCGGCGTTGAGAAGCCGGATTGCTGGGAGTCGTCCATGATCAAGATGAAGTAATTAGATCGATCATTTCGACTGATAAGTGCCAAACACCTCATATGGCAGACCACCTGCCGTATGAGGTGTTTTTTTCAGAGTGAAAAAGAGAAAAAAGGACGAAAGAAATTAATATTTTATTGTGCAATTATCTGTTGAATGACACGTATTTTTGACGTATCATTTAGAAGAAGAAAGAAGAGATTCGGAAGAGGCTGAGACAGAATGAAGAAAAGTACGGCAACATTGGGAAGATCGGCATCCGTTCAAATTCCCTCGGTTCGAAAGACGAAGAATTTAAAGAAGGTCCTCAGAAAGAAGAAAACAGACGTAGCAACAAAGGTTGCGGCAATTATTACGGCTGTTTTGGTAGTGTGTCTGACAGGTACGATCCTTTATACACAGTTTTATAAGGCAGAAGTGGATCGCTTTTTTGCCAAAAAATACACGGTAATTGATGAAACCGGCGCGAAGGTCAAATATACGGCCGAGGAACTGGCTGAAGAAGTGAAGAGTGACCGTTTTTACCAGGGAATCAAAGTTGACGGAGTCGATCTGTCTGACAAGACGCTTGATGAAGCTAAGGCTATGTTCAAGGACACCCGGGAAAAGCAGGTTGATGATATCGTTGATATCGAATTCCAGATCGGAGACGAGCAGGTCAGAATGAAGACCGATGGCATGACGCTTTCCTCAAATATTGATGAAGTCCTGACAGAGGCGTTCAACTACGCTAAGACAAGTCCGCTGGAAGGCGTGGATGGTCTAAAAGAACGATATGAACAGATCACTTCCTTGAAGACTACGCCGAAGGAGTATAACTCTGTTTTCACCATTGGTTATGACAATGTCAGTGCTTTGACCCATGATGCACTGGACAGTTTCAATATCAATCCTGTCGAGGCGAAAGCAACAGGCTTCGATGTGAAGAGCCTGTCCTTTTTGATTGAAGATTCGAAAGCCGGACAGTCTGTGGATATTGAGAAGGCGATCGCTGAAGTTAATGATTTGTTTTCTAAGGAAAAGTATCAGGCAGTAGTTCCAATCGATGTGAGTGTGGTTGAACCGCAAACGTCTGCGGAGTCTTTGCGTTCAAAATTCGGAAGGATTTCTTCAAACAGCTCAAAGACAGCTGATTCAGCGAACCGAAACACAAATATCTGGCTGGTATGTCAAAAACTCGATGGCATGGTCCTGCAACCCGGTGAGCAGTTTAATTTCAATAAATTCATTGGTGAGAGAACTCCGGAGAGAGGTTTTAAAGAAGCACCCGGAATCTATTATGGTGCTTCCAGATTGGAGTATGGCGGTGGTATCTGTCAGGCAAATACCATGCTCTACCATAGCGTTATGGAGGCCGATCTTCAGGTTGATGAAAGAGTTCCGCATTCCTGGGCGAGCGATTATGTGGATGCTGGAACAGACGCCACGGTTACTTGGGATGGTGCGAATTTCCGTTTCACCAATAACACGGAATATCCGATTGCTATCCATGCCTATTATGGAGATCGTTGGGTAACTGTTGAAATATATGGCCGCCTTCTTCCGGAAGGGCAGAAGATCAAGTTCTTCGGAGATCCGGTGTATATTGTGGATGAAGCTCCGACGCGTACGGAATATGTGGCAGATCCGACTCTTGCGGTGGGATCGGTCGTCAAGGAAAGAAGTGCCCATAACCACGTTATCGCACGTGCATATAAGGTGAAATATGATGCGGATGGCAATGAAATAAAGCGCGATGAAATACAAACAGAGTATCCGCTGATCATTCCGAAATACCGCGTAGGTACCCTGGGACCGGATGGTACGATCTATCATATGAATCCGGAAACAGGAAAGGTTACTGCTCCGGACGGATATGTGCCGCCGACGCAGAGTCCTGAACCGACACCGACTCCGGGCGTTTCGTTGATGTCATAGTCGTAATAGCATGAGAAGAATAAAGGCACGATCGGATCCTCCGATCGTGCCTTTTTGTTTGTTTCTCAGCCGGATGTCAGTGAAGAAAAAAGAATGCGATGTTTTTTTGATTTTCAAAGAAGAAAAAGCGCCAAGTCCGTCTTTATATGTTATAATATATGCGCTCGGCGTGTGCCCATTCGCATATGCCTGGCCGCAAACTATAGTTAAATCTTTATATAAAGGAGAAAGTGTATGGCAATCGAACTTACAAAAAAGACCATGGACGGTAACGAAGCTGCCGCTTATACCTCGTATGCATTTACCGAGAACGCAGCAATTTACCCGATCACACCGTCCTCGCCTATGGCTGATCACACTGACCAATGGGCACAGCAGGGCAGAAAGAATATCTTCGGACAGACGGTTAATATCGTCGAGATGGAGTCTGAGGGAGGTGCTTCCGGTGCTGTTCACGGCTCTCTGGCAACAGGTGCTCTTACAACAACCTATACCGCATCCCAGGGTCTTCTCCTGATGATCCCGAATATGTACAAGATCGCAGGTGAACTTCTTCCTTGCGTATTCCATGTTTCCGCCAGAGCTCTTGCAGCTCACGCGCTGAACATCTTTGGTGACCATGCAGACGTATATGCTTGCCGTCAGACCGGTTTTGCGATGCTCTGCTCCAACTCCGTTCAGGAAGTAGCAGACCTTGCTGCAGTAGCTCACCTTGCTACTATCAAGACAAGAGTTCCGTTCATTCACTTCTTCGATGGTTTCCGTACATCTCACGAGATCCAGAAGATCGAAGTTATCGATTACGATACACTCGGCTCCCTCGTTGATTACGATGCAATTAAGGAATTCCGTAAGAGATCCCTTTCCCCGAACCACCCGACACTTCGTGGTACAGCTCAGAACCCGGATATCTACTTCCAGGGCAGAGAGGCTTCCAACCCGTTCTATCTTGCAGTACCGGATCAGGTTCAGGCTTACATGGATAAGATCAATGAGATCCGTGGCACAAACTACAAGCTCTTCAACTACTATGGTGCTGAGGATGCTGACCGCGTAATCATCGCTATGGGTTCTGTCTGTGAGACAGCAGAAGAAGTTATCGACTTCCTCAATGCTCATGGTGAGAAGGTTGGTCTTGTTAAGGTTCACCTCTATCGTCCGTTCGCAGCTGACAAGCTCCTCGAGGCTATTCCTTCCACAACAAAGGCAATCGCAGTTCTCGACAGAACAAAGGAGCCTGGTTCCTATGCAGAGCCGTTGTTCCTTGATGTTGCAGCTGCTTATGTTGGCAAGAATGCTCCGAAGCTCATCGGCGGCCGTTATGGTATGGGTTCCAAGGATACAACACCTGAGACGATCCTCGCAGTTTATAAGGAACTCAAGAAGGATCAGCCGAAGGAAAGATTCACCATCGGTATCGATGATGACGTTACATTCCTCTCTCTCGATTGCTCCGAGTCTATCGAAGTTGCAGGCGAGGGTACAGTTCAGGCTAGATTCTGGGGCCTCGGTGCTGATGGTACTGTTGGTGCTAACAAGAACTCTATCAAGATCATCGGTGACCATACAGATATGTATGCTCAGGCTTACTTCTCTTATGACTCTAAGAAGTCCGGTGGTATCACGATCTCTGACTTGAGATTCGGTACTACTCCGATCCGTTCCACATACCTCATCAACAAGGCTGACTTCGTAGCTTGCCACAACCAGTCCTATGTTTATGAGTACGATATGCTCTCTTCCCTGAAGCCGGGCGGCACGTTCCTCCTCAACACTCAGTGGACAAGAGAAGAGCTCGAGGAGAGACTCCCGGGTTCCATGAAGAGATATATCGCTAACAACAACATCAAGTTCTATACTCTTGACGCTGTTGCAAAGGCTAAGGAAATCGGCCTCGGCGGAAGAATCAACACGATCTGCCAGTCTGCATTCTTTAAGCTTTCCGGCATCCTCCCTGTAGAGCAGGCAGTTGACTACATGAAGAAGGCTGCTCTGAAGTCCTACGGTAAGAAGGGTGACGATATCGTTCAGATGAACTACGCTGCTATCGATGCAGGTGTTGATGCAGTTGTTGCTGTTGACGTTCCGGATTCCTGGAAGACAGCTGAGGATAAGCCGGTCGAGAAGAAGGCTGTTCCTGAGTTCATCGAGAAGGTCGTTAACGTAATGAACAGACAGGAAGGTAACAAGCTTCCGGTATCTACCTTCAAGGGTATGGAAGATGGTACTTTCCCGCAGGGTACAGCTGCTTACGAGAAGCGTGGTACTGCTGTTGATATTCCGGTTTGGGATGCTTCCAAGTGTATCCAGTGTAACCAGTGCTCCATCGTTTGCCCGCACGCTGCTATCCGTCCGTTCCTCCTCACAGAGGAAGAGGCTGCCAAGGCTCCGTTCGAGACAAAGGACGGCATGAAGGGTTACGAGCAGTATAAGTTCCGCATTCAGGTATCCGCTATGGACTGCCTCTCTTGCGGTATCTGCGTAGAGTCCTGTATCGCTAAGGAAAAGGCAATCACAATGGTTCCGCTCAAGGACAACCTCAAGGAAGCCGAGAACTGGGATTACTGTGTTGCTCTGTCGCATAAGGATAACCCGATGAACAAGGCCAGCATCAAGGGTTCTCAGTTCGAGCAGCCGCTCCTTGAGTTCTCCGGCGCATGCGCAGGCTGCGGTGAGACACCTTACGTTAAGCTCCTTACCCAGCTCTTCGGTGACAGAATGCAGATCTCCAATGCTACAGGATGCTCCTCTATCTGGGGTGGTTCCGCTCCGTCTATGCCGTACACGACCAACTACAGAGGTTTCGGTCCGGCTTGGGGTAACTCCCTCTTCGAGGATAACGCTGAGCATGGTCTTGGTATGTTCCTGGGTTACAAGCAGCTCAGAAACAGAGCGAAGTCCCTCGTTGAAGAGACAGTTGCTTCCACATCTTCTGAGGATCTGAAGGCTGCTGCTCAGGCTTGGATCGACGGATTCAATTCCGGTGATCAGGCTCGTGAGAATGCAGAGAAGCTCGCTGAGGCTCTGAAGGCTGAAGGTTCCGATTCCGCTAAGAAGGCTCTCGAGTATGAAGACTTCTTCATGAAGAGATCCCAGTGGATCATCGGTGGTGACGGATGGGCTTATGATATCGGTTACGGCGGATTGGATCACGTTCTTGCTTCCGGTGAGGATGTTAACGTTCTCGTTCTCGATACAGAGGTTTACTCCAATACAGGTGGACAGGCTTCCAAGTCCACACCTCATTCTGCTGTTGCTCAGTTCGCTGCAGGCGGTAAGGCAATCAAGAAGAAGGATCTCGGCATGATGGCTATGAGCTATGGTTATGTATACGTTGCTCAGGTATCCATGGGTGCTGATAAGAACCAGCTGATCAAGGCATTCACAGAGGCAGAGGCTTACCATGGCCCGTCCATCGTAATCTGCTATGCTCCTTGCATCAACCATGGTATCAAGGGTGGCCTGAAGGTTGCACAGATCAAAGAGAAGCAGGCTGTTGAGTGTGGTTACTGGCATCTGTTCAGATTCAACCCGACTCTGACAGCAGAAGGTAAGAATGCATTCACTCTCGACTCCAAGGAGCCGACAGGTGACTTCATCTCCTTCCTTAAGAGCGAAGTTCGTTACAACTCCCTCTACAAGAAGTATCCGGAAGACGTCGTTGACGGTATGTTCGAGAAGACACACCAGGATGCGATCGAGCGTTACGGTACTTATGTAAAGAAGGCTAACGAAGCTTGAGTTTAATGCTTTAGCTCATACTTCTTAAAAGACTTACAAAAGGAGCGATTCCCATCTGATATGTACCCTCCTTACTGGACAAACAGTAAGGAGGGTATTTTTATGCGTTACAGTAAAGAATTCAAATTAAAGTGTGTGAAATTATACCGGCAAGGAGAATATCCCAAAACACCAGATAATATCTCTTCTAGATGCTT
>JAFWDK010000003.1 GCA_017513085.1 Clostridiales bacterium | reverse complement strand
TTCATGTAAGGCCAAGATATGATAAGCCCGTAATGCTAAACGAGAGCATTTATACTGATAGCGAGTTTGGACATCATTATGCGTTGAAAAAGAGCGGGGTAATACCTGCTAAAGATAAGGAAGAAGTATTTATTCGACTAAGAGAATGGCTGGATCAATAAATTGTCAGTGTGATAAAAATAGTGAAGAAATGACATTTTTTGTATTAAAAGATGTTGAAATTATGACAAATCTCAATTGCAGTTGTGGTGAACAAACTTCGGCAAAAACGACATCGCGATGTTGTTTTTGCCGTGAATTTGAATTATAATCATCTCAGTTAAGCAAGTGGAGGTTATGACAGTGTATTACCACAGACAATTGGAAAAGACTATATTGAAAGCTGCCGGTGAGTTTGCATGCATTACCCTTTATGGCGCCAGACAGACAGGAAAATCAACAATGGTGAGAACCATGTTTGATCATATTGAATACGTAACTTTGGATAATAGCAGAGAGCGTGCACTTGCAAAACAAGATCCTGAGCTGTTTCTTGAGTCTCACGGAATGCCCTTGATCATAGATGAGATACAGAAAGCCGACATTTTAATGGAAGCTATTAAGATCAAAATTGATGAAGCGAAACTTAATAGTGTGAAGACCGGAGAGAACATTGGCTTAATGTACATTTTGACAGGTTCTAATACACACGAGATAAGACAGCAAGCATCAGAAACTCTGGCCGGAAGAACAGCAATAATCGAAGTTGGATCACTAACAGAATGTGAGAAAAGGCAAGTCGAGGGAGAAGCTTTTGTCCCTGACATCAAGATAATCAAAAGGAAACAATCAAAGCTTTCGAAGAAAAACAGATTTGAAGTATTTGAGGAGATATTCAAAGGTGGCATGCCGGAATATTGGATCAATAATACGGACAGAACAACTTTTTTTGAAAGTTACATATCAACATATCTGGAAAAAGATGTCAGCAGAATGATCAATGTTGACAAAATGGATGACTTCCGCAGGTTTATGACAATAACAGCACTTAGAACGGGACAGCAAGTAGATTACACAGAAATAGGAAGAGCGGTCGGAATTGATTCCAGAACAGCGAAAGGTTGGCTATCCATACTTGAAGCTTCAGGGATAACAATGCTTCTACAGCCGTACGCGAATAATATGGCAAAAAGGATCATCAAGACTCCTAAGTTATATTTTCTGGATACAGGATTATGCGCATATCTTTGCGGGTGGTCTGACTCGAGAATCTTAGAGGCTTCACCAATGTCCGGAGCATTCTTTGAAACTTATGTTGTGAGCGAGATTGTCAAGAGCTTACGTAATGACGGCAAAAGAGTTGAGTATACTCTATACTATTACAGAGACAGAGATCAGAAAGAGGTGGATATCCTTTATATCAAGGATCAGACAATATATCCGATTGAGATTAAAAAGGGTATTGGGAAGGATAATGCGAACAAGAATTTCAGTATCCTTGATCAATATAAGATGCCTGTTGCAACCGGATTGATCATTGATACGGGAGAATCAATATTACCCCTGAACCGAAATGCATATTATTGTCCTGTAGGGATGATTGGGCTTTAATTATTTGATGTAATGTCAATGCCAGATGTTTTTATTTATTACAAGAGGTGTGTGAAAAATGCAATTTAAAGAAGGATCAGGTTGGAGAGCCTGCTATGATGAGAAGACGGGGATATACACGGCCGAACGCAAAGGATGTGGATATCACGACCTCTACGAAATAACAGAAGAGATCTTTACGGGTCTTGGGGATGGGATGAGTGATGAAGACACATACAAGCTGATTACTGAGGGACGGCACCTCTACATGGATGTCAATGACCGGTGCGGTCCGCCATATACGGTGGTTTTCGATGATGATTACGAGAAACTCTGTCCCTGGGCAAACGTGAAACCCAGTGGCCGGGTATGGCCGGATGAACTGACTGATGCCGCAGTAGAGATCTTTGAATCCGAAAAGAATAACCGGGAACAGAGAAGAAAGAAAAGAGAGAAAAGAGAGAGTAACAAAGACAGCGAAGGAGAATCCCAATGATCTCGGCGGAAGAAGCGATCAAACGTCTAAAAGAAGGAAATAAGCAATATGTTGCTGCGGATACCTTTCAGATGGATGTATCCCCGACGACGCTGGAGCATTTCGCGAAGAACGGACAGGAGCCGTATGCCATCATTATCGGATGCTCGGATTCCCGCGTGATCCCGGAAAGGATCTTCCATGCGGCCATCGGAGATCTGTTTACGATACGTGTGGCCGGAAATGTGATCGACGATCATCAGCTGGGAAGCATCGAATACGCGGCGGGGCATCTGGGAACGAATCTGATCGTTGTGCTCGGGCATACTCAGTGTGGTGCTGTCACGGCGGCGATCCACCATGATCCAGAGGGCTACATCAAGTTCATCACTGATGAGATCAAGCAGGCGATCGGAAGTGAAACCGACGATTATCAGGCGGCCCTTCTCAATGTGAGAAGAAGCGTGGAGATCATCAAATCCAGTCTTATGATCCAGAAAGACGAGGAAACCGGACTGAAGGTCGTCGGCGCGATCTATCGGATCGAAGACGGCACCGTGGAGTTTGACGTTTGACGTTTGATTTCTTGAGAAAATATCCTAAAATCGGCAATTTTCCTCGAAGCAAACATCCTAAAATCGGCAAATTTGCTCAAAATAAACATCCTAAAATCGGCAAAATGTTTAATAGACCCTGTTTTTGTGCTATTCTTAATATATGAAAAGTTAGGAGGAGCCATTATGCTAAAACGCAAAGTATATAGTCAACTTCTAAAATGGAAAAACAGTAACAACAAGAAGTGTCTGATTCTTAAAGGGGCAAGGCAAGTTGGAAAGACATATGTGATTCGCGCATTTGGTGAAGCTGAGTACGAAAGTTTCATAGAAATAAACTTTTATCGTCAGCCTGAATTAAAACAGGTCTTCAGCGGCGGTCTTTCAGGAGAAGAAATCTATAAGAGAATGACTGCGAGTATGCCGGGTATTAAATTGATCCCGGGAAAGACACTGGTTTTTCTTGATGAGATCCAGAAATGTGCAGCTGCAAGAACAGCATTAAAATTCCTAGCAGAGGATGGCAGGTTTGATGTCATTGCATCAGGATCATTATTGGGGTTATCTTATGGTAAAGATGCGGATAAAGAGGTTGAAGAAGTCGAGTCTATCCCGGTAGGGTATGAGATACCTGTAATGATGTACTCTTTAGATTTTGAGGAGTTCCTCTGGGCACACGGTTATTCCGAAGATGCTATCTCTTATTTGAAGGAGTTTTATGATAAGAGAATCGCTGTCCCAGATGGGATACATCAGCAATACGAGAATCTGGTAAGGGAGTTTATCGTAGTCGGCGGTATGCCTGAGGTTGTGGCTGATTTTGTGGAACATAAGGATTACAACCGTGTGCATGATATTCAGATTAGATTGATCGCTGATTATGAGGATGATATAGCGCAGCATGCGAAGGGGGTAGAAACAACCAAAGTTAGGAAGTGTTATGATTCTATTCCTAATCAATTAGCCAGAGAAAACAAGAAATTTAAGTATTCAGAAGTAGAAAAGAAGTCAACAGCAAAGAAATATGGTGATAGTATTCAATGGCTTGTGGATGCGAATATGGCATTTTCATGTAAGAATCTACGTGTGCCTCAATTGCCATTACGATATAACGAGAAAGATAATGAATTCAAGATTTACTTGAATGACACCGGTCTTTTGATGGGATTGTTTGGATTTGAAACAAAACTTGCAGTCTTGAATAATACCCTTGTTGGATTTGCAAAAGGCGGAATCTATGAGAATTTTGTTGCTGAAGCGCTGGTGAAAAAAGGTTACTTCCTTCATTACTATAAGCCGGATGAAGAATCCGAATTGGAATTCCTCATTGAAAAAGACGGAGAGGTGCGGCCTATAGAAGTAAAGGCCGGAAACACCGCTACAAAATCTCTCAATCGTTATATAGCAAAGTACGAGCCGTCCATAGCCTATAAAGTTATAAGTGGTAATGTTGGTGAGGCAGATGGAAAACTATCGATACCGCATTATATGGTTATGTTTTTGTAGATGAACTTCGTTGTTGACAGTAGAGGCAAATTGTTCTAGAATCATTTTGCGACTATTTTAGATAAAATGGTCGGTAAAAATTTATAGAATGGTCGCGAAAGGTATTGTATGTCACCGAAGATCTTTACGTTAGAAGAGAAAGAAAGACTGAAGGAGCAGATGTTCCATGCCGGGTTGAAGCTTCTGAAAGAGTATGGCATGACCCACATGTCCGTAGAGAAGATCACCTCGGAAGCCGGTATCGGGAAGAGTACATTCTATAACTTCTTTTTGTCTAAAGAAGATTTTGTCCTGCAGCTTATCGAGTTTAACCGTATGCGTTTCTGGAAAGCCGTGAAGGATATGCTTGGCGGACGGAAAAAGCTGACTGTGGACGAGAGCAAGAAAGTTCTTACTGCCATTATCAATAATCAGGACAGTGTATATCAGTATCTGACACCGGAAGATGAAGAGAAACTTGCTCAAGCATCGCCGGATAAAGGAAAGGCGGATATCGGTGAAGAGACCGAAACGCTTAGCAGATTATTTTCCATGTTTGAGAACGTTCGCGAAGACATTGATGTTGCCGTGATCGCGAATATGCTCAAGATTCTTGCTATGACAGCAGAAAACAGATCCATGCTTCACGAAAGTGGATACACACGCACCCAGGAAAAACTGTTTGGCGTGCTTTTCGACTGTATTTTCAAGGAGGATACGAATGAATAAATCACAGAAAAAGAAGGAAGGAATCGCTCGTCTCTTCGAGTTAGCATCTGCTAACCGCGGAAAACTCGCTGCTGCCTGCACCCTTTCGGTCTTATTGAGTCTTTTTAAGATCGTGCCGTTTTTTACGATCTATTCCATACTGCAGAAAATGATCCGCGCCTATAATACCGGTACCGGATTTACCTTCGGCTCCGTGCAGATCCTGGTGTATATTACCGCCGCAAGTGCAGTACTATATGGCATATGTGCGTATGCTTCGGCCATGCTTTCCCATGGTGCCGCATTCGATATTCTCTATGCGCTTCGTATGAAACTGATGGAGAAGATGGGGAGGATCTCCTCGGGGTATTACACTTCCAATACGCAGGGCAGTATCAAGAAACTACTTATTGAGGATGTCGAACAGATCGAAGTCTTTATTGCCCACAGTATGTGTGAAGTGGCCGCAGCCATCGCAACACCGCTTTTTACGATCATCGTGCTATTTATTACGGACTGGCGTCTGACACTTGTCTCGCTGATTCCGATCATCTGTTCATTCATCATACTGGCGATGGCGCTGCGTAAGCCTGAAGGAGCTGCGTTTCAGAAAGGTATGGCAGACAGTAAGACGAAAATGGAGGGAACGATCGTCGAATATATCCACGGCATGAATGTCATCAAGATATTCGGTGGTACGGGAAATGCTTTTAAACGGTATGAGACAGATCTGAATTCCTTTACGAAAGCCGTCCATGACACGGCTTATTACAACGCGAACGGAATGGGACTGTATTATGCCTTTTTCGGAGCGCAGGTGCTTTTCCTGCTTCCCGCGGCGATCCTGATGATGAATGGTGCAGGAAACTATGCGGAAGTCCTTCCCAAGGTGCTCTTTTTCCTTATTGTATGTGCAGGCCTAAAAGAACCTCTCGAGAACATGATGAACGTATCCATCGACAGCATGAAGATCAACGTTGGCATGAAGAGGATCGATGAGATGCTTTATGAGCCGGAGATCGTTCTTAATGGAGAAGGAAAAACATTCCCGGCATTCGATATCGAATTCGACCATGTAGTTTTCTCGTATCCCGGAAATGAGCTGAAGGCCTGTAATGATGTCAGTTTTCATCTCCCTCAGGGAAGCTGCAATGCGCTGGTCGGTCCATCAGGAGGAGGAAAGAGTACGATCGCGCAACTGCTTCTTCATTTCTATGAGATCGGAAGCGGATCGGTCCGGATCGGAGGAGTCGATATAAAAGAAGTGACCCACTCTCATCTGGTGAAGAATATCGCGTATGTGTTTCAGGATTCGTTTCTGTTTAACGATACGATCGAGAACAACATCCGCATGGGGAATGAAAAGGCTACTTTCGAAGAGGTAAAAGCAGCCGCACAAGCTGCCAATATCGACGAGATGATCGAATCCCTTCCTAACGGGTATAAGACAGTCGTATCAGACAGCACCGGCCTTTCCGGAGGTGAAAAACAGCGCATTGCCATTGCAAGGGCGATCCTTAAGGATGCACCGATAGTAGTTCTCGATGAAGCGACCGCCTATGCCGATGCAGAAAATGAAGCGAAGATACAGAAGGCATTCTCTAAGCTTTCGGAAGGAAAGACCGTCATCATGATCGCCCACAGACTGAAAACCATTCAGAATGCGGATAATATCCTTGTAATGAACGGGGGAAAACTGGAAGACATCGGAAAACATGATGAACTTATGCAGCGATGTGAACTCTACAGGAATATGGTCGATGCCAACGATCATCGCGACAGATGGATCATGAGGAGGAATGAAAATGACTAAGCGCGAACACTTCTCAAAATGGTGGAATATAATCACTTACGGGGATAAGAAGCGGTATGGGAAATTCATCGCATGGCTTTTCCTGGACAGCTTTGTGGCCTCGATCCCTTCCAGCATACTTATGGTTGCCGTGTATATGTTTCTTGCTCCGGTATTAGATACGGCAAAAGCATTCGAGCAGAGACCGTTCTGGATCCTTGTCGGAATCCTTCTGGCGCAGACGATCATCTATGCAATCGTGAGAAGAAAATCCTATCTCGATATCTGTGTTGGGCATGTATCCCTTCAGCAGCGGGAGAAACTACGCCTGGGGGATAAGCTTCGAAGACTTCCGATGGGATTTTTCGCTGACCACGATGCCGGTGAACTTTCCACCCTTTTGATGGCCAATTACGAAGAAATCGAAAACCTGTCCTCCAGCGTTGTGGCCAATGCCGCCGTGATCCTGATGAGACTTCTTATCGCCCTGATCGTACTCAGTATATTCAGTGTGAAAATGACGCTTGCGATGTTTGTTGTCATTCCTCTTGCGATCCCCTTTGCCGTGATCAGCTATAAAAGGATCGCACATACAAGTTCGGAACTGATCGCCATCCGTCAGAAGACAGCTGCGAATGTGATCGAATATGCAGGCGGTATCACCACACTTCAGGCCTATGACCGGGCTGGCAGTGCTTTTGAAGGATTGCAAAAAAGCTTTGCCAAACTTCGGGATGATTCGAAAAAACAGGAAAAGGCCGGAGGTGCCGTATCCATGTATGGCAGGGCGATATTGTTTCTGGGGATCAGTATCGTCATGGGCACCGGTGCATATCTTCTGTCATCCGGAGAAATCTCACCGTTCTTCTACATTATGTCGCTTCTGGCGGCACTTCAGGTATATGAGCCGATCATGCAGCTGTTTGTCTTTGTGATCAGTATGGCAAGAATGAATCAGTGTGTAGATAAGCTGATCCGGCTGAAAGAGGAAAAAGAATTAAGCGTGGAAGAGCCGGCAAGAACCACAGACCGCAGTGACATCTCCTTTCAGAATGTACACTTTTCGTACGATGGGAAAAATGACGTGATCAAAGGAATCAGTTTCGAAATTCCGGAGAGAAATTTCGTCGCGCTGGTCGGATCTTCCGGTTCCGGAAAAACAACGGTCGCAAGGCTTCTTGCGCGATTCTGGGATATTTCTCAAGGAAGAATCAGTATTGGCGGGGTTCCTGTAAATGCCATGACACAGGAACATCTGCTGTCGAAGATCAGCATGGTTTTTCAGGATGTCTATCTGTTCAAGGATACGATCGCGGAGAATATCCGCATCGGTAAACCGGATGCGACGGATGAGGAGATCTATTCCGCGGCCAGAGCCGCTGCCTGCCACGACTTTATCCTTTCGCTTCCGGACGGCTATGACACGATGGTCGGTGAAGGCGGTTCCACTCTTTCGGGAGGAGAGAAGCAGCGGATATCGATTGCAAGAGCGATCCTTTCCGATGCGCCTATCGTATTTCTGGATGAAGCGACAGCAAGTCTTGATCCGGAAAATGAAGTGCTTATTCAGAAAGCCATCGATGAGCTTGTGAAGAATAAAACAGTCCTGGTCATTGCCCACCGTCTGCAGTCCGTCATGAATGCCGACGATATCCTCGTTCTCGATGACGGTAGGATCATCGAAGAAGGAAATCATGAAGAACTTCTTCTGAAAAACGGAAGATATGCTGCACTTTGGAAAGAGCAACAGTCAGCAGGAAACTGGAAACTTGCCTGAAGGATCACTTGTGCGGTTTTCTGGCGAGCTCCAGGTCCAGGGTGTCGCTAATCGTGATCGTGCCGCCGTGGCGGAGGATCGCTTCCTCGATTCTACTGAAAAACACTTTGCGGATGCTTTCTTCGATGGCAATGTGATCCGAGTAGGTGCCGAGAAGCTGGATGTATTCTTCTGCTGTGAAGACTCTTTCTCTGTAGAACAGGTGATACGTGATATCGGTGAATCCGTATTTTCCTGGGATCTGCGAGATCTCCCGTGCGGTATCTTCGGTAAACCAGGCTTTCGTTCCGGGCTTGACGCCATAGTATTTGTTATAGTGATCGTTATAGATTGCGTCGATCTCTTCCGCAAGTTCGGGATCGTTTTTACTGTTTCTGGGACGGTTGGCAAATCTGGCAAAAGCACCGCCTTCTTTCAGTAATGAAAAAACCTTGGGATACCCGATCTCTTCCGGCACCCAGTGAAACGCGGTGGCAGAGAAGATGAGATCGTAAGCGTCTTTTTCCAGTTCCACGTCTTCGAATTTGCCGGTGAGGACTTTGAATTTACTGAACTCCTTAAACTTGTCCTTGAGAAGCGTGGAGAAGTTCTCGCCATATTCTACAGCTGTAAGGGCGCAGCCCGTCTTAAGAATAGGGAGAGTTGCATGTCCGCTTCCGCTTCCGACTTCTACCACCGAGCTGTTCTCGTTGATGGAAATATAATCGAAGATTACTTTATATAGTTCATCCACATAGCCGGGACGCATCTTCTCATAGAGGGATACCGCTGTATCAAAAGTGCCGCCCAGTTCCTGCCGATAGTCCAGTGCCATATGTGTTCTCCGTTTCTTGCCTGTCCGCTTTTAGACATTATACTCTTTCTTGCCACCATGTCCGCCGAAGATCTGCCAGGACCCGGTTCCCAGCCGCTGGAAAAGCGCCTGCCGCTCTTCGGTGCAGAGCTCCTTATCCGTATCTACGGAAGTCATCAGGATCGGCGCATAAGTATTATACTGCAGCTGGCGGGGAGTCATATCCTTAAGGTTTACAAAAATATCTCCGGTAAAAGCGATGTGATGCTCATAATCCAGAAGCACTGTTTCACCTTTGAGGTGACCGCCGCGGCCTTCGTAAAGCTCAAAATGCAGATCGCCGAAATCGAAGAATCCGGTCTGTTCGAGCGGATGACGGATCTCTCGGTCCTCTCCGATGATCGTGACTTTCTCAGGAGATACCGGAGTGTAGGAAGTCAGTGCTTTGCAAATACGGACATAGGGCTTGTGGAGAGGATTGACCTCTCGATATCCGTCATTACCTTCGTATTCCAGACGGACGCAGGCAGCGCTCTTGGCGCTGGCATATACCTCGTCAAAGAGGGGAAGAAGTCCGCAGTGATCCACGTCAGCATGAGTGATCAGGGCTGACTTTCTGACTGTGTCGAAATCCGGAATCAGTTTCTTAAAAATCTCCAGCATTTCTTCCTTGTAGCACGCATATCCGGTATCAATGAACAGGTATTCATTTTCACTTCGGATAATGGCTGTATTGCTTCCGCATGGTGGTTCAATCAAGGTGATGACTGTATTATCCGAGATCTTATGCTCCGTGATCCGGGGTTCGAAAGAAGACTTTCGAGAGAGCGCCAGAAGCTCGGCAAAGCGGCTGATACTATCAAAGGTCCGATATGGGGAAACGCCTGTCTCATCCAGGATCTGCATAGCGAGGTTCGTATTGATCAGAAGCTCATTTTTCGAATCCGGTGAGATCTCCATGGAAGAACTGAGCTCATCCACAAAGGTATGGTAGAAGATACTGTTATCGTAGATCTTATCGGCATGGTTATAGTCGATCAGACGGACATCGCAGAGTTTCTTCGCTTCCTCGATGAATTCTTTGATCCGGTCCTGCTTATCCACGATCAGACCCATTTTGAAAAGCTGGTATTCGGTTCCGTTTTCCTGCGAACTGATATAGGAGATGTTGAAGTTATAGGCACTGATCAGTTCCAGTACCGAAGTAACGCTTCCCGGTTCATCTTTGAGCTTGAACTCGAGAAGAACGACGCTTCTGTCTTCTTCGTCACACTGCAGATATCCGATCGCGGTAAGTTCTTCTGTCGCTTTGGAAAGCTGTTCCGGCGTGCCCTCGGCATCGATAAACAGCATGTGGGAATCTACGGCTTTGTTGTAACTGACGCGGGTAATGTTGATCCCGAGTGACGCGAAGCAACGGCTTGCCTTGAGAAAAGCACCAATATGGTTAGGCATTTTAGTAACGAAAGTCTTATTCATAGTTTATTTTCCTCGCATCTCGTAAGAGCGGTATGGTTCTTGCCGGAATTGCTTGACTTATTATACCATCCTGCCAAACACCATCCTATACCGTTCTGGTATACAAAAATTGCTGAAAACGGTGTTGACAATTCAGAATAACCGAAGTAAGATAACGGTGTTACGTAACAGCGTTATGTGAATGACGCAAATTGTGAGGATGATCATGAAAAACGATAATGAAACGAGAGAAAAGCTTCTTTCCTGTGCGAAGGAAGAGTTCATGGAGAAGGGTTTTCAGAATGCCTCTCTGCGTCAGATCTGCAGTAAAGCAGGTGTGACGACCGGAGCAGTCTATTTCTTCTTCAAGGATAAGGATGGGCTCTTTTCGGCTCTGGTGGAACCTACCTATCAGGGCGTGTTGGGCGCGCTTATCCATCACCTTCAAGAGGATATGGAGGAAGACCTGGCTCAATATGTACATAAGCCCGGTGACCACGATCCTTTTGTCGAAGAACTGATCCATGTTCTTTATCAGAACCACGATGCGGTGACTCTCCTGATCTCGAAATCGACCGGCTCGAAATATGAGCATGTGGTCGATGAGTTTATCGAGATGATCGAGAAGAACTTTATGGGACTGGCGGAGAACTATGCCAAGTCGGTTCCGGGAAAACAGCTGAACCGGCCGATGGTCCACTGGCTATCGCATCTTTCGATCATGACTTTCGTTCATCTTTTGACCCACGTTAAAGATGAGAAGAAGGCGTTGCGGTTCATGAAGCCTGCGATGGAGCATCTGATCCTGGGATGGATGAACTTTATTCTCGAAGATAAGGATAAGTAAAGGGGAAGATTTTCATGATGAAACAAAATCACTGAAAAAAGTATACGACGGTTAGCGGATGCTAACTGGTTATAAGGTATTAATAGCGAAGGAGAAGAGACAGCCATGTATTTGACGATTCAAGATGTGAAGAAAAGTTACGGAGAAAACGGAAGTTATATTCAGGTGCTGAAAGGGATCAGTACGGAAGTGGAGAAAGGACAGATGTGTGTCATCCAAGGAACCAGTGGTTCCGGTAAATCGACACTCCTGAACTGTATCGGAGGCCTGGATACAATGGATTCCGGATCTGTAAAAGTTGAAGGAAAAGAGATTTTCGGATTGAAACCGATGGCTCTATCTGAGTACAGAAGAGAGAATCTTGGCTTCGTGTTCCAGTTCTATAATCTGGTCCCGAACCTGACCGTTCGTGAGAATATCCAGATCTGTCAGCATATTGCCGATGATCCGCTGGATATGGATGAGCTTCTGGATACGTTAGGACTGACGGAGCATCAGAATAAGTTTCCGTCCCAGTTAAGTGGCGGTCAGCAGCAGAGATGCGCGATCGCCAGAGCATTGATCAAGAATCCGAAGCTCCTCCTCTGCGATGAGCCGACGGGCGCGCTGGATTCAAAAACTTCCAGAGACATTCTGGTCCTTCTGGAGAAGATCAATGCAAAATACAATACCACTATGCTGATCGTCACCCATAACAATTCCATCAAGAATATGGTGCATAAGGTGATCCTTCTGAAAGACGGCATGATCAGGAAAGACTACGAAAACGAAGTCCGGACTCCTGCGGCGGAATTGGAGGATCTCTGATGAATCGTGTATTGAATAAAAGACTCCTTCGGGATCTGAAATCAAATTTAGGCCGCTATCTGGCGCTGATGTTCATGATCTTCCTGGGGATTTACATTGTGGTCGGAATAGTTGGATCAGCTGAGATCGTTATTGACGGAACAGAAAAATGGAAAGAGAAAAATCAGGTGGAAGACGGACAGTTTTCTGTTTTTCTTCCTCTGAGTGAAGAACAGGAAAAGGAACTCACCTCGAAGGGAACAAGCGTGGAGAAGATGTCTTCCATGGATCTTCGTGCCAGCGACGGATCGGAACTTCGTGCTTTTGCCGTGAGAGAGAAGATCGATCTGATCATGCTCGATGATGGTCAGCTTCCTTCTTCCGAGAATGAGGTGGTTCTCGAAAAGAACTATGCCCGGGTCCACGATCTATCTATCGGCGACAGCATTACGATCGAGAACAGTGCTTTTAGCGTAGTGGGGACCGGATCCGTACCGGATTATGACCAGATGCTGAAGACATTTGCTTCACCGGCCGTAGATGCGGAGAGCTTCGGAATCATGTTCGTCTCGAAGGATGGATATAGGAAACTGAAAGATAGTCTTCCGGACAAGGTGGAGACGTATACGTATGCCTATCGTCTGGGAAATGAAACTTCCGAAGAATTGAAAGAAAGGATCGAGGGTCTGACTTCTTTTGTCACCTATGCGGATAACATCCGTATCGAAGGGGCGGCAGGCGATGTCATCATGGATAAGAAAGTGGGTCTGATCGCCGGTGTGATCGTCCTGTTCCTATTCGCATATGTGATCTCTGTGTTCGTCGTTCACCAGATCGAAAGAGAACAGCCTGTGATCGGTGCTCTTTACGCTCTCGGAGTCAAGAAGAGAAATCTTTTAGCACATTATGTGATCCTTCCGACGGTAACTGCGCTTATGGGCGGTCTCCTCGGTCTTCTGGCCGGTTTTTCTCCGTTGGGCGTCGGATTTATGGGAAGGACCCATTATGAATACTTTTCGATTCCACAGTTTCCGATCGTATATGCTCCTTACCTGATCATTTACGGAGCGGTGCTGCCGGCTTTTATCTGCCTGATCGTAAACCTCTGGACAGTGAACCGCAAGCTTTCCAAGACCGCGCTGTCTCTTCTTCGGAACGAACAGACGGCTGGAAGTTATAAGCAGGTGAATCTCAAGTGTAAGAAGTTTACGGTGCTCTTCAGTATCCGCCAGCTTCTTCGTGAAAAGCGCTCGGCGATCACGATCGTGGTCGGCATGCTGATCACGTTTATGATCATTTCCCTTGGCATCAATACGTATGTACTCTGTTCATCCGTCAAAGATAAGAATACGGAAGATACGAAATATGAATACATGTATCTTTATAAATTTCCAGATGAAAAGGCACCGGAAGGCGGGGAAGCTACTTTCGTGAAGAATCTTTCTATCGACTGCCTCGGCTACACACTGGATGTATCTGTCATCGGTATCGATGGGGAAAGCCGGTTCTTCGATGCTCATCCTGAAGCAGGGAAGAGCAAGTGTGTCATCAACCGCTCCATGGTGCAAAGATACGGGTATAAGGTCGGAGATAAGATCATCCTGACAGATTCTGTAGAAGATATGGATTACTGCTTTACCGTGACCGGCATCAGTGAATATTCAGTCGGATTTACTGTCTTCATGGATACGGCGAGCATGAGAGAACTGTTCGGAGAAAAGGAAGATTACTTCAATGCCGTATATTCCGATACAGCTCTTTCCATTGAGGAAAGCCGTCTCTATTCTGTTACGAGTAAGCAGGATATCGAGAAAAGCTCATCTATCTTTCTGGAAACAATGGCGCCTCTGACAGTAACACTTCTTTCTGCAGGATCGGTGATCTTCATGGTGGTCATGTATCTGATGCTGGCTGTCATGATCGATCGTTCGACTATGGGTATCTCACTCATCAAAATCTTCGGATACCGTCCGGGAGAAATCAGAAAGCTTTATCTCAATGGCAATTTCTATGTGGTACTTATCGGCGGGATCCTGGCTTTCCCGATCGCGAAGAAGATCATCGATACGATCTACCCGAATTTCATCGCCAATGTGGCCTGTTCCATGAATCTTTCGTACTCTTGGTATCTGTATCTTCTGATTGCAGCGGGGGTGATCCTGATCTATTTTGTCGTCAGTTCACTTCTTGTCGGAAAGATCAAACGAATCTCACCTGCAGAAATTTTGAAGAACAGAGAGTAAAATAGTTAGCATACGCTAACCAAATGTGATACAATGCTCTGCAGATGAAAAAAGGAGCATTGAATAACTATGGGACTTTATAAGAAGTTTGTAAACCAGACGCGAAAGCCGGAAGGTGTCTTAGGAAAGCTGATGGTGAACGGGATGAACGGAGGACATGCCAAGATGGCAGACTGGGGCATGTCCTTTCTCCCCAGGCTTACCCCGGGAGATATTGTTGATATCGGATGTGGCGGTGGAAGAAATGCAGGAGAACTCGCAAAAAGGTATCAGAACTCGCATGTGATCGCCATCGATTATTCTTCCGTATCGGTGGAAAAAGCTTCCGTATACAACCGCAAATGGATCGAAGAAGGGAGAATGCTGGTAAAACAAGGAGATGTCAGTCAGCTTCGTATTCCTTCCGGGAAATTTGATCTGGCAACAGCCTTTGAGACGATTTATTTCTGGCCGGGTCTGGAAAGATGCTTTTCAGAGGTGTTTAAAGTATTAAAGCCCGGAGGGGCATTTCTGATCGTCAATGAATCGGATGGTACAGATGAGACCAGTTTGAAATTCCAGAAGATCATCGAAGGGATGAGGTGTTACACAGCATATGAGATCGATGAGGCATTGAAAAATGCCGGTTTTACCGATGTGCAAGTCAATCATCACGAGAATAAGCCGTGGATATCTGTTCTGGCCAGGAAAGGGGTATGAGTATGAAAGCGGACTATAAAAACTGGATGCCAAAAGGAATGGTTGCAGGATTTGGAATCGGGGCAGGAGTTTCCCTTGTTCTACTCATTGTTTTTGGATTGTCACCTTTACTACCGAGTGGTGGATTGAAAACAGGACTGACCATAGTTTTTTCTGCCTTAACGATTCTGTTTGTTTTTGTAACGCTATGGATGTTTATGATGTACCGTGCATTCTCCTATGACGGGAAACGGCAGATGTCCAGACAGATCATTGAAGGATTGGCCCGGTATGTTAACATCCCGGATGGAGGAGTCGGTCTTGATGTAGGATGTGGAAGCGGCGCTTTAACGATCGCCTGTGCGAAAAGAAATCCAAAAGCTGCGATGGTCGGCGTCGACCGTTGGGGAAAGGAATATGCTTCTTTCAATCTTCTGCTTTGTAAGAAGAATGCTATCGCAGAAGGTGTTAGTGAGAATACGGAGTTTAGAAAAGGAGATGCGGTGAAACTGGATTTCGATGATGAAAGTTTTGACGCGGTAACCAGTAATTATGTGTACCATAATATTCCTTCGTCCGACCGCCAGAAGATCCTCCTTGAATCACTTCGCACTCTGAAAAAAGGCGGAACATTTGTCATCCACGATATCATGTCAAAAGCAAAGTACGGGGAAATGGAAGCCTTTGCTGCCAAACTCCGATCCATGGGATACGAGAAAGTAGAACTGATAGATACCACCAAGGGCAAGTTCATGACGCCTTTTGAAGCGATGTGGATGGGACTTTCCGGATCGAAGATCCTGATAGGGAAAAAGTAAAGAAAAGCAATAAAAAGAAAAGAAGAAAGAAGTGATCCTTAGCCGGTGGCAAGGATCACTTTTTTACCTACTAAGCGGATACAGCCATCGTCCTGCATCCGTCCGAGTTCCCGGCAGACAGAAGATCTTTCCGCACTGATATAGGAAGCCAGTTCCTCCCGAGTCAGAGTTAAACGGCAGGTTTTTCCTTCCGGCCCCTCTGTAGCGCCTTCTTCAAAAAAGAGGAGAAGTTTATCGCGGAGTGATTTTTGCGTAAGCAGGCAGATCTTCTTATTAAGCTGAATATTCGTGCTGGCCAGGATCCTCATGAGATTGACAGAGAGCTTCCCGAGGACCGGATCGATCTCGGGTTTAGAGAAGAGCAGATCAAGATTCATGAAGAGGATCTCAGTATCTCCGACAGAACGGAAGTGTATAAAAGAGTTTTCTGTTTTTGTGAGAGAAAACGCCTGACCGATCAGTTCACCGGGGGATTCCCGGACGACTAGTTCCTCTTTGCCGGAAAATCCGGAAAACTGAACATCGATATTCCCGGACAGGATCATGCCGGTGTGGCATATGACCTCCCCGGGAGAAAAAATATCGACATTCTTCGTAAATTTTCTCCTGCATGAGCAGGTCCGAGACAGGATGCTATCGATTTCGTCCGGGTTGAATCCTCGAAATAGATCTGATTGTAATGCGTGTATTTCGTTTTTTAACATTTTTTTGAGATGTTGCACAGGCAACTTTTTTTGAAACTCCTTTTTAGTATACTGTCACAGTTAGCAGTGGCTAACCGATTGAGATTATTATATTCAATTTTATAGAAAAGGCAATACAGGGGTAGAAAATTGTTAAAGATAGCTATTTATGGTAAAGGCGGAATAGGCAAATCAACCACAACGTCGAATCTTGCAGCCGCTCTTTCACGCAGTTATAAAGTCATGCAGATCGGTTGCGATCCGAAAGCGGACTCTACTAAAAACCTGATGGGGGGCGAGAAGATCAGCACGGTCCTCGGAATGATCAAGGAGAAGGGTGAAGACGTCGAGCTTTCTGATCTCGTTCACGATGGATATAACGGTGTCCTCTGTGTAGAATCGGGTGGACCGACGCCCGGTATCGGATGTGCTGGTCTTGGTATCATATCGGCTCTCCAGAAACTGGAAGAGCTCGGTGCTTTTGAAAAATACGCCCCGGATATCGTTCTATATGATGTTCTCGGCGATGTAGTCTGTGGCGGTTTTGCCATGCCGATCCGTGACGGATATGCGGAACATGTCTTTATCGTTACTTCCGGTGAGATGATGGCTCTTTTTGCCGCAGATAATATTTCCCGTGCCGTAGACAATTTCAAAGAGCGCGGATACGCCCGTGTACGTGGCCTGATTTTAAATGAGCGGCTTGTTGAGAATGAAAAGGATCTTGTTACCCGCTTTGCCAGAGAACACGACCTTCCGGTTATTTCACATATCCATAGAAGTAAGATGGTGCAGGCGGCGGAACAGGAGGGAAAGACTGTTATCGAGAAGTTTCCCCGATCGTCGATCGCTAAGGATTATGAAAAATTGGCAGATAGAATAATCAGTCTCTGCCATGGCGATGATACGTCCATACAAAAAGATCCGTATACCGAAGAATTGATTTATCTGCTTCGGAGGTGATGAACATGCGATTTGAACCGAACCTTTGTTACTGCAATCCTGCGCATGACGGATGGGGAATCATCCGTGTCGCTGCACTTATCCCCGGATCTTATCTTTTGTTTGTCTGCCCGTCAGCGTGCTTCCGGCATGGGGCGCTCGGCGCGATCCAGCATCACTATAAAGACCGTATTTCTTATCTTTATATTGACCAGAGCGACATCGTGGAGGGATACGATCAGGAGATCCTGGATGGCGTGGATGAGCTTCTGGAAAGAACGGAAAAGGACATCCGTCTTCTCTTTATTTATGTTTCCTGCCTGGATGATTTTATCGGTACGGATATGGAGAAAGTGACCGCGATCCTCGGGAAAAGATATCCGGATATCCTTTTCCGTGCCGGACATATGAATCCAATTGCATCTTCCACCAAGATGCCACCGGCAGTCACGACGTTTGATGCGATGTTAAGTGTGCTACCCGATTGGGAGAAGACGGATGATGGTGTAACGCTCTGGGGAAACTTCGTCGGGATCCCGGAAGATAACGAGCTGATCCGGGTCCTGAATCAAAATGGCCATATGGTCCGCCAGATTTCCTCGTGCAGTACTTTTTCAGAGTATGAGGAGATGTCCCGCTCCGGAAGATCTATAGTGATAAAACCATTTGTGAGATATGCGCTGAGACGTCTGGAGAAAAGAACCGGCGCTACACACGTGGAAATGCCGATATCCTATGATATTGATACTGTCACTAAAGAGTATCAGGATCTGTCTGACTTTTTGGGAGAAGATCTTTCTGAAAAGATTAAAGACGACCGTTCCTTATGTGAACAGGCGATCTATTATGCCAGAGAAGAAGTTGCGGATGTGCCGGTCTTTGTTTCTGACAGTGCAACCGTATTTCCCCTATCTCTGGCCGTAGCACTTCTGGAATACGGTTTCCGTGTAACGCGTGTCTATCTTTCTGAAGTGGTGGGACCCGATCAGAAGTATGCCGATATCCTCCTTAACGAGTATCCGCAGGTCGAGATCATTCAGGGGGATCATCCGGATTCGGTTTTCCGTTCGGAAACGGAAACAATAGCTTTGGCAGTAGGCGAAGAAGCTGCCTACTTAAGCAATGCGCGATATGTTGCAGATATCTCTTCTGATGAAGGAATGCTCGGATATCAGGGAATAAGGATCCTTATGGATACTATGCGGTTCGCGATGAAAGAAAAAGCGGATATCCGAAAACTGATCGATGAATACGGAGGAATCGTCTGATGAATAAAAAACATAAAGTTTGTATGTATCTTCCTCCTTTTGCAGGAGATTATTCAGGGGTATGCTCCGCGCTTTTTGATCTCGGCGGTATGATCTGCATTCATGATGCGGCAGGCTGCACGGGAAATTATACCCATTTCGATGAGCCGAGATGGTACGGCAGTCATTCTATGGTGTATTGCACAAGCCTTCGAAAGGTGGATGCTATCCTCGGTGACGATGAGAAACTGATCGGTAAGATCACAAAGAATGCTTTGGAACGACATCCGAAGTTTATAGCTATTGTCGGAAGTCCGGTGCCGAATGTCATCGGTTTTGATTTTAACGGAGTCGCCAGAGCGGTCGAGAATAGAACCGGTATCCCTTGTTTCGGATTTCCGACCGCGGGAATTAAAGGTTCTTACTATGACGGTATTCTTATGGCTTACTTTGCACTCACAGACTATTACGAGAAAAACCCGGAGAAGCGCGAACCCTGGAAAGATGGAGGAACAGTAGCTATTCCGGGCATCTCCCCGCTGGATATGCATCAGGAAGTGTATGACAGCCTTTGCGGCAGACTTACGGAGAATGGTATCTGTCTGATGCAGGAACAGGGCATGTACGGCTCTCTTTTGTTTTACCAGTATCCGGAGAAAGTCACTTTGAACCTGGTTTGGAACCAGGCGGGACTTGCGATCGCCAAAGCTATGGAAAAAAAGTATCAGACACCTTATATCGTGAATTTCCCGATAGGACAGAAACAGATGAGTTCGTATCTTGAACTGGTCCGCGAAGGGAAGACCGCTGTGTTTAAGGTGCTTAGTCCTAAGACTTCCCGACGATCCGGAGTCATTATTGCTGACTCGGTGATCGGGGACTCGATACGAAACTTCCTGCGGTCAGAGAATATAGACTGCAAGCTATATACGATCGAACATGAAGATGATGTATCCACTTATCTAAGTGATGAAGATACGATCCTTTCCGTAGTGAAGGATCAGAAGGATCTTCTGATCGCGGACCCGTTATTTATAGAGTTTTCGGGAGGGGTAAAAGATCAGATACCTTTTCCGCAGTACTCCGTCTCAAGCCGTGTAGGGAAAAACAGTTACTGGAATTACCTGGATGAAAATAAATGGCTTGAACATGATCTGTAAGCCCGTTCGGCGCTTTTAAACGACCGGCTTAAAAATATACATAGTTCTTACTAAAGTAAGTAGAAAGAGGATTATTATGAAGAAAAAACTTCTTGCCGGCTTAATGTCGGTAGCTATTGCACTTTGCGCCCTGTCGGCCTGTGCAAAGAAAGATGAGGAAACGAGCGCTTCGTCGACTTCTGATACGCAAACGATCGAGGAGACCAGTGCGGAGACGTCGGAGAGTGTTTCCGAAAGTTCTTCGGAGGAGTCTTCCGAGACCAGCACAGAGGTCAAAGGAGAAAGCAAAGATTCCGAGAACCCGTTTGGTGATCCCAATGGCACACATACTGTTGTCGACCATGCCGGAGATACCGTTGAGGTTCCTAATACGATCAATCGAATTGCAGTAGGGTCTTTCTATCCGCTGGCATCTGTTATTGCAGAGTATCTTGGTTCTGCGGAAAAGATCGTGGGTATCCATCCGGTATCTATGAGTGCTGCGGAAAACGGCCTTCTTGGACAGATCTACCCGGAGATCTTAAACGCAAATACAGCTTTTATCAGTGGTGATGAGGTAAATCTGGAGGAACTCCTGATCCTTAAGCCGGATATTGTCATTGGTGTCGGACAGGAACAGGCAAAAGCGATCCGTGAAGCCGGCATCCCGGCAGTTACTACATCTGCTTCTGCCTGGAAGTATGACATTATCGAGACCTATGAACATTGGATCGACCTTCTCGACCAAATCTTCGGCGGTTCGGATTTTGCAAAGAAGGCTATGGAGAAGAGTGATGCTGTCCATGCGGATATCATCGAAAAAACAAAGGACATTCCGGATGATCAGAAGGCACGCGTCCTGGTTCTCTTCAAGTACACAGATGCGGCGATGGTGGCCTCCGGTGTGAACTTCTTCGGCCAGTGGTGGTGTGAGTCCGTAAATGCATACAATGTTGCCAGCGAAGTGCCGGATGGTTCTATCCTGAAGATATCGATGGAACAGGTATATGAATGGAATCCGGATATTATCATTATCACCAATTTCTGCGGCACACAGCCGGAAGATCTCTATAACAATGCTATCGGTACAGATGATTGGAGCACGATCAATGCAGTAAAGAACAAGCGTGTCTATAAGATGCCTCTTGGTCTTTATAGAAGCTATACACCGGGTGGAGATTCTCCGGTTACTATGCAGTGGATGGCTTCTGTGATCTATCCGGATCTTTTCAAGGATACGGATATCCGTAAGATCGCAAAGGAATACTATAAGGAAATGTGCGGATATGATCTTTCTGACGAGCAGCTGGATATGATGTTCATTCCGTCACGTGATGCGGCAAGAGGCCTCTGATCCGGGGACAAAGGTGAACACGTGAAAAAGAAAACAGAATTAATCTGGGTGATCGGCATTACTATTGCACTTGTCGCATCTTTTCTGATCGCGTTAGGTGTGGGCCGGTACTCGATCCCCATCAAAGACTGCGTAAAAGTCCTCCTGGGCATGAAGGTCGATGATCCGAATGTGAAGACGGTACTGTATAAGATCCGTCTTCCCAGATCGATCCTGGCGATTATCGCAGGCGCGGGTCTGGCCGTTGCCGGTGCAGCCTTTCAGAGTATGTTTTCCAACCCCCTGGCGACTCCTGATACTTTAGGAGTCGCCACGGGCGCTTCTTTTGGGGCGACGCTCGGAATTATGCTGCGGCTTCCATCTCTTGGAATTCAGGGAACGGCTTTTGCTATGGGTCTCTTATCCGTATGGCTGGTGTACATGATCAGCCGTGTGAAAGGTGAGTCTTCGCTTGTCATGCTGATCCTATCCGGTATGGTGATCAGCTCACTTTTTGAAGCTCTGGTTTCTCTTATAAAGTATGTAGCGGATCCGCAGGATGTACTTCCGGAAATCACATACTGGCTTATGGGCAGTTTATCCGGAACCAGTTTCCAAAAACTGTGGATCGGAACGATCCCGATGCTTATCGGTATCATCATTCTCTTCTGTCTTAGATGGAAACTGAATGTTCTTTCATTAAACGATGATGAGGCAAGGGCAATGGGAATCAACCTGAAACTGATGAGGGGACTTACGATCGTATCCTCTACCATGATTACCGGATCTGTCATCGCCATGTGCGGAAAGGTCGGATGGATCGGTATTTTGATCCCGCATATCTCCCGTATGATGTTCGGAAACAATAATAAATATGTTATTCCGGCCAGCATCGGACTGGGAGCGACGTACCTTCTGCTTATTGATACAGTTGCGAGATCTGCAACCGCTGCGGAACTGCCGATCTCAATCCTTACTGCGATTATCGGCGCCCCGGTATTTATTATTCTGCTTCGTCGGACAGGAGGTGTAAAAACATGATCTTTGAGGTGAAAGATGCATCATTCGGATATAAGAAAGGACCTGACATCCTTAAAAACCTTTCTTTCTCTGTCAAAGAGGGAGAGATCCTTTCGATCCTGGGATCAAATGGTGTCGGCAAGACGACTCTGCTGAAATGCACGCTCGGCTTCCTTCCATGGCGTGCCGGCAGTACATATATCAATGGTAAACCATGGCACGAATGGAAGAACCAGGAGATCTGGAAGAAGATAGGATATGTGCCGCAGGCAAAGCGCTCCGCATTCTCCTATACCACAGAAGAGATGGTTCTTCTCGGACGAAATGCCCACCTGGGAATACTGGCGCAGCCGACGAAGAAAGACTACCGCTTTGCGGAAGAATGTCTGGATATGGTCGGGATGAGCCGGCTTCGCGGGAAGCTGTGTAATGAGATCTCCGGTGGTGAACTGCAGATGGTCCTTATTGCCAGAGCATTAGCTACAGATCCTGAACTTCTGATACTGGATGAACCGGAGTCGAATCTCGACTTTAAAAACCAGCTGATCGTCATCAATACGATCCATAAGCTGTGCAGAGAACGGGGCATCTCATCCATTGTAAATACTCACTATCCGGAGCACGCGCTGGCTATATCCGATAAAGCCCTGATCCTGAATCGTGATGGAAGCAATTCATTCGGAAATGCAAACGAAGTGATTTCCGAAGAAAATCTTTGCAGGGCTTTTGATGTTGATGTGCGGATCCGTGATTTTATGATCGAAGAGAAAAGACATGTATGTGTACTACCCATTGATGTACTCAGTCGGGACATAAGCGAACAGGTGACAGTTGTCGAAGGGAGGAATCGATTTCGTGAGAGAAGAAGAACTTCATTACACAGCAGAGAATAAAGAAGCGAAACTGGTCGGACGTGTTCCATGTGTGGTGCAGCTTCCTTTTCAGGATTATCTGGATGAGTATATCTCTGACCGGAAAGAATATAACATCGCATTAGCGGAGTTCGGTTTATCCTGGGTCGATAAGATCTTTAAAGAGTGTGATCCGGATGTTTTCATGGGGACAGGTATCGAAGGTCTCGTCAATCATCCTGTCATAAAAGAAAAAGGATTTCATGCATCAGGAGAAACACTTCTCGGGAATCCGGCGTTTGCTTCCTTTTCTGATCCGAAAGGAATGTTTGATATCTATTCGTGCATTCCTCTGGTCATGGTCGTGGATACCGATCAGTCGAAGGGAAGAAGTGAACCGAAGGCTTTTTCTGACCTGCTTTCGGGTGAGTTTGAAAACAGTATTGCATTTCCGGATGACGGCCACATGTTTGACGGGATCATTCTGACATATATTCATCAAGTTGCGGGAGACGAGGGAATCAGACGATTAAGAAAGAATATCTGTGCGATCGTGCATCCCTCACAGATGATCAAGCCGGGTGGAATCGAAGGCGAAAAACCATATATCTACCTGATGCCTTGGATCTTCGGGGAGATCAAAGCCCGTCAGAAGGGAATGAAACTCATCTGGTTCAGCGATGGTGCACCGATCCTGCCACTTGTTGTAACTTCAAAATCAAATCCCGAGGCGGAAAGGCTCATGTCCATCCTCTGCCGCGAGGAGGCCGGCAGGATCTTCCGAGAGAAGGGATTCTTCCCGAGTAACATTACAGGTGTTGTCAATGCTCTTCCCGGAAGTCTTCGCTTTGTCGGCTGGGAGTATCTCTATGATCCCTCCCTTCCGGAAATAATCCAAAGATGTAAGAAGATCATGACGGAGGAAAAGTAATGAAGCTGGTAACCTTTGCCGGACCGCCTGCAACGGGCAAAACTACCGTTATGACGCGGATCTTAAAAGAAATTATGAGAGATGGAAGTAAAGTGGGGGCGTGTAAGTTTGACTGCCTCCAGACCGAAGACGACAAGACCTATAGTCAGGCCGGGATCCCATCGGCAAAGGGACTTTCTTCCGAACTTTGTCCCGATCACTATTACATCACGAATATTCAGACTGTCTATGATTGGGGGAAAAAGGAAGAGCTGGACTATCTTTTTACGGAGAGTGCCGGCCTTTGTAACCGATGCTCGCCCTACATCAAAAATGTGCTGGCTGTCTGTGTGATCGATCAGTTAAGCGGGATCCGGGCTCCCAGAAAAATCGGTCCTCTCCTGAAACTGGCAGATATTGTACTTATTACAAAAGGAGATATCGTTTCTCAAGCAGAAAGAGAAGTGTTCATGCGAAGAGTTGAGACCTCTAATCCAAAAGCACTGATATTTCCTGTCAACGGGCTTACCGGACAGGGAATTTCAGAGATCACACGGGCGATCCGGAATATGGCTATGGAGAGAGAAATCGAAAATGAGACGCTTCGTTTTCCGATGCCTATGGCGCTCTGTTCCTATTGTTTAGGTGAAACAAAGATAGGAACCGAGTACCAGATCGGAAACGTTAAACACATCAAGATCTGAGAAAGAAGGTACATGAATGCTGACGATCCCGCTTTTGCAACTGGAGAAGGACTACCCCTATCTGCCATACTATCTGGATGACTTTGAGGTGATCTGGGATAAGGAAAAGAGCTTTTCTGAAAACCTGATGGAGCTTCCGGATTCATTTTTCGAGCAGAGAAAGATGAGCCGAAACGAAGTGGAAGAGGAATTTTCTGCCTATCTCCGAAGTGCGTCGGAATGTCTCTCCGAGGAGATCCGAAGTGTCGGATCCATCACGATCATTCCGGGAGTTGGGAAAGATGGTGCGAGTGAGTGCTTCGATCCTATAACTATCCGAAAAGGTGAAATGATCGCCATTGTCGGTGAAACCGGCTCCGGAAAGAGCCGCCTCCTGGAAGATATCGAGTGGCAGGCACTAAAGGACACTCCGACACAGAGAACGATACTGATTGACGGAAAAAATAAGGAAGAATGGCTCAAAACAGGCGAAAGAAGACGTTCGATCGCTCAGCTTTCGCAGAATATGAATTTCGTCCTGGATATGAATGTGGAAGAATTTCTTACCATGCATGCCGAGTGTTTCCTCAGAAAGGAAGAGATCCCCGGGAAAGTGCAGAAAGTGTATGAGGTAGCTGTTTCCCTGGCTGGTGAGCCTTTTTCCCGGGATACCGCGGTGACAGCCTTAAGCGGAGGACAGTCACGTGCGCTGATGATTGCAGACTGTGCCTACCTCTCACGTGCGCCGATCGTTTTGATCGATGAGATCGAAAATGCAGGTATCGATCGAAGAAAGGCGATGGAGCTTCTGACAGGTAATGATAAGATCGTCTTGATCGCGACCCATGACCCGATTCTTTCCCTGATGTCTCCGAAACGTATCGTGATCAGAAATGGCCGTATTGATAAGATCATCCATCGGGATGATCAGGAAGCGGCCGTTCTGCTCCTGGCAGAGAAAAAGGATCATGAACTGATGACCCTTCGGAACAGGATCCGGAAAGGAGAGCATGTTTCCATCTCTGAGTTCGAATGAGATAGCTTTGTCTGTGATAGAAACTACTGAATTGACTGCAGACCAGGCGAAGAGTTCATGGGGTAAACCTTTTGACATTGTTGCTCCCAAAAGTATTCGTGGATGATCTGTTGACAGAAGAATTCACACATGATATAAATATTCGTAGTTAGCAATGGCTAACTGTGTCTTGATCTTTAATTCCTCTCCATACGCGCCTCTTCTTCAAATTCCCGGCGCGGGGGAGGAATTAGTATGTATGAAAGGAGCCTTTAATATGGCAAAACTAACAATTGAAAAAGTAATCGGAAGAGAGATCCTCGATTCCAGAGGAAATCCGACAGTGGAAGCAGAAATCTATCTGGCAGACGGAACTATCGCAAGCGGTACAGCTCCGAGTGGCGCTTCGACAGGTGAGTTTGAAGCACTTGAACTCCGTGACGGAGATAAGAGCCGTTATCTCGGAAAGGGTGTTCAGAAAGCCGTAAATAATATCAACACTACTATTAATGATGCGATCAAGGGTCTTGATGCTTCGGATACATATGCAGTTGATGCAGCGATGATCAAGGCAGATGGCACGAAAGATAAATCCAATCTCGGCGCGAATGCGATCCTGGCTGTATCGATTGCTGCAGCAAGAGCTGCATCGAAGTCGCTTGATATCCCGCTCTATCGTTTCCTCGGCGGTGCAGCAGGAAACCGTCTTCCGGTTCCTATGATGAACATCTTAAATGGTGGTGCGCATGCAACAAATACAGTAGATGTTCAGGAATTCATGATCATGCCGGTCGGAGCACCGACATTTAAGGAAGCACTCAGATGGTGCGCGGAAGTATTCCATGCTCTTGCTAAGATACTAAAGGGCAAGGGTCTTGCTACTTCTGTCGGTGACGAAGGTGGTTTTGCACCGAACCTTTCTTCCGATGAAGAAACCATTGAGACGATCCTCGAGGCTGTAAAAGCAGCAGGATATGAACCAGGTAAAGACTTCATGATCGCAATGGATGCGGCTTCCTCGGAGTGGAAGAGTGAGAAGGGCAAAGGCTTCTATAAGCAGCCAAAGTCCGGTAAAGAGTTCACTTCAGATGAATTGATAGCTCACTGGGAGAATCTTGTTGATAAGTATCCGATCATCTCTATCGAAGATGGACTGGACGAAGAGGATTGGGAAGGCTGGAAGAAGATGACAGAGAAGATCGGCCATAAAGTACAACTCGTCGGTGATGATCTCTTTGTTACCAATACTGAGCGCCTCAGCAAAGGTATTTCGCTTGGTGCCGGAAACTCCATTCTCATCAAGCTCAATCAGATCGGTTCTGTGTCCGAGACACTCGAAGCGATCAAGATGGCTCATAATGCAGGATATACCGCAATCTCTTCCCATCGTTCCGGAGAAACAGCGGATACAACGATCGCAGATCTCGCTGTAGCTCTGAATACATGTCAGATCAAGACCGGTGCTCCAAGTCGTTCAGAACGTGTTGCGAAGTATAATCAGCTGCTCCGTATCGAAGAGATGCTGGGAGAATCTGCTGTCTATCCGAAGATGGATGCCTTTCATGTAAAGAAGTAACTCTTCTAGGAAAAGATATACGCTGAAACGGTCCTGCGGTGAGGATATCACTGACAGGACCGTTTCTTTCGTATATTTGACGAAGGATCGATGTGAAACTTTTTTAGAATAATTAATTCCCTCCCTGTGCCCATTCCAGAAAAGCACTCGCGGGAGGGAATTTAGAATTAAGATATGAGTTAGCATATGCTAACTCATTTCTTTATACCATCGAGGAGTTCTTTTGTCAATCGTTATTCGATAGAATAATATTATTGAGAACACCCTCGAGGTATTCCTGTTTACCGGATACAGGATTCTGAGGAGCCTTCAGTTCGGCAGCTCTTGCTGCCAGTTCTTCAAGCGTGGACTCTCCGGATCTTACTTTCTGTCCGAGTTCGGAAGAGAAGGAAGCGTAACGTTCTTCGATATTCTTCTCGAGGCGGCCGTCCTCGATCATCTCTGCAGCCTTCAGAAGACCATAAGCAAAGGAATCCATACCCAGAATGAACGCATAGAACATATCCTCATAGGTATTGCTCGGACGTCTGTTCTTCGAGTCGAAGTTGATGCCGACCGGAAGGCCGCCATTCTTCAGGATCTCATACATAGCAAGTGTCGTGTCATATACGTTGCTCGGGAAGCAGTCCGTATCCCAGCCCAGCATGATATCGCCCTGGTTCGCATCGATGGAACCGAGCATGTTGTTGATGCGGCTGATACGAAGTTCATGCTGGAATGTATGACCTGCCAGAGTTGCGTGATTCGCTTCAATATTCATCATGAAGTCCTTGTCCAGGCCGTATTCTTTCAGGAATCCGATCGCTGTTGCCGCATCGAAGTCATACTGGTGCTTCATCGGCTCTTTCGGCTTCGGTTCGATCAGGAAAGTCCCGGTAAATCCGATTTTTCTTCCATAATCTCTGGCCATTTTCATCAGGTTGGCGATGTTCTCCTGCTCGAATTTGACCTTGGTATTCAGAAGGGTCTCGTAGCCTTCGCGGCCACCCCAGAAAACGTATCCTCGTCCGCCGAGCTTTACAGTAAGTTCGATGGCTTTCTTGACCTGCGCTGCGGCAAAGCAATAAACATCCAGATCATTTGTACTACCGGCGCCATTCATGAAACGGGGATTACTGAACATGTTGGCTGTACCCCAGAGACACTTAATGTCGGTACCGGAAGTCTTCTCAAGGATATAATCCGTGATCTCATCCAGTCTTTTGTTGGTTTCGTTAATATCATCCGCTTCCGGAACGAGATCGACATCATGGAAGCAGAAGTATTTAATGCCGAGTTTCTTCATGAACTCGATACCGGCGTCTACTTTCGCCTTGGCGTGCTCCATTGTTCCTTCAGTCTCAGCCCCGAAGCGTTTGTCTGCCGTGCCGCGTCCGAACATATCTACGCCATTGGCACAAAGGTTATGCCACCATGCCATAGCAAACGGAAGCTGCTCGCTCATTTTCTTTCCCAGAACGACTCGGTCAGGATCATAGTACTTAAATGCCATCGGATTCTTGCTTTCTGGTCCTTCATACTTGATCTGAGGGATACCCTTAAAAATTTCACTCATAGTGATACCTCCATTTTATAATAGTGAATTTGCACAACGAGTTAGTGTATGCTAACTACAATCTTATCGGGTTCATCCAAATCCGTCAATGATTTCCTGAAAGAAGAAAAAAACATGTTGACAAGATTTAGCGAACGGTGTACTCTAACTACGGTTAGTAAACACTGTTCGCTAAATATGTTTTGAATATCTGGAAAGGAAGATAAATGGTTCGCGATAAGAAAGCACATCACGATCTGATCATGAAAGCGGCATACGAAGAGTTTCGTACATACGGTTTTATGGACGCATCTATGCGCAGGATCGCTTCTGCTGCCGGAATGAGTGCATCCGGTCTTTACAAACATTTCGAGAGTAAAGAAGAGATGTTTTCGGCACTTGTGGATCCGGCTATCGACGGCATGATGCTTTTGTACGATGATCTGGCAAAGAAAGAAAATGAGACACTGAATCTTCCGGAAACAACGCGCGTGTGGGAAGATTCTTCTTCCACTTCGATCATGCTGGATTATATCTATTCGCACCTTGATGCATTTAAACTGATCATCTGCTCTTCCCAGGGAACAAGGTATGCCAATTTCGTTCATGATATTGCTCTTATGGAAGAAAAAAATACCCATGAATATATAGCGAATGCGAGGAAGAATGGATTCACGGTCAATGAGGTTTCAGATGAGGAGATGCATCTTTTGGTGACTATGAACATCGATGCAGTTGTAGCGGCGGTAGAACATGATTTCACCAAAGAGCAGGCGATGCACTATGCGAAGACTCTTGAGAAATTCTTCATCCCCGGATGGCGGGCGGTGCTTGGTTTCTGAAAACAAAAGAAGCGACCTGGTCGCTTTTCTTTTTGTACAGCAGTTAGCGTACGCTAACCACATAATGTTCACCAGATTTTCTCTCCGGTATTCCATCTGCCGGTTGAGATAAGACAAGGAGGGGTGAGTGATGGAAAAAAACACATCAAAGGTAAAACCAAGGTCAACGGTAAGCTGGGTCGTGGAATTTGCCGGGACAAAGAAAAGTTATTATGTCGCAAGTATAGTACTTGCTATACTCAGCGTTGCTTTTGGCTTTTTGCCATATATTTTTATCGGTAGGATCGTCAAAGAACTCCTTTCCGGAAATGCGGATAGCACATTCTGCTATCGTCAGCTGCTCTTTGTTGCGATCTGCTGGGTACTGAACCGACTGATGCATACGATCTCAACAGCGCTCTCTCATAGAGCGACCTTTGAAGTACTCGGGAATATCCGAAGAAGGATAACGAAGCATATGGCGAAGATGCCACTCGGAGACGTTCTTTCTGAATCGTCCGGAACATATAAGAACATCATTATCGAGCGTGTCGATTCAGTGGAGACAACTATGGCACATATTCTTCCGGAAGTGACCTCGAATCTCCTGATCCCGATCGTCGTCTTCGTATATATGCTGACGATCAACTGGAAACTCGCGCTTCTTTCTCTCCTTTCACTTCCGATTGGTGCTCTTTTCTTCAGTTTTGAATTTATCGGTGCCGGAGAGCGTTTCCAGAATACCATTGATAAGACAAAAGCGCTGAATGATACTGCTGTCGAGTATATAAACGGTATCGAAGTGATCAAGGCTTTCGGTAAAGCAAAGACCTCTTACGCCAAGTTTGTCACGGCGGCGAAGGAAGGCGCGGACTGTTTTATAGAGTGGATGAGAAGCTGCAACGTGTATCAGAATGTGGCGCTGACGATGCTTCCTGCGCAGCTTCTTTCTCTGGTTCCTTTTGCGGGATGGTTCTATAGCCGCGGATGGGTCAGCGGAAGTGATGCTTTTATGCTGATCATTCTTGCCCTTGGTCTGGTATCACCATTTCTGGTCATTGCCAATTATCTGGATGATCTGAAGAAATGTCAGGTAATTATCGGCGAGGCGACATCCATTATCGTCAAACCGGAACTGGAACGTCCGGATAAAGTATCCGAACTTCCCGAAGGTTATGATATCGAACTGAAAAATGTCCATTTTGCCTATGAAAAAGAAGAAGTGCTTCACGGTGTAAACCTTCATATCAAAGAAGGCACAGTCAATGCACTGGTCGGCCCTTCGGGATCGGGAAAGTCGACGATCGCCAAGCTCATCGCTTCTTTCTGGGATGTAAATGAAGGCGCGATTCTTCTCGGTGGAGTAGATATCCGTAAGATCCCGCTGGATGTATACAATCAGAACATTGCGTATGTTTCACAGGATAACTATCTTTTTGATGAAACAGTCATGGAAAATATCCGTATGGGTCATCCCGGAGCGACAGATGAGCAGGTAATTGATGCTGCGAAAAGATGCGGATGCCATGATTTCATTATGCGTCTTGAAGACGGATATCAGACGATTTGCGGCGGTGCCGGATCTCATCTGTCCGGCGGAGAGCGCCAGAGGATCTCCATTGCGCGTGCGATGCTGAAAGATGCTCCGGTCGTGATACTTGACGAAGCAACGGCCTATACAGACCCGGAGAATGAAGCACTGGTACAAAAGAGCGTAGCGAAACTGGTCCGGGGGAAAACGCTGATCGTTATCGCGCACCGCCTTTCTACGATCGCTTCGGCAGACAATATCATCCTTGTGAACCAGGGCAGCATCGAAGCATGCGGTAAACAGGAAGAACTTCTCCGTGAAAGCGGACTGTACCGTAAGATGTGGGATGCCCATATTCTTTCAAAGGAGGTGGAATGAGATGTTTTCGACACTTAGAAAATTCTTCGATTTTTGTAATGAAGGAGATAGAAAGAAACTTTATCTGGCCATTGTTCTCAGTGTGGTGAAAGCCGTGTTTGCGGCCCTTCGGATTTCTGCTGTTGCCGTTTTCGCACAAGGGGTGATCGAAGATGACATGACGAACCGAAGGATCCTTCTTTCCTTAGGCATCATGCTGGTATCCGTGATCGGTCAGATCCTGATCGGACTGAAAATCACGATGCTTCAGACAGAGGCCGGCTACCATTCCTGTGCTCATAAACGCATAGAGATCGCCGAACATCTCCGCTATCTGCCGATGGGATTCTTCAATCATAACAGTCTTGGTTCCATCACGAATGTTACGACCAATGTCATGGAAAGCCTCTCGGATATTGCAACACGTATCGTAATGGTCGTCTCGCAGGGAATTCTTACCACTGCTGTGATCGCTGCTTTTGTATTTGCCTTCGACTGGAGGATCGGCCTGATCCTTCTTGCCGGTATTGTGGTATTTATTCTTTGGAATACGTTTATGCAGAGAAGTACGAAGACCGTAGCGCCGATGAAGCATGAGGCGGATGAAGCAATCGTTACCGCAGTGATCGAATATGTTCAGGGGATTGCAGAGGTAAAAAACTATAATCTCACGGATAAGACAGCAAAGAAACTGGAAAAAGCCATAGCAGGCAAGGTGAAGACGGATACTAAACTGGAGTTCTGTGTCATGCCTCATGTCTTCCTTCAGGGGTTAACAACTAAACTCACCGGTGTTCTGATGTGTATAGCATCGTTGAAGTTCTATTTTGATGGAAGTATGTCCCTTCTTTACTGCATCATGATGATGATCTCTTCCTTTATGGTATATGAAAGCCTTGAGATCATGGGTATATTCTCTGCGCTGATGCGGAATATCAACATTGCCGTTACCAAGGCAAAAGAGATCATGGACATGCCGCCGATGGATATTGACGGGGAGGAGATCACTCCGAAGGATCATTCGATCACAGTCGAGCATATCGGTTTTTCATATGACAAAAAGAAGATCATCAACGATGTTTCTCTTACGATCCCGGAGAAGACGACTACCGCATTCGTCGGCCCTTCCGGAGGCGGAAAGACGACACTGTGCAATCTTCTTGCCCGTTTCTGGGATGTGGATGAAGGTGCAGTCAAATTAGGTGGAAGAAACGTGAAAGACTATAGCTTCGATTCGCTGATGAGAAACTTCAGTTTCGTATTTCAGAGAGTATATCTTTTCGAAGATACGATCGCCAATAACATCCGTTTCGGCAAACCCGATGCAAGTATGAACGAAGTGATTGCTGCTGCGAAAAAAGCCCGTTGCGATGATTTCATAAGAACTCTGCCGGATGGATATGATACTGTGATCGGAGAAGGTGGAGCCAGTCTTTCCGGAGGTGAGAAGCAGCGTATCTCCATTGCAAGAGCGATCCTGAAAGATTCACCGATCATCATTCTCGATGAAGCAACGGCGAATGTGGATCCGGAAAATGAAGCAGAGCTCACATCGGCCATCGAGGAACTGACAAGGGAGAAGACGATCATCATGATTGCGCACCGCCTAAAGACTGTGCGCCACGCTGATCAGATCTTTGTGATCGATGACGGGCGGATCGTCCAGCATGGAAGTCATGAGGAACTTGTGAAAGCAGAGGGCATCTATAAGCAGTTTATTCACGACAGGCAAGAGGCTGCTTCCTGGAAGATCGCCGAATAAGAAAAAAACAGATAAAGAAACACTATACAGGGAAAGGCAACGAGAAAAACACCTTCCCCGGGTATAGTGCGCGAAAAAACACAGAAAGGATGTACGGAAAATGTTTGTAGAAGTAAAGGATTTAAAGAAGGACTATGGGATTGGTGAGAATGTTGTCCATGTATTGAAGGGCCTGAACTTTCAGCTTGAAAAAGGGGAGGTCTGCACGGTCCTCGGACCATCCGGTGCAGGTAAGTCAACACTTCTTAATCTGATTGGCGGTATCGATACACTCACATCCGGAGAGATCCGTATCAATGGCAAGAAAATCGAACTGGATGATAAGGACGGTCTTCTGGAGTACCGAAGAGATCACTTGGGCTTTGTGTTCCAGTTTTATAACCTGATCCCGGATCTGACAGTCAAAGAGAATATCGAAGTTTGCGGTTTCCTGGGAAAGAAATCTCTGGACATCCAGAAACTACTGAAGGATCTGGGCTTGAAAGAGCATCAGAATAAGTATCCGAGACAGCTTTCCGGAGGACAGCAACAGAGAACATCAATTGGAAGAGCACTGGTTAAGGCTCCGACACTGCTTCTTTGTGATGAGCCGACCGGAGCTCTGGACTATGATACATCCAAGGAGATCTTGGAGCTCCTTGAGAGAGTTAATCACGAATATAATACGACGATCCTGATCGTAACACATAACGAAGCGATCAGCCGGATGTCTGACCGGATCATCCACTTAAAAGACGGCCGTATTACGAAGGATGAAGTGAATAAGGCAAAGATCTGTGCTAAGGATCTGGTCTGGTAAGAGAGGGGAAGAGGTGTCATTATGAGAAATGTTCTTAAGAAAAGACTTCCCCGTTTCTTTAAAAGAAACATCGGAATCTATGGGGGAATCGCACTGTTCATTATACTTGTGATCTGCCTTTGTGCTGCCTATGTGGTCGGAAATCAGGGGATCCGGGCGGCTTTTCATGATATGAAAGATAAGAATGGTCTGGAAGACGGTTTCTTCTCACTTGCTGTACCGATGGATCAATCTGAGGTTTCTGGTCTGTTAGGGGATACTCTCGAACTCGAATATCAGCCGTATGTTGATCTTCCTTCTGTGGAAGAGTCGGATATCCGTGTGTTTCGGATGCGGAATTCCATTGATGTTCCGTTCCTGTTGGAAGGAAGCTTTCCGGACAGTGATAAGGAGATTGCACTGGATCGTCTCTATGCAGAAACGCATGATCTGAAACTCGGTGACCATTTTCAAGTCGGAACAGAGGAAATGGAAGTTTCGGGTATTATCGGACTTCCTGAATATATCGTCAGCTTCAGGGAACTGGGTGATCTTCTGGCGGACCGTGAAGTCTTCGGTGTCGCAATCGTCAGCGACGGTTTTTTCTCCAAACTGGATGAAGAGAGCATGATCTACCAGTATGCATATAAGTTCAAAAATGAACTGTCCAGAGAAGAAGTCAACCAGGAGAACCGGGAAATCATCAAAAAACTCGGGGATAAGGGTATTCTGACTGACTTCTGTGCAATCGGAGATAACAACAGAGTGAATAATCTGATCTCCAAATTGGAACTGAATATTAATATGTCGACCTATTTTATGCTCCTTTCAATGGTGATCGTTGCCTTCCTTTTCGCACTTGTATCGGTCCATACATTCGAAGACGAGTGTTCTTTTGTCGGAGTTCTGATTGCCACTGGATATAAGAAGAAATCGATCCTGCGTCATTATCTGACGATTCCGGTTCTGGTTACCCTTATCTCTACCGGTATAGGTCTTCTTCTTGCCTTAACATTCGTCTATAAGATTCCTCTGGAAAGTGTATATGCCTATTATGTGGTCCCGAAAATGCTTTATACGATCGATCCGGTCAGAATGGCCCTCATGATCGGGTTCCCGATCCTTTCTGTGATCCTTATTAACCTGATCGTTTTCGGGAAAAAACTCAACCTTACTCCGCTTCGCCTGATCCGAAAAGATACGAAAAAAGAGAAGCGGGTGAAGAATGCTCATGAGATGAAAAAACTCGGTTTCCTCAACCGTTTCCGTGTCCGTACAGTCGTAAGAAGCAAGGGACAGTATATCTCCCTGATCATTGGTGTTTTCCTCGCTGGACTCCTTTGCATGTTCGGCGTGGGCATGCGATCCTCCTTTGATAAATACATCGATACCCTTCCGGGTTCCGCAGTAGCAGAGTATCAATATGTTCTGAAATCACCGCTTCCGGATCCGTCTGTCCTTCCGTCCGATGTGGAAAAAGATACGATCAGCACCTATGAGACAGAGTACAATGGCAGAATGCTTCCGGTGAATGTCCTTGGCATCAGCAGTGATTCAAAGTATTTGCAAAGTATAGATGTCGCCTCGCTTTCGAAAGATGAGATCATCATTTCCGATATTATGGCAGCCAAAATCGGTATACATACCGGAGATACCATCGAAATCAGCAACAAACTGACACTTCATACATGGAACGCTAAAGTTTTGAAAATCGTTGACTTCGAACTGGGAGTATATGCTTTTACTTCACAGGATACGCTGAATGCGTATCTGGAAAAAGGCGAAGGATATTATAATACTGTTTTTTCTGACAGTGAGATCCAGGGGATCGATGAACGTTTCATATCAACTGTTGTCACGAAAGAGAAGGTGGCGGACAGCGCGAAACAGATGAAGACGCTTATGGCCTCACTCATTGTGATGTTAACTGCAGTAGGAATCATCTGCTATGTTATCGTTATGTTTATGCTTACCAAAATGGTTATTGAAAAAAATGCACTGAATATTTCGCTTTTGAAAGTTTTTGGGTACCGGAATAAAGAAGTGAATAAGCTTTACCTGTCTCAGACACAATGGATCATTATTCTATCTGTGATCGTGTTCCTGCCTCTTCAGTATTTCCTGATCGGCAAGCTCTGGCCGGGTATGCTTAATTCGATGAGCGGATACTTCTACTTCCGGGTGACACCACTGGTTCTTGCAATCATTGTTGTGCTTGGTACGGCCACCTGTCTGATTACAAATGCGATCCATGTAAAGCAAGTCCGTAAGATCGATATGACCGAAGCACTTAAGAATCGGGAATAAGATCTCTTAGCCATGTAAATACTTCGTGTCTCACATCAAGGATCGTCTGACGGCATTCTTCCGGATGTTTCCTTGCGACCCGGAAAAATCTTTCAAAGCCGCTTTCGAACGGAAGAAGTATGTGGGAAGCGTACGGATAGATCAATGTTTTTACAGGATACCGGAATGGCTGGGCAATAAGCCTCTGACGAATCATGCGGCAGGCATTTTCGCTGGACCAAAGGGAATCCTGTGAAGAGGCAATAAGAAGTAGGGGACCATGTATTCTCTCTACAGGGATGATGGTTCCCTCTTCTGCATCCTGATCTGCTTTTTCATATACCGGACGAAAGGTCAGTTCTCGTGCTTTCAGGCTGTGAAGAACTGCCTTGATACCGGAAGACCGATGATAAGCAAAAGAGAGCGGGACCCCGCGGAATGTCCATGAAGAACGATCTACCCAGGATATTCCGGATCCGATGCCCATGTACACCCGGCAAGATGGAGCAAAGGCAATGACACCGTCTATGTCAGGAAGAAAGGAGGCGGCGGTCAGCGCCAGCTCCGAGCCTTTGGAGATCCCGACTGCAATCACCTTCGTATATCCGAAAGCATGAAGATAGGCGGCAGCTTTTTCCACATACTCGATGGGTACATGGACGATCGTTTTCGGTGCATCCTTTACACCGAAGTAGCCGACAGCGAGTGAGGAGATGCCTTCTTCGGAAAAAGCATCCGCTTCCTTTCTCGTGAATGAATATGGCATACTGCCGCCACCGAGGACCAGAAGAGCCAGTCCCGGGTATTTATCCTGATGAGGAAGAAATAAGTGACCGTGAAACCCATCACGACGAATCAGGAAAGATTGTGCAAAGCCATCCTTACCCATGTGCCGTTCCTTTCTATACTGTTTCCCACTTTTTTCTTGCCGATTATAGCACAAATGGTTAGCTTATGCTAACATGGTGTATCGGATAATAGTAAAGGAGCTTTAAAAATGCTAGTTACGATTTTACTTTCACTTATGATGATGGCAGGGCTTTTTCTGATGCTCTGGAGTGGCGTCGGGTTTATCCAAGACAAGAAATTTTTCTCTTCCGCGCCCAAAGAAGCCATTGAGGTGACACCTGACTATGTCCCGGAACGGTTTAAGGGACAGCACGCTGTGGGCTATGTTATGGCAGCACTTTCGATGGTGCTTATGGGCGGTGCAGTTGTTCTTGGCGCATGGGATGGCATAATTCACGAGTACAGCTTCTGGCAGTTTTTCGTAAGATTTCTGGTCATGCTGCTTTTGCTTAAGGCATTTGATGTGATCTTCTTTGACTGGGTGCTTCTTTGTAATCAGGGTTTCGGATTCTTTACCCATTACTATCCGCAAGTCGGATCTGTCTATAACAGGAGCCTGTTCGGATATAACAAGAAAACACATATTACCCATGTGATCTGCTTTTTCCCGGCTTGTGCGATCCTTGCATGGATCTGTACATTATTGTGATATCATTTGGGCTATTTTTGTTCAAATGGAGTAAACATATGCTAACTTCTGTGTTACAATGCGATCATAACGAAGTAAGGAGCAGAAGATGTTTGAAGATCTGGTCAAAAAAGTTTCCCCGGTTCCTTTGGATGATATAGTGCATTTTGCACGTGCATCTGAATGGATTACCAAGATGGAGCTAAAAGCATCACCTCGTGATGATGAAGCGGTCGAGGCGTATGTGGTGATGCCCTTCGAAGGTATGGGGATATTCTACTACACGATCCCGAGAGAACTTGAATTTGGTGCACATATTGATGGACGGCGTCCTGTTCTTACAGACCGGCTCCGTTTCTTTAAACTGAACTATTGCATGGACGGACGCGTCGAAGTATTCATGAGGGGGAAAGGAAAGTATGCCTATCTGGATAAAGGTATGATCGGATTCGATGAGAATGATCCTCAAGTCATGCTGACGTTCCGGAAAGAATACTATCAAGGATTCGGTCTGTATTTTAACTTCGAACTCATGAGTGACAATGACCGGACCACGCTTTCTTACTATGGCATCACTAAAGAAGCCTGTATGAACCTGATCGAAAGGGATAGAGAATGCTTCGTGGGAAATGCATCTGCTGAATTCCGCCAGATCGTGGAGGATCTGGCGAAGGGGATCGATGACCGGACCATGGATCTACCGCGGGCAAGGATGCAGAGTACGAGACTTCTTTATCTTCTTCTTCACGAAGATGTGGAACCGCTCCGGAAAAGCGAATATACCACTTCCGGTCAAAGGAAGATCGCAGAAGACGCGAGAAGACGGATACTACAGGATCCAAGCATTCATCTGACGGCGGAAGAACTGGCAGAAGAACTTCATTGTACAGCACCGGCGCTGAAGATGTATTTCCGGAAAGTATATGGTGCTCCGATCTATACATTCCTTCAGAATGTCCGGCTGCAAAAGGCGGAAGAAGATCTTCGGAAAACGAGAAAAAGTATCGCGGATCTGGCGGAAGAAGCCGGATACAGCAATCCGAGTAAGTTCTGTGCGCTTTTTAAGAAGACATATGGAGTGACACCGACCGAATATCGTCGATTACATACTTAAGAATGAATGGACATTCAGTGAAACAAGTGCCTTTACGAATGTAAGGGTGGAGTTTCCTACGTCCCAAAACACGAAAAAAGGAGAAGAAGCGATGTTTATTGAAGTGAAAAATGCGGTTAAACAGTATGGGAGCGGAGAGAGCCTGATCCGTGCTATGGACGGGGTGGACTTTTCCGCGGAACAAGGAGAAATTACAGTGATCCTGGGACCTTCCGGTTCGGGAAAATCCACGCTGTTAAATATGCTGGGTGGAATCGATTCACCGGATTCCGGTGTGATACGGATCGGAAAAACGGAACTCACATCCCAAGGGAAGAGCGGCCTTTCGGAGTATCGGAGAAAACATGTGGGATTTGTTTTTCAATCCTATAACCTGATCCCGGATCTGACCGTGCGGGAGAATGTGGAAGTGGTGGCGGATATATCGAAAGAGCCTCTGTCGATCGACGATCTTCTGGAAACGTTGAATCTTGCCAAGCATAAACATAAGTTCCCGCGGGAACTGTCCGGCGGTCAGCAGCAGCGCTGCGCAATTGCCCGTGCGCTGGTGAAGAATCCGCAGATCCTCCTTTGCGATGAATTGACCGGCGCGCTGGATTCGAAATCGTCACGGGATGTATTGATGATGCTGGAGAAGATCAACAGGGAATTTAAGACGACGATACTGATCATTACCCACAACGAAGGTATCGCCGGAATGGCGGACAGGATCATACGGATCCATGACGGAAAGATCGTCGAGAACAGCATGAACAGAAAGAAACTTCCGGTTTCGGACCTTGAGATCTGAGGTGACGGAGTATGGTACTGAATAAAAGATATATCCGGAATTTCCGAAGTAATTTGTCATTTTTCTTGAGTATAACGATACTGACGGCACTTGTGGTATGTCTGTATGTGGCATTCGATTCCTCTTACGGGGTACAACAGGAAAGTTTTAATAAGCTTCTGGATGAGGCACAGCTGGAAGACGCGCAGTTTATGACACTGCTGCCGATCGATGATGTACAGGAACTGGAAGAAAAGCACCACGTTACTGTGGAAACACAGCCTTATATCGATCTTCATATGGAAAACTCGGAAGCGGAGGTCCGAATCTTTGCTCCCTCTTCAGCGATCAATCTATACAGGGTGCAGGATGGCAGGGATCTTGAGTCCGATACAGATATTCTTCTAAATGGGCTTTTTATGCAACGCCAGAACCTCGAGATCGGCGATAGTATCGATCTTGACGGAAGGACCTATCACATCTGTGGCGAAGTCATCCGCACGGACTATCTTTTCTGCCTGAAAAACATCACGGATACCTTTTCCGACAGCGACCGGTTTGGCATCGGTGTGGTGAAGGAAAGTGCTTTTGTCACATATGAGAAAAAGGATATGGCGACAGTTTATGCTGTTCGATATAGTGATAAGACTGACGTGACGGCTTTTCGAAAAGCACTGAACGAGAAGTACGGGACGCTGTCCTATGTGGATGTCAGTAATAACTCCCGTATTCAGAGCCCGAAAGATCAGTTCGATGAATTAAGTTATACCGTGCAAATCATCCTGCCGACAACGATGGTGTTCATGGTGCTTCTGATCGCGGTCGTGCTGGGTCGTAAGATCAAAAACGAGAGAAAGATGATCGGTGTCCTCCATGCCTTGGGATATAAGCGGTATGAACTGGCTCTGCATTACAGTGTGCTGGGCGCAATTCCGGGAATTCTTGGTGGTATCCTGGGTGTTCTTTTTTCGATCCCGGCACTTGCTCCTCTTTCAGATATGCTGATCGAGGATAAGATGGAAGTCTTCTATAAAGTGACACACATCACCTGGAAATCCTCTCTTATTGCACTTGTGCTTCCTACCGCGTGCTATGTGATCGCAGTTTTTATTACTGCGCTTATCAACATGCGCGGGTCAGCGATCGACATGATCAAGGGCCTTAAGAAGAATAAGAAGAAGAGGATGGGACTTCGAAAGGCGAAGTTAAGTTTCAGAACAAAGTATAAGCTTCGCGCTGTGTTCGGCCATCTCCCCAGAACCCTTCTGGTCATCTGCGGCATCGCGCTGGGCGGCACACTGGTGGCATTTACCTTCGCCTGCGTGGACTCGATCCAGAGATATGTCGACACCAGCGTGAAAGAGACAGGTGAATTTGAATACGAATACTTTCTTTCTTCGGTAAAGACCGGAGTTCCGGATAAGGGAGCGGCAGTGATGGCAGCTTCCTTTGAAGTCAAGGATAACCCGGACCTGATCACCCTGATGGGAATCGACGATACTTCGATGATCCATGTAAAAGACTCGGATGGAAATGAGTTCCCACTTGATGAGGACAAATTCTATATCTCCGAGATGAGTGCTTTTGCATATCACGTGAAAGCCGGAGATACCATTACTATAAGAAATATCGCGGATCTTAAAGAGTATCCGGTCCATGTGGATGGAGTTTTTGTCAACGGTTCGCAGTCTTTGATGGTTGCATCCCGATCCTCGGTCAACAAGCTCCTTTCTATGCCGGAGAACGCCTATACGCTGGTCATGAGCAAGGAGAAGCTGCCATACAGAGATTCGGAGCTTCTGCGTGAAGTGAGCAAATCTTCTCTTTCGGAAGCGCTGGATAAGACGATCAATCAGGGCATGAAAGATCTTTTGATGCCGATCACGGTGATCGCAGTCATTATCTCGGTCATCACGACATACCTGATGGTAAATATCCTTCTCAATGAGAGTACTTCGGTGATCTCGATGCTGAAGGTGCTGGGTTATAGGGACGGGGAGATCAACCGCATCGTGACCTATATTTATCATCTGCTTCTGCCGATCGGTATCGCTCTGGGTATCTGGCTGGGCACGGTTCTGAACCGGCTGAACTTTGAATCCCAGACGGCGAAGTATAATTCCTTTATTGAGAACTATGTCACGCCCAAGTCGCTCCTGATCTGTGTGGGAATCACTCTTGCATCCTATGTGATCTCCATGTTCCTCCTGTCTTCGAAGGTGAAAAAGGTAGAGATGGTGGAGAGCCTGAAGAATAATCAGGAATAGAAGTGAGATTATAGAAAAACAGGTTTGACAGAGATTTTACGGAAGCGTATAATTGCGAATGATTCGCAATTATACGCTTCGCTTTTGAAAAGGAAAAAGGAGAGAAAAAATGGAGAAAGGGCAAAAGAAGACTTCGAAACTTCTACGATTGGCTTCCGTTTTTCTCGGTTTATTGATCACATTCTCCATTCTTTTCTCTGGATTATTTTTGTTCGTGGAGATGAATCACGAGTGTGAAGAGGAACATTGCCCGATCTGCGAGATCATGGCGCAGTGTGAGAAAGTTCTCTCCGGCATGAAAGAAGTATGCTGTCATGCGGGTATGGCGGTTATCGGCCTTTCCGTTTTTTATGCGATCCTTACCTTTTCCGTGTGGGTGCAGGTGCGTCCGACTCCGGTTTCCCGTAAGATACAATTGAATAATTGATCCATCCACGATTTGATTCTAACTCATATATCAATTCGTGGAGGAAAAAAATGAATAAAAGATTAATCGGTTTTCTTGCTGCAGTAGCGACTGCAGTGAGCTTTTCTGCTTGCCAAAACACAAAGAAAAAAGATTCGAAAAAAATCTCGATCGTGACAACGATCTTCCCGGAATATGACTGGGTCATGTCGATCCTTGGAGAGAATAAAGAAGATGCGGATGTCACGATGCTCTTGGATAAAGGAGTGGATCTTCACTCGTATCAACCTACTGCGGAAGATATCCTTAAGATCACAACGTGCGATATGTTTGTGTATGTAGGGGGAGAGTCTGACGAGTGGGTAGACGATGTTTTGAAACAGGCTTCCAATAAAGATATGGTCGTGATCGATCTCCTTGAGGTGCTTGGCGACAACGTTAAAATAGAAGAAGTGGTCGAAGGTATGGAACACGAACATGACCACGACCATGAGGAAGAACATGACCATGAGGAAGAACATGACCATGACGAAGACCACGACCATGAGGAAGAACACGATCATGATCATGAGCATGAGGAACCTGAATATGATGAGCATGTATGGCTTTCACTTCGTCACGCCAAGGTGATCTGCACGAAGATCGAAGCAGAACTGGAGAAGTTGATACCGGAACATAAAGGAATTTATAAGAAAAATCTGGATGCCTATATTTCCGAACTGGAAACTCTGGATAATGAGTATAAAGAGGTTGTGGAGAAGTCATCCTGTAAGACAATACTGTTTGCAGACCGATTCCCTTTCAGATATATGGCAGATGATTATGGCCTCACTTATTATGCTGCTTTTACCGGATGCTCGGCAGAGAGTGAAGCCAGCTTCGAAACGATCGTCTTCCTGTCAGGGAAAGTGGATGAACTGAATCTTCCGGCAGTATTGACGATTGAGGGAACTCAACACAAAATCGCAGAAACGGTTTTGGAGAATGCTTCCGGGTCAGGAAAAAAGATCCTGGTGATGGATTCTTTGCAGTCGACGACCGGAGACGACGTGAAAAATGGGAAAACATATCTTTCCGTGATGAAATCCAATCTAAAAGCACTAAAAGAGGCCTTGGGCGCATAAAGCAGGGGGAGAGGATCATGGCGTTTCTGACTATCGAGAAACTGGTGCTGGGATATGAATCAAAAGCTATCCTGCCGCCTTTGAGTTTTCAAGTCCAAAGAGGAGATTATCTGTGTATTGTCGGGGAGAACGGATCCGGAAAAACAACTCTGATACGTACGGTTCTTCACCTTCAACCTCCGATTTCCGGACAGATTATTATGGGTGATGGTCTGAAGGCCGATGAAATCGGATATCTTCCGCAGCAGACTCTGGTTCAGCGCGATTTCCCCGCATCCGTGACAGAAGTTGTTCTGTCCGGATGTCAGGGACGCGCCGGATTTCGGCCTTTTTACCTGAAAGACGAGAAAGAAAAAGCATATCACGCTATGGAGAGGATGCACATCACAGATCTTGGTAAAAGGTGTTACCGTGAATTGTCCGGTGGACAGCAACAGCGGGTCCTTCTTGCAAGGGCACTTTGCGCATCAGGAAAACTTTTGCTGATGGATGAACCGGTATCAGGATTGGATCCTAAAGTGACATGTGAAATGTATGACTTAATTGAGGAACTACATGGACAAGGCCTTACGGTGATCATGATCTCCCACGATATTGCTGCAGCACTTCGCTATGCGAGTCATATTCTGCATATTGGAACGACAGTGCACTTCGGCACGAAAAATGAATATATGAACAGCGATATCGGAAGCAATTTTTTAAAGGAGGTGGGCTACGATGGATAAACTCTGGATGTATTTACAGTTGCCTTTGGTGCAAAGAGCCTTGATCGTCAGTGTTCTGATTGCTTTTTGCTCCGCGCTTCTGGGTGTGACGTTGGTTTTGAAACGGTATTCCTATATCGGAGATGGTCTGTCACACGTGGCTTTTGGCGCGATGAGTGTTGCGGCAGTGGTCGGACTTACGAATGAGATGCTTCTTGTCCTTCCGGTTACGATAATCTGCGCGATCCTTCTTCTTCGTACCGGACAAAATGCGAAGCTGAAGGGGGATGCCCTGATTGCGATGATCTCTGTGGGAGCGTTGGCATTCGGGTATCTTCTGATGAACTTGTTTTCCACTTCGTCAAATCTTTCCGGGGATGTATGTACTACGCTCTTCGGTTCGACCTCGATCTTAACATTATCGGTGACCGAAGTTTGGCTTTGTGTGGTCCTTTCCATTCTTGTTTTTATCGGATTCATTTTGTTATATAACAAAATCTTCTGTGTAACATTCGATGAACAGTTTTCACGAGCCATCGGAATGAAAGTGGAACTGTATCATTTCCTCATTGCGGTCATGATTGCTGTTATTATCGTTCTCGCGATGAATCTCGTAGGATCACTTCTTATTTCTGCACTGGTGATTTTTCCGGCTCTGTCGTCGATGAGGATCTTCAAGAGTTTTCGTTCAGTCACGGTTTTTGCTGCTCTGTTGTCACTGATCTGTACACTTGCCGGAATCGTGATTGCGCTTATGTATTCGACACCGGTAGGATCTACGATCGTGACAGTTGATGTGGTTGGTTTTTTGATTTGCTTTCTGATAGGAAAAACTAAAGGAGGTGTGCGGGCATGAGCAGGATTATCGTAAGAGTAAGAATTGTTTCTATAATATGTCTTATCGTTCTTTCTTTGCCAGGATGCGGAAATACGCAAACAGGTGCGGTGGCAGGAGGACATGCTTCCAGCAAGCAGACGGGTGTGGGAGATATTCTTCAATCAGGATTGGAAGGACGATCTTCGGGATCGGGAATAGAAACTGAACAGATCGTGCAGGATTTTACGTCTTTGCCGGCCTATACTTCAGCCGCGGCACTTCCTTCTGAGCCTGTTCCGTCTTTTGCTAAGAACGAAGAAGGTGTAGATATCGATCTTACTGTGCTTTCTTCAGGTGCAGTATATGCAACGGTGTATAGTATGTCCATCGATCCGGAAAAGTATGTAGGCACAGTAGTTAAGATGAAGGGCGCTTTTGCAACGGCATACGATGAGAGCAACGGCATCCGTTATTATGCCTGCGTGATCCAGGATGCAACACAGTGTTGTGCCCAGGGAATCGAATTTGAAATGGAAAAAGAAGGAACTTTCCCGGATGATTATCCGGATATTGGCGAAGAGTGTATGGTGAGGGGAGTATTTGATACCTATATGGAAGGAGACAATAGATATATTACTCTTCGAAATGCTTCGTTCTGTGAAAAATGAGAAAGAAAATCTTTAAAATGCCCTTGCATTTGCACAACGGTTAGCATATACTAACTGCGAAATTCCGCAAAAATATATTTCTTTCGTTTTCAATATGGCTAATCAATATATACGGGTTAGCATATGCTAACGATGCAAGGGGGATGAATGAATGAGACTTAGTGATGTAAGAGTGGATCAGATGGCGACTATACGGACGCTGGGTTCGGATACGCATTTCCTGTCACGCGTAACTTCGATCGGATTAACTGAAGGGACTCGTATACAGGTCGTTCGTAATGATAAGAAGATGCCGCTTCTGATTTATGCGCGGGAAACACTTCTGGCTTTGAATCGTAAGGATTGCGAGAGGATCGAAGTGGAGGTGAAGGTATAATGAGCACGATTGCACTTCTGGGACAGCCGAACTCCGGTAAGTCCACTGTATTTAATCAATTGACCGGTGCCCGTCAGCATGTTGGTAACTGGCCGTGTAAGACTGTCGAAAAGAAGGATGGTTCTTTTTCTTATAACGGAACGAAATATAATCTGGTTGACCTTCCCGGCAGCTACGCGCTTTCCGGAAACTCGGATGAAGAGATCATCACAGAGGATTTTATAAAAAGCGGGAAAGCTGATCTGGTATGTATACTGGTCGATGCTTCCCAGCTTGAGAGAAGCATGTATATGGTATCGGAATTTGCCTCGATGGGGAAACCTGCGATCCTGATCCTGAACATGATGGACGTGGCGGAAAAGCAGAACAAAACTATTGATGTTGATCTTCTTTCCTCGCGTCTGGGTATCCCGGTCCTTCCGTTCACAGCGGCGGAAGGAAAAGAATATGGGAAACTGAAAGAGTTGATCGTGAAGGAACTCTCTGCTCCGCATACTCTTTCCTCGGCTCCCTATCTGGCTTCGGGAAATGGAGCAAAGGATAAGATGAGCGCGGATCAGCTGAAGGCAGAAAGTGAAACGAAATTCCAGTGGGTTTCGGAGATCCTCGATGGCGTAACGAAAACCAAAGATGAAAAGTATTCCTTATCTAAATTTGACCGTATCGCGATCCGTCCGGTCCTTGGAAAAGTTGTTACTATCGGTATTATTCTTCTAGCTTTCTTGGTGGCGATGATCATTTGTATTCCGTTTATGAGCATTGGATCCATGATTCCACAGTATACCAGCGGGCCGATCGCAGATGCTTTGACGGGATGGAACGTTCATCCATGGCTGGTATCGATATTCAGTCTGATGCTGCCGAATGTAGTCTATTTCTCTCTTTCTATGGCCGCTTTTGTACTTGGTGTAAATCTTGTTTTCGGCTTCCTGGAAGAAGTTGGTTTTTTGGCAAGAGCCGCATATCAGTTCGATGGCGTATTAAGCAAGATCGGCCTTCAAGGCAAGGCGGTCGCTCCGCTTCTTATGGGGTTCGGCTGTACGATCGGAGGTTCCTGTGGTACCCGTGTCATGGATAACTGGGGACAGAAGATGCTGGCGATGGCAGCAGTATGGGCCATCCCGTGTGCATCGATCTGGGCGATCGTGCCGGTCATTTCCGGTATGTTCTTCCCGGCATGGGGAACGCTGCTGATCTGCATCGGGATCCTTCTTTATATCTTTGTGATGATCTTTCTTGTATCCAAGATCTTCGGTAAAAAACTTGCACCTATTGAGAGCCGTACCGGTATGATCATGGAGCTTCCGCCGTATCACAAAGCTCACTGGAAACATATCTGGAAAGAATCCTTCTTTAAGTCTTCCGATATCTTCTTCCGTGCGCTTCGGACGGTGACCTTGATCTCGCTTCTGTTCTGGGCACTTTCATACAGTGGAAGCGGAAAAGTTGAAGACAGTATCCTTTATAAAGCCGGTACGGCGATCGAGCCGGTGACCAAGTTCTTCGGTATGGGATGGCGTACTTTTATGGCATTCTTAAGCTCGGCCTTTGCAAAAGAAGCAGTTCTCGGTGTCCTGAACTCTGTATTTGTAGGTGATAATTCACTCCTCAATGCGACATTTAATGCTAAAACAAGTGGAGCGGATGCAGGTACGCTTTCTACGGTCATGAGTAATGCGGTCTCTTCGGCAGAAGCTCTGGCATTCATGTTTGCCGTGACGTTCAATATTCCGTGCGTGATGGCTCTCTCTACGACTTATCGTGAGTCCCATTCCTTAAAGTGGACAGCACGGGTAGCCATCTTCTATTTCGGATCAGCACTGCTCCTATCCTGCATTGTTTATCATGTAGCAGCTTTGTTTATGTAAAGGAGTCAATATGTATCAGATCACGATGAAAATTGAAGGTATGGCATGCAGTATGTGTGAGGCGCATATCAATGAAGTGATAAGGAAAACCATCCCGGGAGCCAAGAAGGTCAAGAGCTCCCATAGCAAAGGGGAGAGTTCTTTTGTCGCGGAAGAAAGACCAGATATGCAACAACTCAAAGAAGCGATCCGCGAGACAGGATATACGGTCCTGTCGGTTCAGGCGGCTCCTTATGAGAAAAAACTTTTCGGATTGTTTGGTTAATAGAATCATATATAAAGGAGAGATGAATCATGATGAAATTAGTATTGATCCGACATGGAGAAAGTGAATGGAATAAGCTCAACCTGTTCACCGGGTGGACAGATGTGGATCTGAGCGAAAAGGGAAGAGAGGAGGCAAAGGCGGCAGGACAGATGCTTCTTGCTGAAGGATATGACTTTGATATTTGTTTCACTTCCTATCTGAAGCGTGCGATCCATACGCTGAATATTGCGCTGGATGAGATGGACAGAGCCTGGCTCCCTGTCGTGAAGTCATGGAAACTGAACGAACGCCACTACGGTGCGCTACAGGGGTTGAATAAGTCTGAAACTGCCGAAAAATACGGTGAGGAGCAGGTAAAGATCTGGAGACGTTCTTTCGACGTAAAACCGCCGGAGCTTTCTGACGACGATGAGCGTTCTGCGACAAAGCAGGCTATGTTCCGGGATGTGGATGTTTCGCTTCTTCCGAAGAATGAAAGTCTGGAAACGACGATAGAGCGCGTGATCCCGTATTTTGAAGAGGTGATCAAGCCGGAAATGAAGGCGGGAAAGAGAGTGGTGATCGCGGCTCACGGTAACTCGCTCCGTGCTCTTGTGAAGTATTTTGATAACCTGTCTTCCGAAGAGATCATCGGCGTCAATATTCCGACAGCTGTTCCACTGGTATATGAATTTGATGATGATTTCCGTGTTCTGAATCACTACTATCTCGGTGATCAGGAAGCTTTGAAAGCGAAGATGGAAGCTGTGGCAAATCAGGGTAAAAAAGCTTGATCATGAACTTGACAGACTTCCTTTTATGGTGCATGATTATGTAGGTTATCAATGATAGCTAACGATGATCACAATGAAAGGAAGTCTGTTGTTCATGCCAAGAGATAAGTCTGCAAGTCACATCAAAGTGAACCGGGCGATCAAGGAAGAGTTTCTTGAAAAAGGATTTGAAGCTGCATCGATCCGTAGCATCGGTTCCCGTGCGGGCATGACTTCCGCCGGACTTTATCGGCATTATCCCGACAAGGCATCCATGTTTGAGGCAATTGTTTCCCCCCTGGTTTCAGAAATTGAAAACTGGACCAAACGGCATATCCGGATCAAATACGAAATGACAGCACGCAAGGAAAGTGAAGAGAAGCTTTTTGATGAAACGATCATGGATCTGATCAAGACTGTGATCCTTCCGAAGAAAGAAGAATTCCGCCTTTTGCTCAATGGTTCGAAGGGAACGAAATATGAGAATTTCGTACATGATTTCGTCATCGAGAATCAGAAGGAATTTATGCGTGCTTTGGAGTATTTTAAAGAGAAAGGTTATCCGGTAAAAGAAATCAGTGAAACAGAATTACATATGCTGCTCACTGCGTATTTATCGGCTTGCTTTGAGTCGATCCTCCATGAAGAGGAAGACGAAAAGATCCTAAGTTATCTGAATACATTAGAAGAGTTCTTCATGCCGGGATGGCTGAAGATCATGGGTGTGAAATAGAAGAGAGCCGCAAGGCTCTTTTTTATTGTATAAGTTATCGTTTGACGGTTAGCGATAGCTAACTAGAAAAAAGGAGTGATTTAATTTGGCAAAAGTTGAAAAGTATGATCACATGAAGCTCATACGGAATTATGCAGGCGGTCACAAGAACCTGATCCTGATAGGAAGGGTCCTGGCCGGTGTTAGTGGTGTTATGACACTTATCCCGTTTTATGAGTTATGGAAGATCATTAAGATCGCGGTAGAGGGACAGGACCCGGATCTGATCACCGGACACGCATGGCTGGCGGTAGGATTGATCATCGGAGCGCTTCTGGTTTATATTCTGGCGCTGTTGTGCACGCACATTGCTGCGTTCCGGGTTCAAGCGAATATGAGGAGCGCATTGATGAGAAGGATCATTACGCTGCCTTTGGGCGTTTTTGATGAAGACGGAACCGGCAAGATCCGCCGTATCGTGAATGATTCGACCGCGGCAACTGAAACATATATCGCCCATAATCTGGCAGATAAGACCGTCGCGGCAGTTACCCCTGTGGGTCTTATTGTTCTGGTACTTGCATTTAACTGGAAGATCGGTCTGATCTGCGTGATCCCTGCAATCATCGGGTTTTGCTTTATGATGACTATGATGGGGAAGAACATGCAGGAAAAAATGGGGGAGTATCAGAGTGCCCTTGAGGTCATGAGCAGTGAAGCGACAGAGTACGTACGCGGAATCCCGGTAGTGAAGACTTTCGGTCAGACCGTGCATTCATTTGCAAGATTTAAAAAATCGATCGATGATTTCGGAAAATGGTCGACAGACTACACGCTCATGCTCCGTAAACCCATGATCGCATTCATGACTTGTATAAATGCGATTTTTCTGGCACTCGTTGTATCGGCTTTTCTTATTACAGGCGACGGTATCGCCAATGCCGATATTCTGAATGTCATGTACTACATTATCGTAACACCGCTGATCACGGTAGCACTAACCAAGGTTGCTTATTCCGGCGAAGCGGAAATGACGTTGATCGATGCGCTGAAACGTGTAGATCAGGTCCTGGCTATTGAACCTCTCCCGGAATCGAAAAGCTCGCTTTCGGCCAAGGACAGCAGTATTGAACTGGAACATGTCAGCTATCGTTATAAAGATGCAACAAGAGATGCGGTATCGGATATTTCTCTTTCGATCCGTCCCGGCGAACATGTTGCACTGGTCGGACCTTCAGGATCAGGAAAAACTACTTTGGCGGAGCTTCTGGTGCGCTTTTTCGATGTGAGTGAGGGAAAGATATCTATCGGTGGAGTGGATATCAAGGATATGTCTTCGTCGGAACTGATGGGACAGGTGTCCTTCGTATTTCAGGACAGCCGGTTGATCAAGACATCGATCCTGGAAAATGTTCGGATGGGAAGACCTTCCGCGACGGAAGAAGAGGTTCTGGCGGCTCTGGAAAAAGCACAGTGCATGGACATTATCAATAAGCTTCCGAACGGGATCCATACGGTCCTGGGTGAAAAGGGAACCTATCTGTCCGGAGGAGAACAGCAGCGGATCACGATCGCCCGTGCTGTTTTAAAAGATGCGCCGATCCTGATCCTGGATGAGGCGACGGCATTTGCCGATCCGGATAACGAGACGAAAGTTCAGGCGGCTTTCTCGGAAATGGCAAAGGATAAGACGGTGATCATGATCGCACATCGTCTTAGTACCGTGGCCGACGCGGACAGGATCTTTGTCTTGTCAGATGGAAAACTCGTAGAAAGCGGATCACATAAAGATCTTATGGATCAGAACGGTCTCTACAAGCGGATGGTTGATGAATACAGCCGGTCGATCGAGTGGAAGGTAGGTGCGTAATAATGATAAAGAAACTTATGCATAAATATGCGCTTTCAGAACAAGGCGCTAAAGATATGGTGAAAGCATGTTTTTTCTGTGCGCTGACCAATATCTGCCTGATGATGCCTTCGGGTGTGCTTTATATGCTTATTAAGGATCTTCTGGAAGATAATCTTTCCCGTGACCGTCTGGGGATCTATTTAATAGCCAGCGCTGTTATTCTCGCGCTGATTGCTTTTACGAATTATCTTCAGTATAATGCCACATTCTTATCTACATATCGGGAAAGCGGAGTACGAAGAACGGCTCTTGCCGAGAAGCTCCGTAAATTGCCGCTATCGTATTTCGGGAAGAAGAATATTGCGGATCTTACCACCAATATCATGGGAGACTGTGCATCGATCGAAACAGCTTCCAGTCACTGGATCCCTGAACTGATCGGCGCACTCATTTCTACAAGTCTGGTCGGAATCAGTCTCTTCTTCTTCTTCGATTGGCGTATGGCACTTGCCAGTTTCTGGGTGATCCCGATAGCGTTTCTGATCGTGCTCAGTTGCTCCGGTGCAGAAAAAAGAGCTATTCGGAAAAATACAGCGATCAAAATGGATATGGCAGATGGGATCCAGGAGTGCCTGGAATCGATCCGTGACCTGCGCGCGAATAATGCGGAGGGAAAATATATGGACGGCCTGGAGAACAAGATCCGGAAAGTGGAAAAAATGGCTCTTTTCACTGAACTGAAAATGGCCGTATATGTCAATTCCGCAGCCATTATCCTGAAACTCGGTATCGGAACGACGGCTTTGGTTGGAGGAGCTCTGTTTGCTGATGGAAGTATATCGATACTTACCTTCTTTATGTTCCTTATGCTGGTTTCGCGGCTTTACGATCCGATGCAGATCACACTACAGAATTTTGCTGCGATCATTTCCATCGGAATCCAGAGTGAACGTCTGGATGAAGTGCTTTCACATAAGATCCAGACTGGAACGGATCACCTGTCGAACACCGGATATGATATTACTTTCGATCATGTAGGTTTTCAGTATTCGGATGATACTACGGTCCTGAAGGATGTAAGCTTTACAGCCAAGCAGGGCGAGGTGACTGCATTGATCGGTCCTTCAGGTGGAGGAAAAACGACGATCTCCCGACTGGCAGCCCGTTTCTGGGATCCGACGGAAGGTAAGATCACATTGGGAGGCACGGATATTTCCGGTATTGATCCGGAGACTCTTTTGCAGAAGTATTCCATTGTGTTCCAGGATGTCACGCTGTTCAATAACAGTGTATTGGAGAATATCCGCATCGGTAAGGCAGGAGCAACTGATGATGAAGTAAAGGAAGCGGCGAGATTAGCCAACTGTGAAGAGTTCGTATCGCTCCTTCCGGAAGGATACAACACAAGGATCGGAGAAAACGGAAGTGAACTTTCCGGAGGAGAACGTCAGCGTATCTCTATCGCAAGAGCTTTTCTGAAGGATGCACCGATCATTCTTCTCGATGAAGCGACAGCCTCTCTCGATGCTGAAAATGAGACAGTGATCCAGGAAGCGCTTTCCCGCCTGATCAGGAATAAGACCGTAATGATTATCGCCCACCGTATGCGTACGATCGCTAATGCGGATCATATCGTTGTGCTGAAGGACGGTGTCGTCGCAGAAGAAGGAACCCCTTCGGAATTGATGGGAAAAGACAGTCTCTACCGTCATATGACAGAGCAGCAGATGCTTTCACAGAACTGGAAGATGGAGTAATGAGTAAAGAAAGAAAAAACATGATCAGCACGGAAGAACTGTATCAGTATATGGATGGCGCGGCCGGGTTTCCTGAGGAGATCGGCACGGCGAAGATCCGGAAGGAAAAGTCCAGGAATGATGTCCTGTACTACCGCTGGGATCTGTCCTTTACCAAGGATACGGACGCAAAGAAATGTGATAATGCAGGGATGGATGAAGTGCAGATCATATTCAATCTTAATCAGGATATCGAGTGGCAGGTGGGAGAGGATCCCGCCTCGCCACGTTTTCAGAAGGTGATCATGAAACGGGGGGAGGTGTGTATCTACAGGAATGATAACATCGGCACCTCTATGTTTTACCCCAGCGGACGGCATTATCAGTTCCGTAGCCTGCAGATGAAAACATCGCGCTTTTCCGAACTTCTTCATATGCTTTTTCCGAAGGGAGAGAGCGATCGGATCGAGAAGCTGGTTTTTGCTCGGGTAATGAAAACACGTATTACGCCGGAGATGTTCAGGATCCTATCTGAGATCGACAGTGCCGACCGCTATGCGGAGTTTAAAGATGTCTATCTGGAGACAAAAATGATCGAACTGACGGCACAGGTGCTTTTCGGTATTGTTAATGGAGAGAGTGGAAACGTGAAAAAGGAAGTATATATCGATCCTCAGGACCGTCTTTCGGTCGAGCATCTCCGAGAGAAGATCCAGCTGGTCCCGTACGATGACTACAGCGCGCCGAATATCGCAAAGTCCCTGGCCATGAGTCTTAGTAAGCTCAACCGTTTGTTCCGGATGATGTATGATACATCCCTGCATGCATACGTGCAGGAGATGCGGCTGGAGTATGCGGCATCTCTTCTTTGCGAGACCCGGATGAATGTTTCTGAAGCCGCAACACGTGCAGGGTATAACAATATGAGTTATTTCTCCAAGTCTTTCCGGGAACGGTTCGGAATGAGTCCCAAAGAATACCGTGAGCGAAAAGTGTTAGAAAACGATTTGTAAATGGTGGAATCGGATAGTGAAACGAGTATAATCCACATAGTTAGCAAATGCTAACTATGTGGATTATCTTTTTGGAAAGGACGAGCTTATGTTTAAGAAAGTTGCTCCCTATATCGGGAAATACAAGAAGTACACGATCTGGGCCGTGATCTGTATGAGTCTGGGTATCATTGCGAATGTACTTCCGTATTTTTTTGTGTTTCAGATCATTTCCCCGCTGATCCGTGGGGAATCCGTCAGTACTTCCTATATTTTATACCGGGTGGCGGCAGTTGCTGTCTGTAAGATCCTCTTCGCGGTGTTATACACGCAGGGCCTGTCATTTTCGCATTACAGTGCCTATCACACGCTGAAAAATCTTCGTGTATCTCTTCAAGGAAAACTGGAAAAACAGCCTCTCGGCCATATCCAGGATATGGGGACCGGACGGATCAAGAAAGTGTTTACAGATGATATCGATCAGATCGAACTTCTGCTGGCTCATGCAATCCCGGAAGGCATTGCGAATGTGGCAATACCGGTTCTGATACTGGTTTTGATGTTTGTCGCGGATTGGAGATTAGGATTGCTGTCTCTGGTACCACTTATAGTCGGAATGATTGCCATGAGCATGATGATGAAAGCCGGCATGTCGAAAATGAACGACTATTATGCATCCGCGACGAAGATGAACAACACGATCATCGAATACGTCAATGGAATGGAAGTCGTGAAAGTGTTTAATAAGGACGGCGACTCCTATAAACGGTTCGGAGAAGTCGTTAGAAGCTACAGAGACTTTACGCTTGCCTGGTACAAAGTCTGCTGGCCGTGGATGGCGATCTATGCAAGTGTATTGCCGTGTCTGGCACTTCTGATACTGCCTGTCGGATCTCTCCTGGTCATCAACGAGGTGATCGCTCTGGATAAACTGGTCCTGGTCATCTGCATGTCGTTTGCGGTGGGTCCTTCCGTGCTAAAAGCACTGAACTTCGCGGGAAAGTTTCCTCAGCTGAACTTTAAGATCGATGCTCTGGAAAAGATGATGGAATTTCCGCCGCTGAAGGAAGGAACATCGGATTTTACCGGGAATAATTCCGATGTAATCTTTGAAGACATACACTTCGGATATGACGAGAAAGAAGTGCTACATGGTGTTTCTCTTTCATTAAAACAGGGAACGACCACCGCGCTGGTTGGTGAATCCGGGTCCGGTAAATCCACACTGGCAAAACTTCTGGTCCACTACTACGATCTTTCTTCGGGACATATCTCGATCGGCGGACAGGATATTACGGATATGTCGCTCCGTGCACTGAATGATCAGGTTGCATTTGTTTCTCAGGAGCAGTTTCTTTTCAATACTTCTCTATATGAGAATATCCATATCGGAAATCCGGAAGCTACCAAGGAAGAAGTGCTTGAAGCCGCATCACGGGCGCAGTGTGATGAATTTCTGGAAAGACTTCCAAATGGTATTGAGACTCTTGCCGGTGATGGAGGAAAACAGTTGTCCGGAGGAGAACGGCAGAGGATCTCACTTGCGCGAGCGATCTTGAAAAATGCTCCGATCATCGTGCTGGATGAGGCTACGGCATTTATGGATCCGGAAAACGAAGAAAAGATGAATCGGGCGATCGATGAGATCATGAAGAACAAAACGGTTCTGGTCATTGCTCATCGTTTATCTACGATCAGGAACGCCGATACGATATGTGTAATGAAAGATGGTGAATGTATTGCGTCGGATCGCCACGAAGCGCTTCTGCTCTCATGTCCTGAGTATAAAAATCTGTGGGACGCCTCGGTGAGCGCCAGCACATGGAGAATCAAGGAGGAAAAGAACGTATGATCAAGATCATGCATCGACTGATCCGTATGACGGGAAAGTATAAAAAATCGATCCGGGCATCCTATATAACATCCTTTTTCAAAGGGTGCCTGATGAAAATGCCGCTGATGCTGAGTTTCCTGATGATCAAGTATTTTATGGAAGGAACCATGGATAAGAAGACCTGCCTGATCTTCGGTATCGTTCTTGCTGCAAGTGTGCTCCTTCAGGCAGGATTCGAACATCTGACGAATATCCTTCAGTCATCGGCCGGGTATAAAGTATTTGCGGATATGCGTATCCGTTTGGGTGACCATCTGAGAAAACTACCGATGGGGTATTTCACCGAAGGAAATATAGGTAAGATCAGTTCGATCTTATCCACCGATATGGTCTTTATAGAAGAAAACTGCATGGGTGTCCTTTCGGAATTGGTCTCCTTCATTATTTCCCAGGCGCTGATGATCCTCATGATGTTCTATATGGACATACGGCTGGGGCTTTTGTCTCTGCTTGTCGTGCTGGTTTTCTTTGTAGTCGGAAATCTTATGCTCCGTCATACTATGGAGCATTCCCGCAAGAAGCAGGAGTATAGCGAATCATTGACCAACGAAGTGCTGGATTTTGCAGAAGGAATGGGAATCATTAAGACCTATAATCTTCTGGGAGAAAACTCAAAGAAACTAACGGATGAGTTTGAGAAAAACTGTCAGGAGAGCATCGCATTTGAAGTGGATTACACTCCCTGGTCAAGAGCTCTGCATCTTACATATGGAATCGGTACTTCGCTTGTGCTTATTGCATGTGCTTATCTTTTTCATAATGGAATGATCTCGAATGTGTATATGGTCGGCATGGCACTATTTCTCTTTGACCTTTTCAGTGCGGTCAAAAGTTATTATTCCCAGATGGCACGTCTCACAGTTACTTCTGCCAGTCTGGACCGCATCGAAGCGCTTTTTGCGGAAAAAGAAATGCCGGATACCGGAAAAGAGACGCTCTCGGAGGCATCCGCGGAAAATGGAAGTGTGGCGGCAATCGAATATGATGATGTCACTTTCGGATATACTGAGAAAGATGTACTTAAGCATGTCTCCTTCAAGGTAAAAAACGGCGAAATGTGCGCTCTGGTCGGCCCGTCCGGAGGAGGCAAATCAACGATCGCTTCGCTTCTTGCACGGTTCTGGGATATCGGAGAAGGAAGGATCATGGTGAACGGGAAAGATATCAGGAAGGTGCCGATGGGAGATCTGATGGATCACATCAGTATGGTATTCCAGCGTGTGTATCTCTTCCAGGATACGATCTATAACAATATTGCGATGGCCCGCCCGGATGCTTCGAAAGAGGAAGTTTACGAAGCTGCCCGAAAAGCACGCTGCTACGATTTCATCATGGCACTTCCGGATGGCTTTGATACTGTGATCGGAGAGGGCGGAGCGTCTCTTTCCGGTGGTGAGAAGCAGCGTATCTCTATCGCCAGATGTATATTAAAAGATGCACCGATCGTTATTCTGGATGAGGCAACGGCCAGTGTAGATGCTGACAATGAAAGGGCGATTCAGGAAGCAATATCGGAACTGTGCCGGAATAAGACGCTTCTGGTCATTGCGCATCGCCTGAAGACGATTAAAGATGCGGATCAGATACTGGTCGTATCTGATGGAAATATCATAGAGCGGGGAAGTCATGATGAATTACTTTCGGAAAACGGTATGTATGCACGTATGGTAACACTGCAATCCGGAACATGATTTTCGTGAAATATGACGATTTTACTGAACAAATCTAAAAAAGTGTTCAATTACTACTGGATTTTTCTCTACTTATATTTTATTATTGGTTAGCAAAAGCTAACTGTTAGCGATCGCAAGTTAGCTAATGATAACTAATGAAGGTAGAGGGTTTATATGAACAGTAATAAGTTGAAAGCAAAAGACTTTATAACAGTTGGTATTTTTACGGCGATCCTGATCGTGGTGGAGTTCTTGTGCGGTATGCTCGGATACATTCACCCGTATATTGTGGCATCGTATGTCATCATGATCCCGCTGGTAGGCGCGATCCCGATGATGCTCTTTTACACGAAAGTCGAAAAGTTCGGCATGATCACGATCATGTCAGTGCTTATTGCGATCCTCATGTTTGTCCTGGGCATGGGATATCTCGGTGCTCCGCTCATTGTTTGTGCCGGTGTAGTCGCAGATTTGATTGCCAAGTCCGGAAAATATAAGAGTTTTAAGAAAACGATCATAAGCTATGGTGTGTTCTGTCTGTGGATCTGTGCGAATTATTTCCCGGTCATTGTGACTGCCGACTCATACAGAAAGGATCTTCTTGACGGAGGTTACTCTGCGGAATATTGTGACGATCTTTTCCGGGCTATCAATGAAAAGACGATTGCGGTTCTTCTGATCCTTTGCTTCGTATTCGGTTGTATCGGCGCAGTGATCGGCAAGAAAGTAGTAAAGAAGCATTTCGAAAAGGCGGGTATTGTCTGATGCATGTTGCACTGGACCCCCGAACAAAGCTATATATGATCCTGGTGGTGTCGATGGTCGTCCTCATGACGGCCACGACGCCATTTCTATGGGGCGTTCGCATTTTTATGACGTTGGTGCCGATCACGCTTCTTTTTATAGAAAAGAAATATGCGAGTGCAATACGGTTCCTGATCTTCTATGGCGTGGCGCTTGTATTGACTTTTTTCTTTCTTTCTGAGGAGTCTTCAGGAATAATCACCGCTATCCTGATCGGCTACTGCGGAATCGTCGTGCAGTTCATGCCGTCCATGATCACCGCCTGGTACTGTGTGAGGACTACGAAGATCGATGAGTTTATGTCTGCGATGCAAAAACTCCATATTCCTAACGGAATTGCTATTTCTCTTGCTGTCGTGATGCGTTTCTTTCCGACGATCAAAGAAGAATACGGATCGATCAGAGACGCCATGAAGATGAGAGGAATCACTTTCGGAAGTGGAAATGTACTGAAGATGGTAGAATATCGCATGATCCCGCTGCTATTCTCTTGTGTCAATATCGGAGATGAGCTCTCGGCTGCAGCGATCACGCGCGGCCTTGACGGCAATGTGAAAAGAACCAGTGTTGTAGAACTGAAACTTCATGCCGCGGACATTCTTCTGATGCTGGTATTTACTGCAGTGCTCGGGGTCTTTGTATACTGTAAATATTTCAGATGAGCGGATGTTTGAATATGTATCCGCGTATGGACAGAAAATAAATGGAAAATCAAGAATCTATCATTAAGATCGATCATGTCTCTTTCAAATATAAAGGGAGCACGGAGGGGCTTCTTTCAGATGTTTCTCTCTCTTTTACTAAAGGAGAAACAGTGCTGCTCTGCGGGGCTTCAGGATGTGGAAAGACGACGATCCTACGACTGATCAATGGCCTGATCCCCCATTATTATTCCGGGGATCTGACGGGGAATGTGATCGTGGCGGAAAACAATATTCGGGAGACGGAACTTTATAAACTGGCCGGAGTAGTGGGCACGGTCTTTCAGAATCCAAGATCCCAATTCTTCTCTGTAGATACGGATGGAGAGATCGTTTTTGGTCCGGAGAATATCGGACTTTCTCCTAAGGAAATTGTGAAGAGAAAAAACTTGGCCGTCTCGGAGATGAAAATCGAAAAACTTCTGAACCGCTCGCTTTTCGAGCTTTCAGGAGGGGAGAAGCAGAAGATCGCCTGTGCCTCAGTGTCGGCACTGCTTCCGGGAATCATTCTTCTTGATGAACCATCTTCGAATCTTGACTGGAATGCAATCTCCGATCTTCGGGATTCGATCCGCAGGTGGAAAGAAGAAGGAAAGACGATCATCATCTCGGAGCACCGACTCTGGTATGTGAAAGACCTGATCGACCGGGTCCTTTATCTTTCTGACGGAGCAGTAAAGAAGGAGTGGCGCGGTGAAGAATTCCGTACTCTTTCTGAATCGGAAGTGGCGGAACTGAAGCTTCGCCCGATTTCGCTGGAAGAGAAATACATCGATGCGTTTACAGATGAAAAGGGTCAGATCACTTCAAAACAGATGCCTGCGAGGGAGAAACCGAAGCGTAATGGAAATCTGACTCAAGCATCTGACATAGGGGAGAAAGTGATACTTTCCGAGTTTTGCTTTTCTTACGATAAAAAACACAGCGGCAGACGCCTTCGGAAATGTATACAGAATGGAATAACCGGCGAGTGTGACGGTCTGCAATTATGTATTCCGAATCTCATTCTTCCTGCCGGAAAAGTAGTCGGTGTGATCGGCAGGAACGGAACAGGAAAATCCACGTTTTTGCGTTGCGTTTGCGGGCTTGAGAAGCGCTGCCCAGGTAAGATTGAGGTTGACGGGAAGCAGTATGCCGGCAAGGAACGTTTGAAAATAACCTATATGGTCATGCAGGATGTGAATCATCAGCTTTTTACGGATAGTGTGAAAGCGGAAGTGATGCTCTCGATGGAAGAAGACGATGAGAAGCGTTGTGACGAGATCCTGGATAGGCTGGGACTTCTCCCTTTTAAAGATAAGCATCCGATGGCACTTTCCGGTGGACAGAAGCAAAGAGTGGCCATTGCTTCGGCAATGGCAGCCGGGGCGAAGATCCTCCTTTTCGACGAACCGACATCCGGTCTTGATTATGCTCATATGAAGCAAGTCGGAGATATGCTTAAAAAACTGGCTAAGTCAGGAAGCACGATATTGGTCAGTACTCACGATCCTGAGCTCTTAGCTTTATGCTGTGATGAAGTGATCCATATCGAGAGCGGGAAACTTGTCGGATAAACTCAGTTGCACTATTATATTTGTAATAGATTTGGAAACCGGGTTTGTGATTTATGCGGCACAAAAAGACTCAACTAATGCTTCTCACTATTGTTACGGTAGTGTTAGTCATCACTACCGTAATTCTGATTGCGTGGAAAGTTGGAGTGCTTTTTCAGAAGAAAGATAATTCCCGGCCTGTAACAAGCGATCCCGATCTGTTCACGAGAGTAGACGAGAATCAAGATGAAGTCATGTATAGAACTGCATCGGGTGGTAAAACCTCTGGTGAGGGACTGCAGAAGATATACCGTAAAGCAGAGAATTACGGCGATCTGGGGGCAGATCTTGTTTGGAGTTTTCCGGCCTTTACCGTGCGGAACATCGAACAAAGAGATGCTTTCCTTCTGCTTTTGGATCAGAATATGGAATTCATTGAGAATAACAGCGAGGATCTATCCATCAAAGAGTTTTTGAGCGGCTTAGATGAAGCTTTTTTTCAGAAGAGAGATCTGGTAGTGGTTCTACATTCTCTCGGCCCCGGGAAATCTTACCGTCTGGAATTCGGACGGGTCGGAGCCGGTGGGCCATACGGAGATAGTGAAGTGTGGAGTGTAACCTTCCTTCAAAGCATGGAACCGGATGCATTTTACCGCGAACAGAAAAATGTATTCTGGATCTTCTCGCTCGAGAAAGGAATCCTGGATAACTATTCCCATGGCGTGGCGGCATACTCTGACGGACTTATTCATTAATAAATCGATTTATGGATGGGATACAGAGAGAAGGCCGGAGCATGGGAATCCGGGCTTTCTTTTTTGCCTTTAGAGAGAAACGCGTAAGATCTTGGAAAGCATTCTCCGTAATACATTTCGTCCGGGGATCTGTTTGTCGAGGTTGTGAAGACCAAACCGGATCAGTTTTTTGAGTTCTTCTTCGGTGATGTTTTCATTACTGTATTCGGCTTTGGTGAAGATCGAGCGGACGACGCGGGAATCTGCGGCTTCAAGAATGTGCAGGTGCATATTGAAGTAACGGGTATACTCGATCGCGCGACGGCTCAGAGGATCTTTCTTAAACCGTATCTTCCAGGACAGGACGTAGAGAAGACGCAGAAGCGCAAGCACGGCGGCAACGATCACGAGCACGAGCAGGATGACAAGAATGACCGGAGGGAGCTTGAAAGGCAGGCCGAATGTCGATTCCGGAATCGGAGTCACAGTCGGGGTCGGTGACAATGTCGGGCCGTAAATGGTTCCCTGGACAGGTGCTACGGTCGGGGTAGGTGTAGGCGAAGGCGTAGGACTAGGGGTCGGTGTTTCGCGGTAATCGTAATTCATGTCACCATATTCTTTTGCGATTGCATAGGCGTTGTAGTAACTGACGTTAAACACATTTCCGGGTGTCGGATCATCCAGGATCCATCCATAATCCGGATCGAAGAATTCAAACCAGGCGTGAGCGTCTCTCATCAGAACATCGTTTGAGGCAACAAAAGGATCGCTGCCGACAAGATAGCCGGTTGCATACCTGGTCGGAACACCGATAAGGCGGAGAAGGACCGCGGCAGTAGTGGCATAGTGTACACAGAATCCGGTTTTGCTCTGTGTGATGAACCAGGTCACAAAATCGGCCCCTTCCGGCGGATAGGGGGTGTTGGGGTCGTAAGGGTGAAGTTTCCTTACATATTCGACTACCGCATTGACTTTTTCCGACGTAGTCATCGTGCGTGTTCCGTCAAGCAGTTCTTTGTACCAGTCAGGGAGTTTTTTGATCTTAAGAATGCTGTTTTTGGTCTTTTCCGGAACTTCAAGACATACTCCGTATACCTCTTCTTCGAGATAATCCGGATTCCATTCCGGTTGAGATTTCCGGGGCGTTGTATTGAACGCGTAGTCGTAGTCCTGAACACCGGAATTCGGGATTCGTTCGTAGAGATTCCAGGTTGTGTGCGTAATGATATCAAGATCCGAATACTTGCTTTCTTCTGAGATATAGAAATGATCTGTGTAGTAGGGGACCAGATATGCTTCAAAAGGATAAAGCGTGCGCACGCGGAGTACAAAATCAGCCTCGCGCTGCGGGCATTCGTTATCTTCGGAATAAAAATCAGTGAGTTCCCGTTCTTCGGAAGGAGAGAAGGTGCGCCAGGAGTTTCCGCCCATTATTTCCATGCATGTGCTGCGCAGATAGATCATACGATTGTTGACGAGAACGGAATGGTTCTCTGTGTCATTAAAATAGCGGGAAATAGTCATGAGCTTCGTGTCATCCGGTTCGAAAAAACCGACTTTGCTCAGGTCCTCTTCAAAAACGTTCATGAAAGGGATCGGGTTTTCCTCCTCGGAGAACGAGATGCTGCCGACGTATCCTGGCCCTTTCTCTTCCTGCTCTTCCTCCTTTTCAGGTTCTCCGCCGATCTTCAGTCTTCCTCGCAGATCTTGGATGAATCCGCGCAGTTCCTGAAAATGGGACGCGGCCAGCTTGTCATACGAATAACTTTCTTTCGGGAAGAGACCGCCGATCAGGAAACTCAGGATAAGGACCGGTGCCGTGATCATGAGCATTCGTTTGTCAGTGCTTGTATCTCCAAGTCGTCGGACGAAATGGAAGATGAGAAGCAGCAATATGCCTGCTACAGCAAGCTGGCAGGGAATGGCTTTCGGGGTCATGCTCGAAGTGACAGTTGCGCCGAAAAGAAGCGGAATATACCAGATGAGCGAAAGAAAGATGCTCCGGCGCTTCTCGATCGTAAGAGATGTAAAGTATGTGGGGATAAAGTTGACAAGCCACATCAGAATCGTAACATCGCGCCGTCTTTCAATCAATAGATCAGCTTCCCACATTGGCTTCCATGCGTGAAAGACACGTTGCTGCAAGGTGGAATACACGAGTCTCGTCTGCGCGTTGGTGTGGAACAGATCCGTCATGAAAAAACACCATACGGTCGATGCGAGAAGACCTGCCAGAAGAAAGGAAGTCAGTTTTTCTTTCTGCCCGTGACAGTAGGATATGCCAAGGGAAAGAAGGAGCAGAAGAGGAATGAATATATAGATATTGACCGACAGATTGTAGGTCGAGGTCAGCATAAGCGTAAACCCTGTTCCCAAAAGAAGATTCAGGATCACTGAAAAGACCATTGTGAGATAGGTCGGTTCAGATGTTTTCCTGACTGCTCGGACGACATGCATGGAATGCTTGCGGTTCCGCCGTTTCTGTTCCTCTTTGGCACGGATCTTTTCCTGCTCGGCGACAGTAACGCGCTTTTTCTCAAGCCGGTTCTCGGTGAACTGTTTTGCTTTCTTTTTCGAGCGACGGTCATTCATCTTCCAGGTCCTCCGGGATCGGAATATGAAGGATCGCGATCATCGCCTTGTCCAGGTCTTCTTTGGAAGCAATATCAAAAGCGATCTCTTTTTTTACAGGAGGCAGAACACGGATCTTGTGTTCAACTTCGTGAGAAAGGAAATATCTCGACGTGAAAAGCACTTCCCCCAGGGTCCGGTCCATCTTGTCGCGGTCGCGGGTAAATGGGAGAACGAGGCGGGAATGGCCGAAAGTTTCTTCCTGCGGTTCTTTGATCATGAGAGAGTTTTTCTTTGCTGACAGTTTCCAGTGGATCTTCTTGACCGGATCTCCGGGAACATAACCGCGCACATCGTAGATTTCAGAAGAGGAAGAATTGGACCGACGCAGGCCTTTGGCCTGGAAACCACTGAGGTCGGGGACCGCCTGAGGAATACACGGCACAGGCATGACGACGATCTCGCCGGCAAGTTCAAATGTCTTAGGAATGAAGAAAAGACCGAACATGTCGTAAACGCGGACTTTAGCGGATTGGAAACGGTACGTGCCGCAGTGATCGGTGTTGATGATCACGCTGTCTGTCGTATCGCCTTGTGAAAAGAGCTGGATCATACTTACTTCGCCGGTCATTGATTCAGTAAGCAGGATGCGTACCGAATAAAGTGCAAAAGGAAAGAATTCCAGTCCGGAAGAGGTGAAGGAGATCTGTGTTTCGTCGCCCTTTATAACTTTTCGAAAAGCATCGGATTCGATCTGGAAGAAAAGGGAGCAAGCGAAACTGATCACGAAGGCAAGCGGGAGGATCGCTATCGTCATGATCAGGACAAACCAGGAGAACCACATCCGATAACAGAGAAAGAACATGGCTTCACCAAGCAACGCCAGAATGTAGATCACCCAACTTCGAAGCATAGATCATTCCTTTGGAATAATTGTTGTTTTTACGATCTCATTTGCAATTTCTACTGCACTGATTTCTTTAAACTCCGCTTCCGGAGTGAGCAGCATACGATGGCACATGACGGCCGGAAATACAGCTTTGACGTCATCCGGGATCACGTAATCACGATCGGTCATGTACGCGTGGGCTTTGGCCATAGCGGTCAGAGCCAGTGTCGCACGGGGACTTCCGCCACGGGCAAGCATTCGATGTGTGCGGGTCCGGTCCATCAGCGCGACGATATATTTGAGTACTCTGTATTTTGTATACATTTTGCTGGTCTCGTCCTGCATCTGAAGAATGTCTTCAATCGTGCAGACCGGCTTTAATTCGGAAAGCGGATTGGCGCCGTTTTGACGGTTCATGAGCATCTCGATCTCGTTATCCTGAGAAGGATATCCCATCGAAACGCGGACGGCAAAACGGTCCATCTGTGAGTCCGGAAGAAGTGAGGTTCCGGAGGCGCCGGAAGGATTCTGGGTAGCTATGACAACGAAAGGTTTCGGCAAGGGATAGGTCTTATCGTCGACGGTGACTTGTCCCTCTTCCATTGCTTCAAGAAGTGCGGACTGGGTACGCGCGGAAGCGCGGTTCAGCTCGTCTGCCAGGAAGAGGTTGTGGAAAACGGCACCTTTCTGGTATTTCATGGTATGTGTTTCCTGATTCAGAAGCGAAAAGCCGGTAAGATCGGAGGGCAGGACGTCCGGTGTGAACTGTACACGTCCGTAATCCAGGCCCATGGTCTTGGAAAAAGAAACGGCCATTGTTGTTTTTCCTACTCCGGGCACATCTTCCATCAGTACATGTCCGCCGGAAAGAACACTTTGCAGGATAAGACGGATCACTTCATCCTTGCCGCATATGACTTTTTTTATTTCTTCTACGATTTGAGTGGTTTTTTCGCGCATAGACCTACTTCTCTTTCTTGAATGATTCACTGATTGCTTTCCTATGACAAAATAATTGTATCATGTTGTAAATGTCATATACAATCGAGAAAGGATGTTTTCTGTATGTTCGCCATATGCTTTCAGACTCTGGACGAATGCGGAGAGTAGTTAGATAATAGTAACTGACAGACTATGTGAACGAGGTGGTCAGATGATTCGAGAGGCACGAAAAGAAGATCTGGAACAGATGCTGGAACTCTATCTTTATCTTCATGAAGAGAGTATTCCGGAGCATGATGCGCATCTTTTCGAAATGTGGGAGCAGATGCTTGAGGATAAGAATTATCATGTCATCGTCTGTGAAGTCGATGGCAAGATCGTTTCTTCCTGCTGTTGCATCATTATTCCGAACCTGACGCATAATGTGCGGCCTTTTGCGCTGGTCGAGTATGTGGTGACACATGAGGACTATCGTTGTAAAGGATATGCCGGGGATTGCCTTGCGAAGGCGAAGGAGATTGCTATTGCAGAAAACTGTTATAAGATCATGCTGATGACCGGCTCGAAGAAAGAATCTACGCTGAATTTTTACCGGAAAGCGGGATACAGCAGTGAGGATAAGACCGGTTTTAACCAGAAATTGTGATCTGTATTGAGTGGGGAAGAATAGAGGATAGAGTATGGACATTTTTATCGGATTGATGATTCCGTTTCTGGGGACTGCACTGGGCGCGGCCTGCGTGTACTTTATGAAGAAGGAATTGAGTGTTCCGGTCCAAAGAGCGCTAACAGGATTTGCTGGCGGAGTCATGGTCGCCGCTTCGATCTGGAGCCTTTTGATCCCTGCGATGGAACAGTCGGAAGACAAAGGGAGACTGGCATTTCTTCCGGCGGCCATCGGATTCTGGGCAGGAGTGCTTTTTCTGTTGCTTCTTGATCACGTGATCCCGCATCTTCATATGAATACGGATAAGTCGGAAGGTCCGAAGAGCAAGCTTGCCAAGACCACTATGATGGTCCTTGCGGTAACTCTTCATAACATTCCGGAAGGTATGGCAGTTGGTGTTGTATATGCCGGTTTTCTTTCTCAAAATACGACGATGACGCTGGGCGGTGCTTTGGCATTGTCTCTGGGCATAGCAATCCAGAATTTCCCGGAGGGTGCGATCATTTCCATGCCGCTTCACGCACAGGGAAAGAGTAAGAATAAGGCATTTCTTCTCGGAATGGGTTCCGGTGCGGTAGAACCCGTCGGTGGCATTCTGACGATCCTGGCGGCCGGACTTCTTGTTCCGGCGATGCCGTATCTTCTTTCCTTTGCGGCTGGCGCGATGATCTATGTTGTCGTGGAAGAATTGATCCCTGAGATGAGTGCAGGAGAGCATTCTGATATCGGTGTGCTCATGTTTTCTGTTGGCTTTACGGTCATGATGGCTTTGGATGTGGCACTTGGATAACAGACGGATCTGTTCGCGAAAGCCTTGAAGAAGGGTGCTTTGACGCTGGTTTGACTGTGTGATACCATGAGGACAGGTTTTGCTATCGGGAGGAATGATCTATGTCCAGGGTTTTACTGTTAAACGGAAGTCCGCATGCTCATGGTTGCACAGCGACCGCACTGGAGGAGATGATCAATATCTTCGAGGAAGAAGGGATCGAGACTGAACTGATCCAGGTGGGAAATAAAGATATCCGTGGATGTATATCCTGTGGACAATGTAGTTCCAAAGGGAAATGTGTCTTTGATGATCTCGTCAATGAAGTCGCTGAAAAGTTTGAAAAAGCAGATGGTCTGGTGATCGGAAGTCCGGTCTACTATGGTTCGCCGAATGGCACGCTCCTGTCTTTCCTGGACAGATTGTTCTACAGCTCATCTTTCTCCAAGCAGATGAAAGTCGGCGCGTCTGTTGTCAGCTGCAGACGAGGCGGTAACACTGCCAGTTTCGATGTGCTGAATAAATACTTCACGATCAGCAGTATGCCTGTTGCCTCTTCCACGTATTGGAACCAGGTGCACGGCTTTACGGCCGAAGATGTGAAAAAAGACCTGGAAGGATTGCAGACCATGCGCAATCTGGCCAGATCCATGAGCTTCATGATCAAAGCTTTTTCGGATGCAAAAGAAAAGTTCGGATACCCTGTTTTGGAGCACGGTTCTTTTACCAGCTTCCCGGATGGAAAGTGATTCTTATTCATTGGGATCAGAGAGCATTTTGCAATTCTTATTCCGATGACTTTCATTTTCACTTCAAACTGTTCTTCACAAGTCCGAGGAAGAGCGGGTGCGGCTTGTCCGGACGGCTCTTGAATTCGGGGTGGAATTGTACGCCGACGAAGAAGGGATGCCCCGGGATCTCGACGGCTTCGACCAGAAGATTATCCGGGCTGATGCCGCTGATGATGTCTTTCATCTGTTCTCTGTAGATGTTGTTGAATTCATAGCGGTGACGGTGTCTTTCACTGATATTCTCGGATCCGTAACATTGTTCCAGCATGGTTTTCGGAAGGATCTTGCATGGATAACTGCCCAGACGGAGAGTGCCGCCTTTTTCGATCTCGTCATTTTGACCCGGCATGAAGTCAATGACCAGATGCTCGGAAGATTCGTCGAATTCGCGTGAGTTGGCATCCGTATAACCAAGGACATTTCTTGCATATTCGATGACGGCGATCTGCATACCAAGGCAGATGCCAAGATATGGAACTTTTTTCTCGCGTGCGTAACGGGCGGCGAGGATCATGCCTTCGATACCACGATCACCAAAACCGCCGGGTACGAGAATACCATCTGCTTCGGAAAGCACCGACTCGTAGTTTTCATTTGTCAGATGCTCGGAATCGATCCAGAGTATGTCGACTTTGGCAGAGTTCTCATAGCCTGCATGGTGCAGCGCCTCGGCAACGGAAAGGTAGGCATCGTGAAGCTGGGTATATTTTCCGACCAGAGCGATCTTGCATGTTTTGGTGGCACTCTTGATCCGGTCAACCATTTCTTCCCAGGAACGAAGGTCGCAAGGAGGAACATCTAACTGCAGATCACGACAGACCACATCGGAGAAACCACTCTTTTCGAGCATGAGCGGGGCCTCGTACAGGACCGGTATCGTAGTGTTCTCGATGACACAGTCAGGAGAAACATTACAGAACATCGCGATCTTTTTAAAGATCGACTCGTCCTCGATCGGCTCATCCGTACGAAGAATAATGATGTCCGGCGAAACTCCCATGCCCTGAAGTTCTTTTACCGAATGCTGGGCAGGCTTGGATTTATGCTCGCCGGAAGCCTTCAGGTATGGAACGAGGACAACGTGGATGTAGAGCGCATTGTGCGGACCGACTTCACGGCCGACCTGACGGATAGCTTCGATGAAGGGCTGGCCTTCGATGTCGCCGATCGTGCCACCGATCTCTGTGATGACGACATCCGCTTCAGATTCCAGTCCGACGTTATAAATGAATTCTTTGATCTCGTTGGTGATGTGAGGAATGGTCTGCACCGTGCTGCCGAGATATTCGCCACGGCGCTCTTTCGCCAGGACAGAGGAGTAGACTTTACCTGTCGTGAGGTTGGAGAACTTGTTTAAGTCCTCATCGATGAAACGCTCGTAATGGCCTAAGTCCAAGTCGGTTTCCGCGCCGTCTTCCGTAACATATACTTCGCCATGCTGATAGGGGCTCATGGTTCCCGGATCGACGTTGATATAGGGGTCGAGTTTTTGCGAAGCCACTTTCAATCCGCGCATCTTAAGAAGCCTTCCGAGGGAAGCGGCCGTGATGCCTTTGCCTAATCCTGAAACAACTCCACCTGTTACGAAAATGTATTTTGTCATATCTCATTCCTCACTTTCTGTGCGTCTTTGCACAGTTTTTTATCAATTAAACCGGATCCTGCTTATTTACCGCTGTCTCCATAGTTCTTCAGTACACGGGCGGACGGGTCGTCCACGTCACAGCCTTCCCAGGATCTGTTCGGCATCCAGAAATCTACGACCATCTCCGCGTTGTCCGGATAATACTTCTCGAAGATCTCACGATAGAGAAGAGACTCTTTGGTAAACGGCTGCGCGAAAGAGAACCGGGCTTTTTTCGAAGAGAATTCTTCGTCCGAATAATACGAAGCAGCATATTCCTTAAGGTGGTCGACCATGGAATGACCGACGGCATCAGAGAAGGCTGCTTTTTCACGGAAAAGGATATCGTGGGGCAGAAGGTCTCCTTCAAAAGCTTTTCGCAGGAGATATTTTCCTTTGCCATAGGTGTTGAGTTTCTTCTGCGGATCGATCGCCATGACGTATTTCACAAAATCCAGATCACCGAACGGCACGCGTGCCTCGAGAGAGTTACTGGAGATGCAGCGGTCGGCGCGAAGAACATCGTACATATGGATCTCATGGATCCTTTTGACGGCTTCTTCCTGAAAAGCACTTGCCGAGGGGGCGAAGTCCGTGTATTTGTAGCCGAAGAGTTCGTCGGAGATCTCTCCGGTGAGAAGCACGCGTACATCGGAGATCTCGTGGATCTGTTTGCAGAGCAGATACATGCCCATCGATGCACGGATCGTTGTGATGTCATAGGTCCCGAGGATCGAGATGACTTCGGGAAGGGCGGAGATGACATCTTCTTTCGTGATGATGACTTCCGTGTGCTCGGAACCGATATAGTCGGCTACCTCTTTTGCGTATTTCAGGTCGATCGCGTCTTCACTCATACCGATGGCAAATGTCTTGATCGGATGATCTTCCATGCGCTGCGCGATGGCGCAGACCAAAGAAGAATCCAGTCCGCCGGAGAGAAGAAATCCGACTTTGGAGTCAGAGACCAGACGTTTTCTGACGCCTTCCACGAGTTTGTCGTGAATGTTCTGAAAGATCGTCGGAAGATCGTCATCGATTATGTGGTCGACTTTTGTGATATCACAGTAGCAGGTGAATTTTCCGTCTTTATAGTAATGTCCGGGAGGGAAAGGAAGAACCTTCTTACAATAAGGTACGATATTTTTCGCTTCACTTGCCAGTACGATATATCCTTCGTCGTCGAAACCATAGTAGAGCGGACGGATGCCGATCGGGTCTCTGGCTGCGACAAGTGATTTTGTAGCCGTATCGTAGAGGATCAGAGCGAACTCGGCATCAAGCTTCGAGAACATGTCGACACCGTATTTTTCATAAAGCGGAAGAAGCACTTCACAGTCGCTGTCCGAGGCGAAAGGATAGCCGTCGGAAAGAAGCTCCTGCCGAAATGCTTCGAAGCCGTAGATCTCGCCGTTGCAGACGAGGTATCTGCTGCCCATGGTAAAGGGCTGCATGCCTTCAGGTGTAAGTCCCATGATGGCCAGACGATGAAAACCCATGAGACCATCTCCCAGATCGATGACCCGGCTCTGGTCCGGGCCACGTGAGATGGTCTTTTCAAAACCTTTCTGAAAAAGCTCCCGGGTCAGCCCCGGACGCAAGTAGAACATGATTGAACACATTTGTTTTATTCCTCCGATATATATTGAAATATCCAAAGGAGCCCTGCCGTATCCGGCGGGACTCCGATGGAATTTCAGATTATGTATTATTCAACGTCTTGTAAGGCGTCGAATCCTTCTTCACTGGTTCGTACTTTGATGACGTTCTCCACATCGTAGACGAAGATCTTGCCGTCACCGATGTGACCGGTGTAGAGTACTTTTTTCGCGGTATCGATAACGGCTTGTACCGGAACTCTGGCTACCACGATATCCATCTGGATCTTCGGGAGAAGTGAAGGTTCCACTTCAACGCCTCGATAGAATTCAGGTTTGCCTTTCTGGATGCCGCAACCCAGTACATGGGAAACGGTCATGCCGGTGATACCGATGTCAAGGAGCGCGGACTTAAGTGGTTCGAGCATGCGCTCTTTGCAGACGATCTCGATCTTGGTGAGCTTCTTTCCGTCAGGACTCTTGTAGGAGATGCCGGAAGCAGCTCTGGCGACTTCTTTGACTTCAACAGCTTCTGCCATGGGTGTCTCACCGATGACCTTGATTCCTGCGAGTGCAGAGTCATCTACTGTCGGAGCAAAGTCAGCTACCGATGCGAAGTCAGCATAAGCGGATACGAGACCATGTTCGGAGATATCCATACCGGCGAGCTCGTCTTCTGCGGAAGCACGAAGGCCGATGGTCTTTTTGATGAGAAGGAATGCAGGAATCATGCAGGCGGCTGTCCAGGCAAGGATCGCGCCAATACCTAAGAACTGTACACCGAGTACCTTCATGCCTTCGGAAAAAGATGTGCCGTGAATGAGTGCATAGATCGGTCCGTCTACTCCGGCATCGGCTGTGGAAGTGGAGAGGAGACCTGCTGCGATCGTACCCCAGACACCGTTTGCCAGGTGAACACCTACCGCACCGACCGGGTCATCTACGTGACACTTGATATCGAGTTTTTCAATGACTACTACGACGAGGATACCACTTACGATACCGATGATCGCGGCACCGATAACATCTACGTTGTTACAACCTGCAGTTACACCAACAAGACCTGCCAGAGAGGCGTTCAGGCACATCGATACATCAGGCTTGCCGTTCTTGATCCATGTATAGATCATGGTGACGCATGTGGCAACTGCCGGAGCAACTGTTGTGGTTACGAAGATAGCTGCAAGAGAAGAGATCGATGTTGCGGCGGCACCGTTGAATCCATACCAGCCGAACCAGAGAATGAAGCAACCGAGAGCACCGAGTGTTAAGGAGTGACCCTGGATCGCCTTAACCTTAACGATCTTGCCGCTCTGGTCTTTGACGTACTTACCGATACGGGGCCCAAGGATGATCGCACCGATCAGAGCGGTGATACCGCCGACGGAATGGATCGCTGCAGAACCTGCGAAATCGATGAAACCGAGCTTTGCGAGCCAGCCCTGAGAGTTCCATACCCAACCGGCTTCGATCGGATATACGACCAGGCTGATGATACCACTATATACGCAGTATGCGGAGAACTTGGTTCTTTCTGCCATGGCACCGGAAACGATCGTTGCAGCGGTAGCGCAGAATACCAGGTTGAATACGAAAGCGGACATTGGGAAGTTACTAAAATCCGAGAAGATCTTCAGGTTCGGAACACCGATGAAACCCATGATGTAATCTTCACTCATCATGAGGGCGAAACCCAAAAGACTGAAAACTACAGTACCGATACAGAAATCCATCAGGTTTTTCATGATGATGTTTCCTGCGTTTTTTGCTCTGGTAAAGCCGGTCTCAACCATTGCGAAACCTGCCTGCATGAAGAAGACCAGGGCGGCTCCCATTAAGAACCATACACTGAATATAGTGTCGTTTGCTGACTGTACTAATGCTTCCATTTTATTCACCTCATTTTTTCTTCTTGTGAAGTAAACAGAGAAGGTGCTGTAGCGGATCCCGTTTCCGGGTGAGAGCTACAGCACCTTTGCTGCTTTTTTCTTACTTCACTATTTACTTTCTTATCTTACTCCGAAGAGCAGTTCGCCGTATGTCGGGAACGGCCAGATCTTGGCACTGCAGAGGGACTCTGCCTGATCTGCGGCTGCACGGAGATCCTGCATAGCCACGAATACCTTATCTCTATATGCATAGGACTGGGCAAGGATATCGGAGATTTCGTGTACTTCGATCACCGCATCTTCAAGGACCTTGGTTCTTGCTGCGATATCGCTCTGGAGCTTGCTGAGCTGCGTGATCAGATCTTTTTCAAAAGCTGTATCTGCGCCGCTGGCCTGCTGTACTGCGATCGCTGTATCTGCGAGTTCCTTGATGTAGGAAGTCACTGCCGGCAGGATATCCTTTCTTGCCATATCGATCATGGTGAGTGCTTCGATATTGATGATCTTGCTGTAGTTCTCCAGGAGGATATCGTGTCTGCTCTGCATTTCTGCAAGACTAAATACACCAAACTTTAAGAACAGATCTTTGTTCTTCTGATCGAGAAAACGTTCCATCGCTTCCGGTGTGGAACGGAGATTGAGAAGACCTCTTTCTTCGGTTGCTTCCTTGATCCAGCTCTCATCGTAACCGTTGCCGTTAAAGATGATCCTCTTATGAGCGGTGATCGTTTCCTTAATGAGTGCTGAAAGCTCTGCATTAAAATCACTTGCCTTTTCGAGTCTGTCGGCAAACTCACAGAGGCTGTCTGCAACTGCTGTATTCAGCATGATGTTCGCACATGCGATGGAGTTAGCGGAACCTAACATTCTGAATTCGAACTTATTACCGGTAAATGCGAACGGGGAAGTTCTGTTTCTGTCTGTAGAATCCTTCGGGAACTTCGGAAGAACGTCTACACCGATCTCCATCTGTACTTTCTCGTGCTGGTCGTATGTTTTGCCTTCTACGATAGACTCGATGATTGCATTGAGTTCATCACCTAAGAACATGGATACAACTGCCGGCGGTGCTTCGTTTGCACCAAGACGATGATCGTTTCCTGCGGTCGCAACCGAGATACGGAGCAGATCCTGATGTACATCTACTGCACGGATGACTGCTGCCAGGAAGAGCAGGAACTGGGCATTCTCAGAAGGTGTATCGCCGGGTTCAAGGAGGTTCACACCAGAAGATGTGGAGATGGACCAGTTGTTATGCTTACCGGATCCGTTTACACCTGCGAATGGCTTTTCGTGAAGGAGGCAAACCAGACCGTGTTTCTTCGCAACTTTCTGCATGATCTCCATCATCAGCTGGTTGTGATCGGTTGCGATATTGGTCGTTGTAAAGATCGGTGCCAATTCGTGCTGTGCCGGAGCTACTTCGTTATGCTTTGTCTTAGCAAGTACACCCAGTTTCCAGAGTTCTTCGTCGAGATCTTTCATGTAAGCGGAAACTCTCGGCTTGATGGAACCGAAGTAATGGTCTTCGAGCTCCTGGCCCTTCGGTGCTTTGGCTCCAAAAAGTGTTCTTCCTGTAAAGATCAGGTCTTTTCTCTGATTATAGAGTTCAACCGGAATGAGGAAGTATTCCTGTTCAGGACCAACTGTTGTCTTTACTGTAAGGTGCGGGTCCGTATTTCCGAAGAGTCTTAAGATTCTTACTGCCTGCTTGCTGATCACTTCCATCGAGCGGAGAAGAGGTGTCTTCTTGTCGAGTGCCTCGCCGCTGTAAGAACAGAATGCGGTCGGGATGCAGAGTGTATTGTCTTTAATGAAAGCGAAGCTTGTCGGATCCCATGCTGTATATCCTCTTGCCTCGAATGTTGCACGGAGTCCGCCGCTCGGGAAGGAAGAAGCATCCGGCTCACCCTGGACCAGTTCTTTGCCCGAGAACTCCATGATCACGCCACCATCAGATGTAGGGGAGATGAAGCTGTCGTGCTTCTCGGCTGTGATGCCGGTCAATGGCTGGAACCAATGTGTGAAGTGTGTGGCACCCTTCTCGGTTGCCCAGTCTTTCATAGCATTTGCCACTACATTCGCGATCTCTATATTCAACGGAAGTCCTTCATTAATAGTCTTCTTCATTGCTTTGTAAGTTTCTTTCGGGAGACGGGCCTTCATGATCTGTTCATTAAAAACCATAGTTCCGAAGATCTCAGGTACGTTAGTCATAGTTCTTTCCTCCTTAAAAACGTCAAAAGCGCTTGGGACCCGTTCCTTGGTTCCAAGCGCCTTTGCTTTATGTCGGTAGGATACGACAAAAGAATCCGCCTGTCAACACAAAATGAATAATCTTTTTGCAAAACTTGCATTATTTGTCAAAATTGATGAGAAAAATGAATGTTTTTCATGTTGAATGAATTTTGACAAAAAAGAAGTTGCAAAAACACAGGAGTAAGTGTAGACTAACTACTGTAAGCATAGGATGGGGTTTTGGATATGCCGGGACCCGGAATAAAAGAGGTGATCGGAATGAGTTCAACTGGTATTGATAAGGTTCTTATATTAAGAACGGTGGCCGGCGCGAACCGCGTGCTGGAAGATCTCATACGGAAAAGCCTCAAGCATCCGCATGATATTATCTGGAGTTCGCTTCCGGAGAATGGTTTAGAGCTTGCAAGAAAAGGCGACTATGGTCTTCTGATCGTATCTGCGCCGATCGCGGATCCCAAAGCCCAGAAGGCGTGCAGGATCGCCGTAACGCATCCGACAGCCAGTGTGCTTTTCCTGGCGGAAGAGGAAGTTCTGTCCGATCCGGATAGTAAGACGGCAAGAAAGACACTTCTTGATCTTGGCGCCACGATACTGACACGTCCGCTCACGCAGAGTGCTTTTGCCACAGCGATCAATGCAGCCGATATGGCACACATCAGATTGTGTGCGCTGAAGAAAAAACTTGACGATGAGAAAGTGATCGTGCGTGGCAAACTGCTCCTCATGCAGACGCTGGCGTTTTCGGAAGAGGAGGCGCATAAGTTCATCGAGAAAGAAGCCATGAACAGCGGGCGCACGAGAGCGGAAGTCGCTTATGAGATCATCAAAACTTACGAAGAATAACTGATTAAAAAAACAGAATACATAACATGCACAATGGCGTGAAGTTATGCTTTGGATCTGACCGAAAGAGGTGAAGAAAATGAAGTGTGCATTCACGAAGATGCAGGGTTGTGGAAATGATTATGTATATATAGATGCCCGTCAATATGAGATAGAGGATCCGGTTTCTCTGTCTGTACGGATCTCGGACAGGCATTTCGGGATCGGCAGCGATGGCCTGATCCTGGTCGCTCCGTCCGAGGTGGCGGATGCCAAGATGGTCATGTTCAATCTCGATGGTTCAGAAGGAAAGATGTGCGGCAACGGCATACGCTGTGTCGGTAAGTTTGTCCACGATAAGTGGCACGTGAAAAAGGATACCCTTACGATCGAAACGAAGAGCGGGATCAAGAAGCTTAAGCTGCAGCTGGGTGAACAGGGTGAAGCAGTAAGTGCAACAGTCGATATGGGTCGTGCGATCTTGTCGCCGGAACTGATCCCTGTGGATCTGCCCGGTGATCGTGTAGTCGATCGGGAAGTTGAGATAGACGGAAATACCTTCCGCATTACTTGTGTATCGATGGGAAATCCTCACGTAGTGCTTTTTGTGAAGGATGTGGAGAAGATGGATCTTGCTTCCGTCGGTCCGAAGTTTGAACATCATCCGATGTTTCCGGAAAGTGTGAATACAGAGTTTGTAGAAGTCCTGGGACCGGGGCTTCTCCGGATGCGTGTCTGGGAGAGAGGATCCGGCGAGACGTGGGCATGCGGGACGGGGACTTGTGCTTCGGTCGTGGCGGCATGCCTTAATGGATACGTTAACAAGGGCGAAGACGTGCGCGTGATCCTGAACGGTGGCGAACTTGTGATTAATTACACCGATGAACGTGTGCTCATGACAGGTCCTGCCGTAGTCAGTTTCGATGGTGTGATCGAAGTATAAGGAGGAAGAGGAACATGAAGATCAACAAGAATTACCAGAACATCGAAGAAACATACCTGTTTTCGGAAGTGGCCGAACGTGTCAGGAAATTCATGGCGGAAAATCATAGCGCTTCTCTGATCAAAATGGGCATCGGCGATGTCACGCGGCCGCTTTGTCCGGCTGCTGTGGATGCGCTGATCAAGGCTTCGGAAGAGATGGGAACCGCGGAAGGTTTTCACGGTTACGGTCCGGAACAGGGCTATGAGTTCCTGAGAGATGAGATCTCCGATTACTATAACAGAAATTGCGGAGTGAAACTCTTCAGCGATGAGATCTTCGTCAGTGACGGTGCGAAGAGCGATCTTGGAAATATCCTCGATATCTTTGATGTGGATAATGTTGTTGCCGTGACGGATCCGGTCTATCCGGTCTATGTCGATACCAATGTGATGGCAGGAAGAAAGATCGTCAAGCTTTCGGCCACGGCCGATAATGATTTTCTTCCGATGCCTTTCCCAGGACTTGCAGCGGATATCATCTACCTTTGTTCTCCGAATAATCCGACCGGTGCGGCGTACGACAGACAGCGTCTGAAGATCTGGGTGGATTATGCAAATGAGCATGGTTCCGTGATCCTTTTTGATGCGGCCTATGAATCTTTTATCTCAGATCCGGATATACCGCGTTCCATCTACGAGATCGAAGGCTCAAGATCCTGCGCCATTGAGTTCTGTTCTTTTTCTAAGACAGCAGGTTTTACAGGCGTGCGGTGCGGTTATACCATCGTGCCGGCGGGACTTGTACGTGACGGCGTGCAACTCCGGAAGATGTGGTTGCGACGCCAGACGACCAAGTTCAATGGTGTCTCCTACCCGGTGCAGCGTGCAGCGGCTGCCTGCCTGAAAGATGCCGGCCATGCGCAGATCCTGGAAAATATCGCATACTACAAGGAGAATGCCCGTGTGATGGCGGAGACTTTCACGGAACTGAAGTGGCCTTTTACCGGTGGGAAAAACTCGCCTTATCTCTGGGTCAAATGCCCGAAGGAGATGAAGTCCTGGGCTTTCTTCGATGAACTGCTCTCCTGTGCCAATGTGATCTGCACGCCTGGCTCCGGCTTTGGCGAATGCGGCGAAGGCTATGTAAGATTTACTTCCTTCAACACCTGCGACAACACGATCGAAGCGATGAAGCGCATCAAGGAGATCTATGGCGAAGGGTGAGTGCTTTTCCCGCTGGATAAAACTTTTTCCGGTTGCAATAATGATGGCATTTTGAACGCAGGCGGGAAGAAATAATGAGGTTTAAAAACGCGAAGTTTTCAGCGGACCGAAAACCGATTAGTTTTTGAAATTGCAGGTGCTCTGAAAACGGCGGGTATCAAGTACGATGTCCAGAATTACGACGCCGAACATGTAGCCGATCTGGTCAGTGGTGCCGGAGTCGGACGCTTCGGGCAGGGGGCTTTTCGCTTCCGACGATATGTGCCGTGTATGTAAGTAAAAATGTCTACGACGCGGCAATGAATATCCTAAAGACAAAGTGACCGTGATATTTTATTGCAGAAGTGGCTGTCTCACACGAGGCAGCCGTTTTCTTTCCGCGATCTTCCCGACATATTTTCTTTTCACGATCTTCCAGACCTAGATAAGATCAAATCGCCGATTTCCTCCAAATGGTCTTATCCGGGCAGTGAGGAAGTAAGATTAAATCGCCGAGTTCCTCCAAATGGTCTTATCTGGCTTGCGAGAAGATAAGATCAAATTGTCGAGTTCATCTAAATGGTCTTATCCGGGCAGTGAGGAAGTAAGATCAAATCGCCGAGTTCCTCTAAATGGTCTTATCCGGCCTGCGAGGAAGTAAGATCAAATTGCCGATTATCTACAAATGGTCTTATCCGGGCAGTGAGAAGATAAGATCAAATTGCCGATTTCCTTTAAATGGTCTTATCCGGGCAGTGAGAAGATAAGATCAAATTACTGATTTCATCCAAATGGTCTTATCCAGCTTGCGAGAAAGTAAGATCAAATTACTGATTCTCTCCAAATGGTCTTATCTGGCCTGCGAGGAAGTAAGATCAAATCGACGATTTCCTTTAAATGGTCTTATCCGGCCTGCGAGAAAGTAAGATCAAATTACTGATTATCTCCAAATGGTCTTATCTGGGCAGTGAGAAGATAAGATCAAATCGCCGATTTCCTCCAAATGATCTTATCCAGCCAGTGAGAAGATAAGATCAAATTACTGATTTCCTCTAAATGGTCTTATCCGGCCTGCGAGAAAGTAAGATCAAATTACTGATTTCCTCTAAATGGTCTTATCCAGCCTGCGAGAAGATAAGATCAAATCGCCGATTTCCTCTAAATGGTCTTATCCAGCCAGTGAGGAAGTAAGATCAAATCGCCGAGTTCCTCCAAATGATCTTATCCAGCCTGCGAGAAGATAATGAAAAATGAACTTGATTACTTATAAGAGAGACACGCTGCAATAAAATCGGAACTTTCGCGTATCAAGAACTGATCTCGGAGAAATTCCGCTCCGGATACTATATGTCAAAAGTAAAGATGATGCTTCAGTCGGAAAAGGCATAAAGCTTTGACGAAGCATTCGAAAAGATGCATTCTTTATACGATCTATCGAATAAAAATGAATAATCGGCAAGAGAGAAATGCATAACTAAACAAATAATGCACATTTTTTATCGTTTTTTGCTCTGATAATTGCAAGATGTTGCAATAAAACTTGCAAAATGATATTATGCAAGCAATGAAGATTTAGCAATGACGCTAAGTGCTGACGGACTGCTTCCGAAAAGAAGCGGCGGATCCGGCGCGATGCGCTTGCGAACGATCCTCCCGCGGCACTTTCTCGACCTAAGGAGGAATTTTTATGATGATGCAAAAGCAGGGACTTTATTCGCCGGACTACGAGCATGACGCTTGTGGTATCGGTTTTGTCGTGAACATCCACGGCAAAAGAACTCACCAGACGGTGAAAGACGGTCTGAAGATCCTTGCAAACCTTGCCCATCGTGGTGGTGAGGGAAGCGATGAGAATACGGGTGATGGAGCAGGTATGCTCCTTCAGATCCCGGATGCTTTTTTCAGAAAAGTATGTCCTGAAGAAAATATAGAATTGCCGGCTGCAGGTGATTATGGCGTAGGTATGGTGTTCCTTCCGCGTCAGAGCGATGCGCGCGAAAAGTGCATGAAGGTCGTCGATAAGGCCGTTGAAGAAGAAGGACAAGTCGTACTGGGCTGGAGAGATACTCCGGTCAATGAGAGCACGATCGGTCAGACGGCAAAAGAGAACCGTCCGTATATTGCGCAGATCTTTATCGGACGCGGCGACAAGACAAAGAAAGGCGTTGCTTTTGACCGCGCATTATATATCATCAGAAAGAAACTGGAAAAGAGAACGATCGAGCTTACAGAGACAGATCCACGTTATTTCTATTTTGCCAGCCTTTCCACAAGAACAATCGTCTATAAGGGCATGCTGACACCGGAGCAGATGGATGCTTTCTATCTCGACCTGAAGGACCTCTCCTTCGATTCCGCACTGGCGCTCGTCCATTCCCGTTACAGCACAAACACATTCCCGAGCTGGGAGCGTGCGCATCCATACCGCTACCTGATCCACAACGGTGAGATCAATACTCTTCGTGGAAACATCAATGCGATGTACGCAAGATCCGCTTCGATCAGCAACAAAGCTTTTGGCGATGATATGGAAAAAGTACTGCCGATCATTAACCCGAATGGTTCTGACTCGGCGATGTTCGATAACACACTTGAGTTCCTGACTTTGTCCGGAAGATCCCTGGCTGAGACAGCTATGATGATGGTTCCGGAACCGTGGATCAAGCATGAGCAGATGGACGAAGATCTGAAGGCTTTCTACGAGTATAACAGCATGCTGATGGAGCCTTGGGACGGACCGGCTGCACTGGCATTTACCGATGGCAGAAGTATTGTAGCGACACTCGACCGCAACGGCCTTCGTCCGGCAAGATATGTTGTGACGGAAGACGGCTATGTGATCCTTTCTTCAGAGGCGGGTGTCCTTCCGATCGATGAGAGCCGTGTGGTCAGCAAGAACCGTCTGCGTCCGGGAAGAATGCTCCTGATCGATACCGAAGAGGGCCGCATTATCACGAACGAAGAGATCAAGAAGAAAATCGCGACGTCACATCCTTACAAGCAGTGGATCGATGAGAATATGGTGAAGCTTTCGGATCTGGTCGAGGAGTATCAGACTTCGGCGAAGAAGTCCAAGAGTCAGGCGGCTAAGTCTTCATCTTCCGATATCGAAGTGAAGCAGAAGATGTTCGGTTATACCTATGAAGATATAAGAAAGATGATCATTCCGATGGCCAATACCGGAGCCGAAGCCATCGGCGCAATGGGAAACGACAGCCCAATCGCAGTGCTTTCGGATAAGCCTCAGCTTCTTTATAACTACTTCAAGCAGCTGTTCGCGCAGGTCACGAACCCGCCAATCGACTGCATCCGTGAAGACATCGTCATCATGGAAAGGATGTATCTCGGAAACGAAGGAAACATCATCGAACCGAAGGCAACGGATGCACGTCATATCGCATTGCCGAGCCCGATCTTAAAGGATGAAGAACTGGCAGCAGTTAAGAACATCAAGAGAAAAGGATTCAAGTCGGTCGTCCTTCCGATCCTTTACGAGGCAAACGGTGACGGCCATACTTTGGAAAAAGCACTGGATGCGCTTTGCAAGGCGGCTTCCGATGCTGTGGATAAAGGCACAAATATCCTCGTACTTTCCGACCGCGATGCGGATGCGGATAAGAGCCCGATCCCGGCGCTGCTTGCGGTTTCCGGTCTGCACCAGCATCTCGTGCGAAAAGGGCAGCGTCACATGACGTCCATCGTTCTGGAATCCGGTGAACCGCGTGAGGTGCATCACTTTGCGTTGCTGGTCGGTTATGGCGCTTCGGCGATCAACCCGTACATGGCATACGAGACGATCGTTGATGAGATCTCGCATCAGCGTTTGGAGAAGACGCCGGAGGAAGCGATCGATAACTATATTTCCGCAGCTCGTCACGGTATCGTGAAGATCCTTTCCAAGATGGGTATTTCTGCCGTGAAGAGTTATCAGGGCGCGCAGATCTTCGAAGCACTCGGTATCGGAGAAGAAGTGATCGAGAAGTATTTCACATCTACGGCGTCCCGCATCGGCGGTATCGGTCTGGATGAGATCGCCAAGGAAGTCGGAACCCGCATGGAAGCTGCTTTTAAGACAGCTGAGACACAACCGGGGCTTCCGACCGGCGGTGTCTACCAGTGGAGAAAAGACGGCGAATACCATATGTTCAACCCGAAGACGATCTATCAGCTTCAGAACGCGGTCAGAAAAGGTGACTACAACCTCTTCAAGGAATACAGCCGTGGATTGAACGAGGAAAACACAAGACTTTGCACGATCCGGGGTCTTTTGGAATTTGTTCCGTCGAAGCAGCCGATCTCCATTTACGAAGTCGAGCCGGTGGAGAGCATCGTGAAGCGTTTTAAGACCGGCGCGATGTCCTACGGTTCCATCAGTAAAGAAGCGCACGAAGCGCTGGCCATCGCCATGAACCGTCTCGGTGGTAAGAGTAACACCGGTGAAGGTGGTGAGGATCCGGAGAGATATGAGAGAATGCCGAACGGTGATTCGAAGATGAGTGCGATCAAGCAGGTCGCTTCCGGACGTTTCGGTGTAACTTCGGATTATCTTGTCCATGCAAGAGAGATCCAGATCAAGATGGCCCAGGGCGCAAAGCCTGGTGAAGGCGGACAGCTTCCGGCCGGCAAGGTCTATCCCTGGATCGCCAAGACCCGTCACTCTACGCCGGGTGTAGGCTTGATCTCTCCACCACCGCATCACGATATTTACTCGATCGAGGACCTGGCGGAATTGATCCATGACTTGAAGAATGCGAACCGCTTTGCAAGGATCAACGTGAAGCTGGTATCGGAAGTCGGTGTCGGTACGATCGCGGCTGGTGTGGCAAAAGCACGCGCCGATGTTGTCCTGATCTCCGGTTACGATGGAGGTACAGGTGCTGCGCCGAGAACGTCTATCCGTCATGCCGGTCTTCCATGGGAACTCGGTGTTGCCGAAGCGCATCAGACATTGCTTCTGAACGATCTTCGTTCCCGTATCACGGTCGAAGCTGACGGTAAGCTTCTGACAGGCCGTGACGTAGCGATCGCATGCCTCCTGGGCGCCGAAGAATTCGGATTTGCTACAGGCCCGCTGGTTGCACTGGGATGCGCCATGATGCGTGTATGTAACCTCGACACTTGTCCTTTCGGTGTCGCGACTCAGAACCCGAAGCTTCGCGCCAAGTTTGAAGGCAAGCCGGAATATGTTGTGAACTTTATGAGATTCATAGCGGAAGAACTCCGTGAGATCATGGCCCAGCTGGGATTCCGTACGATCGACGAGATGGTCGGCCGTTCCGATATGCTCCGCGTCAACAAGGCGATTAAGTTCTGGAAGTCAACGGGAATCGATCTTTCCGCGATCCTCTATCGTCCGCAGCTTGACTCGACAGTCATCACGCATCACACAGTTGCCCAGGATCACAAGCTTGAGAATACACTCGACTACAAGGTGCTGATCCCGCTCTCCGAGCCGGCCCTGAACGAAGGCAGAAAGGTCAGCCTGTCGCTCGAGATCCACAATACCGACCGTGCGGCAGGTACACAGCTGGGTTCTGCGATCACCCGTATCCATGGTGAAAAAGGACTACCGGAGGATTCTATCGATGTTCATTTCCAGGGATCTGCAGGACAAAGCTTCGGCGCTTTTATCCCGCGTGGTTTAACATTGCGTCTCGAAGGTGATGCGAACGATTATGTCGGAAAAGGACTCTCCGGTGGTAAGATCGTCGTCAGAAAAGACAGAGATGCTTCTTTCCGCTCCGAAGAGAATACGATCATCGGTAACGTCGCTCTGTATGGCGCGACTTCCGGTACAGCCTACATCAGTGGTATCGCCGGTGAACGTTTCTGTGTAAGAAACAGTGGCGCAACGGCAGTCGTCGAAGGTGTGGGTGATCACGGATGTGAATACATGACCGGCGGCCGCGTTATCGTACTCGGACCAACCGGCAGAAACTTCGCGGCAGGTATGAGCGGTGGTATCGCGTATGTCTACGATGCAAATGGCGATTTTGCCGCAAGATGCAACCAGGAGATGGTGCAGCTGATGCCGCTTACCGATGCGGAGGAGATCGAGTTTGTCAGAACGCATATCAGTGAGCATGTGAAGAGTACAGAGAGTACTTATGCTGAGCATATTCTTACCAACTTCGATGACATGATCGGTCGCTTCGTAAAAGTACTGCCGCATGATTATGCGAAGTTTAACGAGAAGCTTGTGCAGGTGAAGGAAGAAGGCTACGAAGGCGATGAAGCTGTTCTGATGGCTTTTGAGCTGGCAACCGGAAAACAAGGAGGGCTGATCCATGGGTAAGAATACGGGGTTTCTGGAATACGAAAGAGCAATCGGACCGGATCGTGAAATCAAAGACCGCGTTCGTGATTACCGCGAAGTACATCAGATCTACCAGAGCGAAGAAGACGCCATTACACAGGGCGCACGCTGTATGGACTGTGGCGTGCCTTTTTGCCAGACAGGTATGTTCCTGGGACGTGGTGCAACAGGATGCCCGCTTTCCAATCTGATCCCGGAATTTAACGATCTTTTGTATCACGGACGTTTTGAAGACGCATACAAAAGACTACGTAAGACCAACGGATTTCCTGAATTCACCGGCCGTGTTTGCCCGGCGCTTTGCGAAGGTGCTTGTACTTGTGGGCATAATTTTGCTTCGACGTCGGTAAGAAATAACGAATGGTTCCTGTCGGAAACAGCCTGGAAAAGCGGCGCCATGAAACCGAATCGGCCGAAGAGCCGTACCGGTAAAAAAGTAGCCGTGATCGGGTCCGGTCCGTCCGGTCTTTCCTGTGCGGATCAGCTCAACCACGCGGGACATCTGGTTACAGTGTTTGAACGTGCTGACCGTCCGGGTGGACTTCTTATGTATGGTATTCCGAATATGAAACTGGATAAACAGGTCATTCTCCGCCGAGTGAAACTCATGGAAGAAGAAGGCGTCACTTTTAAGTGCGGCGTGGAGGTCGGTCACGATATTACCATTGAAGAGATCCGTAGCAGTTTTGATGCCGTAGTCCTCTGCTGTGGCGCGACCAAACCACGTAATCTGGTCGTGGAAGGGCGAGAACTTAAAGGCATCCACTTTGCCGTGGATTACTTGCGGACAAACACCCAGGCGCTTTTCGCAAAGGATCATTTCGATAAGGAAGGGCCGGCGCCGGATCTTGCGATTTCTGCAAAGGGTAAGCATGTCGTGATCATCGGCGGTGGCGATACCGGTACCGACTGTTCTGCGACGGCAGTGCGTCAAGGCGCCAAGAGTGTGACGCAGCTGGAGATCATGGGACCGCTTCCGCAGACGCGTGCAGCGAACAACCCGTGGCCGGAGTATCCGTTCGTGAAGAAGACGGATTACGGACAGGAGGAAGTTGCTTTTGTATATGGAGATGATCCGCGTCAGTATTTCATGTCGACCGAGAAGTTTATCGGTGATGCAAAAGGTAATGTGAAAAAGCTTCAGGTCGTGCAGGTTTCCTGGGAAAAAGATCCTGCGACAGGGCGTATGTCGCCGGTTCCGATCGAGGCGACGAGAAGAACGATCGATGCGGATCTGGTCATCCTGGCGATGGGCTTTTTAGGACCGGAAGATACTTTGCCAAGCGCGCTTGGACTGGAGCGTGACGGGAGAAGCAATGTTGCCGCGGAGTTCGGCAAGTTCTGCACTTCTGTAGAAGGTGTCTTCGCAGCCGGCGATATGCGGCGTGGGCAGTCGCTCGTCGTTTGGGCGTTGACTGAGGGCCGCGGCGCTGCGAGGGAGTGTGACCGGTATCTCATGAACGGGCACGGCGTGCTGTAAGTTTGAATGCATAATGCGGATGAGGGGACTCTTGGTGAAAGAGTCCCTTTTTTGTAGTTGGAAAGTCGGACGAAAAACACGAAAGAATTGTTTGATGTATGAGATTATACTGTGCCACGTCAGAAAGGGAAGAAGAGAGTCTTGCGCGTGGTTGCCCCTTGTGCTACAATCCTGCAGAAAACTGAACAGAGGGGAGCTTGTGTTACAGGCTGAGAGGAAGGTGATCACCTTCGACCCATAACCTGATTTGGATAATGCCAACGTAGGGATGCCTGGTAAAATATGGTATTTTCGAGAAGCTGTCCGATCAAGGGCAGCTTTTTTGCTGCTTAGTTGATCAATCAAGATTCCTGTTTAGTTTCAGATCATGAGACGTCGGAAAGACGGGAAAAGAGGATTTTATGAGTTTGATGAATGGAAAGACACGTCGCTCCTTGGGAGAATGCCTGGAGGCTGTACATGCAAAGACACCCTTGATCCACAACATCACGAATTACGTTACGGTCAATGATGTGGCCAATGCGCTTCTCGCGTGCGGGGGCAGCCCGATCATGTCGGATGAGCCAAAGGATGTTTATGAGATCACATCGATCTGCGGCGGCTTGAATATCAATATCGGTACACTGAATGAACGTTCGATTGAAGCTATGATGATTGCCGGTGCGCGTGCAAAAGAACTGGGGCACGTGGTTTTGCTCGATCCGGTCGGCGCCGGCGCCAGTACACTTCGAACTACTACCGCGCAGACGATCGTGAATAAGATCCATCCGGATGTGATCCGTGGCAATATTTCGGAGATCAAGACACTGGCAAAAGGTTCGGGAACGACGAAAGGCGTGGACGCAGATGCAGCTGACACGGTCACCGAAGATAACCTGGATGATATGGTCAATTTTGTAAAAGCATTTGCCGCAAAGACCGGCTCTGTAATTGCAATCACCGGCGCGATCGATCTCGTTGCTGATGAGAATGTCTGCTACGTGATCCGTAATGGTAGAAAAGAGATGAGCCGGATCACAGGAACCGGTTGTCAGCTTTCCACTGTATGCGCTGCCTACGCGGTGGCCAATCCGGACAATAAAGTGGATGCAGTCGCTGCGGCGGTCTGCCTGATGGGGCTTGCCGGTGAGATCGGCTGGAGCAGAATGCAGGATGGAGATGGAAACTCCACATACCGTAACCGCATTATTGATGCCATTTTCAACATGGACAGCAAGACATTGGAAGCAGGTGCAAAATATGAGATCCGATGAGAAAGAAAAGCTTAAAGAGTCACTTCTTCTTTATGCCGTCACCGATCGACGCTGGACAGGAAAGCAGACCCTTCTCCAACAAGTCGAACAAGCCATCTGCGGAGGCGCAACATTCATACAACTACGCGAAAAGAACCTCGACGAAAGTGCTTTTGAAGAAGAAGCAAGAGAAATCGCTGCACTGTGCAGAAAGATGGGAGTGCCTTTTGTCGTCAACGATAATGTGGAGATCGCGCGGCGTATGGGCGCGGATGGCGTGCATGTCGGGCAGAGCGATATGGAAGCGGGTGATGTAAGAGCGCTTCTGGGACCGAATGCGATCCTGGGTGTGTCGGCCCAGACGGTGGAGCAGGCGGTGCTGGCGGAGCAGCGTGGTGCGGATTATCTTGGCGTCGGAGCAGTGTTCCCGACAGGGTCGAAAGATGATGCGGTGGAAGTGACGGGTGAAACATTGAAAGCCATCTGTGAGGCGGTTTCGATTCCTGTCATTGCGATCGGAGGGATCAGTGCAGATAATGTTTCAGAACTTGCCGGTTCGGGAATCTGCGGAATCGCTGTGATCAGTGCTATCTTCGGTGCGAAGGATATCTTTATGGCGACGCGTGATCTTTATGAGAAGACGAAGAGGATGGTGGAAGCATGAAGACAGCGCTGACGATTGCAGGAAATGACTGTTCCGGTGGCGCAGGCGTCACGGCAGATATTAAGACTATAACCATGAACGGCGTTTATGCCATGAACGTGATCACGGCGTTGACGGCACAAAATACGACAGGCGTTTCGGGGATCTTCGAGGTTACACCGGAATTTCTGAAACAACAGATCGATTCAGTGTTTACGGATATCTTTCCGGACGCGGTGAAGATCGGTATGGTTTCTTCGCCGGAACTGATCGAAGTGATCGCGGAAAGATTGCGCTTTTACGACGCGAAAAATATCGTTTTGGATCCGGTCATGGTGGCGACGAGTGGAAGTAAACTGATCGACGACAAAGCGATCGAAGTTTTAGTTCAAAAACTTCTTCCGTTTGCGAGGTTAGTCACACCTAACATACCTGAAGCACAGATCCTTTCCGGTATGGAAATACATACGAAAGAAGATATGGAACAAGCCGCAAAGAAGATCGCAGGCCTTGGCGCCGCGGTCCTGGTAAAAGGCGGGCACAGCATTTGCGATGCAGACGATCTTCTTTGTGAAAAAGGAAAGATGACATGGTTTCATGGCGAACGGATCGATAACCCGAACACTCACGGAACCGGATGCACACTTTCATCAGCGATCGCTGCAAATCTTGCCAAGGGAAAAGCACTCTCCGATGCAGTGCTCGGGGCGAAGAAATATATTTCGGACTGCCTTCGTGTCGGCCTTGACCTGGGACAAGGAAGTGGTCCGCTCATGCACAATTTTATATTAAGGGAGGATGTGGAAAATGAGAGAGTATAAAACACAGATGGAGGCGGCGCGAAAAGGCATCGTGACTCCGGAGATGAAGAAAGTCGCACAGAAAGAATATAGAACGGAAGAGGAGATCCGAAGCCTGGTTGCCGAGGGAAAAGTGGCGATCTGCTGCAATCGTCTGCACACTTGTATCGAACCGAATGGTGTCGGATCGATGCTTAAAACGAAGATCAATGTGAATCTCGGCGTTTCGAAGGATTGTAAAGACTACGATATTGAAATGAAGAAAGTAATGGCTGCGGTGGACATGGGCGCGGAGGCGATCATGGATCTGTCCTCGCATGGAAATACCCAGCCGTTCCGAAGAAAACTGACTTCCGAATGCCCCGCCATGATCGGTACGGTTCCGGTATATGACAGCGTGATCCATTACCAGAGAGATCTTTCGACTTTGACGGCGAAAGACTTTATCGACGTTGTACGTCTTCATGCTGAAGACGGAGTGGATTTTGTCACACTTCATTGCGGTATTACGAGAAAAACGATCGAGCAGATCAAGAAAGTGGGAAGAAAGATGAACATCGTTTCCCGTGGCGGTTCTCTTGTTTTTGCATGGATGTGTATGACCGGAGAGGAGAATCCTTTCTATGAGTATTATGATGAGATCCTGGAGATCTGCCGTGAATATGATGTGACGATCTCTTTGGGCGACGCGTGCCGTCCCGGATGTCTTGCGGATTCAAGCGATGTTTGCCAGATCGAGGAGCTGGTCCGCCTCGGTGAACTTACCAGACGTGCATGGGAGAAAGACGTGCAGGTCATGGTGGAAGGACCTGGCCATATGGCGATGGATGAGATCGAAGCGAACATGAAGATCCAGCAGAGGATCTGTAATGGAGCACCGTTTTATGTTCTCGGACCACTTGTTACGGATATTGCTCCGGGTTATGACCATATTACGTCGGCGATCGGCGGTGCCATTGCGGCAAAGGCCGGCGCGGCATTCCTGTGCTATGTTACGCCTGCGGAGCATCTGGCTTTGCCGAATGTGGATGATGTTAAGCAGGGCATCATTGCATCGCGTATTGCCGCACATGCAGCGGATATTGCCAAGAAAGTTCCGCATGCAAGAGATATCGATGACCGCATGTCTGATGCCAGAAGAAATTTCGACTGGGAGGAACAGTGGAACTGCGCCATCGATCCGGAGACAGCGAAGCGTATCCGTGATGACCGCTCCCCGGAGATCGAAGAAAGCTGTTCCATGTGCGGTAAGTTCTGTGCCGTCCGTAGCATGAACAAAGCACTGGCCGGTGAGTATATCGATATCCTCTGATCACGCGGGCCTCTGTTCGAAGGATGACGCTCCCGCACATCCGCCCATCTGCACCTCCGCCCATCTGTCGGGGTTATACGCCTTTCTTATAACCGGTTATAAAAGATGGTCGAAAAAGTGCTTCGTACAAGTTAACAGAAAATCTGAAAGCGCCTCTGCCAGAGGCGCTTTCGGTTTTTCTACGTGACGTTATAACCTGCACTTATTGACCTATTGACACAGTAGGTGAGTTGTTGGTATCATGCAAACAACCTACCGAGGCGGTGGGTGAAAAACAGGGTTCGCGGAATGGATCACCGCTGGATCAAAACCCTGCAAAGTGAGGTTAACAAAATGAAGGATCTACTTATCCGATTGAACAGACAGAATTACCGATTCGGACGAATGTGTCGATGTTGATGCACAAAAGATTGATGAAAGATTATTCATCAGAAAATCAGTTCAAACAAATGCAAAAACATAACAACAGATTCGATTCGAAAAGGAGATTTAAATATGAGCAACTATAAATTTGAAACATTACAACTTCACGTAGGTCAGGAACAGCCGGATCCGGGTACGGACTCCCGCGCAGTACCGATTTATGCCACAACATCTTATGTCTTTAAAGACGCTGCAACCGCAGCCGGCCGCTTCGGTCTTACAGAACCCGGTAACATTTACACACGTCTCATGAACCCGACATCAGATGTTTTTGAGAAGAGAATTGCCGCTCTTGAAGGTGGTGTCGGAGCTCTTGCCGTTTCTTCCGGCGCTGCCGCCATCACTTACGCGATCCAGAATATCGCAACTTCCGGTGATCATGTAGTCGCATCCAAGAATATCTACGGCGGTTCCTTTAACCTTCTGGCCCACACGCTCCGTGAGCAGGGCGTCGAGACGACATTCGTCGATCCGGCAGATCCGGAGAATTTTGCTAAAGCAGTGAAGCCGAACACGAAACTGTTCTTCGCCGAGACACTCGGCAATCCGAATTCCGATGTGCTGGATCTGGAAGCTGTTTCCAAGATCGCACATGCCAACGGTGTACCGCTCATCGTGGACAATACATTTGCTACACCTTATAATCTCCGCCCGATCGAGCACGGTGCTGACATCGTTGTACACTCGGCAACAAAGTTTATCGGCGGTCACGGTACGGTAATGGGCGGTGTCATCGTCGATTCCGGTAAGTTTGACTGGGCACAGAACGATAAGTTCCCGGGCCTTTCCAAGCCGAATCCGTCCTATCACGGCGTAGTATTCACAGAAGCAGTCGGTAACATCGCTTATATCATCAAGATCAGAACGACATTGCTTCGTGACCAGGGCGCAGCGATCTCTCCATTCAATTCCTTCCTGCTCCTGCAGGGCCTCGAGACTTTGTCTCTCCGCGTAGAACGTCATGTTGAAAATGCACTGAAGGTGATCGAATTCCTCAAGAAGCATCCTCAGGTCGAGAATGTTAACCATCCGTCTGTTTCGTCTCCTTCGCAAAAAGCACTTTACGACCGTTACTTTCCGAACGGCGCTGGTTCGATCTTTACATTTGAGATAAAGGGCGATGCCGAGAAGGCCAAGAAGTTCACCGAGAGTCTGGAACTGTTCTCCTTGCTGGCCAATGTGGCGGATGTGAAGTCTCTGGTCATTCATCCGGCTTCCACGACACACTCCCAGCTCTCCGAAGAAGAGCTTCTGGAAGCAGGCATCAAGCCGAATACGATCCGCCTTTCCATCGGCACCGAGCACATCGACGATATCCTTGCCGATCTCGAAGCAGGCTTCGCCAAAGTTCAGTAAGACAAGAAAAGGTCGATTTGAATAAGTTTTTATCATCATTTTGATATGCGGTGTCCTTTACAAAGACACCGCATATTTTTTATACTTGAAAGCACTTAAGCCGCAGTTCCTGCGGAGTGGCTTCGTACAGAATAAAGAGGAATGCAGAGTTGGTATGACGAAAGAAAAACAGCAGATCGCATATAGTGGAATCGAGGGTTCTTTTGCGGCGATGGCGGCGGAAGAGATTTTTCCGGATGGGGAGAAGATCTCGTGCCGGACATTCCGTGAGGCGTACGAGAGAGTGGAGCAGGGCAGCTGTGATGCGTGTGTGCTCCCCATTGAAAACAGTTATGCCGGTGAAGTCGGTCAGGTTTCGGACCTGATGTTTTCCGGCAACCTTAAAGTCACAGGCGTGTTTGAATTGTCCATCAACCAGTGTCTTCTTGGTGTGCCGGGAAGTTCGACGGATTCGATCAAGACCGTCATGAGTCATCCACAGGCGTTGGAACAATGCGGCGAGCATATCGCCAGATACGGTTACAATGTGATCCCTTACGAGAACACGGCCCGTGCGGCGAAGGAAGTTGCGGACAAGGGCGATATCACCGTAGCGGCGATCGGAAGCCGGAGTGCAGGCAAGCTTTACGGTCTCTCGGTCATTGAAGAGAACATCAATGAGAGTTCGCAGAATGTCACGCGTTTTGCGGTCTTTGTGAAGCCGGAAACGACCGGGACGATGCAGCCTTTGAAAAACACGATCCTGATCTTTACGATCCGGGATTTTGCGGGGGCGCTGGCTCGTGCGATCTCGATTATCGGAAAACATAATTACAATATGCGTGTCATCCGAAGCCGGCCGGTCAAAGATGAGAACTGGCAGTACTATTTTTACACGGAGATCGAAGGACACCTTGATACGGAAGAAGGCTGGCGGATGCTGGAACAGCTCAAGACAGCCTGTGAGAAGATCAAAGTGGTCGGAACCTATTCGCCGGATATCCGGATCGGGGAACCTGCTGAGAAGGAGAATAAAGCATGAATGCGGATTTTATAAAAGAACTGGCGCTTCCGGAGGAAGTGAAGGAGATGTGCCCGCTGACTTCTGAGATGGAGAGAGCGGTGGAAAACTCTAAACATGAGATCGAGCAGGTGCTGGAGGGTATGAGCAATAAGCTGGTCCTGATCATCGGTCCGTGTTCTGCCGACAACGAAGACAGCGTTGTGGACTATATTTCGAGACTTTCTCCGATCCAGGAGGAAGTACGGGACAACATCATCATCGTTCCGCGAATTTATACCAACAAGCCGAGAACTACAGGCGAGGGCTATAAGGGCATGCTTCATCAGCCGAACCCGAATGAGAAGTCGGATCTTGTAAAAGGGATCATCGCGACGCGCCATCTTCACATGCGCGCCATCGCCGAGACAGGGTTTGCCTGTGCCGACGAGATGCTTTATCCGGAAAACTATGCCTACCTCGATGACCTTCTCGCTTACGTTGCAGTAGGTGCAAGAAGCGTCGAAGACCAGCAGCACAGACTGACGGCCAGCGCGATCGCATCTCCTGTCGGCATGAAGAACCCGACCAGTGGTGACTACGCCGTTATGCTGAATGCGATCCTGGCGGCGTCCCATCCTCATACGTTTATCTATCGCGGCTGGGAGATCCACTCGCATGGAAATCCGCATGCGCATGCGATCCTGCGTGGCTATACGAATAAGCATGGTGAATCGCAGCCGAATTACCACTTCGAAGATCTGATCCGCTTAAGTGAGCAGTACGAAGAAAGAAACCTCATGAATCCGGCGGTCATCATCGACACGAATCATGCTAATTCAAATAAGAATCCGTTCGCGCAGCCGCGAATTATTAAAGAAGTACTGAATTCCATGAAACTCAGCCCGGAGGTGAAAAATCTGGTTAAGGGATTCATGGTGGAGAGCTATATCGAAGACGGCTGTCAGAAAGTCGGTGGCGGTGTTTACGGAAAGTCGATCACGGATCCGTGCCTCGGCTGGAATAAGACCGTCCGCCTGATCTACGATATTGCGGAACTGATCGGATAAGTATTCTGAAAAAATCTCATACCGAACTTTATGTTTTCCTTAGACTTTTCGAAGGACTTGTTTACCTATGCCTTGTAGACTAGAATCATCTTAGGAAAGCGAGGTTGCGAAGATGAGTTTGGTTTTAGAAACAAATTCTCTTACAAAAAAGTACCGCGGTACCATTGTTGTAGACCATGTTTCGATGCGACTGGAAAAGGGAGACATCTATGGTCTGATCGGAAGAAACGGTGCCGGTAAAACCACGATCATGAGAATGCTCGGAGGTATTGCCAGACCGACATCCGGCACATATGAATTCTTCGGGGAGAAAGATAACAAAAAGACGATCAAGCGGATCGGATGCCTGATCGAAAGCCCGTCACTTTATACGGACATGAGCGTGGTAAACAACCTGAAGTTCTACAATAAACTTCTGGGGATCACCGATAACTCGAATATCGAAGAAATATTGGAACTGGTGGAACTTACTGATGCAAAGAAAAAAACGGCCAGAAAGCTTTCTCTGGGCATGAAGCAGCGTCTGGGTATTGCGATCGCCCTGATCGGGAACCCGGATATACTGATCCTGGATGAGCCGGTCAATGGACTCGATCCGACCGGTATCGTAGAGATCCGAAATCTCCTTTTGAAACTGAATCAGGAGCGTGGTGTTACGATCCTTATCTCTTCGCATATCCTGGGTGAACTGCAAAGACTGGCGACCCGGTATGGAATCATCGATAAAGGCGTGCTCGTGGAGGAAATTTCTCACGAAGAACTTCTCGAAAAGACGCGGCAGGCGATCCAGATCGACGCACAGGATGCCAAAGCCGTTGCCGTCGTGCTTGAAGAGATGGAACTTAGAAACTATAAGATCCTGCCGGATCAGAAAGTTCAGGTATTCTGCGATACTTCTTTGAGTGGAAATATCAATGCCACGCTCGCTTCAAAAGGGATCTACGCGGAAAGCATCCGCGTTGTCGGACAGGATCTCGAAGCGTATTTTGTTGAGAAAATGGGAGGTGCGGATCATGAATAACGTTATCTCCAGCCAGAGTTTTAAGTATCTTCGAAGCAGTGCTTTTTTTGTAATGATGATCCTCATGCCGTGTCTGGCGTTTGTATTCTATCGATTGGCAGACACTCAGGTGAGCAATGCTCCGGCGGATGTCACCATTACCGGAGTTCAAGCATTGACAGGCGTTCTTGACGGCGGTTTTGTTTTTGTGGTCATCGGGATCCTGGCCTCACTTTTGATCTGCTCGGATTTTACTACCCAAAGTATCCGGCAGATCATAGGTAAAGGAACCGGCAGGCTCAGCTATACGATGGGAACACTGATCTCCGTATTTCTCTTTTGCATGATCGTGATTCTGTTTTACTATTTGTCACTTTTCGGTTTCGCTACCATCAGCTTTGGGAAGGCCGGACTTGACGAGTGGAGAACGCTGCTATGGCTCCTTCTTGCAACAGCCGCTATGGCATTCTTCTACACTGCGTATTTAATGTTCATCGCATGCCTTACGAAAAGAGCCACCATTACGGTTCCGCTTGCTATCGTGACGCCGTCGCTTTCGGAACTGCTGGCCTCGTCGTTTGCGACAAGATCCATGAAACAATATCCGATCGATCTGATTTCCGTATTCAATAATATCTTTTTGCATGATCACAAGACATGCCCCAGGATCTACTGCGCCATCGCTTTTATTGTTGCAGGAATCATTTTCACGATTTTGAGTATAATAGTGGTGAAGAAAAAAGAATACTGACGGGTCACCCCGGAAAGGAAAGTATGGCAAGAATACTGATCATCGAAGATAACATGGAGATCCACCAGATGGAAAAAGATCTCCTCGAAAAAAGCGGGTACGAGACAGTATCCGCCTTTTCGGGTACAGAAGCGCTGATCCATGTCGAGCGTGATACATTTGACCTGATCGTTCTTGACCTGATGCTCCCGGGACTTCCCGGTGACGAGGTGCTGAAAAAGATCCGCGATGAGAAGAATACGGCGATCCTTTGCGTGACGGCGGTCGATTCCGTTGAGTCCAAGGTCAAACTCATGAAGCTTGGCGCGGACGACTATCTTGTGAAACCATTTCACTACGAAGAATTCCTGGTGCGCGTCGAAGCCCTGCTTCGAAGATCGGCCGCATCGGCAAGTGCTTTTGCTTCGGAGTCAAAAGCACTTGTTTTCCGTGATATTTCCATCGAACCGGAGAACCATAGGGTGACTGTTTCCGGCAACGAAGTGGAACTGACGAAGAAGGAATACGAGATCCTGGCACTGATGGTGCGCTATCCGCAGAAAGTATTTACGAAAGAGAATATATTCGAGACGATCTGGGGCGATAGCTACATTCCCGAAGATAATTCCGTCAACGTGCATGTCAGCAATATCCGAAAGAAACTTTCCGCAGCGGGTGGCGCGGAGGACTATATCAAGACGGTCTGGGGGATCGGCTATAAGCTTTCGGAGGCAGGGAAATGATTTATCTGGTGATCGGTCTTTCCTTGCTTTCGCTGTTTCTTCTGATCTACCTGGTCCGGTTGCGTCTGGCGCTTCGGAATATCGCTTCGCAGGTACAGGAGATGTCCCACGAAGAGACGAATCAGCTTGTGAGAAACAGCAGTGGGCAGAAGATGCTGAATCCCTTGATCAATTCCATAAACGGCGAGATGCGTGAGCTTCGTTCAAAAGTTGTTACGGCGGAAAAAAAGAGCCGCGAGGTGCGCGAGAGTCTGGCGGAGATCTCCCACGATCTTCGCACCCCGCTTACGGCGGCGAGCGGCTATACCGGCATGCTGAAAGACATGGATCTGACGGATGAAGAGAAGCTACGCTATCTCAATGTGGTCGAAGAGCGTTTTGAGACGTCGCGGAATCTGGTGGACCAGCTTTTCTTCTTCGCGAGATTGGAGTCGGATTCGCTCGGCTGGAACGAAGAAGAGGTGGATATCCGAAAGGTCCTGACCTCGGTGCTGGCGATGTACTATGGCGATTTTGAAAAGAAAAACTACGAGATGCAGGTGGAGATCGAGGAAAAAGTCATGCCGGTCCTGGGCGATACGGACGCCGTGAAGCGGATCTTTTCCAACATCATCTCTAATGGCCTGGCGCACGGAGAGGGAGATTTTCAGATCTCCCTGCGGAAAGACCCGGAGACGGGACGGTTCTGTTTTCGCTTTTCCAACCGCGCCACGAATATCACGGAAGAAGATGCGAAGCACATTTTCGAGAAGTATTTCACAAAGGATAAGGTCAGAAGCACCAGTAACACCGGACTGGGACTTGCGATCGCCAAGAAACTTGTGGAAAAGATGCACGGTTCCTGCAGCGCTTCCTGGAAAGACGAGATACTGACGATCTGCATTACGTTTCCGGAAAAAGAACTTGTGTCTTGACTTTCCGCCGAGGCAAGTGGTATTATGCAGAAAAACCGTCGAGGAAGAGTGAGTAGTCTTTGATTCGATCCATCCAGAGAGTTGCAGAAGGTGAGAGTGCAGCAGGAAAGAGCAGAGGTGAATGGACTTCCGAGGGCAAGGGGAAAGTTCTTCGTGAACGAGTATCTGCGCCGGGGAGAGGTACCCCGTCAACAATGACCAGCATATGTCGGTATGCGTGAGAGGATGGACGAAGTGAGAACAGAGTCCATCAAGCCGGGTGGCACCGCAGGAAAGAATATCGTTCCTGTCCCAGCAAGAATATAGAAGCTGGGGCGGGATTTTTGTTTTTCCGGCAAGAAACAGGATTTTGTCCCAAGGATCGTCAGATGAATAATCGCACATCGGATGGTTCAAATGAAATTCGGGCGTGAGCCCAATACGAAAGGAGACAAAAAATGTCTGAGAAAATTCCTTACAAAACTTATCTGAATGAAAACGAGATCCCAACAGCTTGGTACAACATGCGCGCCGACATGAAGAATAAGCCGGCTCCGCTTCTGAATCCGGGCACGCACCAGCCGATGAAGGCAGAAGAACTGGCTCCGGTATTCTGCGAAGAACTCATTAAGCAGGAACTGGATAACGACACAGCATTTTTCCCGATCCCGGCTGAGATCCTCGATTTCTACAAGATGTATCGTCCATCTCCGCTGGTACGTGCTTACTTCCTCGAGAAGAAGCTTGGCACACCGGCGAAGATCTATTACAAGTTCGAAGGTAACAACACCAGCGGATCCCACAAACTGAACTCCGCGATCGCGCAGGCTTACTACGCAAAGAAACAGGGCCTTAAGGGCGTAACCACCGAGACCGGTGCCGGCCAGTGGGGTACTGCTCTTTCCATGGCATGCTCTTACTTTGATCTGGATTGCAAAGTGTACATGGTTAAAGTTTCCTATGAGCAGAAGCCGTTCCGTCGTGAAGTAATGCGCACATACGGCGCATCCGTTACACCTTCTCCGTCCGAGACGACCAATGTCGGTCGTGCGATCCTTGCCAAGCACCCGGGTACGACCGGTTCTCTGGGTTGCGCGATTTCCGAGGCGGTTGAAGTGGCTGTCGGCACACCGGGATACCGTTATGTGCTCGGTTCTGTTCTGAACCAGGTACTGCTGCATCAGTCCGTGATCGGTCTTGAGACGAAGGCCGCTCTTGATAAACTCGGCGTAAAGCCGGACATCATCATCGGTTGCGCCGGCGGTGGATCCAACCTCGGCGGTCTCATCGCTCCGTTTATGGGCGAGAAACTCAGAGGCGAAGCGGATTACCGCATCATCGCTGTTGAGCCGGCTTCCTGCCCGAGCTTTACTCGTGGTGTATACGCTTACGACTTCTGCGATACCGGTATGGTTTGCCCGCTCGCGAAGATGTACACACTGGGTTCCGACTTTATTCCTGCTCCGAACCACGCCGGCGGTCTCCGTTATCACGGCATGAGCTCGACACTGTCCCAGCTTTACCACGATGGTTACATGGAAGCTCGTTCCGTGAAGCAGACAGATGTATTTGAAGCGGCTGAAATGTTTGCCCGTGTCGAGGGTATCCTCCCGGCACCGGAGAGCTCTCATGCGATCCGTGCAGCGATCGATGAAGCGCTTAAGTGCAAAGAAACAGGCGAAGAGAAGACGATCGTATTCGGTCTCACCGGTACAGGTTACTTCGACCTGGTTGCTTACCAGAAGTTCCACGATGGTCAGATGGATGATTACATCCCGACCGATGAGGAATTGGCAAAGTACGCAGCCAATCTGCCGAAGATCGACTGATTCCGCGATATTTTATTGCGTCTTTGAAGAGGCGGCCTTGAAACAGGAAAGTGGGTCCACTTCCTTGCTTTTGAGGCCGCCTCTTCTTTTTTGTATCCGGCTGATCACACTCTCCCGCACACGGACGTGGGGATTGCGGAACAGTCTGTAAAAATACTGTTAAACCTTTTGGAATATGTGGAAATCGGTTTTCAGAGTTCTATAATAAATATTGAGGAATTAAAACAGGATGAATGTGATGATTCATTCTTGCGTGCTTTTGGGAGGGCGAAGTATGGCTTTTGATGAGATCCTTAAGAAGTATAAGACCAAGACTTGCGTGCTTTCTATTGAAAAGATCGATGAGGATCACTACGGTAATATCCGGGTCGTATCGGGCAATAAGGCTCACTGTGATGATATTCTGAATCTGACAGGACATCCGTTCGTGCCGGGTTGTCCGTATGAGATGTGCTTCCCGAAAGATATGAATTTTGAAGATTTTTGCTACCGGTGTGCGATCGGCGGTTCGCCTATGCATACATATGTGAATCTTTACCAGATGGGATTGTGGCTCAACATGTTTATGATTCCGTTGGAGTCGGATCAGGAAAACATGGGGTATTGCATCTATTCTTATGAAGTTACGCCGCAGGCTGATTCTTCAAGAATGTCGGATCTTTCCGGCGAGGCGGCCGCCCGGGTCCTGGAGACCTGCATCAAGCTGCGTGGCACGACGGATTTTCAGAAATCAGTCGATGATGTCATCGTGGATATTCGTGATATCTGTGGTGCGGATGCATGTTGCATATTGCTTTTGGATGATGAAGAGAAGAAGTGTTCGGTTCTTGCGGAGGCCAGAAGTAAGAGCGCGAAGCAGAGCGTCCGGGAGCATATCGAGAAGAGCTTTTATCCGATTGCTTCAAACTGGAAGAACACGCTTCGAGGGAGTACGTGCATCATTATCAAAGATGCGCACGACATGGAAGAAATCAAGAAAAGAGATCCGATGTGGCACCGGACACTACTGGATTTTGAGATCCAAAGCCTTGTGCTTTTCCCGATCAAGCGTGGAGAGGTGACGCTTGGATATATCTGGGCGCTGAATTTTAATACCGAGAATACGGTAAAGATCAAGGAAACGCTTGAGCTTACTACGTTCTTCCTGGCGGCGGAGATTGAAAACCATGAACTTATGGAACGGTTGAGGATCCTGAGTACTATCGATATGCTTACCGGAGTTTATAACCGTAATGAGATGAATAACCGTATCGACGCGCTTCGTGTGCCCGGAACGAATACGATCTATAATTTCGGCATCGTGTTTGTCGATATGAATGGTCTGAAGCGTATTAACGATAACGAAGGACATCCGGCCGGGGACCTTCTTCTGAAGAACGGAGCGAATGTGCTTCAGAATTCTTTCCGTGGTCACGATGTATATCGCGCCGGAGGCGATGAGTTTATGGTATTCGTGACGGAAACCTCCGAGGCTGAGATCAAAGAGATGTGCGAACAGGCCAAAAAGAATGCTGAGAAATTCGACAATGTATCTTTTGCCATGGGTTTCTGCTTTGCGGAGAATTCCAACAATATCGTGGATGTATTGAAGACCGCTGACGAGCGTATGTATGAGGACAAGGAACAATACTATCAGAACCATCCTGATATCAAGAGAAGACTTGGTTAAAACCATCGGCCGGAGAAGACCGGCCGGACTGTTTGATATCAGATTGGATATGACAACGAAGGTAATTTGTTTATGACACGAAAAAGAATAGCTGTACTCCTTGCACAACCGGAAGAATATAACCAGGAACGATTTCTGAAGGGCTTCCTGAAAGAAGCATTTCAAAGAGATTATGACGTTTGCATTTTTGCGATGTATATCAAGTTTCAGAATACTCATGCCCGATGCACAGGAGAATCCTCGATCTACCGCATGATCTCTTTTGACAAGTTCGACGCCGTAGTCGTGATGGCGGATACGATCCAGACAGAAGGAGAAGTAGCGAAGATCGAACGCCGCCTGAGAACGGATTATCACGGGAAAGTGCTTTTTGTGAATCAGGACAGCAAGTTTTTCCCGTCGATCCATACGAATAACTATCAGGCGGAAAAGCAGACGATCGCACATTTGATCGAAAAGCACGGCATGCGGGATATTGCTTTCCTTGCCGGAAAATCCTGGCATCCGCATAGCATGATCCGTCTTCAGGCGTATAAGGATGCGCTTACCGAGCATGGCATCAAGGTGGATGAAGAGAGGATCTTCTTCGGAGATTTCTGGTATACGAGCGGGGAAAGTCTGGCAGACACCCTGACCAGTAGTGACAGGAAACTTCCGGAAGCGGTGGCGTGCGCGAATGACTGTATGGCAATCGGCCTTGCCAAAAAACTGACGCAGAAAGGTCTTTCGATCCCGGACGATATCGCTATTGTCGGTTGTGATTCTTTATCGGAAGGAAGGCATTCGCCGGTCCCTGTGACTTCCGCATATCTGGAATGCTACACTCTGGGGCAGAATGCCGCGCTGACCATTCATGCTTATTTAGAGGAAGAAGAACCGCAGACCATTCTTTTTACACCGAAGCTTTTTATCGGAGGAACGTGCGGCTGTGGTTGCGATAGTGCGAAACCGACCTATGAATTACGGGATAAGTGGGACAATGATATTTCGATCAATTCGATGTTCTCACCGATCAATCATATGGAAGACGACCTTCTGGGTCAGTCATCGTTTACAGGTCTTCTGAATACGATCTTTCTTTCCTTGCCGTTCATTATCGGATTCGCATCTTTCGATCTGTGTCTGAACCCGTCGCTCGGCAGCGCGGAGGTGGAATTCGAGGATACGATCCGCCATGCGATCAGCTGCAAAGGAAAAAACAACTATCGTATCCTGACCGATTCCTTTTTTGCAAGAACAGATATGCTGCCCGCGCTTTATGAAGAACGTGAACAGCCGGCTGCCTATTTCTTTATGCCTCTTCATTATGAAGACAGTATTTTCGGATATGCCGCGGTCAGTTACGGGAACCGGCTGATGTCTGTTTCTCCGCAGTATCGTGCCTGGCTGAAAAGTGTTTGTCGAGGCATAGAGTTTTACCGGAGATCGGACGCCTTGATCGGAAGCAGTAAGATCGCCAAGACGGGCGTGACGATCGATAACCTGACGGGGCTTCGGAATTACAGAGGTTTCCTGGAACAGTCGGAGACGCTTCTGCATCTCATGCGAAACACTGGAGGATATATGGGTGCGCTGGCCATCGATATCAAAGGACTGGCGCAGATCAACGATAAGCTTGGAAGAAAAGAGGGCGATAAAGTCATCATCCTGACAGCAAATTCCCTGGAGATGGTTTTTTCAAATAAGAACAGCATGTGTATCCGCATCGGAAACGATGAGATGGTTGCGATCCGGCGTACCAGAAATCCGGATGATGAAGAGATCCTGGCTGAGAAAGACAGGCTTTTGAAGATCATCGACGAACGCGTCAAAGAGGCCGGTATCGATTGCCCGGTCGAGTTCTTCTACGGTATCCAGTGCGGAAGCCCGTCTTCATCGGAGGAGATGGAACGGTTGGTCAATGTGGCGATCAGCAAGAAGAATGTTGCGAAGGCCAATGCGCAGAAACTTCTTAAGAAACGCGAGCTTACGGAAAAAGAGATCCATGATGCGAAAGTGGTCAGCATGATCCTTGACGACAATAAACTGCTTTATCATTTCCAGCCGATTGTGGAAGTTCGGACCGGACGGATCTACGCGTATGAAGCCTTGATGAGGGCGGATGTCACGCCGTTTGTTTCTCCGCTCGAGATCCTGCGGTATGCGGAGTATTACGATCGTCTTTACGATGTCGAACGCGCGACTTTCTTTAATGTTCTTCGCCTGATGCAAAGAAATGAGTCGAAACTTTCAGGCGGCAAGAAGATCTTCATCAACTCGATCGCCGGATGCATGCTCAATGAAGAAGACTCACATGTTTTAGAAGATTTCGTGAAAAACCACCCGGATTCTGTCGTCGTGGAACTGACGGAACGTTCGGAGATCTCTGACGAAGATCTGTCCGTGATGAAAGAAATGTATGAACGGATGAATATCAAGACGGCGGTCGATGACTATGGTTCCGGGTTCTCCAATATATCGAACCTCCTTCGCTATAGTCCGGACTATGTAAAGATCGACCGATCACTTCTGACCCGGATCGAAGAAAGTCCGCAGAAACAGCACTTCGTACGTGATATCATCCAGTTCTCGCACGAAAACGGTATCCTGGCATTGGCAGAGGGCGTAGAAACTGAAGAAGAACTGAAGACAGTCGTCTCACTTGGCGTCGACCTGATCCAGGGCTATTATACCGCGCGTCCGGAAAAAGAACTGATCCAGACGATCGATGCGCAGGTGGCATTGACGATGCGCAAATATGCTGCATTGAAGTATCAGGGCACGGAGTCGTGACCGGACAGTGAAAGACATGCTGAATGATCCGTTGGTATTTTTTCTCTGTGGGCATACGATGGACACTTCTTTCCAACTGTATGAAATAAGGCTTGGCAGTCCCTCTTAGAAATTCTCTTTCTAAATATCTGTTAAACTATTGACAGCGTCCTTATTAGGATGTAATATCAATAACAGAAAAGCACTTGGACCCATTCAGAGTCCTTTGGGTTTTTGAAGATCGAGTTAAAGGAGGAAGTTGATGCAGGAGCGCAATACCTTACAGAAGAGGATCGTTCATGAAGCTTTGGTTGAGATGGCGTGTCATCCGACTGCGGACGAAGTGGTAGCGCAAGTACAGAGCAAGTACCCGTCCATCAGCCGTGCAACAGTGTATCGGATCTTGAACAAACTGGCCGATTCCGGCGAGGCATTACGAATCCGTATCAATAATGGAGCAGATCACTTTGACCATACGACTTATCCGCACTATCACGTCCATTGCAATAATTGCGGACGCGTGGCAGATGTGGAGATGCCGGTGGAAAGCCTGGTTGACCTTCTGAAAGATACTTCCGGATATAAGATCTTCGGTTACTCATTGCAATTCGACGGAATGTGCCCGGAGTGCGTGAAAACAGAGGAAGAGCGCGGCGCGTAAAGACGAAGTGCTTTTTCAGAATTACATGACAAGGAGAGTTGATTATGGCTAAGTATGTTTGTTCAGTATGTGGTTACGTGTATGAAGGCGATGAGGCACCGGATGAGTGCCCGGTATGCAAGGCGAAGAAGGCTGCATTTAAGAAAATGGAAGCAGAAATGGGTCTCGCCGCTGAGCATAAGTTCGGTGTGTACGCAGAAACTGTAAAGAATAACCCGGATATTTCCGAGGAAGATAAGAAGTACATCTTCGAGCAGCTGAAGGCGAACTTCACAGGTGAGTGCTCTGAGGTCGGTATGTATCTTTGCATGGCACGTATTGCCTATCGTGAGGGATATCCGGAGATCGGACTTTACTGGGAGAAGGCCGCTTTTGAAGAGGCTGAGCATGCGGCAAAGTTTGCTGAACTTCTCGGTTCGGATCTGGAAGCGAACATGAAGGCATCCACGAAGGAGAACCTCAAGTGGCGTGTGGACTGTGAATTCGGTGCGACAGCCGGTAAGACGGAGCTGGCGACCTGCGCGAAGAAGAATAACCTCGACGCGATCCACGATACCGTTCATGAGATGGCCCGTGATGAAGCCCGTCATGGTAAAGCACTGAAGGGTTTGCTTGACAGATACTTCGGCTGACCCTGAATAACAGCATCTAAAGAAACAAAGGCTGTCTCTAGTAACTCAAGAGTTTGCGGGAGACAGCCTTCTCTTTTTCTTGAAAAGCACTTTTCCAACCCTAGGTTGGAAAAACATATCCGGATCTTTATAAATGCAACCTAGGGTTGGAAAAAAGAAGACCTACGGTGGTGTGTATGCTATAATAAAATTGTATTGAGTTCTTTTCGCACAGCGAAGGATTCTTGTTTCTTTGGGGTTGAGGCGTTCGATGGACGAAGGTCCGATGAACACTGGATTTGGGAGGTATTTATGAAGAAGTTTTTAGCGACACTATTGGCAGGAGCGATGCTGCTGCCGACTCTGGCATTCTCAGTTTTAGCGGATAATTCGAAGCTTCCGTTTGATTTGAAAGCACCGAAGGTTTCGGTCAAGTGGCTTGAGGGAAATGACTCCCCGACGACGATGCAGTTCGCGGCAAGTGTGGATGACGGTATAATGGACTTCATTTCGAAGATGGAGGAAGCAAGGGCCGACGATAAGGGCGATGAATTTTTTGCACCGTATGATTTTGAAGAACTGAATGTATGTCTGCAGGTCGACTGGGCAATCGATGATGTCAATGATCCTGTCAGCGGCTGGCACTATAAGCCGGAATACTGGGATGGCAATGTGGATTGCAGTTTTGGTTATGATCCTGAGACAGGTTTTTGCCGGGTCAGTGAATGGGATGTGGTGGAATTACCTTTGAGTAACTCGACGGATACAGTCCATGAAGCTTGGCTCATGCGAGGTTTGCCGAATGATGAACGCTGGAACGGAAATCCGGAAACAAAGACTCCGGGAGTGAAAGATCAGTTGAATCCCGACCAGTACACTTATGACGAGGAAACAGAATCCTTACACATCGATTTTACCAAGCATACGGCTTATTTCCGCGCGAGACTGATCGCTAAAACTTTTACTTCTACTATAGATGATGGCTATAAGTTCTACTATTCCGACTGGTCTGAAATTTGCGGTTACGGTAAAGATGTGAAAGCATACGAGCCGATTTCTGAGAAAGATCTTCCTAAGCCGGAGATTTCCGAGCTTCGTCTGATCGAACCGTCTTCTGACAGCGATAAGCCGTATGCCGGATATAAGCTTGCTGTTACTGATGAGTTTATTACAAAGGTTACAAATGTGCATGGTAACGGTGGATATGTTTATATTGAAACGGAGGCCAGACTGAAGGGTGACGATGAATGGATCCCGCTTAATGGCGAGCGTGACATCAAGCCGGGCGAACATTTGTGGGAACTGACCACATGGCTCAATGATGGAAAAGTGATCCCGGATGGTTCCGAACTGGAGATCCGTTGCAGATACTATTGTGAGCAGAACGTTGAGGGTATCGATGCCTTCAGCTCCGAATATTCCGATGTGCTGACGTTCAAGACGACGAAGATCGAAGATAAGAAAGATCCGACACCGACACCGGAGCCGGATGACACTCCGACACCGACCGAGCACCCTGCATTCGGAAGAGCAGAAAAAGAAAAGAAAGAGGAAAAGAAGTGTTCACTCTGCGGATTCTGCCCACAGCCTCTTGGTCTTTGCATCTTCATCTGGATTGCGATCATTGTCGTGGTGGCAGTAGTGGTAGTGATCATCATTGTGAAGACTAGAAAGAAAGACAACGGCCAGAAAGAATGACCGATCAGGCGAAAATAAAATTACATGTGAGGAAATGAATATGTTTATTAGTAATGATATCAAGTATGTTGGCGTAAACGATCATCAGATCGATCTTTTTGAGGGACAGTATGTAGTGCCGAACGGCATGGCATATAACTCTTATGTGATCGCGGACTATAAAGTTGCGGTCATGGATACGGTAGATAAGAATTTCACGCATGAGTGGCTCGATAATCTGGAAAAAGCACTTGCCGGGAAGGAACCGGATTACCTGGTCGTCCAGCATATGGAGCCGGACCATTCCGCGAATATCGTGAACTTCATGAAGAACTATCCGAAGGCGCAGATCGTGTCTTCGCAGAAAGCGTTCACCATGATGAAGAACTTCTTCGGCACAGAGTTTGAAGACAGAAGGATCGTGGTCGGCGAAGGCGATGAGCTTCCGCTCGGCAAGCATGTCCTGCATTTCGTAGCGGCACCGATGGTACACTGGCCGGAAGTGCTCATGACCTATGACTCCTTCGACAAAGTGCTTTTCAGTGCGGACGGATTCGGAAAATTCGGTGCGCTGGATGTAGAAGAGGATTGGGCATGTGAGGCACGCCGTTACTACATCGGCATCGTCGGCAAATACGGCGCGCAGGTGCAGGCGGTCTTGAAGAAAGCGGCGAACCTCGAGATCAAGACGATCTGCCCGCTTCATGGTCCGGTCCTGACAGGAGACCTGTCGATGTATCTTAAGCTTTACGATACCTGGTCTTCCTACGGCGTTGAGACAGACGGCGTCGCGATCTTCTATACTTCGGTATACGGACATACGAAGGCGGCTGTGGATCTTCTGGCAGATAAGCTGAAGGCGAACGGATGCCCGAAAGTTGTGGTCAACGATCTGGCAAGGGAAGATATGGCGGAATGTGTGGAAGATGCTTTCCGTTACGGAAGGATCGTTCTGGCGACCACGACATATAACGCGGATGTGTTCCCGTTCATGCGCGAGTTTATCCATCACCTGACCGAGCGTCAGTTCCAGAACAAGACCATCGGTATGATCGAGAACGGTTCCTGGGCACCGCAGGCGATCCGCGTCATGAAGGCGATGTTTGAGAAGAGCAAGAACCTCACTTTCACGGATAACAATGTTAAGATCGTGTCGGCTCTGAACGAAGAGTCCCGTGCACAGATCGATGCGATGGCTCAGGAATTGTGCCAGGATTATCTCGCGAAGTCGGAAGAGACCGCCAACAAGAATGATCTGACGGCGCTTTTCAATATCGGCTATGGTCTCTATGTGGTGACTTCCAACGATGGTAAAAAAGACAATGGTCTCATCGTCAATACTGTCACGCAGGTGACGAATACGCCGAACCGGATCGCTGTGACGATCAACAAACAGAACTACTCCCACCATGTCATCAAGCAGACCGGTGTCATGAACGTGAACTGTCTGTCGGTGGAAGCACCGTTCAAAGTCTTCGAGACATTCGGATTCCAGAGCGGCAGAAATGTCGATAAGTTTGCCGGGGAAGAGGAGATCCTGCGCTCGGATAACGGCCTTGTTTTCCTGAACCGGTACATCAACTCTTTCATGTCACTGAAGGTGGAAGACTATGTGGATCTGGACACGCACGGCATGTTCATCTGCTCGGTCACCGAGGCACGAGTGCTCTCGGATAAGGAGACGATGACTTACACATATTATCAGAAGAACGTCAAGCCGAAGCCGGAGACCGAAGGCAAGAAGGGCTATGTCTGCAAAGTGTGCGGATATGTTTACGAAGGCGATGAACTTCCGGAGGATTTCGTCTGCCCGCTTTGTAAGCACGGAGTTGCAGATTTTGAACCGATCACCTGATTCATGTTATCCTAATATGTGGAATTGACATCCGGAGGGAGTGACAGGATTGCATACAGATAAGAAACTGGATTACCGGCTGTTTTTGCAGCGGGAAGAGAAGTTTGTACGGGCGGATTATTTTGCCGAGTTCCGGCAATATAACAGGATCCGTAACGGAGATGTGGAAGCGGTCAAGGAACGCTTCGAGAAGGTGCGTCCCCATTATCTGAACGGCAAAGACGGACGTGGCGTCCTGTCCTCGGATCCTCTCCGAAACAGTATTTATCACCTGGTTTCCTCCGCGGCGATCATCAGCCGGTTATGCATCGATGGCGGCATGGATATGAATATGGCCTATACGCTGAGCGACATCTACATCAACGAAGCAGATGAAGCTCAGACGGTCGACCAGGTCCTCGATCTGATCGCGACAATGCAGATCGATTACGCCACCAGAATGCGTGAACTGAAAAAAAACAATGTCATCAACTTCCACGTGAGAAGAACGATCGACAATATCTATAACAATCTCAATAAGCCTTTGACGGTAAAAGAACTTGCCGATATCGAGGGCTTGAATCCTGTTTACTTTTCGAGATTGTTCGCGGCGGAGACCGGGAAGAAAGTCGGCGAATTCATTTCGGAGGCGAAGATCCAGACGGCGAAGAACATGCTGCGCCACGCCGAGTACAGTATCCTCGAGATCGCCATGTCCCTCGGATACTCCTCGCAGAGTGCTTTTTCCAATGCGTTCAAAAAACAATGCGGCATGACGCCGAAGAAGTACCGGGATACGAACAACGGGAAATTGTGATCCGCTTGACCTCTTTTATAAGCTTTTAAAACTGACGTCTGATTTCAGATAAAAAAGTTGGAAATCTACAAAAAAGGCTTTGGCCTGTATTTTATACTTTCGATATTGCCTTCACGGGGGGATCTTGTTTTTGTGACAGGTATTAAGGCACATCGACCAGATCGGGGATATCGGAGGATAGTATATGAAGGTAAAGAAGCACACCTGGTCTTTGTGTGCATTTTTGGGTGCCGCCGTCATTTGTGCCGGCATGTTGTTTTCCTATGCAGGAAGAGCGAAAGCGGATCTGATCACCATGAAGTTTGACCTGGGTGGCGAGGGTACGGCTCCCGGGTATATCGGTGTTTCGGCGAAGGATAAGTATGACGATTCGAAGGGATATGGGATCCAGGATACGAATCTCGCGAAGAATGTCAGCGCGCTGGGCCAGGGGGCTCTCAGCGATGCGATCCATTTCGGGGGCGGATACGGAAACCTTAAGGTCAAGCTGCCTTCCGGAGTATATAAAATCACTGTCACGACCGGAAACGTCGTATCCGCAACGATCAATGCGGAAGGATACGATCAGCTTTTCTTCATGACCGGAAATAACGCGGTCGATTCATTTACGATCCCGGTCACGGATGGATATTTGAATATCTATGCGACTTCCGGCATGGGTTCTGAGTTTTCGATCAGTACGGTCGAGATCGAGCAGACATCCACAAGCTCAACGACCAAGCCGACGATCTGGCTTTGCGGGGATTCGACCGTAGCTGCTTTTTACAATGTCGCCGACGAAACCAAGCATGGCTGGGGCATGTATCTTAAAGATTATGTCAATACAGATAAATACGATGTGCGCAATGTATCGGCCAGCGGTCTTCGTTCCTGGAGCTTGAAGAAATCTTTGTTCCCGACTGTCGAACACTATGCCAAGAGCGGCGATATCCTGCTTTTTGCTGTCGGTATTAACGACTATTGTGATGAGGCCAAAGCGCATCCGGATGCGATCGATGCGTCTGACTATATTTCCAATATGACGGCCATGATCCGCACAGCGAAGTCGAAAGGCGTGAAAGTCTATCTGGTCAAGCAGCAGGGGGAGAAGGAAGATGGCTCCCAATACCCTGTCCTGAAGTATAAGTGGTTCGGTAAGGAACTTGACGCCTTGGCCAAGAGCGAGAAGGTCAATGTGATCGATATGTTCACGCCATGGCTGGAATTCTGTCTGGAACGGACGGAAGAGATCGCTTCGAGATACTATGAGCCGAAGAGCCTGCACCCGAACAAGACCGGTGCGCAGAAACTGGCGAAGATCGTCGCGGATCAGCTTTTCCCGAAAGGCCGAAGCATCACCTCGACACCGACACCGCCGGGCGAAGCGACTGTGCTTTATGAGGCGCAGCCCTCTGGCGGGATCGTCAAAAATCCGCACAAGGGCTATGTGATCACGGTCTATAACCCGGATATGCTTTACAAAGGCAAGCACCCTCTGGGCATCGACGGTTCAAAGGGCAACCGCGCATGGGACGTCGCTACAGTCACGACGGGAGTGCTTTTTTGGGAGGATATTAACCCGAAGGAAGACGTTTATAACTGGGAGCCGATCGACACTATGCTCGCCGCCTGTGAGCAGGCGGGTATGACCTACGGCATCCGCATTATCGGTTATACCACGACAAAAGGTTCGGACGACGATTACGGCGCCGGCCACGATTTCGTGCCTCAGTGGGTCTATGACAAGGGCGCCAAGCGTGATACGGTCACATACAAATACAAGGCGAATTCGCCCACGATCAAAGTGCCGCACTGGTCGGATCCGATCTATATACAGGCATATAAGAAGTTTGCCAAAGCGGTCGCGGAGAGATACGACGGAGATCCGCGCGTGGAGTATTTTGAAGTGCGCGCGTTCGGTAACATGGGTGAGTGGCACGTCGGCGAATTTATCGGAAATGAGCTGCCCTCCGTTGAGATCCAGAAAGATCTCATGGATTACCTGGCTTCGGTTTTCAAGAAAACGACGGTAAGCATTTTCTGCGATGCGCGGGAGATCTATGACTACGCGGATTCGCTCGGATTTGCCAAGCGAAACAATGGCCTGATCCTGACGCGTAACACCGAGTGGGAACTTCATGCAGCATATAGAGATAATGTGATGACGATGGCGGATAATCACGAGCGGTACGAGCATATGCTGAATCCTTCCGATTCAAAAGCACTGAAGTGGACTGTGGATCATTACCGTGAATGTATCGAGATCCCGCATCTTTCGCTTTATGCTCTGGATATGGATGGCGATGCCGGCAATTTCTTCTATCGTGCGCAGAAGTCGATCGTCGACAAAATGTGCAATCGCTTAGGTTACAACTACACCGTGACATCCGCCGCGCTATACAACAATAAGCTGGTGGTCAAGATCAAGAATACAGGTCTTGCTCCGAGTTTCTTCGACATCGATCTTTGTGCGGAGATCACCGACGCGAACGGTGCCAAACTTGCCTCTTTCGGCTCGCCTGTCCGTATTGCCAAGGGTACTTTTAAAGACGGCGAAGAAATGACGTTCATGTTTACATATAATGGCACGCTCGCATCGGATGCAACACTGTGCCTCGCGATGTACGATGTCAACAATTATCTTGCCGCCGGTAAAGATCCGACGATCCGTTTTGATAACAAAAATACATTGTCGAACAACAGACTGAAACTCGTGGAGACCTGGAGAAAACCGACCAATCCGACGCCATCGAAGACGCCGACAAAAACACCGACGAAAACTCCTACGAAGACGCCCACTAAGACGCCAACAAAAGCACCAACAAAGACACCCACAAAGACACCGTCTGTGACCCCGACCAAGGCGCCGACAGGTGTGCCAGGTAAGATCACCCCGACCAAGGCGCCGACAGGTGTACCCGGTAAGATCACCCCGACCAAGGCGCCGACAGGTGTACCCGGTAAAATTACCCCAACCAAGGCGCCGACAGGTGTACCAGGTAAGATCACCCCGACCAAGGCGCCGACAGGTGTACCGTCCAAGGTGCCTACGAAGACGCCAAGTGTGACACCGACACGTGCACCGGGAGTGAGCCCGACAAAGGTTCCGACACGTGTACCGGGCC
>JAFWDK010000026.1 GCA_017513085.1 Clostridiales bacterium | reverse complement strand
AGCATCTAGAAGAGATATTATCTGGTGTTTTGGGATATTCTCCTTGCCGGTATAATTTCACACACTTTAATTTGAATTCTTTACTGTAACGCATAAAAATACCCTCCTTACTGTTTGTCCAGTAAGGAGGGTACATATCACGGTTGAAGTCCCTCTTTTCTTTCATCCGGCATCGGAAATCTCACACCAAAGTCTGTTCTTCATTTCATTCAGAGCATAGTGTGCCCTTAGAGGAGGCTCGATACGAAGCCTGTCATACCAGGAGCGCCAAAGCTTCTCATAAACATTCTTCTCATCATACAGGACCGGGAGTTTTATCTCTTTCATAAGAGTCACCATCGTCCCCTCCTGACGATGCACCGCTGCCATCTGATGCGTCTTGTCATAGACCAGAAAATTACTTTCACGGAAACGCTTCTCAAAAAACTCCGCCAGACTCGGCAGCACCCGGTTGCGGGGCGTGATACAGGCCACCATGACGTCAGTATAGGAACGGAACCGCATCGATCCTTCCACATTCTTAACCTCCAGACGATAATTTCTCACCGCTTCCCAAACCTGAAGGATCAGCTCCCTCTGATAAATATCCGGGATATATCTCATCTTCTGTCCATAACCCGCAGGCGTCCCCTCCGCTATCCCGACCCATTCTTCGTCGTTAAGCACCAGCCTGCCCAAACGGTAGCCCAACATGATGAACCGATAAAGGCGCATCTCTCTATCATACATATGTGTAAGAAAAGCCTCCTTCACCATATCCTGTGCTTCGATGCCGATCTTCCGGCTCAACGAAACATAAACAGTCTGTGCCTGTTCCCAGTCTGTCGTGATCCATGTGGCCGTCTCCCCGAGGAGCGGGACCCCCGTTTCCACATAAATGTGCCGGGGCACTTCCCTTCGCGTAAGGCTGGCATATATACAGCACAGGAAGCCCTCAAAAGTGCCGTCATAGATATATTCCAGATCATTGTCGATATCCATGTTTACGCCTCCTTTATCGAAACTATGTTCGTTTTTAAGTGTTGACGCCATTATAATACCGAACTTTCGTTCGTGTCAATAGCATAAAAAAACACCTGCTTCCCTCGCTATTACTGCCAAGGAATGCAGGTGTTTTACTCAATCATTCAGGAGCGGAACTGCTTATTCTTCTGTGCCATGCACGGCAACAGCCCTTGCCTCTTTCTTCCGGATCACGATCTCTTCGCCTTCCACATCCACCAGAGCTGTCGAACCGGCCTCAACCGTACGATCCAACAAAGCTTCCGAGAATTTATCCTCAACCATGGACTGGATCACACGCTTCAGCGGTCTTGCACCATATTGCGGATCGTATCCCTTCTTCGCCAGAAGCTCTCTTGCCGCATCGGTCAGCTCAATATCGATGCCCAGTTCGTTCACACGTTTGGAAAGACTTACAGTCAAAAGATCCACGATCTTCAGGATGGACTGCTTGCCCAGCATACGGAAGAAGATGATCTCATCCACACGGTTGATAAACTCAGGATTGAACGCCTTCTTGAGTTCTTCAAGAACGACCTCTTTCGCTTCGCTATAAGACTTTCCGCCATAGAGCATCTCGGCATCCGCCTCATCTACGAACGGATCGTCTTTCTTTTCAGTCGGGATCGAGAAACCGATATGACGTCCCGCCGAAGTTGTCAGCATACGTGCACCAATATTCGATGTCATGATGATGATCGTATTCTTAAAGTCAACGACTCTGCCCTGTCCATCCGTCAGACGTCCATCGTCCAGGATCTGGAGCATCGAGTTGAAGATCTCCGGATGCGCTTTCTCGATCTCATCGAAAAGCACTACCGAATACGGCTGACGGCGAACCTTCTCGGTCAGCTGACCGCCCTCTTCGTATCCTACATAGCCCGGCGGCGAACCGATCAGCTTCGCGGCATCGTGCTTCTCCATATATTCTGACATATCTACACGGATCAACGCATTTTCATTACCGAACATGACCTCTGCCAGTGCTTTTGCCAACTCAGTCTTACCGACACCGGTAGTACCCAGGAAGATAAAGGAACCGGAAGGACGCTTCGGATCTTTAAGACCCAGACGGCTTCTACGGATCGCCTTGGCGATGGCCGTTACCGCCTCATCCTGACCGATAACACGCTTCTTAAGCTCTTCTTCCAGATTCTTCAGACGCTCCGCATCACTCTCCGTGATCTTCTTGACCGGAATGCCCGTCCAGTTCGCCACGATATCTGCAATGTCATCCGGCGTCAACGAAAGCTCCTGCTTCTCCTTGGAACTGATGACCTGCTGACGAAGCGCACTGAGTTTTTTCTCCAGCGTAGTTTCCTCATCACGCAATTTCTGTGCGGTTTCGAAATCCTGATTCATGACAGCTTCCTGCTTCAGTCTCATGATCTCATTGATACGCTCGCCGACCTTCTTCGTCTCGTCCGGCTCCGTAGAACTCTTGATACGGAGTCTGGATGCCGCTTCATCGATCAGGTCGATCGCTTTATCCGGCAGGAAACGATCCGTAATATAGCGGCTGCTCAAGATGACCGCTGCATCGATCGCATCATCCGGGATCTTGATTCCGTGATGCTCCTCAAATTTACTGCGGATACCCTTCAGGATCAGTATCGCATCAGTCGTGCTCGGTTCTTTGACCAGAACCTGCTGGAAACGACGCTCCAGAGCGGAATCCTTCTCGATGTGTTTTCTGTACTCATCGAGTGTCGTGGCACCGATCACATGCAAATCACCACGGGCAAGAAGCGGTTTGAGCATATTCGCCGCATCCATTGCGCCGTCAGCATTTCCGGCACCCATAATGGTGTGGAGCTCATCGATGAAAAGGATCACATCACCGGCCTTGGTTGCTTCCTCAAGGCCTTTCTTGAATCTCTCTTCAAAATCACCTCTGTACTTCGTTCCTGCGACCATCGACGCAAGATCCAAAGACATGACACGCTTTCCGGCAAGAAGGTCCGGCACATCGTTATTTACGATCTTCTGCGCCAATCCTTCTGCGATCGCGGTCTTACCGACACCCGGCTCACCGATCAGGCAAGGATTGTTCTTCGTTCGTCTCACAAGGATCTGCATTACCCGCGAGATCTCCTCTTCACGTCCGATAACCGGATCGATGCGTCCTTCCTTAGCCTCCGCTGTCAGATCTTTACAGAACTTATCCAGCACTTTCGTCTTACTGTTGCTCTCCTTAGAGGATGCTTTATGCTGCGCGGAAGCACGCGGCGAGCGCTCTCTTCCCAGGAAACGGGCGATCATGTCGTCCTGCTCGGAACGCTCTTCATTCTCATCGTCTTCGTCCTCATCCACTGCATCGTCCAGCGGAGTATTCTCGGCGATACGCTCACGCAGGATCTTCACCAGATCACTTGCCGCACCGTTCGTATCAAAATCATGGTACTCCAGGATCCTGTATGCCGTGCATTGGCCTTCACGCAGGATCGCCAACAGCACATGCTCCGGTTCCACTACATCCAGTTTTGTTTTTCTGGCATCATAGTCAGCCAGGAACAGGATCTTCTTCGAACGGTTGGTGCATCGTGCAAAGATCTCATTGGCGTCACTTTCTCTTTCGACAAAAGCACCCGGTTCGCGTCCGGAGAGCTTGATGATCTCATCCATGACATCGCTTTGCGTCACTCCATAGTTACTCAGGACCTCATCCACAGGGGAAAGGTTCGGATCTGTCAGCGCCAGGAGAATATGCTCGGTACCGACAAAATTCAGATTAAAGGAAACCGCATACATATGCGCGCGGCTCAACATTTCCATCGTTCTCTTCGAAATATTCATAGGTCATCCCTCCTTTACTTCTTCTCTTTCTTTTCAAGTAAAACTTCTCGTACAAAATCCGCCCGCTTCACATCAATGTCTTTGGGCAGGAGCACTTCGCCGCATCTCTTCTGCACCGAAGCATCTCCGATCGTATTCAGCAGAAGCATCAATTGCCTCTCATTCACTTCCTTAAGGAATTTACATGCAACACCGAGACGAAGATCGCTCAGACGGTTCATCGCTTCTCCCGCGCTGAGAAGTCTCGCGTATTCCAGTTCGCCCAGCGAACGGTACACCCGGTCTTCCAGACGTTCTTTGTTCTTCTCGTAAAAATCACTACGCAGTTTTCTTTCCAGCGTAATGACCTCATTGATCATCTTCGCAAAATTCATCAGCGTCTGTTTCTCCGAGATCCCCAGCGTGATGGTATTCGAGATCTGGTAGATATTGCCCGCAGGCTGGCTCTTCTCACCATACACGCCCCGTACGGTATATCCCGCTTTGGAAAGGGAATCCGACAAAGCGGACATCCGTCCCAGACTGGTAATGATCGGCAGATGCACCATCACCGAAGCTCGAAGTCCCGTTCCGGTATTACTCGGATACGCGGTAAGAAAGCCATATTTCTCTGAAAAAGCAACCGGCAGCGCCTGTTCAATATGGACAGCCAGATCCTCCGCCTGCTTGTATGTATTCTCCAAAGCAAAGCCCGGGGCCATGACCTGGATACGCAGATGATCTTCTTCGTTGACCATGACACTGATGTTCTCATCCTGCGAGATAAAAGCACTCTGTCCTTCTTTTCCCTGCGCCAGATCTTCGGAGATCAGATGCTTCTCGATCAACGACCGTCTGTCCGTCTCCGGCAGAGGTGCAATATCCATACGCATCAGACTGTTTTTCTCATATTTGAGAAGCACGTCCGAGACAAATCCCAGGACCTTCTTTCTTTCCTCATCATCCATTCGATGCGGGAATTGCATCCCTTTCAGATTCCTAGCCAGACGGATCCGGCTGGAAAGCACGATGTCGCTGTCATTACCGGCTTCTAAATACCAACTCATGCATCTCCCTCCTTCTTCTGGCCTTTCAATGCAGAGATCTCATCTCTTAACTTGGCCGCCGTAAGATAATCCTCTTCTGCCACGGCCTTCTTAAGCAACTTCTCCTTTTTCAGGATCTGCATCTTCTTCTCTTTCTCTTCCTCCGGAAGATCCTCCATCAGGACATCCGAATCCGTCTCGACTTCATGGATCTCCGTCTTCCCCGGAATATCCGAAAAAGCGACGTTTTCTCCGTCTTTTCCAGGCAGGCGGCCGACGTGCTTCATGCCCATCTGCGTTCGCATAAAGACCGGATCGATCCTCTCGGAGAATGCAGAATAGCAGTCCGGGCATCCCAGGAAGCCACTCTTCATAAACTCGCCAAGCGAAAGGCCGCAAGTCGGGCATGTCTTTGTCATGCCGGCTCCGGTACTCATCGCATCCTCCAGTCCTAATCCGAAAGGTGCTTCAAAAGCACTGGCCAATATATCCAGCGGGTTACTCATCGCACTGCCCAGTGCGCCACCGAAAAGGCTTCCGCCCACCAGGCTGCCCGGCATGGAGATCCCCAGCGCACGAGCGCACTCATCGCATAACATCAGCATCTGCGGAGCTTTCCCCGAAGTCTGCTTCATGATTTTTACATTTGCTTCTCTCTCTTTACAGCGTTGACATTTCATTCTGCACGCCCCCTTCTATGTCGTGATCAAACTGATCAGCATGTTCTTAAATATATCCATACGGACCGTGGCCTTCTTATCCACATCGATGCCCGAAAGCGCCCTGTCCGAGATAGCTGCCTTCATCAGCCGCGCGGTTTCTTTCGAGATCACTCCGTAATCAATAAAGTTCAAAAGAAAGATCTCCGCCTGTTGCTGTGAAAGCGTGTCTCCCAGCGAATTGATGGTATGCATCAGGTAATTGGTACCCGGCATCCTCTGCACACGGGAGATACGGATCTGTCCGCCACCGCCTCGCCGGCTCTCGACAATGTAGCCCTGCCCGTTCGTAAAACGGGTGGAGATAACATAGGTGATCTGCGAAGGCACACAGTTTACCCGCTCAGCCAGATCGCTTCTGTTGATCACCGCCGCGCCATTGTTCTCGTCCAGCATCTCTTTGATCATCATCTCGATCACATCGACTAATCTCGCCATAACCATCACATCTCACTTTCCATAAACATATCAACCCAATACGTCACAGCCGGTCGATGCTTCTGACTTTCGACTTTGACTTTGACTTTCTTTGACTAATTCCATTATACCCCGTTCATTTTTATTGTCAACGCCCAATTTCAGTTTTTTTACCATTCGTTGTTTCCGTTGCTTTTTCAAAAAAACAAAACAAAGAGGCCGCTCCGTGTGGCAGACCCACATTCCGGACGACCTCTCTTATTTCTGACGCGGGAGTGAAACCCAAGGCTTACTCCTCAAATTATCGGCTTGTCTTCAGCTTACTTTTTGAGCACGAATTTTCTCCAAAGAAAGATCAAAGCACAAGCGCCGACTACAGAGAAGATGAAACTTCCCACGATGCCGAAAGCACCGATCCCCAAAATACCGAAAACGATTCCGGCTACAACACCACCTGCAATACCAAGGATCACATTCATCAGTACACCTTGATCTGCTGTCCCCATGATCTTGCCTGCCGTAAATCCTGCCAGACCACCGACTACCAGACCGATGATCAGATTAATCAACCAATCCATATCATTCATCTCCTTATGATTAATATTATCTGTAAGACAGTATAGCACGAATTAAGGAGAATAACGCTTTCCGATTTATAGGACGGTCTGTCCGGATCATCCGAAGATCCTACGGATAGTCAGGATCTTTCCCATATCCGCATTTCCCCACACGACCTGGCCTCTGCTATAGGAAGCGTGGATCACTTTCCCGTCTCCGGCATAGATCGCGACATGGTCGGCTATGCCATCTCCGTACTTGAGGTCGTAAACGAAAATGTCTCCCAAACGGACATCTTCCCTGCTTACTTCGTCGCCAACATCACGTATCAGGTTACTTTGGTGCGGAACCTCCGCTCTGAGTTGTCTGTAGCAATACACCACCAGTCCCGAGCAGTCTACGCCGCCCTCACGGGTCTCACCCTGCCAGGTGTACTTCACGCCTAACATCGACTTGGCGATATTCACGATACTCTCACCATTTCTGCCGGTGATCTCCGGTGGAACATAACCGCTGCCGCCGCCCTCGTCTCCGGAACCGCCACCGCTGCCGCCACCATGCTCAGGCTTCGGCGTCGGTGCTTTTGTCGGATCATTATGTGAGCCGGACGAAGGCTTTGGTGTCGGAGTGGCCTTCGGCTTCGGCGTCGGTTTAGGAGTAGGTGTCGGAGGAGGATTGGTCGTCGTATACGATACGTAGACATACCCTTTCGTACCATCTTCCAACTCCACACGATACCACTGGTCGATCGCTACTGCGGAACAATGCAGCTTCGTGTTTTTGTCCAGGATCTTCAGGATCCTGCTGTCTGTCGAAGGCTCTTCACGAAGTTTCAGATCCCAGGCATCCACCCACACTGTACGGTCGATATCATTAAAAACCATGTCATTGGAAAGGGACTTGTTGAGAAGATAGCCTTTTCTTCCATCTTCAGTCTTTACCAAAGACCACGTAGAGCCTCTGGCGATGCGGATCACCTTGGTGGATCTGTCAATGTCCGCCACCGTAGTCGAATCCATATTCGGTATTTCTTTTAATATCGTCTTGTTGGTGGAAATATACATCTCATCATAGGTGCTTTCAAAAGCATCCGTATCCAGCATCTCGATCGGAAGGTCGGAACTGTCAAATGTCTGTTCGATCTGAGCCGTCATATATCCATCGTACTTTTTCTCGGTATGCTCTTTGCCCGGAATATAACTTTCAGGAATAAGTGCACCTTCTGTCAGCGGTTTTCCTTCTTCTCCGGGTTCCTCGATAGGCGGAAGCGCCCATTCTTCCACCAGCACGCCTTCCTTTTCTTCTTCCCGGAACGCTTCTTCATATGCTCTCGCGACTCTCACGCCTGCCGGAGTTCCCTTGTTCAATCCGGTCGGAATCATCAGGAGCGGGAATGTCGCCATAGTGCATACCGCAATCGTTACGACAGTCCGTTGTGAGCGGTTCTTCTTTTTCCGTTGTTGCATGATTCTGCCTCCGTATTAGTCTGCCAGATCTTCTTTCACCTTTCCCACCGTAAAAAATCCATTGCAATTATTTTATATGATTCCATTGGTGAAAACGTGACTATATTCTTATTTGACAGCATCAGAAGCCGCCTATTCCCTCCGCTTTCTGCCTCGCAGGCAATCTGCCATCCATACAAAAAAGGAACTGTCTCCTTCGTTTTTGAGACAGTTCCTTCAAAAGAACTAACGTATTTACTTTATGATGCGATCAATCTTCGGATCGTCAGGATAGATCCCATGTCCAGGTTACCCCAGACTACCTTGCCTTTGCTTGAGGAGGCGTGAATGACCTGACCGTTGCCGGCATAAATAGCAACGTGATCCGCCACATTGTCTGCGCCCTTAAGATCATACACGATAACATCACCCAGTCGGATATCCGAACGCTTAACGCCTGCGCCATAATAACGTATCGAGTTACTCTGGTGCGGAACACCGATACCTATCTGTCTATAGCAGTACACGACCAGACCGGAGCAGTCCACGCCACTCTTACTCTCGCCACACCATACATACTTTACGCCCAGCATGGATTCTGCAATGTTGACGATACTCTGACCATTCTTACCGGTGATCTTCGGCGGAGTATAGTTGTTATCTCCGCCACCACCGCCGCCGGAACTTCCTCCACCGCCGCCGGAGCTTCCTCCACCGCCGCCGGATCTCTTCGGCTTCGGGGTAGGCTTAGGTGTAGGAGTAGGCGGAGCTTTGGTCGTTGTATAGGAAACATATACATAACCTTCTTTACCATCGTCCGTCGTAACGTGATACCATTCATTATTCGCAACACCGGAACAATGCAGTCTGGTGTATCTGTCCAGAAGCTTCAACACTTTACTGTCCGTAGAAGGTTCCGAACGGAGTTTCAGATCCCAGGCATCTACCCATACAGTACGGTCAATATCGTTAAATACCATATTCCAGGAAAGAGACTTGTTCAGAAGGTAACCCTTTACGCCTTCTTCCGTTCTTACCAAAGACCATGTAGAACCCTTGGAAATACGGGTAACTTTCTTCGAACGGTCGATATCCGCCACTGTCACGGAGTCCATGTTCGGCTCCTCTTTCAGGATCGTCTTACTGGTGGAAATATACATATCCTCATCGGTCGGCGTAAATGTCGTCGTATCGAGGATCTCGATCGGAAGTTCCGAACTGTCGTATGTCTGCACGATCTGCGCAGTCAGGAGAGAACTGTATTTCGCTTCTTCAAAATCGTAATCCGAGAAGAAGGACTCATCAAGGACCATACCTTCCTGAAGATAAATCAGGCCATCCTCGCCCACACCCGGTGTCGGGAAATCAGTCACCGGTGGTTCATCCTCACCGTCTTCCCCCTGCTTCTGGACATCATCCGGCAAATCATTTTCCGATGTGATCGCCCAATCCTCAAAAAGCACTTCATCCTGCTCTTCATCGGGATAGGTGTCCGCATAGGCGCGACCGACCAGTACGCCGGCCGGTGTACTCTGCCGTAATCCCACAGGGATCATCAATATAGGAAATGTAATCATCGCACAAATAGCAATCGCTACGATTGCCAGGCGCGAATTACCGTCTTTACTGCGTCGCCGCATTATCTATCTACCTCCGTGCGTCTTACAGCTCCTGCTACAAGCCTCGCATCGATGTATCTTCTAACGTTTCCGCAAACTACGCGTTTGTACCATTTTACTCTATAAAGACACCCAAAGTCAAAAAACTAACGTTTCTCTTATTTTACATTCCTGTTTCTTCATGCAAAAAGGACTGCCTGACGGCAGTCCTTCTGACTAAGCTTTGATTCATCAGCCGGGAAGCCGGCCTTCAGATTATTGCTCGCTGACCGAACTTGTGATCACAACGGGCTCTTTTCCGAGAAGCTCATTGTTCTCAGGAAGTACCGGAACAGCAGTCAGGTTTCTGTAATGCGTCATACCTGTACCGGCCGGGATCAGCTTACCGATGATAACGTTCTCCTTAAGGCCATAGAGCGGATCGACTTTACCCTTAACAGCTGCATCTGTAAGAACACGAGTGGTCTCCTGGAAGGATGCGGCAGAAAGGAAGGAATCGGTTGCCAGAGAAGCCTTGGTGATACCAAGAAGAACACGCTTGCCCTTCGCAACTTCTTTGCCCTCTGCTTCAGCCTTCGCATTTGCAGCCTCGAAGTCGAACATATCCACTGTGCTACCGGTCATGAGATCTGTCTCACCCGGATCATCCACGCGGACCTTACGCATCATCTGACGTGTAATAACCTCAATGTGCTTATCGTTGATGGAAACACCACCCTGCTTATAAACCTTACTTACTTCGCTCAGGATGTACTTCTGTACGCCACGAACGCCCTTGATCTTCATGATCTCCTGCGGGCTTACCGTACCATCTGTCAGCAGATCAGCCGCCTCGACGAACTCACCGTCGGAAACCTTAAGTGTTGCCGAGTAAGGAATTGCGTAACGCTTCTCCTCGATGACGATCTCGCTGTCCGGATTTGCCTGCTGTTCGATCGGCTTTCCTTCCGGAGTAGAAGGTGTAACCACGATCTCTTTCTTATGCTTCTGTCCTTCAACAATGTGTACCACACCATCGATTTCGGAGATGAAAGCTTGTCCCTTCGGCTTTCTTGCCTCGAAAAGCTCCTCAACACGAGGGAGACCCTGTGTAATATCTTCACCGGAAGCGATACCACCTGTATGGAAGGTACGCATGGTCAACTGTGTACCCGGCTCACCGATAGACTGTGCAGCCATGATACCGACTGCCTCACCACCGATGGTCGGAAGGCCTGTTGCAAGGTTGATACCGTAGCACTTGCTGCATACACCGTGACGGGAGCGGCAGTCAAATACGGAACGGATCTTCACTTTCTTATGACCGCAAGCCTCGATCGCCTTTGCGATATCTGCTGTGATCAGTTCATTTCTGGCAACCAGAAGCTTCTTGCTGTCGTTGAGGTCGTAGATATCTTCTGCAGCATAACGTCCTGTGAGACGATCGCTCAGAGACTTAACGATATCCTTTTCCTGACCGGCAACAGTAGCGATCTCCTTGATCCATGTGAAGTCGTCAGTGCCACAGTCTTCTTCTGTAACGATAACATCCTGGGCAACATCTACGAGACGACGTGTCAGGTAACCGGAGTCAGCCGTCTTAAGAGCTGTATCGGAAAGGGCCTTACGGGCACCGTGAGAGGAGATGAAGAACTCGAGTACGTTCATGCCTTCACGGAGGTTAGACTTGATCGGGATCTCGATGGTCTTACCGGATGTATCCGCCATGTTACCACGCATACCGGCCAGCTGCTTGATCTGCTGGGAGGAACCACGGGCACCGGAGTCGGACATCATCTTGATCGGGTTATATTCACCAAGGCTGTTGATCAATGCCTTTGTGATCGCATCCGTTGTCGAAGACCAGATCTTGATAACAGAGCTGTAACGGCCGTCCTCATCGAGAAGACCTCTCTGGTACATCTTATTTACGTATTCAACTTTTTCTTCTGCCTCGTGAACCATCTTCTCCTTAACATCCGGCACGATCATGTCTTCGATACCGATGGAGATACCACCACGGGTAGAATACTTATAACCCATAGCCTTGATGTTATCGAGGAGCTTAGCGGTCTCGCCGATACCGTGAACACGGATCGAACGGCCGATCACGTCAGCAAGCTGCTTCTTACCTACCTTGAAGTCACACTCGAGAACAAGCTCGTTGCCTTCCTTGGTACGATCCACATAACCGAGATCCTGCGGGATGATCTCGTTGAAGATGAAACGTCCGAGTGTGGACTTAACCATCTTTGTGATCATCTGACCTTTGAATTCACGTGTTACGCGGATAGAGATCGGAGCATGCAGCTCGAGGTGATGGTCACCATATGCCATGATCGCTTCGTCGATGGAGGAGAAGATCATGCCTTCACCCTTCTCACCCGGCTTGGTGATCGTCAGGTAGTAGCAGCCAAGGATCATATCCTGCGTCGGAACGGTAACCGGGTTACCATCCTGAGGCTTCAAAAGGTTGTTGGTGGAAAGCATAAGGAATCTTGCTTCCGCCTGTGCTTCTGCAGAAAGCGGTACGTGTACAGCCATCTGGTCACCGTCGAAGTCAGCGTTAAATGCAGTACATACCAACGGATGAAGCTTGATCGCACGGCCTTCGACCAATACCGGCTCGAATGCCTGGATACCAAGTCTGTGGAGCGTAGGAGCACGGTTAAGCATTACCGGGTGATCCTTGATAACCTCTTCGAGGATATCCCAAACCACATCTACAGCACGCTCTACCATACGCTTAGCTGTCTTAACATGTGTAGCATGACCTTCCTGAACCAGTCTCTTCATTACGAAAGGCTTGAACAGCTCAAGCGCCATCTCCTTCGGGAGACCACACTGGTGCATCTTCAGTTCCGGACCAACAACGATAACGGAACGGCCGGAATAGTCAACACGCTTACCGAGAAGGTTCTGACGGAAACGGCCCTGCTTACCCTTGAGCATATCGGACAAGGACTTGAGAGCACGGCTGCTTGCGCCGGTAACCGGACGGCCACGACGGCCATTGTCGATCAGGGCGTCTACAGCTTCCTGAAGCATTCTCTTCTCGTTTCTTACGATGATCTCAGGAGCACCCAGCTGCAGGAGCTTGCTGAGACGGTTGTTTCTGTTGATAACACGACGATACAGGTCATTGAGGTCGGATGTGGCAAAACGTCCACCATCAAGCTGTACCATAGGACGCAGTTCCGGCGGAAGGACCGGGAGTACATCCAGGATCATCCACTCCGGCTTGTTACCGGACTTCTTGAAGGACTCCAGAACCTCGAGTCTCTTGATGAGACGAGCTTTCTTCTGGCCTGTAGCGGACTGGTAATCCTCGTGAAGTGTCTCTGTCAGAGCATCGATGTCGAGTTCCTGAAGCAGGATCTTTACTGCCTCAGCACCCATCATAGCCTTGAAAGCGGACTTGCCGTACTTCTCGACATTGTCACGATATTCCTGTTCGTCAATGATCGCGCACTTGGCAAGATCTGTCGTGCCCGGATCAACTACGATATATGCGCCGAAATAGAGTACTCTCTCCAGTTGTTTCGGAGAAACATCAAGAAGAAGGCTCATACGGCTCGGTGTACCACGGAAATACCAGATGTGGGATACCGGAGCAGCCAGCTCGATGTGACCCAGACGCTCACGACGAACCTTGGAGCGGGTAACTTCAACACCGCAACGGTCGCAGATGATACCCTTATAACGAATCTTCTTATATTTACCGCAATGGCACTCCCAGTCTTTCTGAGGTCCGAAGATACGCTCACAGAACAGACCGTCACGCTCCGGCTTAAGAGTACGATAGTTGATCGTCTCCGGCTTCTTTACTTCACCGTGAGACCAGCTCTTGATCGTCTCCGGAGAAGCCAGGCGAATACCAATTGATTCGAAATGATTCATTTCAAACATAGTTTATGATTTCTCCTTCCCGATTTACATTTCATCTTCCATGGAAGCAAGATCGTCCATGCTCGGCTCTTCGTCAAAAGCACTGTCGTCGATCAGCTCGCCGTCCTCGCCAACTTCCGAGAAGCCGGCTGCTGCCATGATGCTCTCATCCGCAACATCAAATCTCTTGATGGTATCCTGATCTGCTTCCGGCAGATTCTCTTCTTCTGCAGAATCTTTGAGCTTGTACTCTTCGTCACCGGAGTAAATACGTACATCCAGCGCCAAAGACTGAAGTTCACGGACAAGAACTTTAAACGACTCCGGAATACCTGCTTCCGGAACACTCTGTCCTTTGACGATCGCCTCATAAGTCTTCGTACGGCCGGTGATATCGTCCGACTTAACTGTGAGGATCTCCTGAAGGGTATGTGCTGCGCCGTATGCCTCGAGGGCCCAAACTTCCATCTCACCGAAACGCTGACCACCAAACTGTGCTTTACCACCGAGAGGCTGCTGCGTGACAAGTGAGTATGGTCCGATGGAACGGGCATGGATCTTATCATCAACAAGGTGATGGAGCTTGAGGTAATACATAACGCCAACCGTGATACGGTTCTCGAAAGGCTCACCTGTACGTCCATCGTAAAGGATCGTCTTACCGTCTTCATCGATGCCCGCAAGATTGAAAGCTTCGACGATATCGCTCTCGTTAGCGCCATCGAATACCGGAGTGGCCACCTTCCACTTCAGTGCACGAGCCGCACGGCCGAGGTGCACTTCGAGGAGCTGACCGATATTCATACGGGAAGGAACGCCGAGAGGATTCAATACGATATCCAGCGGTGTACCATCCGGCAGGAACGGCATATCTTCTTCTGGCAGGATTCTGGAAACAACACCCTTGTTACCATGACGACCAGCCATCTTATCACCAACGGAAAGCTTTCTCTTCTGAGCGATATAAACACGTACGAGTTTATTCACGCTGCCCTTGAGAACGTTCTCGTCCTCCTTGGTGAATGTCTTAACATCTACTACGATACCGGACTCACCATGCGGTACACGTACGGAAGTATCACGTACCTCACGGATCTTCTCACCGAAGATCGCACGATAGAGACGCTCTTCAGGAGTCAGCTCTGTCTCACCCTTAGGTGTGACCTTACCGACCAGAATGTCGCCCGCACGAACTTCAGCACCGATACGGATAACACCGTTCTCGTCGAGTTCTTTGAGCGCGTCATCACTGACGTTCGGGATCTCACGTGTGATCTCTTCCGCGCCAAGCTTGGTGTCACGGGCTTCACACTCATATTCTTCGATGTGGATGGATGTGTAAACATCATCACGCACCATACGCTCGTTGATCAGAACGGCGTCCTCGTAGTTGTAACCTTCCCAGGTCATGAAGCCGATGAGCACGTTCTTACCAAGAGCAAGTTCACCATTTTCTGTGGAAGGACCATCTGCGATGATATCACCCTTCTTGACTTCCTCGCCCATTCTTACGATCGGGCGCTGGTTGATACATGTACTCTGGTTGGAACGCTGATACTTCGTCAGGCGGTATTCATGCTCTTTACCGTCAGCGGATGTATTCACGATACGGTCGGCAGATACAAATGTGATCTGACCGTCTTCTTTAGCAACCTTGCAGACACCGGAGTCTTTAGCAGCACGATATTCCATACCGGTACCGATGATCGGAGCTTCCGGCTTGATGAGCGGTACAGCCTGACGCTGCATGTTGGAACCCATGAGAGCACGGTTAGCATCGTCGTTTCCGAGGAACGGAATGAGGGATGTCGCTACCGAAACAAGCTGCTTCGGAGATACGTCCATGTAGTCGACCTGATCCGGGGAAACCTCGATAAACTGATCGAGGTGACGGCAAACAACTTTCTTGTTGGTGAAGTAACCCTTCTCATCGATCGGCTCGTTAGCCTGAGCGATATTGTAGTTATCCTCACGGTCAGCTGTCATATAAACAACTTCGTCGGTAACCATGCCGTGTTCCTTGTCCACACGACGATACGGAGTCTCGATGAAACCGTAGTGATTTACCTTCGCATAAGTAGCCAGGGAATTGATCAAACCGATGTTCGGACCTTCAGGTGTCTCGATCGGGCACATACGGCCGTAGTGAGAGGAGTGAACGTCACGTACTTCGAAGTTTGCACGATCACGGGAAAGACCGCCAGGACCGAGAGCGGAGAGACGACGCTTATGCGTAAGCTCTGCCAACGGATTCGGCTGGTCCATGAACTGGGACAACTGGGAAGATCCGAAGAACTCCTTCACAGCTGCGCTGACCGGACGTGTATTGACTAACTGGTTCGGGTGAGTCGGCTCTTCATCGGAAACCGCGTTCATGCGCTCTCTGATGTTTCTCTCCATACGGGAGAAGCCGATACGGATCTGGTTCTGCAGGAGTTCACCGACAGAACGGATACGACGGTTACCCAAGTGGTCGATGTTATCGATGTTACCGACACCATATTCCAGACCGAGGATATAGCTTACAGAAGAAATGATATCTTCGATGATCAGGTGCTTCGGCATAAGTTCGGTAGCCTGAGCGCGGAGTGCATCCATCAGAGCTTCTGCAACACCTGTCTTCTTCGCAGAAGCACGTACATCTGTGATGATGTTACGCAGGATCGTTGTACGGACCATCTCATTGATCGGAGTCTCGTTGATATCGAAGCCCTTCAGTTCTTTTGCAGAGAAACTTGCACGGATGTACTTATCGCAGTTCACACGTGCATTACCGATAACCTTAAACGGTTTGTCGGAGATCTGGTCCTTATCACCGATCTTCTTGATCGGGAAGATCACGACTTCGTTGATGCCGGAATCCTGGATCTCGATAGCTTTCTCTCTGGTGATGATCTCGCCTGCCTTGAGGAGGACTTCACCATCATCAGTAACGATATTGTCAACAGCCTTATGGCCGGCAATACGTGCTGCCAGAGACAGTTTCTTATTTAACTTATAAATACCGACACGTGCCAGATCGTAACGCTTCGGATCGAAGAACATGTTGTTCAGGAGTGTCTCAGCACCCTCGAGGGATGTCGGCTCACCCGGACGAAGCTTGTGGTACAGTTCGGCAAGACCTTCCTCACGTGTGTGGGAAGTATCCTTAGCGATCGTCTCCTTGATCCATGCTTCGTCACCGAAGAGGCTCATCAGTTCCTCATCACTGCCGATGCCAAGGGAACGCAGGAATACAGTCAACGGGAACTTACGTGCACGGTCAACGCGGACGTAGATAACACCGTTCAGATCCGTCTCATACTCGAGCCATGCGCCACGGTTCGGAATGATCTGGGATGTATAAACAAATTGATCGGATTTGTCGTGGATCGAGTCAAAGTACGCACCCGGGGAACGCACCAACTGGCTGATGATAACACGCTCAGCACCATTAATAATAAAGGTACCATGTTCGGTCATGATCGGGAAATCACCGATAAATACGGCCTGATCTTCTACTTTTCCCGTACGTTTGTTGAAAAGACGGACCATGACTTTAAGCGGAGCGGCGTAATTGCAATCTTTTTCCTTGCACTGCTCAATGGTATTCTGCGGCTTTTCGATATCAAATTCCTTGCCTACGAAGGACAATTCCATATCGCCTGAAAAGTCACGGATCGGAGATACTTCCTCCAATACTTCCATTAGGCCTTCGTCGAGAAACCACTTATAGGAGTTCTTCTGAACTTCAATAAGATCCGGTAATTCAATGACCTCGTTGATATGAGAATAGGACATTCTCTCTGCTCTTCCCTGTTTGATGGGACGCACCATTACACATCACCTCACGACATCGTAAACTTTCGGTTTACGTGTACGCGAAAAACTCGCGCACCTTCCTATACCTTCACAGAAGTCATCCTTGGGGGAATTCTTCTGGCGTAAAAATGGGTAAAGTTGCCCTACCCATTGTAACGCAATATAAAATGATAGCACGAGTTATTTCAAGTGTCAACGAAATATTTTATTTTTCCGAATTTTTTCTTTTTCCATCCGGTCAACCGGCCGGCGGGCTCTTCTCCTGAATCAGGAGAAGAAATCGATCAAGCCGTGGTTTACGATCGTGGAATACGTTGTATCGGAAACCGCTGAGTCATACCATGTTTTATAGTTATCAGCGGTAAGGTCATTACGGAGATTGGACTTCCAAGCTTCCTCACAGCCTACGAAGTAATAGAGCTGAACGGAATCGACGCAATCGATGATGTACATATCGCCTTTCTTTCTGGAAGGATCCTGGAGCCAGTCAAGCAATTTCTGGTCCTCTTCCGGAAGTCTCGGTTCTTCGCCCTCAGCAGGAGAGATCTTATTGAAACCGGACTCCTTCACGCCTGTCTTGTAACCGCCGGAAAGGATCGTCTCGCTATCCATGCTGTTCTGCTTTACGATATCGATGAAAGAATCCTCGGAAGTAACCTGAGCCATCAGCTGCTCTGCCTGAGCATGGAACTTCGCATGAGAAGGTGCCTTATCCTCAAGGGAATTGGAAATGTTGGACAGTACATCGTCTGTCAGTTTCACATAACGGTATGTGCTGGTCTTTTCTTCATCAAGATAGGTCTTCTCGAAAAGTGTTGCATAAGCACCTGTCTTTTCCGAGTCAATGAATGCCATGGATGTATATTCCTTGGTCTCCGGATTGAAGCACATATTTGCAAATTCTTCGGACATATTATTCTTAGCGGCTTCTTTGGTAATGTTCTTCATTGTCGTCGGATCTTCACCCTTGGACATACGCTCGCGGTAATCGTCATCGCAGACCTGTGCAACACGTGTACGGAACTCTACATCATTCTTACAACCGTCGCAAAGTTCATGCGCTGCAGCCAGTGCCTCATCAAGAGCCTTCTTCTTTTCTTCTTCAGTAGCTTCCGCCTCAAACTTAGCCGGAACGAAGTATGCCTGATACTGGCAGAGCTGATACTTGGTCGGGTCTTCATCAAACTTGGCCTGTACCGCAGCATCGTCCGCAGCAAAACGTGTCTGCTGCAAATATGTCTGATACTCGGTGACTACAGCCTCACGACGAACGATGTCACGGAAGATATGAACCGTCATGCCTGTACCATAATTGCTCTGCAGATACTGGTCTGCCGTCATTCTCGAATTACGAAGGAGATTGTAATATTCTACATTGCTGCGGAGGTTCTCGACCTGTGCATCCGCATACTGGTCAGCGCCCTGTGCCTTAAAGCCGTCTTTCTCAGCCTGCTCGTAAAGCATATATTGTGTCTGGGCCAGATTTGCTGCATTCTCCCAAACCAGGTCTTCATAAGTTGCACCTGTTTCGGTGTTATATACCTCTTTGAGGCCATCCGCGCCACCGATGACAGAAGCGATCTGGCTCAGTGCCTTGGTATAAAAATATCTCATCTCAACGATCGTTACACGATCCAGAGTTTTCTCCTTACCATCGATAGTCTGTACGATCTTGGCGCCCGTAAGCACCTTCGCCGGAAGTCCGGACATGTGCGCAAATGCTGCGAATACCGACAAAATAAGAATAACGACTACTGTAATTACGATCGCTCTATTCTTTGTCGATGTCTTCATATGTTTTTTCGTTTTTTTCTTGACCGGCTTTTCCGTCTGCTTAGACATGTTCAGGCCCTTCCTTTTCTTTTCTTAATAATATCAGCACGCCTCATTATAATTCGCAAACCTTGATATTGCAAGAAAAGTTTCATCCCGACCACGAAGACAGCGCGAATCGGGATGAAACGTTTCTTTTTCCTTATTCTCTCTTATCAGTTAGCAGCAACGATCATGTATGTTTTCCAACCTTAACGATACGATTGACCGTTCCTACTATCAGAATATATGATTTCTCCTGTCAATAAGTGGCTATTTTGTCACTTTCAGGAGAAAAAGCAGAGAGCGATCACGTGGCAGATCGCACCGAAGTCGACCAACAGGTGGAAGATCATGTGCGCAAACTTAAAACGCATAAAGAAAAGCACTACGCTCGTGGTGTAGCAAACACCGCCTGCCAGGATCAGCCAGAAAGCGACATGAGAGGCCTGTGCATAGAGGATCGGGAAACAAAGTACGACCATCCAGCCCATCAAAAGATAGAGCAGTGCGGAAAATATATAAGAAAGCAGGGATTTGGAAAAAGCGATCACTTTCAATATCGTGCCAAGGATAACCAGCACCCACTGGGCAATGCAAAGACCCAGCCCCCATTTTCCACCGATCAGTGTCAGGCAGACCGGTGTATAGGTACCGGCGATCGCATAGAAGATCATGATGTGGTCAATACGGTTAAAAACTTCTTTTTGCTTGGTGCCGTGCTTCATGGTATGGTCAATGGTAGACATCAGGAACATCAGAAATACGCCGATGCAGAAGATGGAAATAGCCACAGCGTTCAATACCGGACGGCCATTGGTGGTGTTCAGATAAGAATGGATCGCGGCATACGGCAAAATACCGAGCATAAACACAGCCATTACGCCATGGCTCGTCGCATTACCGATCTCTTCACCGAAGCTTTCCTGTGTCTTCACTTTTCTGGAAGACTGATCGCCATCAGCCTTAGCCAGTTCGGACAGGCCTTCTTCCAAAGGATCGATCACCTCTCCGTTACTGTTTACTTTTTTAGTGTTTTTTCCTTCCAGCCATGTTCGCCAAAATGCTTTATTGGTTGACATACATGCTCCCCTTTTCTTTCGGTTTGTTCTATCTCACTCTAACTTATTATTCTTCCTGTTCATCCGGATCAGTCCAGATCATTATCTCCGAATACATCAATGACCTCGGCTTCCCCTCTTACATCCGGAAAATCCAGTTCTCCGCCCGTCTTCGGTTCTTCACCGGTTTCTTCTTTATCGTAGCCACTATCCGCCTCGGCGTTCTCCTCTACTCCATCCACATGGGATGTCGGAGCGTGCGCCGCCAGTTGGATCACCTGTGTCTTTTCCGTATCAGCATTCTCTTCGGCGGCCGGAGTTTCCTCTGCCGCTTCTTCCGGTTTTCGTGAAGACGGCGCGTGGGCCGCAAGTTCAATGACCTTTGTTTCTTCAGCAGGAGTTTCGGTTTCGATCCGGCGGGTCGGCTCTCCCTCGGCATTATCCGGAATGCGACGGGTCGCGTCTTCGTCCGTATTTTCAGGGATACGGCGCGTCGCCTCCTCATTTCCGGCATCTGCCAGACGCTTGGTCGCATCCTCGCTGCCGGCTATGGCCGTAGCTTCCATCGTCGCACCGTCCACAAGCGTATTCTCTCGACCTGTATAGACCGCTTTCTCGACTTGCGCGTTCTCATTCATCACAACAGTTCCCAAAGGCATGGGCGCTTCACGAACACTTCCGGCCGAAGCAGACTGCGCAGCTTTCCTCGCCTCAGTGCTTTTACGGAAATGCGCAAAATCTTTCATCTGCTTTCTTTCCGTAACAAAAGCATTCTTGTAGTATCGGAATATATTGGTGGCCACATATGCGATCACACACACCGGCAAAAGTTTCTCAGGCATATTCATTGCCGTTTTCTCGCCCAGAAGCCATACGGATCCTGCAAAAGGAGCATGTACCAGCTCATAGATACGGTTGAGGATCGATGACATAGTGGACCATAAGAAATCCGAACCTTCTTTGGCGATATGTTCATCCACCATCGGCAGACACCACTTGGGAACGAAAGCCAGGATCCCAAATACCGCAGCACCAGCGATCACCCATACTTTCTTTTTCCAGCAGGCCCAGATGATCGTCAGGATCCAGGCCATAATGAAGCAGACGCTCATCAGGCGTTCGGTCAATTCAACAGGGCGCGCATGCACGCCGGCATAGGAAAAGTAGACCGGGAAAGAAAACAAAAAAAGAAGGGAAAGCAAAACGCCGCCTAAGAAAATATCGCCGATTATATCCCGCTTCATACTCGCGGCCTCCTTTCCTTTCTTTTCTATTCTCGATCCGCTCGATCCGACTGATCAGTCGACCAGGATAAACTCGGCCTCCCCCTTGATCTCGTACTTGTCTTCGTTTCTCGGGACCAGGTAGAACTCGCCTTTAATTGCCCGGATCGTTTCTTCCTCTTTTTCGTTACGGATGGTCATTTCTCCATCCGTAACCAGTATTCCTCTCCACTTTCCGGTCGTACCGCTGATCTTGACGCCCTTGGTGATCCGATAGATATATGCATCAAAATACGGGCATTTCACCATCGTAAAGATCTGATATCCGTCACCCGCCTTGACCGGCTCGGGACGGGACTGCGCCTGGAAACAGGCAAGATTCATACAAGCCAGTGCTTTTTCAATATGAAGTTCTCTCTGCTTGCCGTCTTTGTCCACACGCTGGTAATCGAATACGCGGAATGTCCAGGGAGAATTCTGCTGGATCTCGGCAACCAGGATACCCGGTCCGATAGCGTGCAGCGTGCCGCTCTTGATCAGGAATATATCGTTCTTCTTGACTTCGATCTTGTTAAGCACGGAGATCAAAGTACCATTCTCGATCCGTTCCCGGACTTCTTCACGATTGACCGGTCTGGAGAATCCGTAATATAGATATGCACCCGGCTCGGCATCCAGAACATACCAGCATTCTGTCTTGCCGCATGTGCCGTAATTGGCCATAGCAAATTCATCACTGGGATGCACCTGTACCGATAACGGCTTGGCCGCATCAATAAACTTCACCATGAGCGGGAAAGCCTTATTGATATCCTCGCCCTCATCCAAAAGCGCTGTGATCGGTTGTCCTTTATTTTCTCCCGAACCGATGATCGAAGTTTCCACGGTGGGTGAAAGCATCCACGCCTCCGCGACCCGATCCAGATCGGTTTCTATGTTATAATCCGCCTTCAGACGATCTCCACCCCACAGGCACTCTTTCGCCATAGGGATGATCTTGATTGGATTCATCCATTTCCTCCATCTAACTTCCCCTCCTATCCCCTTCATTGGAGATCATGACACATAAGGGAAAGGAAAAATAATATATGGTATTATAACGCCTAATCAAGAAAAAAGACAATGGGGGAACTTACCTTGTCACGTATCGTGGCGCGTGATAAAATTCATGCTAATATATGTTCCTATAATTAGGGGAGGCAAAACATGTCTAATTCCACGACTTCCGCCGACGTGGTCATCGTCGGTACCGGCGCAGCAGGACTTTTCTGCGCACTGCATCTGCCGGAGAACCTTTCGATCTACATGATCACGAAAGACACACTGGAAAACAGTGCGTCCTACCTGGCCCAGGGCGGCATCGCCGCTTTGCGCGATTCACAGGACTATGAAGACTATTTCGAAGACACGCTCCGCGCCGGTCACTACGAGAATTCCCGGAAAGCGGTAGACACCATGATCCGTCAGTCTCCGATGATCATCCGGGAGCTTCTGGATTATCATGTTGACTTTGATAAGAAGGGCGAGGATCTCGACCTGACCAAGGAAGGCGGTCATTCTGCATCCCGTATCCTCCATCACGAGGACATCACCGGACAGGAGATCACCAGCAAGCTTCTCCGTATCGTCCGTGAAAAGAAAAACATCGATCTGCACGAACACACCACCATGGTCGATCTCATCTGTGAGAAAAATGTCTGCAAGGGTATCATCACCCAAGATGCAGACGGTAATTTCAAAGCTGTCTTCGGCAAGGCGGTTGTACTTGCAACCGGCGGCATCGGCGGATTGTTCAAACACTCCACCGCTTTCCGTCACATCACCGGCGATGCGCTGGCTATCGCTCTCAAGCACAATGTTCTCCTCAAGGACATCAACTATATCCAGATCCACCCGACTTCTCTTTATTCCGAAAAGCCGGGCAGAAGTTTCCTTATCTCCGAAGCTGTACGTGGCGAGGGCGGCATTCTTCTCAACAAGAACATGGAGAGATTCACCGATGAACTTCAGCCACGTGACGTCGTTTCGGCTGCGATCAAAAAGCAGATGGAGATCGACGGCCGCGGATTCGTATGGCTTTCGGTCACTCATCTGGATCCGGAACTCATCAAGAGCCATTTCCCGAATATTCTCGAGCACTGTAAAGAAGAAGGCTACGATATCCTGAAAGAACCTTTCCCGGTGACTCCGGCGCAGCACTATTTCATGGGCGGTATCGAGGTCGATCTGAAGGGGCGGACATCCATGGACAATCTTTACGCGATCGGCGAGACTTCCTGCACCGGTGTGCACGGCAAGAACCGTCTCGGCAGTAACTCTCTCCTGGAAAGCCTGGTCTTCTCGAAGCGTTCTGCTCAGAATATCGAGGAAACCATCCCGTATGAACCAACCGAAGTCGAGGATGTGGATTTCACACAATACGAGGGCAGAGATTTTGCAAAAGAATACCGCGAGATCGTTCTTGCCGAGATCAAGAGAAGGGACAAAGATTTCTATGAACAATGGTGTACTTAATACGATCCTTTGGGACGACTATATCATGCGCGCTCTGCGCGAAGACATTACTTCCGACGATGTGACCACTCAGGCCATCATGCCGGAACCATTCCTGGTCACAGTAGACCTGATCTGCAAGCAGGACGGTGTCCTCTGCGGACTGGATGTGTACACGCGCGTATTTGAGATGCTCTGTGACAACTCTTCTTTCAAAGCCAATTTCAAAGATGGCGATGAGATCCACAAGGGCGACCTGATCGGCGTTCTGACCGGTGACGGCCGCGCTGTTCTGAGTGGCGAGAGAACTGCACTCAACTTCCTGCAACGCATGAGCGGCATCGCTACCCTCACCCGTTCCATGACAAAAGAACTGGAAGGTTTCGATACGAAACTTCTCGATACCAGAAAGACCACTCCGAATATGCGTCCGTTCGAAAAGTATGCAGTCCGGATCGGCGGCGGCACGAACCATCGTTACAATCTTTCCGATGGCGTTCTCATCAAGGACAATCACATCGGAGCAGCCGGCTCCATCAAGAAAGCAGTCGAGATGGCCAAGGCCTATGCGCCTTTCGTAAGAAAGATCGAGGTCGAAGTGGAAAATCTGGAGATGCTTCAGGAAGCGCTCGACGCCAAAGCAGATATCATCATGCTCGATAACATGACCGACGAGATGACCGCGCAGGCCGTTGCTATGGCCAAGGGCAAAGCGGAACTCGAGGCTTCCGGCAACATGAACAAGGATCGTCTCAGAAAGCTCGCCGAGATCGGTGTAGACTACATCTCCTGCGGTGCACTGACGCATTCTGCGCCGATCCTGGATTTTTCCATGAAGAACCTGAAACCCGTAAAGTGAGGTCATCTATGTCCCGCATAATTCTTGCAAGTAAGTCCCCCCGTCGTTTTGAACTGCTCTCAATGACGGGGCTTTCTTTTGAAGTCCGTGATGCCCATGTGGATGAAGACGCGGTCTTCGCTTCCGTCATGCAGTCATTTGCCACTGAAGATGTCCGCACCGATATGTATCCGGTTGCGGAAAGAGTCGCCTGTGCCCAGGCTTCGGCAAAAGCGGCGGCCGCACTTTCCAACGTTACGGATGACGACACCGTTGTCATCGGTTCCGATACTGTCGTGGTCACAGAAAGTGAGATCCTGGGCAAGCCGAAAGACGAAGACGATGCGCGCCGTATGCTCACCCTCCTTTCCGGCAAGACTCACCGCGTCTATACCGGCGTCTCCATTCAAAGCAAAAAAGAAAGCCGCAACTTCAGTTCTTTTGCCGACGTAAGATTTCATCGTCTGGATGATGCGCAGCAGGAGTTGATCGAATCATATATCGCCTCCGGTTCGCCCATGGATAAAGCCGGCGCCTACGGGATCCAGGACACCGGCTCTCTTCTCATTGATTCTATTTCCGGCGATTACTACGCCGTGGTGGGATTACCTGTTGCCAGGGTGTATCGGGAGATACTTTCTTTCTTAGGCTGATTTCCTCCTCAAGTCTTCGGCAAGGTGTAGGTGATCGTGGCAAGAAGTGTATTGTCATCGTTCGGCGCATAGACTTCGATCACGTAATTGCCGCGCTTCATCGCGACCCATTCTCCGTCAGTCTTTTTCCATCCGAAGCCGAAACGGAGTTTCTCCTGTTTCTTTACACTGGTCCTCTCCTCGTGCATCATCTTTCCCCGGTTGCCATCAAGAATGACGGTATAGCCCATCGAAAAATCTTCTGTTAACGGTTCCGCGAAGTAAAGCCTGAAGTCTGTGTAATTCGATTCCGGATCGATTCCGGGGATCTCACGGTAATCGCTGAACGCTTTGGTGACCGGAACGATCCTGCAGCCTTTTCCGGCAGCTTCGTATTTGACCGTGATCTCATAGAAGGTGCCTGTGTAATTCTTGCAGAACCAGTTATACTCTTCCATGTGGTTAAGTCTTCCTACATTCAGAAGATACTCGGCCGTAGCCAGCGCGATCTCTTTCGGAATACCGGTTTTCCAGTGGTAGTTCGGTTCAAATCCGAGGATCATCTGTCCGATATTGCCGTCAAAAGTATACTTGCCCTTCGACTTTTTGATGGTCGTTTTGATGTCGATGTTTCCTACGGAAGCGGACGGCATATACTCCGCCAGATACTTGGCAATGAGCGTCGCATCCGGATTTTTCGACTCGGTGCCGTTTATGGTTGCTTCCACTTTATCCGCCATGATCTGTACCATCTTATCGGTATCCTGGACGAGTTTATCCATCGCTTCGCCCGGCTGGTGATAGTGGAAATGGATCGTAATGTCGCTGCTTGATACACCGGCTTTGTTGATCTCGACTTCATAGGAACAGAAATCGTAGGCCGCTTTGTAGACCGACGCGTAGTAGCCGAAGCTCTTCATGACTTCGCAGCCGGCTTTTTCGTTCACCGACCCGTAGTGGTTGTTCGAGATATTCCGCAGAAGTTCGGAAACCTGTTCCTCGACCTCTTTCTGGGTCATGTTCTTCGGCTTCGGCGTCGGGGTATTCGTCGGTGTCGGTTTCGGGGTAGGCGTATTGGTCGGCTTAGGCGTCGCCGTGGGTTTCGGCGTTGCTGTGGGCTTGGGTGTCGCCGTTGGTTTTGGAGTGGCGGTAGGCTTCGGTGTCGCTGTCGGCGCCGCAGTTGTCTCCTCCGTAGTGTTTTCCATAGTCGTCTCCTCGGTTTCCAGCGTCTTCGATGTCGTAGGGACAGTGGTTTCTTCTGTTTTCTCCGAAGTCTCCTCCGGTTCTTCTGTCTCTTTCTTCGTTGTGGAACGGGTCTTCTTCGTCGTCTCTTCCGTTTCTTCCTCTTCGGTCTCGGTTTTCTCCACACGCTCACGCGAAGTTCTTGTCTCCGCCGAATCGGATTCGGAACATCCCATCAGGGAAAACACCATGGCAAAAGCCATCAGCAAGCACAGTTTCTGTTTGATCGAACTCTTCATAAAAACGCCCCCTTCCCCTGTATACATTTTCAGTATAGGAGAAGCGGGACGTGTATTACATCAATATTCTTTGCATAAATGATGAACAATCCGAAAACTTCGGTCTTTCCGGTCGTGCTCCATCGAAGAAAGATCGTTTACTTCTGATCAAAAAGCGGCGTGGAGAAATATCTTTCCGCAGTATCGGGAAGTACGGTCACGACGGTTTTTCCTTTGCCGAGTTTTTTCGCCATAGCGATCGCTGCCGCGACATTGGAGCCGGATGAAATACCGCACATCAGGCCTTCTTTTCTGGCCAGATCCTTAGCTGTCTCGAGTGCTTCCTCGTCGGAAACCACATATACATCCTCATAGATCTCCGTGTTCAGGTTCTCCGGGATCAATCCGTCACCGATACCCATCTGCAGATGCGAACCGATATTTCCGCCTGCCAGGATCGCCGCGTTCTCCGGCTCTACTGCCCAGATCGTGATCCCCGGATTCTGTGCCTTAAGCACTTCTCCGATTCCGGAAAGTGTGCCGCCGGTTCCGATTCCCGCGCAGAAACCGTCGATCGGACCTGCTACCTGTTCAAGGATCTCCACGCCTGTATGATGACGGTGTACCATCGGATTGGCCGGATTGGTAAACTGTTGCGGAACAAAAACATTCGGGTCCTCCGCTGCCATTTTCTCGGCAAGTTTCAGACACTCGTCGATGGCTTTTCCGATATCGCCATCGTCATGGATCAATTTCACTTCCGCGCCGTAATGCTCGACAAGATATCTTCTCTCGCAGGAAACGGAGTCCGGCATGATGATGATCGTTCTATACCCCCGGACGGCACCGACCAGCGCCAGTCCGATGCCCTGATTTCCGGATGTCGGTTCCACGATGATCGTGTCCTTCGTAATCTTTCCGTCCTTCTCAGCCTGTTCGATCATATTCAGCGCAGTGCGGGTCTTAATGGATCCACCCACGTTCAATCCTTCGTATTTCACCAGCACGCGGGCACAATCTTCTCCGACCATACGCGACGACAGTGCGATCATGGGTGTGTGTCCGACAGCTTCCAAGACATTGTTATAAACCATTTTCCATCCTGCTTTCACGGGTTCATCCCCGAAAATTCATGACCCTATTATCCTTAGGAAATAAGGGCAAATGCGTTACTATTTTATCGCCTCGTCCCATTAAGTGCAAGAAAATCACTTCACCCTCTGTCCTTCTTTTCCGGAGCCGCCTGCTGCGCTTATATGGAAATTAGATGCATTCTATTGCAATTTCCTTCTTTCCGTGATATCTTTTTGTCATTGCGCAAAGTGCTTTTGGAAGAAGCTCTTCACACGCAATGTTTGACCGCCACGGATCCCGTGGTTAGTAGGCCATACGGACAGCCGGGTCAAATGCCGAAGCGGCAGTAAATACTGCCTTATTGAGTGGGAAGTTCGAATTCCCTTAATGTTTATAAGTTGGTTACTTTACTTGTGAATAATCAATAAGAGTGCGATGAGCTTTGGCGCAGGACCTCTTCTCCGTGGCGTATGTGCGTTTCCCGGATGGATTCTATCTCAAGTGAAGACCCACCTTAGAAAGGATGGATCAAATGGCGCACGAGAAACTTCGCCTTTATGGATTTAATAATCTCACCAAATCCTTGAGTTTTAACATCTACGATGTGTGTTATGCCAAGACTGCCCGTGAGCAGAAGGACTATATCGCATACATTAACGAGCAGTATAACTCGGAGCGTCTTACGAAGATCCTCACCAACCTCACCGAAATGATCGGTGCGAAGGTCTTAAGTATCTCCAAGCAGGACTATGAGCCGCAGGGTGCTTCGGTTACTCTTCTCATCGCGGAGGAGTCCATGATCCCGCATATCGAGACAGAGACCGTCGTGGCACATCTGGATAAGAGCCATGTTACGGTACATACCTATCCGGAGTATCACCCGGATACCGCTATTGCGACTTTCCGTGTAGATATCGATGTCGCGACCTGCGGTGAGATCTCCCCTCTTTCGACTCTCGATTACCTGATCGGAAGTTTCGATTCGGATATCATCACGATGGATTATCGCGTTCGTGGTTTTACACGTGACGTTTCCGGCAAGAAGATCTTCCGGGATAAGAACATCGTTTCGATCCAGAACTATATCGACAAGAAAACTCTCGAGCGTTATGACGCGATCGATATCAATGTGTATCAGGCGAATCTGTACCACACCAAGATGCTGATCAAGGATGTGGATCTGCAGAACTATCTGTTTAAGACAGATGTATATGAGATCGCACCGAAGACACGTCTGGAGATCACTAACAATCTGAGAAAAGAAATGATTGAGATCTTCTCCGGTGCCAATGTTTTCGAAACACCTGAGGATGAGAACGAGTAAGCCGTGGAGAAAGATTATCTGAAAAGACAGTCCCGTGCACCGATCGCGGAAGCATTGGAGGCCTACTCTTCCGAGCGGGTCGTTCCTTTCGATGTGCCCGGACATAAGCATGGCCGTGGGAATCCGGAGCTCACTTCTTTCTTAGGCGAGCGTACCATGATCCTGGATGTCAATTCCATGAAGCCTCTGGATAACCTCTGTCATCCGGTCTCCGTCATCAAGGAAGCCGAGGATCTGGCAGCGGAAGCTTTCGGCGCCAGGCACGCTTTCTTCATGGTGGGCGGCACCACTTCTTCTGTACAAGCCATGGTCTTCTCCGTTGTAAAACGAGGTGAAAAACTGATCGTTCCGCGCAACGTACATAGAAGTGTCATTAATGCCATGGTGCTCTGTGGCGCGGTTCCGGTCTATGTGGATCCCGGATCTCACGAAACATATGGTATTGCCCTCGGCATGAAGCTTTCCGATATCGAGATAGCGATCCGCGACAACCCCGATGCGAAGGCCGTCTTCGTAAATAACCCGACTTATTATGGAATCTGTTCTGACCTTCGGGGCATCGTAAAACTTGCCCACGAGCACGATATGAAAGTCATTGTGGATGAGGCGCATGGAACACACCTTTCCTTCTCGGACCGTCTCCCCGTCTCTGCAACCGAGGCCGGAGCGGATATGGCTGCGGTGTCCATGCACAAGTCCGGCGGCTCACTGACACAGAGTTCTTTTCTCATCATCGGAGAAAACATGAATCCCGAGTATGTACGTCAGATCATTAACCTGACACAGACCACCTCCGGATCTTACCTGTTCTTATCGAGTCTGGATCTTTCCAGAAAAAGACTGGCTTTACATGGCCGTGAGCTTTTCGACAAAGTCATTGATATGGCAGAGTATGCCCGCGAGGAGATCAATTCGATCGGTGGATACTATGCTTTCGGTTCTGAATTGGTGGATGGCAATACAGTATATGACTTTGATAAGACCAAACTTGTCATTCACACGCTTCCTGTCGGTCTGGCCGGAATCGAAGTCTATGACCTGCTTCGTGACGAGTACGATATTCAGATGGAGTTTGGCGATTTCGGAAACTGCCTGGCCTATCTTTCTGTAGGTGACCGCGTCCGGGAGATCGAGCGTCTGGTCGGCTCGCTTGCAGAGATCCGTCGTCGTTTCGGTAAAGATCCCATCACATCCCTTCCGAGCAATTACATCGCACCAATCGTAGCCCTCTCCCCACAAGAAGCCTTCTACGCAGACAGCGAACACGTAGATTTTGCCTCGGCGGAAGGTCGCATCGCAGCGGAGAGTATTATGTGCTATCCTCCGGGAATTCCGATCCTGGCTCCCGGCGAAAAGATCACCGCGGAGGTGCTCGAATATCTCGTGTATGCTCAGGAGAAAGGTTGTCAGATCACCGGCGCAGAAGACGCTTCCCTTACGACCTTGAAGGTCGTAAGGTAGTGAGCCTGCTATCTGATTCAGATCATTCCCTGATCGATCCCGTACTTCTTACAGATCTCGGTAAATTCCTGTGATTGACCAAAGAATTGCAGGATGCTGTATCGCGTCTGTGTATTTCTTTTCAGTTCGGAAGTCCAGTAGCTGACTTCGCTCGTCTGCGCATCACGCCCCATGAATGTCGAATACAATCTTTCGACGTATTCCACATCACTGGTCTTGAGATTTTTAAATTCTTCGCTTCCGAAGAATGATCCGGCCGCCGAGCAACCGGTCTCTTCAAGATTGGTAAGAGCAAGTGACCAGTATTTTAAGCCACCTTCCTCCGGATCCCGGCCTAAACAGCATGTGTATAATCTTGTGGCAAAATCAATGGCATTCTGTGATGCATGCTCCGCTTTGGCAGTCGGCGCGCCTGATTTTACTCCATAATCAGCGCATAGATTGCACCATTCTCTTGAGTCTATAAATCCCCAGATCACGTTGATCCTGGTCATCTTGCCTTTCTTGAGTTCTCCGACCCAGAACGCTTTTCCCTCTGCTTCGGAATCACGGTCGAAGAATGTCAGATAAAGTGTCTCTACGAAATCTTCATCCGTTAATCCTCGATTGAGGAACTCCTCCGCTTCGATCAGGAAGAAATAGGCACAATCGCCGCCGGTACGATTTCCGCTCTCGATCTCATTCACCCAGAATGCCTTGCCTTCAGGTTCGGATGCACGGTCCAGTGCGACCGTATAGAGGCGTTCGATAAACTCGGCAATCGAGCGGGCAGGCGTCGGGGACGGGGTGATCGTCGGAGTAACGGTAGGCGCCTTCGTCGGTTCTTTCGTCGGAGTCGGTGTCACCGTACCTGTTGGAACAGGGGTCACTTTCCCGGCTGGCGTAGGCGTAACTGTTTCGACGGGAGTAGGAGTCGCCTTCCCGGTCGGCACCGGAGTGACATTCTTCGCCGGTGTCGGGGTAACCTTCTTCGTTGGAACAGGTGTCACGTTCTTTGCCGGCGTAGGCGTTACCTTACCTGTCGGAGTAGGTGTCGCTTTCTTCGCGGGTGTAGTTGTTACCGTTTTTGTCGGAGTAGGTGTAGCATTCTTGGTAGGAGTCGGTGTCGGCGCCTTCCATATCTCTACCAGTTTCAATCGGTTGTTCGGAAGATTATTCTTGTTGTCGAATCTCACAGTCGGATCTTTGCCCGCGACCAACGGGTTATCGATGTCGTACATGGCAAGACACAACGTCGCATTCGCATCAAGTGTACCACTGTACTCGAACAGGAAGGATTTCTCAACTCCATCATGGAAAGAACCGGACTCGATCCGTATCGGGTTACCGAAGTTGCCGATCTTATTTCCGTTCGCATCCGTGATTTCCGCACACAGGTTGATATCGAAGAAGCTCGGCGCGAGTCCGCTGTTTTTGATCGTCACCAGAAGCTTCTTGCCATGAAGTGCCGCCGAAGTCACCGTATAGTTATACCCCAGACGGTTACACATTTCATCGATGATCGGCTTCTGTTCCTGGTAGAATATATAACTGCAATTGCTGTCCTGATCCAGCGCAAAAATGGACAGATGTGAAATCTCGATCGTCTCTCGGAAGCGCTGCTGCGTCCAGTTTACAGGGAATCCATCTCCGGTTCTTTCTACGTCGCGCATCCAAGTATATGGCCAGTAGTTCTCTCCAAGAACCGGGAGATTGGCCTCATATGTAGGAATGAGGTTCCATTCTCTGTTCGGCGTCATGATCAGGCCGTCATCCCGTGCGCTGATTCCCAATGAAAGAGCATACTGATATACTTCACCTTTTGCGCCGTTGGGAAGAGCAAGGATTGAATTATCGAAAGCATCCGCATAGAACTTCAGCATATCTTTCTGGATCGCTACGGAAGGCATGTAATCCTTGCCGTTGACTGCGAAGGAATTGTGCCATTCGCCAAAATCACCGAATGGGCGGACATCGATAAATTCAACTCTTGGGTCATTGTCATATTTTTCTGCCAGTGCTTTTACAAAATCCTTATGTGCCTGAAGATAGATCGGGTCATCCCACTTCGGGAACTCGACATTCACAGTCGGATCCTCAGAAGACGGTGCGACATTCTTTTTCGCTCCCGCATCGTAGATCCACTGCGGCACGTAATCTTTCTTATTCACAGACGAATATGGCATGATCCGGATACCGTATGTTATTCCATGCGCCCAGCAGGCTTCCAGGATATCGTCGATTTCTTTCCAGTCATATACGCCAGGAGCCGGATTCAGATCATCCCAGTGCGGGGATCCGCTCGCGATCGTCACTACGTCCCACGAACGGTTATTCTTCGAACCGCCGATACCGTATTCGAAATCCGGACTGAGCATGTACGGATTATATACCGTCATGACATACCCCTTGTGCGGATTGGCGATCGCCTGTCCGGATCTTTCCGTCTGGAAAACCACGGTCTGCGGCTCCGGAAGTGGTGTCGGAGTCGGCGTCACAGGCTTCTTTTTCGGGAAAAGGATCGAACTGATCATCTCTGCAAGTTTGTCTGCGCCAAGTGCATTGAGATGCACGTCGTCATTCGTGTAATATTCTTCTGTACCGAAGTAGTACTGCACGGTGATAAACTCAAGCCATGGACGGAACGGATCGACTACGCCCACTTTCTCTGCGGAAGCGATCTTATCGATCTCATCATTGTGAAAACCACTCGATTTCATCGGATACTTATGACGGTCGTCCTTATGACAATGCATCTTTACCAGCTTGACTGTCATACCTTTGGACTTGGCACGCTTGACCATGTCTGTTGTCTGGGCAATATAATCAGACAGATCCATCGGTGTTCCATTCTTGACATAATCGCTATATGCCTGTGAGTAGTCACTGTAACCTATGGCAAGAAGCAGGATGTCGCCGCTTTTGCCGTAGTGTTCGATAGTGGGAAACAAAGACTCATTCAACGCATATGCTTTTATCCCGCTGGCGGAGATATTCCGGATATTGTATTTATTCGTGTTTATGTGATTCCCTAAGAATTCTCCCCAACCACGTTTCGATTCCTCATCCGAAACATTGTAAAACTTCGCAACCATCTCATCTCCACTGATCCAGATGGTCGGCTTATCCGTCGCCTGTTCGATTTCAACCGTACATAGAGAAAACTCACTGCCCATGCCGGAAGTGGCATAGATATTGAGCGCTCCGTCCGTTATCGGTATTGTGAAAGAGTCTGACGCATTATTACCGGTCAGAAAGAAGAGCTGGCTTATGCCTTCCGCACAGACGGTCGTGGAAACCACATTACCTGTCGTAACCGTGATTTTGTAGTACCCGGCAGGCAGATCCACTCTCAGGTTACTATTCGCGCCTGCGAAAGCGATGGCATCACTTAATGCGTCTTTTCCGAGTGCATCTACATTCTGCGTACGGCTGGTATCACTGATTCCGTATCCTTTAGAAGGATCGTAAGCATCCTTGGCTGAAACGCCGATATATCCCGATGCTGTACCTTTGCCTCCAAGATCGAACTTTTTCTTGATCACATCTTGCGACTGTACAGATCCTGATTCATCTACTGTGGAATAATCCCAAGCATATGCCTTTCCGAAAAACGGAATAAACATATTTACCAATAAAGTGGCAGCCAAAAAGCCCGCACTTTTAGACAGAAATCCCCTGGTCTTCGTCATCATTGCAACATTCCTCCAATATTATCCAATAAAAGGTACGTCTCAATTCATGTCTCTAAAGACAAACAATTCCCCCCGAAGACAATGCAAATTATAAAGCATCACAAATGATCAACTTTGCTTATTTCTTATCTTTTTTGCAGATATTTAACTTTGTCAGGCCGCTGAGCAGCGACAGGATTACGTGGATTTGCAGAAATACACTCTCCTACTTACTTCAAGTTAAGTTATGAAGGGAGGATATCTGGTGGTATTATATATGTGTCGGTTTCCAATCCGGGTCTGTTTACTTCCCGGGACGCAAGGCCGAAATTAAGCAAATCGAAGGAGCAGACTATGGATCTTTGGTTTTCTGAATTTCATACACCTTCCGTAAAGCTAGCCATTAAGGTGGACAAGCAATTATACAGCGGACAAAGTGAGTTTCAGCGTATAGATGTCTTTGAATCTGAGGAATTCGGTCGTTTTCTTACCCTTGACGGTTACATGATGCTTACGCAGAAAGACGAATTTATCTACCACGAGATGATGGCTCATGTGCCTATGTGTGTCCATCCGAACGTACGGAAAGTACTGGTCATCGGTGCCGGCGACGGTGGCGTGGTCAGAGAACTTGTGCAATACGACTGCATTGAACACATCGATGTGGTGGAGATCGATGAAGAAGTCGTGAAAGTTGCGAAAGAGTATCTCCCCTTCACTGCCTGTGGATTCGATGATCCACGTGTGGAATGTCATTTCGAGGATGGACTCAAATATGTACGTCATCACGATAATGAATATGACCTGATCATTGTTGACTCCACGGATCCCTTCGGTCCGGGTGAGGGGCTCTTTACCAAGGAATTCTACGGAAACTGTTATACTGCACTCAAAGAAGACGGCATCATGGTCAACCAGAATGAAAGTCCGTTCTATGCCAATGACGCGCGCGCCATGCAAAGAGCGCATAAGCGCATCCATGCGAACTTCCCGATCTGCCGTGTCTATCAGGCGCATATCCCGACTTATCCGTCCGGGCACTGGCTCTTCGGATTCGCTTCCAAAAAGTATCACCCGGTACGCGATATGCGAGCATCCGAGTGGAAGGCACTGGGCATTGAAACGAAGTACTATAACACCAATCTGCACCGTGGCGCTTTTGCACTGCCGAACTACGTGCAGAAACTTCTGGAAGCAATGGAAGAGCTTCCGAATAACGATACTACAAACACATTAGGAGGTGAGGCATAGTGGTCGATCGTATTGAGAAGAACTTTTTCGCATTGAACTGTTCCTACGAAGACGCGAAAGCAGTTCTTTTCGGTGCTCCTTTCGATGGAACGACATCTTTCCGGCCAGGCACAAGATTCGGACCTTCCGCAATGAGGAATGAGAGCATCGGACTGGAATCCTTCAGTCCCTATCAGGACAAGGATCTGGAAGACGCACCCGTCTGTGATTCCGGCGATCTGGATCTGCCTTTCGGCGATGCGGAAGTTGCCCTGAAACTGATTGAAGAGGAAACACAACAAATCCTGAACGACGGGAAACTACCGATCATGCTCGGCGGCGAACACCTTGTCAGCCTCGGTGCTTTTCGCGCAGTAGCGGCAAAATACCCGGACGTCGTGGTGATCCATTTTGATGCTCACTGTGATCTTCGTGAAGATTATATCGGAGCCAAGCTCTCCCACGCATGTGTCCTGCGACGCATCCATGACATCGTGGGAGACGGCCGGATCTATCAGTTCGGTATCCGTTCCGGCACGAAAGAAGAATTTGAGTTCGCTAAAACACATACCAAGATGGAGCGCTTCACTGCGGAGAATCTCGACGAAGTCCTGACTCTTCTGAGTCTTTCCGGAAAGCCGGTTCCGGTATATCTTACGATCGATCTCGATGTTCTCGACCCGTCGATCTTCCCGGGCACAGGCACACCGGAAGCCGGTGGATTGTCTTTTGAGAAGCTCAGAGAGCGTCTGATGTTGTTTCAGAACGCAAACCTCGTAGGACTCGACTTCGTAGAACTCTCCCCGCCTTATGATGCGAGCGGTTGCAGCACGGCTGTCGCACTCAAGATCCTGCGGGAAGTACTGATCATGAAATACGGAAAATAAACGAAAAAACGGAAAAGGAGATAAATACTATGGGAAAAGCACTTATCATCGGTTGTGGCGGTGTCGCTTCTGTGGCGATCGCCAAATGTTGTCAGAACAGCGAGGTCTTCACGGAGATCATGATCGCGAGCCGTACACTCAGCAAGTGTGATGCGCTGAAAGAGAAGCTCCAGCCGACGACCAAGACGATCATCCATACAAGAAAAGTGGATGCGGATAAAGTAGATGAACTGGTAGCCATCATGGAAGAATTCAAGCCGGATGTATGTCTGAATCTGGCGCTTCCTTATCAGGATCTTACGATCATGGACGCTTGTCTTGCAACGAAAACACCATATGTGGATACCGCGAACTACGAGCCGGTCGATACAGCTAAATTCGAATATAAATGGCAATGGGCCTACCACGACCGTTTCAAGGAGGCCGGTATCACCGCCCTTCTTGGTTCCGGTTTTGATCCGGGTGTAACCGGCGTCTTCTCTGCCTATGCTCTCAAGCATCAGTTCGACGAAATCAATTATATCGATATCCTCGACTGCAACGGCGGCGACCACGGCTATCCATTCGCTACCAACTTCAACCCGGAGATCAACATTCGTGAAGTATCTGCCAAGGGTAGCTACTGGGAAGACGGAAAGTGGATCGAGACTGAGCCGATGGAGATCAAGAGAGTCTATAACTTTGACCAGGTCGGTGAAAAGGATATGTATCTTCTCCACCACGAAGAACTCGAGTCTCTGGGCAAGAACATCCCGGGCATCAAGCGTATCCGCTTTTTCATGACTTTCGGACAGAGCTATCTGACACACCTCAAGTGTCTCGAGAATGTCGGTATGACATCCATCGAGCCTGTCATCTACGAAGGTCACGAGATCGTACCGCTCCAGTTCCTGAAATTCATGCTCCCGGATCCGGCCACTCTCGGTCCGCGCACAGTCGGAAAGACCAACATCGGTTGTATCTTCAAGGGCAAGAAAGATGGCAAAGAAAAGAAGTATTATCTCTATAATGTTTGCGACCATCAGGAATGCTATAAGGAAGTCGGCTCCCAGGCCATCTCCTACACAACAGGCGTACCGGCCATGATCGGCGCGATGCTCATCATGCAGGGTACATGGAAGCGTCCGGGTGTCTACAACATCGAAGAATTCGATCCGGATCCGTTCATGGATGCACTCAATAAATGGGGTCTGCCATGGATCGAAGATTTTAATCCGGTGGAAGTTGAGTAACTCAAACCAGTATTAAACAAGAACCGACGGAACATATTCCCGTGCCGGTCCTCGGGCTACGCCCTGCGGAATCGCACATCGAATAAAGTTCCGTCGGTTTTGTTTATCTTCTGTTTCTCGTTCCGTGGATATATGCGCTCCGGCGGTTTTTTCCTGCCTTTTTTGATAGTTACTCCGGATTTGTAATAGTTACTCCGGATTTGTAACTGCCGGGTTTTGATGGTTTGGATCATTTCTTGAAGATCTCGATGCCGTCGTCCGGTTCGAAGAGGTCGACTTCATCAAAGTCACCTTCGGAACTGGATTTGATGCGGCCGCGGATCTTCGTCATCTCATACGGATTGATGTAATTCAGTTCCGGTGGTCCTCCGGCAAGAGTCTTCTCCATGTTTTCGATCGTAACTGCCTGTTGTTCGTCCGATTCAGTAACCTGTTCTTCCTCTGTCTTATTCTTAAATTTCTCCGGAGTGATCTGATCCAGAAGCCCGGTACCGAAACGTTCCTGATCCCAGTTTTTCCTAAACGGACCATTCACAGAAGACGGCGTAACAGGTCTCTTAATGGCACGGCTGACAGTCGGAGTACTTCCATTTTTCGACGCATGCATCGTAGAAGGTGTACGACGCTCCACAACATGAGTTTCCGACGCACGATTCTCCACAGCCGGAGCTTCCAGAGCCGCTGCTTCGGCAAGAATCCCCTTGGCAGCAGGTTTATCTTCCTTTTTCTCCTTCATTTCCCGAAGCTGGGCAACAAGCGGGTCCTCGGCGGCACGCATACGACTCGTAATGTCGATCGGCTTCGCCTTCGGTTCAGCATATGGCGTACCGGCAAAAGGATCCTCCTCCTCTACCGGCTCCGGTGCAGGTTCTTCCTCCACATGAAAAGGTTCCCGGGAAAAATGTCCCTTCGAAAGCTCCCGAAGTTCCAGCGCTCTGCGGTTCGCTTCACGGAAAGCGGTCCTCTCGAAAAGAAAGGAAAAAATGACATAACCGGCCACAAGAATGCCGCAGAAAATGATCAGATAAAAAACCAATCTATAATGGCTCGGTGTCCATGTAACGAGATACTTCACCTCGTTAGTCTTCACATCTGTGATCTTCTGGATCGTTTGACCATTCGTACGCGGATAAAAAATCGAAACAAAAAAAGCACCAGTTACAAGGAGTAATACAATGATCCGAACGACTTTCTTCTTCGTAGGTGATGTCCGGAAAAACGAAGGGATCTTCGCACGCGCCGTCTCCAGTTCACTAAGCATAAAAGGATCAGTTTCTAATTTTCCCATAGGATTACCTCTATTCCTGCATTTTGCCCCCCATCACGATCAAGTTTATTTTATAACACACACGTGCCGTTTTCCAGCACTTTTCACGATTTTGGCGGCTTCTCTTCACGCCGTCCCGGCTTTTTATTCTTCTTTGCTCAAAAAGCACTTGCGTCGTGTCTTAAATCGTGATATCTTCATTATTGAACACGTTTAATAACCGCCCGGAAATAAGATCCGATCTTTCAGGGGCCTTTGAAAAACCAGAAAGAAGTACGCTATGAACAAAGACGAAAAACTACAGATCACGAAAGAGAAACTTATTGCCGCAACGTTGGAACTAATGGAAACACTAGACGATCCCATGAAGGTCACTTCACGCGAGATCGCGGCCCGGGCCGATGTCCAGCCGGGCATGATCAACTACTGTTTTGGCTCACGCGAGAATCTGATCTACGCAACATTTCACCAAGAATATCTTCACTTTTTCAACGAAGACGACGTGGAAAAGCTCCTCACCTCAAATCTTTCTCCAAAAGATCTTCTGAAGAAGATCCATTTCATCGTCGCACGATGCCTGATCCAGAACTACAAATTCACCCAGGCAATCTCCGGCTTTGTGCTTTTTAAGCGGGATCTGGGGCAAGAGTCTTTCAGCTACCCTTACGTGCAGGAACATTACGGAAACAGGAAAAGCGAGAAAGAGTGCAAACTCATTGCTTACGAGCTTTCCACCATGATGCAGCTGATCATCTACAGAAAAGATGACATCAAGAAAGACTTCGGCATCGATCTGGAACAGGACGATGTACTTCAGAAATACGTAGAGATGCGTGTCGATCTTTTGCTCGGAGACTGATATGACATATATTTTCCCACTTGATAACTTGCCTGAAACCAAGGCCGCGCTTGCCGGCGGGAAAGCCACGTCGCTGGCGCGCATGATGAAAGAAAAGAAAGTAGCTGTGCCGTTCGGATATGTGATCACGGCGGATGCTTTTGAGGACGGAAAGCTTCTCTCTTCCGCGGAAAAAGAACTGCGGGCACTGATTGGAACTCTTCCTTCCACACACACCTACGCTGTCCGCTCGTCCGCGCTGAACGAAGACGGTGGCGAGAGATCTTTTGCCGGACAATACGAGACCGTAACTGACGTGCCTTCTTCCCGGATCGAGGAGGCAGTCGGACAGGTTGCTTCATCAACCGGAAACGACCGTGTCACCGAGTATTCGCGTGCCGCGTCGAAGGAAGGCGCACGCTCCGGGATCGCTGTGGTGATCCAGCAATTCGTGAAACCGGAATTCGCAGGTGTCATTTTCACATCAGATATTATTTCCGGAAAAGAAGATCATCTCATCGGAAACTATGTGCATGGCGAAGGTGAGCAACTCGTCTCCGGACAGGCAAGCGGGGAATCCTTCCGGATCAACGTCATGAAATACGCTTACGATGGTCCTTCCGAAATGAAACCCTACGCTAAAAAACTGATGAAATACTGCACAGCGATCAGAAGGTCTTATAAGATCCCGATGGATATCGAGTGGGCCGTGTCCAAAAAGAAAGTCTATATCCTTCAGGCCCGCCCGATCACTACGCTTCGCCGCATTGACATGGACACCTACCGGGTCAACGGCACCTTGTCCGGATACAAGATGCTGACAAGGACCAATGTCGGCGAGATCTTCCTAAAACCGGTCTCCCCTATGACTTTTTTCGTACTCGAAAAGATCAATGAGATGCTGGGGATCCCGGACTGGCTCGACAATATCTATGGCCAGCCGTATATGAATATCTCGGTCATGTGTTCGATCCTTGTAAGTTTCGGCAAGTCTCCGGAAAAAGCACTTGACGCGATCAGAGATCTTGTCGGGAACATTCCGGAAGGCGCCGAAGTTCCGATTGCGCCGTTTTATAAGAAGGAGTTCTTCCGGAATCTTCGCAAACTTCTCTTCCCGAAGAACCGCTCTAAGCTCAGCAAAAAGGAGAAGCACGAGCTGATCGAATCCATGCCGGGTCTGGCCAAACAACTGACCGAGGAGATCCATTCGATACGTTCGAACGAGGAACTTCTCCGCTACTGGGAGAACGTCATGATCCCGAAACTGAACGACGGTCTGGCTGCTTTTCTCGGAGAAGGCGGCATGGCCATGTTTCCTCTTTTCAGCACGCGAAAAAAGATCAGCAAAATTGCCGGAGAGGATATGGCGAACCGGCTTTGCGGAGGATGCGTCGGCGTGATCGACTGCATGAAGCCGCTTCTTCTGATCGAAGATGTGCTTTCCGGGAAGATCAGCAAAGAAGAATATATGGATACGTGTGGACACCGGTGCGCCGATGAGATGGAGCTTATGGCACCACGTCCGTATGAGGACCCGGACTTTCTGGAAAAACAGATGGAGGCGCACAGAAACAGCGGTGCGGATCTGCACGCCATGCAAAAATCGCAACAGGATGCTTTTGAAACCGCGCTTGCCGAATTCAAAGAAAAGTATCCTTCCAGGAAGAAGTGGATCGACAAAAAGATCCAAAAATTCGCGCATGCCAATTCTTTCCGCGAATACTTACGCAGTCTGGGTGTCCGGTTATTCTGTGTGTTCAGGGAGTATCTCCTTGCCGCAGGCAGATTGAATGGTCTGGGGGATGACGTTTTCATGATGATTTTCCCGGAAGTTCAGGACATGCTTCGTGGCGGTCCGATCCCTAAAGAGAAGATCCTCCATCGCAAGGAGTCGCTTCGTCATTACAATGCGTTTCCGCCCTTCCCGTCTCTCATTATCGGAAGATTCGATCCGGAAGCATGGATCTCTGACCCCTCGCGCAGAAGCGATTATTTCTGGGATGAAAAGGCCGGAACGGATGTGTCCGGGAAATCAGACGTAAAAGGATTCCCGGGAGCCGCAGGGGTGATCACCGGCACAGCCAGAGTGATCCTGGATCTGGACAAGATCGACGAGATCTCGGACGGAGATATCCTGGTCACCGTTGCCACAAATATCGGATGGACGCTGGTCTTTCCGCGGGTGTCAGCCATCGTGACGGACATCGGCGCGCCGCTCTCCCACGCCGCTATCGTGGCAAGAGAATTCGGTATTCCGGCCGTTGTCGGGTGCGGAAATGCGACCACCATGATCAAGAGCGGCGACCGGATCACGGTCGATGGCGCCCGTGGCATTGTGTCTATCAATAGCTGAAATATGTTATAATTTCCTACGACACTATCCCATTTTTCGGAGGACCATATGGAAGCAAAGAGAAATCTCACGCCGGCGGAGGAGAAACGCATGGCGATCTTTAACGAGACAGAAAAAAGTCTTCTCGAGCAAGGATATCACGAGAAAGAACTGACTATCTCCATCAAGAAGGCCAACACGATGGGAGCCGTCGTTACGATCGCACTTTCCATCCCGTTTATCGTTGCTTTTGTTCTTTGTAATCCGTCTGCATTAAAATCGTTTATAGACAATTACAGTTTTACATCCTTTCTGTTCCTGATGCTTGCGATGCTCTCCACTTTGGTTTTGATCGTCGTACATGAATTGATCCATGGTTTTTTCTGGTCATTCGGTGCCAGACGAGGCTGGAAGGATATCGAGTTCGGCTATATCAAGGAGATGATGACCCCCTACTGCGCGTGTCTTTCTCCTCTTAAGCGTCCTATCTATCTGATCGGTTCCTTTGCTCCGATGTTTTTCCTCGGAGCGATCCCTTTACTCATCGGGATCTTTACCGCAAACCTGTATGTGTTTGCCGCGGGTTTCATCCTCTGGCTGGGCGGTTCCGGAGACATCCTGATCTGCTTCAAGCTACTCACCTTTAAAACAAGCAGCAAAGAAGTGCTTTTTCATGATCATCCGACAGAGTGCGGCCTGATCGTTTTCGAAAAATAATACGTCAAAAGCACTGTCTTTCCATCTGTGATCCTGAACTCCGTCTCTGATCTCCGTATACTACCGGTTGCACCTGCCATGTTCCGCAATATGGTATCATGAGGGAAATCAAGCGGAGTTTCCGCGTATAAGGAGGTCTATATGAAACAGTTGCCACCACTTCCTGATTTCGATCATTGTCTGGTCAATCTGGCAAACTCGATCCTCAAGCATTTCGGCGCAAAGCCGACCGCGCCTACCCTTTCCATGGCAGACGAAGTCCTCGCTGAAGATCGACGCAATGTGGTGATCCTGCTTCTTGACGGCATGGGCATCTATGACATTGACCTTCTTCTTGAACCGGACGGTTTTTTCCGTTCGCATCTTCTGGGACAATATTCTTCGGTCTTTCCGCCAACGACAGTCGCCGCGACGACTTCGATCGATACAGGACTTTTTCCATGTGAACATAGCTGGCTGGGCTGGGACTGCTTTTTCCCGGAACTAAAAAAGAATGTCACCGTATATCTTAACCGTGACCAAATGTCCGAACTGCCGCTTCCACCGAAAAATGGGGAAGAGTTCCCACCGCTTGCGGAGCAGCTCCCTGCTGCAGATTTTCATGTCGCTGGAAAGTATTGTCCATACACTTCTGTGGTAGCGAAGATCAACGATGCAGGCGGGAAAGCTTATTATTCAAGTCCGTATGCCGATCCTTTTCCACAGGATCTGGATGCGATCCTTGCCCGTATTACCGAGCTCTGCAAAAAACCGGGAAAGAAGTATATCTATGCCTACTGGAATGAACCGGATGGCTGTATGCATAAAACCGGCATAGACAGTTCCGAGACAAAAGCAACTATACTTGAGATCGAAAAGAAGGTGCAGGCATTCGCCGAATCGCTTCCGGAAGACACACTTTTGTTTATTACCGCCGACCATGGCCACATCAATAATGAACGGCTTTGCATCCTGGATTATCCGGAGATCATGAAGTGTCTGGAGCGCCTGCCATCCATCGAACCACGGGCGCTGAACCTGTTTGTAAAAGACGAATACAAAGAAATATTTCCAGTTCTTTTTGAGAAGACATTCGGAGACAAATTCTGTCTTCTTCCGAAAAAGGAAGTCATCGGAAAAGGCGTATTCGGAAAAGGAAATGAGCATGCAGTTTTTCGCGACATGCTGGGCGATTATCTTGCCATCAGTATTGCCGAAGTCTCGCTTTATAACACACATATCGAAGCGGCCAAAATGATTGGCGCACATGCGGGGCTGACAAAAGAAGAATGGGAGATCCCTCTTATCGTAGTGAAGAAATAGACCCGGATTGTCTTCTTCTTTTCCGCATGCTACAATTTGCACATTATATTTTCGTGTTTTAAGAGGTGAACTGTGGAGAAACGTCTTCCTTTAAATCAGGTTCCAACACCGGCATATGTCATCGATCTGCCGGCTCTTCGCCGTAACGGCGAACGACTCCGTGATGTGGCGGATCGTTCGGGTGCGCACATTCTTCTTGCGCAGAAGGCGTTCTCTTCCTATTCGGTTTATCCGGAGTTAGCCAAGTATATCTCCGGCACAACGGCCAGCGGTTATTTTGAAGCACGCCTCGGCTACGAGGAGATGGGCAGGCCTTTTGGCAAAGAGACACACGTCTATGCGCCCGCTTTCACTTCGGAAGACATGGACAAGCTTCTTCCCATCTGCGACCATATCATCTTCAATTCTATTGCGCAGTGGAAAGCGCACCGTGAGCGTGCACTCGCCTATGCGGCCGGACACGATGGCGTGCCTTCTTTCGGTCTTCGCATCAACCCGGAGTATTCCGAGATCGAAACAGACATCTATAACCCTTGCGTAAAAGGATCGCGCCTCGGCATCCTTCGCGCTGATATCGAACGTGCACTGGGGATCGAAGGACGATTCACCGGATCGGATCTTCGTGATACGCTCCTTGACGGCATTTCCGGATTACACTTCCACACACACTGCGAACAGGGATTCGGGCCTCTTTCCCGGACGATCAAAGTGATCGAAGAAAAGTTCGGTGATCTTCTTTCGCTTCCGCAGATCCGATGGCTGAACCTCGGCGGCGGACATCACATCAGCAAAGATGACTACGATCGTGAAGGATTGATCTTAGAAGTTAAGCGCCTTTCCGAAAAATATAACTTGAACGTATATCTTGAACCCGGTGAAGCTGTGGCTATCGACGCAGGTTATCTGATCGGTTCTGTACTGGACGTTGTGGAGAATGGTATGCAGATCGCAATCCTCGATGTTTCCGCCGCATGTCATATGCCGGATGTTCTTGAGATGCCCTACCGTCCCCCGCTGAAAGATAGTTTCGATGCAGAAGAAAAACCATATACGTATCGCCTTGCCGGCAACACCTGTCTGGCCGGAGACGTCATCGGCGACTATTCTTTTGACACACCGCTTCAGGTCGGAGCACGTCTGTATTTTCTGGATATGGCCATGTATACGATGGTCAAGAACAACACCTTTAACGGCATGCCGCTTCCGTCGATCTGGGTTTTGGAAGATGACGGAAACTGCACGCTGATCAAAGAATTCGGTTACGAAGATTTTAAAGAACGTCTGTAAATCTTTCTGTCAGTCAGGGGTTGCGAGAGCATAAGACGGAATTCCGTTTTCATCCCACACTTCAATCACGAATCGGATCTCGGGACGTTCATCTGATGGAGATATTCCATAGCTTAAATCTCCGAATGCCGCAGAGCCGTATCGTTCAAGAGAACACGGCAATTCCAGCACCTCTCCCGGCTCAATGGCAGTGGTCGGACTTCCGGTTTTCGGACTGTATGCTACTCTCGGATCTAACGTTGCCTGATACCAGGAACCATTCACTTTCACATCAACATAGCAATCCCACTTATAAAGCATGGTGGAATCAGAAGTGTTGGTCAATTGAAGATCCACATACTTTACCGCTTCGAATTCATTCGTGGTCAACTCATATTCATAAGAGAGGACCGACATCTTGATGTCCTTGTTTTCCGGTATATAGCACGGTGACGGAATCATGTGTTCCGTATTCCATCCTTGCATTTCCGCAAGAAGACTAAACATCGGTACTCCCTGGATCGAGCGGATCTCTTCGGCAGGAAAAACCGTATCGGCAGCCAGAAGGAACGAGGAGAAATCAAAGTCGACTTTATATACAGTCATGTTATCGAAAATCAGGTATCCGTTCGACCAGATACAATACATCGTGTTATCGTTTCCCTTCGAAGGATTCCATGGATTCTTGACGCAAACAGAGTATACCGGATATGTGATCATTTCCTTCGACCATTTACCGGACGTTTTCCACTCCACTTTTTTCCCGATCGCCTTAGAAAACTCTTTCAGAAGTTCAGATGCCACCTGTTCCTGCTCCGCCGTAACACGATCCGTCCACACTCGAGACGTCGTCCACTCTTTTCCTGATCTCCCATCGAAATACGCGAAAGACAGTTCGGACAAATCACGACGGAAACCGGACATTGTGGCCTCAAGTTTCGGGATCAATTTCGGTTTCAGCAACTTGAACTCTCCATAACCTAACCAACCCACTATCAGAAGTGATGGTATCGAAACACATACCAGAAACAGGATCTTCGTCCGCATGACACCCCAATTGGTTTTCTTTTCCGTTCTCATAGCAACACCCTCACTTCCCTTTATACATGAAACAATTCATGCCGGGAAATGTTACAGGTGATTTTTCAGACAACAAATTCCGCCAGGACGTATTCGAATACGCCGGTATCTTTCGAACAATCCACAAATACTGCATATTCTCCGTTCGGAAGATAGCCACGCCAATTCGTGATCGTCTGCGTCCCTCCCTGAGGCACCATTATACCGATATCGTGATAAACTCCATCCGGATTATTCGACACGTCAGACGGAACGCAATACCATTCGTTATCGATCTTTACGAAAACAGGGCCAAAGTACTCGCCGGAGCATAGTTCCGGCACATTCTCGTTCTTGACCTCCACCGTGATTTCTTCGTCATTTCTCGAAGTTACCGCTGCATTCCATCCATCTGCTTTACTGACAGTCATAGATTCACCATCGAACGTCCGAGTAATATACTCCTCGAGCGTTTGCATGTTCTCTTTATACCATCTATCCTTCCAAAGCGCGCTCATCCGATCGTAGACCGGCATAAGTTCGAGTTTATTGCCCCAGACAACGAAATCTTTGATCTCCTCCGTCACGCTATCAGAATCGATCTTGCACTTATAAGCTTTTCCGTCGTTCGTCACCAGATATCCGTTTGACCAAAAAGCGCTCCAGGACGCATACCGCTCAAGCACTTCTTTATCCGTCATTTCAACACGGTCATCGAGATTCATCGCTTCCAGTTCCACATGATAGATCGGATAGGTCACTTTCCCCGGATCCCAGTCATCGCAAGGCTCGTACTTCTCCTTGCTGAGTTTCTCGGCGATCGGCTTCGTCTCTGCATCAAAAGAACTGTACCGGAGTTCTTTTCCATCAAAGACCGCCATAGCGCCCTGAAGATGATACTTACTGTCTTCCGTTTTTGCCTTAAGCTCAGTCAGGCCTTTGATCTCAACCGTCTTTCTTGTCTTCGCGCATCCGGCAAGCATGGTCATCGTAAGTGCCACGCACACGCTCATACCAAGTGATACCAACTTGCGGAGAGTGGTAATGTTCTTTTTCATTTTCATCATCCTCCAATTCTTCAACAATGTTCTCTTCACCCTTACTAACAGTTTTACCACAATAACATTACACTTTTCTTCAAAAATTGTTTTTTGGGGGGATAAAAGACGATCTCCGGCAGAAGCACCTGAAGAGCCCATATTTCTACTTTCGAAAAATTTTTATCGTTTTTCGATAAAAACTACTTGTTTTTCGAAAAGCTCCATGGTATTATATGACCATACTGATAACGTTATCTATTCTCAGTTTATCTACTTCTAATAATTTCGGAGGTCAATTCTTATGCAACGTCAATCTGAAAAACCTACATATAATCTTTGGTTAAACTTAACCCTTCTCGCATGTGCCGTATTCTGCATTTGCGTACTCCTTGGAGATCTCTTCGGATACTCCTTCTGCCGCTACTGTTGGGAAGATCACGCCTTCAGCGGAAACTATGTTCATATATTCTCGTTCCTTGACAACAGTGAATGCAGATTTTCCATTTTCCTGACATGCTTTTATCTTTCTACTGCAATCACCTATCCGATCCTCTATTGTGTCGTACGGCTTCTTCTAAATCTGAAGAAGAATATCGTTTTCGACAAGAAAAACACGACATATATGAATGCCATTTCTCTTCTTTGTCTGCTGATTGCCCTGATCTGTTTTGTCAGTGCCAGTGCTTGTGCAACTTTAGCTCTTATTTCGCTCGTCGGCGTCTTCGTCGGACTGATCGTCCAGTGTGTCCGTCTTGTCATGGATAAAGCCATCGATATGCGCGCTGAGCTGGATCTCACTGTGTGAGACGGAGGTGATAGTTATGTCAATTATTGTAAATATCGATGTTATGATGGCGAAACGTAAGATGTCCGCCGGCGATCTGGCCAATGCGATCGGCATTACCCCTGCTAATCTCTCCATATTAAAGAATCAGAAAGCCAAGGCTGTCCGCTTCAGTACTTTGAACGATATCTGTAAGGCACTGGATTGCCAGCCGGGAGACATTCTCGAATACCGGGAAGACTGAAAGAAGGTTTCAAAATGAATCTAAGCACAAAGCAGGCAGAGATTCTGAAATTCCTCTGTCTTGGTATCAGTTACGCTTTTTCCTACGCATATATCTGTTTTTTCACAACATATCTGCCCAATTTACTTATCCGCGCGATCTTCCTGTCCATCCTGTCCATCGTAGCGATCATATGGCTGGAATTGACCATGAAGCAGCAGTCACTCCTCGGGAAAGATCACCATACGGCCCGTTTGCGTATTGAAACCCGATTCTGGGAAGCGATCCTCCTTCTTCTCAGCATCAATACTTATCTGGGATTCCGTCCGGAGTTATCCTTTCTCCTGATGCATCCCGTGCTGATCTATATGGTACTCTGCGGAACCGGCCACCTTATTTCGGACCGCTCCTCGGTGCTCCTTCCCGGAGATCTCGTAAATGGTACTTTCCGAATCCCTTTCAGAAACTTTTGCGCCCGGATCTTCTCCGTTTCCGAAAGCATCTCTGCCAGAAGAGCAGGCAAATCAGCCTCATCTTCGGCGCAAGCTTCTGTTGCTCCATCAGCTTCTATACCGGCAACCAGTTCCGTACCGAAGCACTCCGGGTATTTTCCCTCTGCCACGATGCCTATTCCTGTCCCGCACGAAACTCCAAACAACTCCTACGGGCAGGGAGCTTCCAATCAGGATTCCGCCTCCAATGGTGCCGGCAAGATCTTCGGTACCATCGGAGTCCTGATCCTCATCCTTGTTATATTCGTCGAAGCTTTCGGAAATCTGGCAAGTATGGACGGAAACTTTAAGTACGTCTCCGATTCGATCGACCACTTTTTCAGCAACATATCATTCTTCGAAGTGATTGCACGCTTCTTCTTCAGTATCCCGGTCGGCATGTATCTGTTCGGTCTGTTTCAAGGAAGTGTGCGCATGGACTCCACACCGGAAAAAGATTTATACGAACATACAATTAAATCAAGCCAAAAGCTCCGCTTTCTCCCCAACGTACTGGTGGCACTCACTCTTGGAGTGTTCGTCCTGGTATATCTGGCCTTCTTTATCTCCCAGGCCTCGTACATGTTCAGTGCTTTTGCAGGAGTACTGCCCCAGGAATTCACCGCATCCGAATACGCCGTCAGCGGTTTCCACGAACTCATCAATGTGGTACTGATCAACTTCGTGCTCATGTCCGTGATCCGCATCTTCGGTTCGCACGACCACCGTTTCATCAAGACCGGAAGCGTGGCGCTCATGACAGAAAGCTGCATCTTCGCCTGTATCTCTGCCTCGAAGATCATACTTTACATGTCCCGTTTCGGATTCACAGTCTCCCGCACACTCGGACTATGGGGCACGGCCGTAGTTTTCGTCGGCTCCATCCTGACCATCGTGCATCTGCTTACCGGAAAGAAAACGTTCGCTCCCTGGCTTTGGTTCTCCGCAGCAAGTTATGTGATGATGAATTTCATCGCCTTCCCGTTCACATGAATCATTCCTTATTCCGAAAGTTCGTATTCGACACGCCGGTATACTTGGAGACTTCTACAGATGCAGCGTACTCCCCTTTCAGAATTCCGCCGCCACATGCGCCCGTTCACCATCTTTGTATACATATAGTATCGCCCGGTTCTGCGCCAGCGGCGGATTCAGGTACGCCATCACGTTATACTTAACCGTCTTCGTTTCCCCCGGCCGAAGCGTATTCATAAGACTGTCCACACCGGTTACCAAGGCCCCCGTCGGATCTACCAAAGGCTGATACCACTTTCCGTCCACAAGCGTTTCCATATGAAGTTTCGTTCCGTACTTGATATCCGATGTGCTGTCGTTTCGGATCTCAATCGTAATGGTTCTCTGGAAAGATTCCAGATCCACCTCCTTGACCGTCATCGTCAATCCTTCCATCTCTCCGACATCGAAGATCGAAGGTTTCAGTGCGTCCGCCTTCCATTTTGTCCCGTTTTCGGTCAGGACGGTGTATTGCAGGATCGGCCAGAGCATTCTATCCTCATTGACCTTGCCCACATCAGAATATGTAAACATCGTGTTGCCGGCTTTCTCAAACTCGGAAAAATCATAATCCAGTTTATAGGTCTTATGTGCGTTGGTGATCAGATAACCATTGCTCCATACACCCCAGAAAGTGCCCTCACGCATAAAAAACTCTATAGAATAGATAGGATAAGTGAGTTTATCCATAGTCCAGTCCGTTACCTCTTTGCCACGAACCTTTGCGAAAGACTTATACAGACTCAGAACCTCATCGCTATGCTTTTTGCTTTTGGCGTAAGAAGTCCACATCTTTCCCTCTTCTTCATCAAAACAAGCAAACGTGGCTCTCGACAAGTATATCCCGGCCTCGTCATTGACCACTGAACCTTCGCGAGTCAATTCATAGTATTGCCTGCCATTTTCGTCTTCGAAAACCATATCCTGTGGCTGCTTCGGCGCGATGGCCTCCAGTTCCGGAATCAGCGTCGTGGTTCTAAGATAGTACCTATGGTGCACATACCATCCCAGACCGCACAACACGATTGCAGTAACGAGTGTCACACAAGAGACGAACAACACCTTCATTCGCTTATCATGATTCGTTTTCTTCTCATTCTTTTTCATGATCCTCACCTTTCCTTTGTCCCACATCTCTTTTCCATATGTGAAACAACTCACCTCCGGAAACGTTACAACTTTATATATTTTTTTCTGTTGTTCCAAAAGCACTTGTTTTTGCAACATTCTGTTTTCGGAATTTCATAATGCATTTTGACGAGATCTTATAGCCCAACGAAGCCACTCTTGCTGAAACAAGGCTATAGTCGCCACTTTACAAAGTCATTCCACGAAATCGCAAGCGGATGTCTTTCATGAAAAAATGTTTCATTTTTTGCAACGTTTTTTATTCTTCTTGCAAAAACACGAAGATTTCTATTTGCAAATCGAAATGTAGGTTGTATAATGCAACTATTGATTTCAGATTTATTATATGGAGGATTGAACAATGGCACTTAAGAATGAATATTTAAAGCGTGTCTACGACAAGATCTTGCAAAGAGATCCTAACGAGAAAGAATTCCATCAGGCAGTTCTCGAGGTTCTCGAGTCTCTGGAGCCGGTCATCGATCGTCACCCTGAGTATGAGGAAGAGTCCCTCATGGAGAGAATGGTTGAGCCGGAGCGTATCATCACATTCCGTGTTCCGTGGCTGGATGACAATGGCAAAGTACAGGTAAACCGTGGTTTCCGTGTACAGTTCAACTCTTCCATCGGACCATACAAGGGCGGTCTCCGTCTGCATCCTTCCGTTAACCTTTCCATCCTGAAGTTCCTCGGTTTCGAGCAGTGCTTCAAGAACTCCCTCACAGGTCTTCCGATCGGTGGTGGTAAGGGTGGTTCCGACTTCGACCCGAAGGGCAAGTCCGACCGTGAAGTTATGCGTTTCTGCCAGAGCTTCATGACAGAGCTCAGCAAGCACATCGGCCAGTTCACAGACGTACCGGCCGGCGATATCGGAACAGGCGCTCGTGAGATCGGTTATATGTACGGTCAGTACAAGAGACTGAACAACGACTATGTTGGCGTTCTGACAGGTAAGGGCCTCTCCTGGGGCGGTTCCCTCGCTCGTACAGAGGCTACAGGTTACGGTCTGTGCTACTTCGCAGCTGAGATGCTCGCAAGCAAGGGCACTTCTTTCGAAGGCAAGACAGTGGCTATCTCCGGTTCCGGTAACGTTGCTATCTTCGCTTGCGAGAAGGCTACACAGCTCGGCGCTAAGGTCGTTACACTTTCTGACTCTAACGGCTTCATCTACGATGAGAACGGCATCAACCTCGACGTCGTAAAGGAAATCAAGCTTGTTAAGCGTGGAAGAATCAGCGAATATGTTAACGCTGTTCCGTCCGCTAAATACACAGCAGGCGCTCGTCCGTGGGGCACAAAGTGCGACATCGCTCTTCCTTGTGCTACACAGAATGAGCTCGACCTCGACAATGCAAAAGAACTTGTTGCTAACGGCGTGAAGTTCGTTGCTGAGGGTGCTAACATGCCGACAACTCCGGATGCTACCATCTACTTCCAGCAGAACGGCGTATACTTCGCTCCTGGTAAGGCTTCCAACGCAGGTGGTGTTGCTACCTCCGCTCTCGAGATGTGCCAGAACTCCGCTCGTCTGTCCTGGACATTCGAAGAAGTTGATGCGAAACTCAAGGGCATCATGCAGAACATCTACAAGAACGCATCCGCTGCTGCTAAGGAATACGGTGATCCGGACAACCTCGTGCTGGGCGCTAACATTGCCGGCTTCCAGAAGATTGCAGACGCGATGATGGCTCAGGGAATTGCTTACTAATACTCGGTTCGCGGTTTAAGATAAGGCTAAAAAGAATATCTCGCTCTGGCTCAGACAACTTCCGTTGCGCGGAAGAACTCGCCAGAGCGAGATTTCTTTTTGCCTTTCATGATAGCGAGAAGAAAAAAAGATAAAGCTTTGCAACTTCGCAAAACAATTTGAAAATTCTGTTAATAATTTACATCCTGTCTTTCAGTGGTTTCCCGTCGGGACTATAATCGGAGTATGGGTTATTGGTACGCAATGTTTTTTCGTACTGCAAAAGGAGGATGATATTATGATACGAAGACGTCACGCACTGGCCGTCCTACTCGCGGCTAGTCTTTTCTTGTCGAATTTGGGGACTTACTTCATTAAACGGCCCACTCTTCTGGCCGATACTGCGCCTAGCGCGGAAGAGCCTCCTATCTTCGAAGGAGATAACACTATTCCTACTGATGAAGATGACAGTTCAGCGGAGAGTGAACCTTCAGGTTCAGAAAGCGAAGAAGCCTCTTCTGAAACTGTTTCCGCCCCATCTGATGATGGGATCAAAATTGATGAGACAAACTTCCCAGACAGTGTTTTTCGCAAATACGTAACTCAAAAATATGATTTAGACTCGAACGGGGTTCTCAGCGAATACGAAGCAGATATCAGAATCATTTCCGTTGATGAAATGGGTATTCAATCACTTCAAGGTATTGAATTCTTTCCAAATCTGGAGCGACTGCTCTTTTCCAGAAATGAAGTCAGCAGTATCGATATCAGTAAGAATCCGAAGCTGACCCATATCATTTGTTCACGGAACAAGCTGACATCCTTGGATGTCAGCAAAAATACAGTACTTGAGGACCTATATATTTCCGAAAACCAGATCACTTCTCTCGATGTTTCGATGTTACCCGAGCTGAGAATGCTCATCTGCAGCAAAAATAAACTTTCATCCATCGATGTCAGCAAAAATACTAAGCTCCGCGATTTGGGAATTGGTGGAAATGCCATTTCTTCGATAGATGTCAGCAATAACCTCGACCTTGATTCACTTTCTTGTGGCAGGAATAAGATCACATCACTCGACATCAGCAGAAACACCAAGCTAACTTCTCTCTCGTGTAACGAAAACCCAATCAATTCTTTGGATATTCACGCCAACACGAAGTTAAGAAGTCTGAATTGTTCCGATTGCAGTCTTTCGAGCATCGATCTGAGTAAGCATACAGATCTCCAATACGTATATGTAAGCAACAACCATTTATCTTCGCTGGAAGTCAACAAGAGTATCAATCTAAGTTATCTGGAATGCTACCAAAATGAACTTAAAAGTTTGGATGTAAGCAATCTTACTCATCTTTATTGTCTTCTTACGCACAACAACCAGATCGACACACTCGACGTAAGCAATTCCGCTTCTTTGGTCAGCGCAATCAAGTTTGCACTAATCAGAGACAAAGGATCTTACTATGGCATCTGTGATCCTGACAAAGGTGATATTATTTTATCTTTTGATAAAGCCACCAACATAAAGCCTGAGATCAAAAAAACTACCCCGACTCCGACGACAGAGCCGGAACCATTGCCGACGGCCATCCCATCTCCCGGACCGAACAAAGGGTTTGAAGGCTTTGTTGAACGTCTCTATAAGATCGCACTGAACCGTGAACCGGAAGCCGAAGGAAAAGCATTCTGGGTCAATCATGTTGTCAACGAAGGTGCGACCGGCGCAGACTGTGCGCGATTCTTCCTTTTGGACGCACCGGAATTCATGAATCGCGGATTAAATAACGACCAGTTCGTAGATACTCTTTATGCTGTCTTCTTTGATCGTGCAGCAGAATCCGGCGGTAAAAGCTACTGGGTCGGGCAATTAAACAAGGGTGTCTCAAAGCGCGATGTTGTAAACGGTTTTATCGAGTCTACAGAATGGTGTAACGTCTGCGCCGGTTACGGCGTCAAATCCGGCGCTCTGTACCATAAAGCAACTAAACCATCAGACAATGCTCTTTCTTTCGTTTCAAGACTATATGCATATTGCCTGAACAGAGAGCCGGAAGAAAAAGGGTTGCAGTACTGGTCGCTGGCGCTCACCAATCTTGAAAAGACAGCTGCCGAAGCCGCAAATCTATTCTTCACGTCTGAAGAATACATCAATTTCAAAACTCCGAATTACTCATTCGTTAATACCCTCTACGCAACATTCATGGATAGAAATTCCGACTCGGCCGGTCTGGAATACTGGGTCAGCCAACTTATCTCCGGTGTGTCCCGCGAGGCAATCATCAAAAAGTTTGCTGAATCTCCTGAATTTACAGCGCTCTGTAAACAGTATGGCATCGAGCGTGGTACGCTCCCTCAGCCACCGGCGCCGACACCGATTCCCAGCAATGGAAAGATCGTCGTTTTCGGTTTGTCCGATGAAACAAAGGCGATTGTCGAATCGTATCTCCAGAAACACCCGGACATCGCAGCAAAATACCAGTTTCAGTTTGAGATCATGTACAACGATGCCCATTTGTATGAGCATATGCTGAACTATGCTCTGGAAAATAACAGTGTGGATATCTATATGGCAGAAGCTGACTATGCTTATCCCTACATTAACGGAAAATATGCATCCTATGCCGCGCCTTACGACCAGCTCATCCCCGATTTTGCCGCCAAACTTCAGGCAGCCGATCCGGCTCAATACGTAATGTCCATCGGTTCAAGAAAAAGCGATGGCAAGATCTGTGGTCTTAGCTATCAGTCCACACCGGGCGTATTCATCTATAGAAGATCCATCGCCAAGCAGGTCTTCGGCTCTGATGCGCCGGATGTTATCGCGAAAGCCATCGGTGCCAACACGAACAGTTGGGATACATTCCTAAAAGCAGCCGACCAGCTCAACCAGAAGGGCTACTCCATCATCTCTTCCATCGGCGATGTCTATAATGTTGCGGAAAAAGCAGCAAATTCGCCATGGGTGATTTCTGGTAAACTTGTGATCGATCCGATCAGAAAGAATTACATGGAACTTGCCAAAACCATCGTTGATAAGGGTTACTGTAACAACACTTACGCCTGGGGTCCAGACTGGAATGCTGATATGAGAGGCGAAGGTCCCAGAGGTGTTTTCGGATTCTTCGGACCGGCATGGTTCCTCAATTACGTCATTGGAATGCAGGTCGAGAATACTGCTCTTTCTAACGACTGGGCGATCTGTGAGTCTCCATACGCATTTTATTGGGGCGGAACCTGGGCTATAGCAAACAAAAATGTCATCGGCACCGAAAAAGCACAGATAGTCGGGGATATTCTCCACTACATCACTCTCGATTGCTCCAAGGATGGTCTTCAGTACAAGTGGGCACAAGGTTCACTAAGAGCTGACTTCAAACAGGATTCCGTTTCATCCAAATCCGTTATGAAGATGCTCAATGATAAATGGTCTATCCTTAACAACCAGAATCCGTTCCCAATCTTCGTCCAGGCAGCTTCTCATGCTCACGCGAAGGCATACAGTCCATACGACAATGATCTTAATGGCGTTTTTTCCGATCTTGCACGTGAGTACGCCTATGGAGAAATCAGTCTTGAAACGGCACTTAACAGATTTAAGGAAGAGGCTAAAAAACTTGGTATTCAAGTCTCATGACCGTTATTGTTCACAAACTTGCGCATAACCACAAAGACCCCTGCACCGGAACCGGTACAGGGGTCTTTCTTTAGGTGAGGTTTATGGGGGATCCGAGTTTGCCGGATCGGTTCAGGTTATCCTTCAATATTGATCGTGGAAGTACCCGGGAGATTCAATTCTTTCTTCGGAATATCGAGTTTCAGGACGCCATCTTCAAATTTTGCCTTCACATCTTCTGTCTTGACGCCTTCACCTACATAGAAAGATCTGGACATCGCGCCGGCATATCTTTCCTGACGGATGATCGTGCCATGCTTGTCTTTCTTCTCTTTGTCGAGGCCCTTCGACGCACTGATTGTCATGTAGCCATCTTCGAGTTTGACATTGATCTCATCCTTCTTAAAACCAGGCAGATCGACTTCGAGTTCATAGTTCTCGTCCGTCTCGTTAACATCGGTCTTCATGACATGACCCGCATTCTTACCATAGAGCCTACGGTCTACATTTGCGAGTTCCCGCATCGGGAAGCCCATCCAATCATCAAACAAGTTCTCTCCAAAAATACCAGACATCAACATACATCATTCCTCCTTTACTATGTTGTTATCTCGCATTGGGGCGGAGGTCTTATCATCTATTTGGATCTTCGTTCCTCTGTTTACGCCTTTATTATAGTCCCGAAATTAGCACTGTCAAGGGGAGAGTGCTAATAAAAACTGCACAGAAATCCGATCAAGGATTTGTGCAGTTTTTGATGTGTCATTTCTCTTAGAGGGGACTATACTATAGGGGGTTGCGCATTAATTCCGCGATCCGAATTTTCCCCTTACAAAAGCAATCAGTTCCTCGGAGCAGTTCTTTTTCTGCAGAATGATAATCGCGCGGCGTCCTTTGACACGCAGATAGAAGTTCTCTTCAGTCTCGACACACTGGACGATCTCGAAATACCGGATCCTCGCATTGGTTACGTTTCCACGGTAACGTAAATATCCGTCATAGAACATGTATACCCGATGCGTATCGTACGGGTTCCGGCTCATCATCTTGGTATACGCTTTTTCCGCCAGTTTTCCGCGAAGCATCCAGATAACACCGATCGTGATCAGTATCGCTAATGTCAAAACAGGCAGAACATAGATGAATGGAATAAAGAATGCCGCTACTACAGCAACGATTCCGATGATCGTAACCGTGCGGATCACATACGGAATAAATACAGAAGAAGGCATCTTCTGTTCCATCTTCTTGTACTCCGAAATATCTATATCAGAAAAAGTAGTAAGAAGCGGTT
>JAFWDK010000025.1 GCA_017513085.1 Clostridiales bacterium | reverse complement strand
GACTCCCGGTAGCCTGTGTCAGTGGAAATCAGAGCATTCCATAAAAACACTGACAGTTTTCCGTCTGCAGTCAGTGCGATCACTGTTTTTCTCGAAAAACACTGACTCCCGGTAGCCCTGTGTCAGTGGAAATCAGAGTATTCCATAAAAACACTGACAGTTTTCTCTCGGCAGTCAGTGCGATCACTGTTTTTCTCGAAAAGCACTGACTCCCGGTAGCCCTGTGTCAGTGGAAATCAGAGTATTCCATAAAAACACTGACAGTTTTCTCTCAGCAGTCAGTGCGATCACCGTTTTTCTCGAAAAACACTGAACACAGGACAATTACGCGAAAAGATAATCAGTGTAAATACCAGAAAATGAGGTTTTCACTGATTTTATAAGCAAACCTGCCTCGAAAGTCTTGCATTTTTACGTCAATCGTTGTTAGATATAATTATTCTTCATCTTGAAGTTTATGTTTGTGTTTATCCTAATGAAATGATGTATTGATATGAAACAACGGCACTATATGCACGGTTTTTTGTTGCCTCAGCGACTATGTAGCCGTGCCTTGCTAGAGCGAGCAGTCTAGTCGCGCGCTGCGCCGGCTCCCGAACCGTGTTTCTGCACTGGCCCCCGAGCTCCCGCTGCCTGTGTATACGTAGTTTGTGCTGTTCCAGAAACCTCGAGATGTCGAAAATACATCATTTGAGAGGAAAAACGATGGAAGAACTGATTCAACAACTAATGAGAAGAGAACGCGCGCTGCAGAAGGCTATCCAGAGGATAGAGAAGGATCTGGCCGACTTGCCTGAAGGCCGGCTTTGGGTATCCAATTCAAGAAAAACCGCACGATTTTATAAGATAATCGAAGACGACGCGGCGTTGAAGAGGGTGTATCTGAATTCCTCTGCAAAAGCACTTGCCCAGGACCTTTCTCAGAGGGGTTATCTTGAGCGGTTGCTGAAAGCTTCCCGCCGCGAGCTAGAAGCCATCCACGAGCTCCTGGAGAAGGACATCCTTTTCAGCTCGGAAAAAGTATATGCGAATCTACATGATGCACGCAAAAGGCTAGTCCGCCCGCTGCTTGCCGATGACGAGACCTATGCCACGTGGTGGCAGCAACAACCCTATGTCCCCAATCCCGGATTCCCGGAAGACCTTGTCTACTCGACCAAACGCGGCGAAAAAGTGCGTTCGAAGGCGGAGGCGATGATCGCGGACATGTACTTTGACATGAACATTCCCTACAAATACGACTATCCGGTGGTCCTCATCGACGGGCAAGTAAAATACGTCGACTTCGCGCTGCTTCACAAAACGACCCGCCAGGTGATCTACCACGAGCATTTCGGCAAGCTCGACTCCTCGCAATATCTCCTCGACAACATGGTCAAACTGGACCAGTACCGCCAAAGCGGGATCTACGTCGGCAAAAACCTCATCCTCACCCACGACATCGAAGGTAGCCCGCTGAACATGGACGCGATCCGCAAAAACACGAAGGAACTCTTTTGTTGCTAAAAGCACTGGAGTGCTATCGTCACATCCAGGCTCTGAACCCTTATTACGAAGGCATCCGGGACCTGATCGATATCCTTCCCCATCGGCACCGGCATCCTCTGCATGCAGAACTACTCGCAGGTGTGAAGAGAATCGGGGGTTGAGTGACATAGGCAATGTGTAAGACGTTTTCAAATTAAGAAGCACCCGCTCGGATCACTCCGGGCGTTTTTTTGTTGGTAATGTTTGAGTGAGAGCATGCGAAGTATTAAAATAACTTTATGAGTTTTACTCAACTGAGTAGGGAATCGGGAAGAAAGAATAATCTTTGTAACTTGGAGGGTCGTTTTATGTCAGAGAACAAGGAAATGAATACGTATGCTGAGAGCATGTACCGCTGTAAGGCGGCGAAGAATCTTTATGTTTGCGGTTGGGTCGTTATGGTCGTTTGTATCATGGTATCTCTTTTTCTGTTTCTCTTTGTAGCCGAATATTCCGGCCGTGATGGGGCAGAGTGTTTGAAAAACCTTTTTTGTCTGCTGGCTACTTTCTTTGGCGGATATATCATTAAATGCGTGTTAGGCGGATTGGCGATAATCGTTGAATCGCACTATCGTAAATCAATTCAAGGTTGACTAAATAATTATTTCCTGTGCAGGAGGATTTATCTATGAGTAGAGTGGATTTTGGAGCGAAGCCGATCATGGTGCCGCAACCGGTGCTGATCATTGCGACGTACGATGCAAGCGGGGTACCGGATGCGATGAATGCGGCGTGGGGAATCACGACGGATTTTAACGAGATCACGATCAGTCTCGGTGAACATAAAACAACAGATAATCTCGCAATAAATGGTGCTTTTACCGTGAGCATGGCGACGGAAGAACAGGTGGTGGCCTGTGATTATGTGGGCATCGTCTCGGCTCGGGAGGTTCCGGACAAGTTCGCACGTGCCGGTTTTCACGCTACGAGAAGCACTTTCGTCAATGCGCCTTTGATCGACGAGCTGCCGATGGCACTGGAGTGCAAGGTGAAGAGCTTCGAGGACGGGATCCTGATCGGCGAGATCGTGAATGTGTCTGCCGACGAAAGCGTTGTTACGAACGGAAAGATCGACATGGCCAAACTACGTCCGATTGCATTTGACCCTGCGAACAATGCATATGTAGCAATCGGCGCAAAAGTGGCCGATGCTTTTAAAGACGGGGCAAAACTGAAATAACAAGAGTTGCGCGAGGGGAGAATCGTATGGCAAAGGTTTTAGTTGCATATTTTACCGCAAGTGAACGGAGAGTCACAGAGAAAGTGGCCAAGAGACTTGCGGATTCCATAGGTGCGGATATTTTCGAGATCGTGCCGGAGGTGCCATATACGAAGGCGGATATCCGCTGGACCAATCCTGTCTCGCGTTGTAATAAAGAAAAGTTCGGCAAGAAGGATGTCCCGGTGGCGGGCAAAGTCGAGAACTTTGCCGGCTACGATCTGATCCTTCTGGGGTTCCCGATCTGGTACGGTTGCGCGCCGAACGTAGTCAATACTTTCATTAAGGGATACGATACCGCAGGAAAGAAGATTGCGGCTTTTGCAACGTCCGGAGGCAGCGGGATCGGAAAAACAGCAGAAAAGTTAAAAGCGTATGTTTCGGAGTCTGCTGAAGTTGTGGACGCGAAACTTTTTAAGCCGGATGCTTCAGAATCTGAGCTGAAGACTTGGGCTGAGGGACTCTAAGTTAAAATATTAACGGTTTATCTTCCCGCAAAATCCATCCGAAAAGTACTCTGATACGTAGTTTTATAAAGATTGAGAAAAAGCTTTGTCTTTTTGATTGACATTCTTTGACTTTAAGTATATGATTGGTTTAGCACTCAGAAAGGTAGAGTGCTAAACCGTACTTTGACACAAGGCGAAGGAGGTGCGGACATGGCTTTAGACAATCGTAAGAAAGAAGTGCTCCAGGCTATTGTGGATGATTATGTAGCCACATGTGAGCCTGTCGGTTCCAAGGCTTTGATCGATCGCCATGATTTTATGGTCAGTTCCGCGACTCTTCGTAATGATATGGCGGAACTGGAGCGCATGGGCTATCTTGAGCAGCCGCATACATCTGCCGGCCGTATACCTTCGGACAAGGGCTATCGCGAATATGTAAATTCCCTCATGAAGGTCGACCGTCTCTCTGATGCGGAAGGGAAAGAGATCAAAGAGAAGCTGAGTGTCAGCTTTGATGAGATCGCGGAGCTTCTGAAGGCGGCTTCTACTGCATTGGCAGATCAGACCGGTTATATTTCCCTTGCGATGACTCCGAAGCTTACCAGCAGTTATCTGACTCAGCTGAAGATGCTCATGATCGAACCGGGTAAGGTCCTGGTGGTCGTTGTGCTTTCGGCCGGCGTCGTGAAGAACCGTATGGTCCGTATACCGGATTTTCTGACACAGGAACAGATCGCGCAGATCTCCAACGCTGTGGAACAGGGATTAAGCGGACTTCCTCTTTCTGAAATCTCATTGATCACGGTCGCTACGGCGGCAAAAGACAACCAGAAAGTCGAGCTTCCGGAAGCACTGCTGAATCAAGTGCTTTACGAGGCGTATACGGCGATCAAGCAGGCGGATAACCTGGACGTGTATATGCAGGGCAAGCACAGGATGCTGTCCCTCCCGGAGTTCTCCGATACGAAGCGGGCGCAAGGGCTTTTCGATACGCTTTCGCATGACGGTCTGGTAGCGGGATACGTTGATGAAGTTACCAAGCAGGATGAGAAGAAAGAGTACATGATCCGGATCGGCCAGGAGATCACGCTCGAGGGTCTGGATGATTGCAGCTTTATCACGACGACATATAACGTTGGCGGGAAGGTGGCCGGAAACATCGGGGTCATCGGACCGAAGAGAATGGAATACAGTAAGGTCATTTCGCAGATCAATTTTGTGCGTATGATGCTTGATGAGAAGTTGAAACAATAATAGCAATAGGAAAAGAGGCTAGGAAATGAAGAAGAAACATGAAAAAGACGAAGAGCTTGACGTAGAGCTCCCGGAAGAGAACAAGGAAACGGAAGAGCAAGAGTCTTCCGATGAAGATGTTCTGGAGTTTCCGGAAGATGAAGGGTCGGAAGGATCCGAGGAGACGTCTGAAGAAGATAGTAAAGATGCGGAACTTGCTGAGATGAAGGACCGTTACATGAGACTTCTGGCCGAGTATGATAATTTCAGAAGACGTACACAGAAGGAGAAAGAAGCGATCTACGCGGATGCTGTGGCAGAAGTGGTTAAAGAGTGGCTTCCTTTGGTAGACGATATCGAGCGTGCCGTGGCTTCTTCCGAGAATATGGATGAATCTTCTGTTGAGAAGGTCGCCGAGGGTATCAAGCTGATCGGCAAGCAGGCAGGAAGTGTCCTGGGTAAGCTGGGTGTCGAGGAGATCGAAGGAAAAGAAGGTACAAGCTTCGATCCGAACCTTCACGAAGCCGTAATGCATGTGGAAGATGACTCTCTTGGAGAACAGGAGATCGCACAGGTGTTCCAGAAGGGATATACCTGCAAAGGTAAAGTTATCCGCCACACGGTAGTTAAAGTAGCAAACTGACGAGTAATCGAAAATATATCTAATGAAAAGGAGTTAACATTATGGAGAACTTTGAAAGAATGAGTCTGGTCCCAACCGTTATTGAATCGACAAACCGCGGAGAGCGCGCTTACGATATCTTCTCCCGACTTTTAAAAGAGAGGATCGTGATCCTTTCGGAAGAAGTGAATGCAGTTACAGCAAGTCTGATCACTGCACAGCTTTTGTTCCTTGAGGCAGAGGATCCGGATAAGGATATCCAGTTCTATATCAACAGCCCGGGAGGATCCGTAACCGACGGCATGATGATCTACGACACCATGCAGCACATTAAGCCGGACGTGCAGACGATCTGCATGGGTATGGCTGCTTCCATGGGTGCTGTGCTCCTGACCGCCGGTACAAAAGGAAAGAGATTTATCCTGCCGAATGCGGAAGTCATGATCCACCAGCCTTTGGGTGGCGCACAGGGTCAGGCAACCGATATCCTGATCGCGGCAGATCACATTAAGAGAACCAAGCAGAAACTCAACAAGATCCTCGCGGACGCTTCCGGACAATCCCTTGAGACGATCGAGAAGGACGTGGAGCGCGACAACTGGATGACAGCTGAGGAAGCTTTGAAATATGGTTTAGTAGACCACATCATGGAGAAGAGAGCATAAGATCTCTGATCCTGACATAAAGGAGGAAAAGAATATGGCAAAAGTAATTGGTATTGATTTAGGTACAACAAACTCATGTGTAGCAGTTATGGAAGGTACAGAACCGGTCGTTATCCCGAATCCGGAAGGAAACCGTACAACACCTTCTGTTGTTGCTTTCAGCAAGAACGGTGAGCGTCTCATCGGTCAGGTTGCTAAGCGTCAGGCGGTAACCAACCCGGAGAGAACCGTTCAGTCCATCAAGCGTGAGATGGGTTCCAGCTATAAGGTTTCCATCGACGATAAGCAGTATTCTCCACAAGAGATCTCTGCCATGATCTTAAGCAAACTTAAGAGCGATGCAGAGGCTTACCTCGGTCAGACAGTCACACAGGCTGTTATCACGGTTCCGGCTTACTTCTCTGATGCACAGCGTCAGGCAACGAAGGATGCAGGTAAGATCGCAGGCCTCGAAGTACTGCGTATCATCAACGAGCCTACAGCAGCTTCTCTGGCTTATGGTCTGGATAAGGAATCCGATCAGAAGATCCTCGTATTCGACCTCGGCGGTGGTACGTTCGATGTATCCATCCTGGAGATCGGCGATGGTGTATTCGAAGTTTTGGCAACAGCCGGTAACAACCGTCTCGGTGGTGATGACTTCGATAAGAAGATCGTGGATTACCTCGTTGATACATTCAAGAAGGAACAGGGTGTTGACCTGACCAACGATAAGATGGCTATGCAGAGATTGAAGGAAGCTGCAGAGAAAGCAAAGATCGAGCTTTCCGGTGTGACTACTTCCAATATCAACCTGCCGTACATCACAGCAGATGCTACAGGCCCGAAGCACCTCGATATCACACTTACACGTGCGAAGTTCGATGAGCTGACACGTGATCTTGTTGAAGCAACCATGGAGCCGGTCCGCCGTGCAATGTCCGATGCGAACATGACACCTTCCGATATCCAGAAGATCCTGCTGGTTGGTGGTTCCACACGTATCCCGGCAGTTCAGGAAGCAGTTAAGAATCACTTTGGTAAGGAGCCGTTCAAGGGCATTAACCCGGATGAGTGCGTAGCAATCGGTGCTGCGATCCAGGCTGCTGTTCTTACCGGTGATGTGAAGGGTCTCTTGCTCCTCGATGTTACACCTCTTTCTCTCGGTATCGAGACAGAAGGCGGCGTATTCACAAAGATGATCGAGAGAAACACAACCATCCCGACAAAGAAGAGCCAGGTTTACTCCACAGCTGCAGACAACCAGTCTCAGGTTGACGTTCACGTATTCCAGGGTGAGCGTGAGATCGCAAGATACAACAAGGAGCTCGGTAACTTTATTCTCGATGGTATCGCTCCGGCACCGCGTGGTGTTCCGAAGATCGAAGTTACATTCGATATCGATGCCAACGGTATCGTTAACGTAAGTGCGAAGGACCTCGGTACGAACCGTGAGCAGCACATCACGATCACTGCTTCTTCCAACATGAGTGAAGAAGATATCAATAAGGCGATCAAGGAAGCTGAGCTCCATGCCGCAGAAGATAAGGCACGTAAGGAAGAAGTCGAAGTGAAGAACAAGGCAGAGTCCTGCGTATACCAGACCGAAAAGACATTGAAAGATGTTGAGGACAAGATCGATGCAGCAGATAAAGCTTCTGTAGAAGAGCCGCTCGAGAGACTGAAGAAGGCTATCGAAGCAAACAATACTGCTGACATGAAGACTGAGACAGAGAATGTAACCAATGCTTTCAGCAAGGTTGCTGAGAAGATCTACGCTCAGGTTCAGCCGGAAGGTGCTCAGGGTCAGCCGAACCCGCAGGATTTCACAGGCGGATTTAATGGCGGTGCAGCTCCGGATGCCGGCGCACAGGGTGCTGACGGCTTCAAGAATGCAGGCGGAGATTTCTGATCCTGTAGAGGTTAAACAAGATAACCTCATCTAAAGAAAAAAGATGTACGTGATGGTGAGGCTGCGCGTGATTTCGTGACAGCCTCCCGTTGCTACTAACAAGGAGGAAGAAGCTTTGGCTGAGCAAAAGCGCGATTATTATGAGGTTTTAGGAGTCAACAAAGGTGTCTCCGATGAAGAATTAAAGAAAGCCTACCGAAAGATGGCGAAGCAGTATCACCCGGACCTTCATCCAGGTGATAAGGAAGCGGAAGCCAAGTTCAAAGAGTGCAACGAGGCCTATGCAGTGCTTTCCGATGCGGACAAGCGCCGTGCTTACGACCAGTTTGGTCATGCCGGCGTAGATGGTCAGGGCTTCTCCGGATTTAACGGAACAGCCGTGGACCTTGGCGATATCTTCGGATCTTTCTTCGGCGGTGCTTTTGGCGGCGGCGGAAGAAGAAACAATGGTCCGCAGCGTGGCGCAGATCTTAAGTACAATATGTCGCTGGATTTTATGGAGGCGGCGTTTGGTGTCGATAAGACCATTACGATCAACAAGGAAGACATCTGCGGCGTTTGTAAGGGCTCCGGCGCAGCGGCCGGTTCCAATCCGGAAACCTGTCCGACCTGCCGTGGTAGCGGACGTATCCAGCAACAGACACAGACTCTCTTCGGTATGACGATGGTGACGCGTGACTGTCCGGCTTGTAACGGCCGTGGTACTGTGATCAAGAATCCGTGTCCGAACTGCCGTGGCCGTGGCCGTGCTGTTATTCGAAAAGAACTGAAGGTCCACATTCCTGCCGGTGTGGATACGGGAGATATGCTCCCGATCTCCGGCGAAGGTGAGCCGGGCACACGTGGCGGTCCGTATGGTACACTTTATATCCAGTTCCGTGTAAAGCCGCATCCGATCCTTCAGAGACAGGGCAACAACACCTATTGCGAAGTGCCGATCACATTTACCCAGGCTGCTCTGGGCGCCGATGTGAATGTGGTGACGATCGATGGTGAGCAGACCGTACATGTGAAAGAAGGAACCCAGCCGGGCGACACGCTGACGCTTCGAGGCAAGGGTATTCCGTTTAAGAACAGAGCCGGTGTGCGTGGCGACCATACAGTACGATTCATTATTGAAGTGCCTGTAAAACTGACGGACGACCAGAAAAACAAGCTTCGTTCTTTCGATTCGACTCTGACGGAGAAGAATTACCAGAAGCGGGGCAGCTTCTTCGACCGGGTCAAGAGCATGTTTGGAAAATAAGTCGCTTCAGTAGAACTTCCTGTAACCGGAAAAGCTAAAGATTGTATTAAGGCTCTCCGTTTCGTATTGCGAAGCGGAGAGCTTTTCGGTATGATACGATACGTAATAACATATATATTATGAAAAGAAGAGAAAAAGACATTGAATAAGGATCATAACATAAGTTCACGTAGAAGACATACGGCGAATATCAATTCGGAAGATACAGTTTTTTCGATTATCCGAAAGAACGTTTTTACATATTTTAACCTGGTTTTTGCTATTATCACGGTATTGCTCCTGATTGCCAAATCTTATCGGAGCCTTACATTCCTGCCGATCATTATTGCCAATATGGGCATCGGTATTTTCCAGCAGCTTCGCTCTAAGAAAGTTCTCGATAAACTCAATGTTTTGGCGCAGGCTTCCTACACGGTGGAACGTGAGGGAAAAGAAATGACCGTGCCGATGGACGAGCTGGAGATCGGAGATGTGATCTTTCTCGAAGGCGGACAGCAGATACCGGCAGACGGCACGCTCTGTGAGGGTACGCTGAATGTCAACGAGGCGCTTCTGACCGGTGAGGAAGACGAGATCGAAAAGATTGACGGCAGTACTCTGATGTCGGGAAGCTTTGTCGTTTCAGGAAAAGGCAAGGCAAAACTTACGGCTGTAGGAAGCGACTGTTATGCCGCACAGCTTACGACAAAAGCCAAGGAGATCAAGAATAAGAAATCAGACATGGTCAAGAATATCGAGCTGGTCATCGAAGTGGCCGGTATCGTTATTATCCCGATCGCTATTGCGCTTTATGTGGAAGCAGTTACGCTGAATCACAAGACTGTCAGCGAGGCTATCGTTTCTATGGTCGGCGCCATTATCGGATTGATCCCTGAGGGCCTTTATCTCTTGCTTACTGTGGCTCTTGCTCTCGGTGCGATGTTCCTGGCTCAAAAGATGGTGCTCCTTCACGATATGAGAAGTATCGAAACACTGGCACGTGTTGACGTACTCTGCGTAGATAAGACCGGTACGATCACTTCTAACGAGATGAGCGTCACCGAGGTCTTCTTGCCGGAAGGCGATGATCCTTCTTCGGAACAAGCGCTCCTGACGCGGTATATCCAAACCGTGGATGATGGAAATATCACGATGACGGCGATGAAAGAGTTCTTCGGCGAGGGTGAAGCTTTTCAAAATGCCGATGTTATCCCGTTCACTTCTAAACTGAAGTATTCTCAGGTGGAAACCGACGGAACGATGTACCGCCTTGGCGCGCCGGATATCCTTCTTTCTGAAGATGACATGAAAACATGCGGCCCCATGATTGAAGAACGTGCCGAACAAGGTCTTCGTGTTCTTGTCTTTGTTAAGGTAGATGAAGAACAGAGAAATGTTCCGCTTCTTTTTGTCGTGCTGAAGAATGGCATACGTAAGAATGCCCCGGAGACATTTACATACTTTAAGCGTCAGGGTGTGCGCGTCAAGGTCATCTCCGGAGACAATCCGGTGACGGTATCCAAGATCGCATGTTCTGTCGGAATCCCTCATGCGGACGAGTATGTCGATGCCACGACGCTGGCTACAGATGAGGATATCGAAGAAGCAGTCAAGAAATATACGGTATTCGGACGAGTGAAACCGGAACAGAAGAAGAGCATCGTTCTCGCATTGAAGAAACAGAAGTTGAAAGTTGCGATGACCGGTGATGGTGTCAACGATATCCTGGCCATGAAAGAAGCGGATTGCTCGATCGCGATGGGTTCAGGAAGTGATGCTGCCAGACAGGCGGCTCAGGTAGTCCTTCTGGATTCGGATTTTTCCCGCATGAAGTACATCGTATCCCGCGGAAGACAGATCATCAACAACATTACCCGTTCCGCGACGCTGTTCTTGTTTAAGAATATCTTTTCATTCCTTCTGGCGGTATTTTCCATCCTGGCGGTATTTAACTATCCGCTGGTCCCGTCTCATCTTTCCATCGTAACTACATTTAATATCGGAATTCCGGCCTTTTTACTTTCATTGGAAACGAATATCCGAAAACAGAAGATAAGCTTTTTCAAAAAGACGCTACTGACTGCGGGGCCGGCCGCTTTGACGGCATTTGTCTCGATAGCCATATTGGTCGTTGTTGGAGAGGCCAATCATCTTTCCAACACAAGTGTCGGCATGATCAGTCTTTATATGCTTGAACTTGCCGCTGTCCTTATTCTCCTGCATGTGGCGCGTCCATTTAACCTCTACCGCTCCATAGTTGTAGGAATCGCTATCGGAGGCTTTGTTCTGTGCAACCTCATTCCACTAACAAGAAATATCTACATGATCAGTTCTTTGACCAAACAAGAATGGATCATATTCTTATCCTTCGCGCTGGTGGAATTCCTGATCATCCAGTTCTTCACATGGCTGTTCGATCGTGTAAAGGATCAGGTGAATGAGCAGATCGAAAAGATCGAAAGAAGTCTGGACGACAAATAACCGTTTACTTTTCTCCAAAACAGTATTTCAGGATCTGTTCCGGTGTCATGTCCTGTGCGCCCAGATCGTCGGAAAGCCCTTGCGGAGAAGAAGTATCCCAGGTGAACCGTCCTGCGGTATCCGCTTCCATGTTGTAGTATTTGTCCGGATCGCTTAGCGAGACCGAATAACGGCGATACCATTCCGGGTAGAATGTTGACATATAGTAGTCAGCCAGTTTGTAAGCTTCGCATTCCTTTGAACGGCCGATGGCGCCGATGGCTACTCCGCCGCCGGGCTGGCCTTTTCGGCTGACATATCCGTTGGTGGAGTGCACGATCACGACACTTCCGTCCGCGCAAGTTCCCAAAGAGATCCACACATGTCCCTTCATGCTGACCACGTCGCCGGGACGGAGTTTGTTCTCTGCTGTCGGCGCTGCTTCTTTGGAAAAAGCACCCCAGCCGTATTCGTCCGCCATTCTTTTTGCCATTTTGGTGGAAGAACAGACATAGCCGGGACGACCGTTTTCGGTTTCAAAAGTGTTATACGTGACCCAGCCCACAAAACCGGAACAGTCTAGGCCCGCATAGTAATACTCGTTAAAACCTCCGAAAGGATAGTAACTGGTCTTCGGATCGCGCTTGGAAGGATCATTGTCCACATCACGGAACGTATAGTTTTCGTCCTGCTGGTTGAAAAAACGTACCCAATCGTCGGAGACACCCAGTGTTCTTGCCTGGATCGCGCTTCCGGTATCCTGCCAGTCCCATCCTCCTCCGAAAACATAAAGGGAAGTTCCAACAGGCATCAGAGATGTCTTGATAAAGTTCATTACGGTTCTCTCTCCGGGATTTCCGGAAACTACCGGGTGATACGATATCTCATCTTCGCATGGAAGTTCGCGCACATCGATAATGATGTTATCTTTGACGGAAAGCGTATAGGCATAGCCTTCTTTCAGTTTGTTCTGAATCGGGTAGGCAGGCTTACCGTTTTCATCCAGACTTGAATTGTCGATGGCAAGCAGCTGTTCGGCGCCATTGACGCGGAAACGGTAATAGAAAGAAGAAGCATTTTCTTTCTTAGTTTGATCGGCTCCGTAATCGTTTACACCGAGAAAAACTGCATCGATATAGTCCACGCCTTCTTCGGACGGCAAAGTCTCAGGAAGGGAAGACACCGTGGTTTCGTCTGCTGATGTATCAGATGTTTGGATTGAGTTAGATGTCTCGGAAGAAGAACCTTCCGCTTCTGAAGAGATAGACGAGGAAACAGAAGAAGGCTTTTCTTCGTCCTGATTGTCCTTTCCGGTTACGGATCTGATGATGAGATAGGTTCCACCGGCTACTAAGAGGCAGACGCCCACACCTGCCAGGAGTTTATTGATCTTCATGTATTTTCCTTCTTTATTCATTGCCCAGATAAGCATAGCTTCCGGCCGAGAAGACCCGGTTCCAGAATGACCAGACAAAGCCCGGTGTGACACCTGTATTGCGGTGCCTTCTCGCTATGTCATCTGTATAGTATTCTGCCGGATATACCGTATAATAGGTGCTATCGGCGTTTATGAAATTGACGAGCGGTACAGCTTCCACGCACTCGATCGAAGCTCTGCCGTTTTCCTTCTTGATACGTACTCTGGCCATCGCTTCGACACATCTTTCGGACTGGGTCATATTGGAAACGAAATTGCCAAGAGAATAGTAGCAAGGAACTTTCTTTCCACTACTGGTCGTAAGGATCTCCAGAGGCTGGATCACGTGCGGGTGACATCCGATGATCAGGTCAGCGCCCGCTTCGGCCATCTGCATGGCCATGTTCTTCTGATAAGGATTGGCAAAAGTCTTATATTCTTCGCCCCAGTGAGGAAGCACGATTACGATATCCGCCTGGGATCTTGCCCGCTGGATCTCGGAACGGACGAGGTTGATGTCTAAAAGCTTGACCATATACTGAGAATCCAGAGGCAGAGACCTTCCGTTCAGGCCATAAGTATAATTCAGGAATGCGATCTTGATTCCGTTATATTCGCCGATGACCAGGCTATTGTAATCCTGCCAGGAAGAATACATACCTGTAAGCAGAAGCCCCGGATTGCTCTTCCAGAAGCCGATCGATTCCATCGCTACATCACGGCCCTTGTCCCAGCTATGATTCGTCGCATGGGTAACCACATTAAAACCGGCGTTGACGACTGCCTGACCAGCCTGAAGAGGAGAGGCGAAGTTCGGATATCCGGACCAAAGTGAAGAATTGCCGGTAAGGAGAACTTCCTGATTGATGATCTTGACATCCATTTCCGAGATGTAACTCTTGATGTTCGAATAGATAAAATCGTAGTTATACGAACCGTCACCTCGCCTGCCGGACTTGATGATCTTATCGTGATAGAGATTATCGCCTACGGCAACCAGATTCACATACTTGACGGAAGGCGTCGGTGTCGGGGTCGGATCGCGATACAGACCGTGCTTTTTGCAAAGCGATGTAAACTCGGGAGAATCAGAAAAATACGAAAGCACCTGATGACGCCCCATCCCGGACTTCATCTGATTCATCCAATAATCCATGCCGTTTTTCTCCGGTTCTCTGTCCATATAGGTCGTATATAGTCTTGTCAGGAACTCTTGGTTAGATGTGCCGAATGACAGAAATTCCGACGATTCGAAGAAAAACTGTGCCGCTTCCTTACCGGACTTGTCCAGATTGGTCAGTGCCAGGCTCCAGTAACGGAGTCCGTCCAATTCCGGTTCGCGATTGAGGCAACAGGTATAAAGACGCGTCGCAAAAGCGGTTGCATTGCTCGATGCACGGGTGGCATGAGCATTCGGCGCACCGGCATATACTCCGAAACTTGCACAGGTATTGCACCATTCTGTCGTGTCAAGGAAACACTCGATGACTTGCTTGCGGCTCATTCTCTTGGAATCCAGTTCGCCCTGCCAGTATTTCTTGCCGGCTTCGTCGGATTCTCGGTTAAGAAGCGAGAGATACAATACATCCAGAAAACGAGAAGAAGATAGTCTCTTCTCGAGAAATTCAGAACTGGTAAGAAGAGTCAAAGCACAATCCGCACCGTTAACTTTACCGTTCTCAATGGCCTGGATCCAGAATGCTTTACCATCTTTGTCGGCGTCACGCTCAAGAATGGTCGTATAGATGTGATTGACGAATCCTTCGACGGAATCGTTGACCGGTTCTCCTTCGTTCTCTTCGAAGGAAGAATTGCCTTCAGCGGAAATGTCCAATTCGTGTCCTTCGATTCCGGAAACAGGTGCATGACGGGTAAGGTAGGAAATCTCTTCGGCGGATGCGGAAGATGCTTCTGTACGAAGAAGAATAGGGGAGAGCAGGACAACGATTAGAATGATCAGAATCTTACAGATTGCTTTACAAACACTTCCACGACTACGTTTGCCCATATGCCGAAAACCCCTCTATTTATCTTGATATTAGTTTAGAATATCTATATCTGGTTTGCAACTGTTTTCCTTCGGATGTACAATGGTGAACAATACAATACGAAGATGTGAGAGTGTGCGATATGAAATGGGTGGAAATTGAGATCACGACGACAGAAGAAGCTTCCGATGCGATTTGCGAGATGCTTTCCCAGCTTGGCGCGGATGGTATTGCTGTTTGTGATCCGCTTGAGATCAAGAGGATCATCGAAGATCCGGATTCGCTGGCCTATGCTGACGACGGATTTGTGGATTCTTTGGGATCGGATGTGAAGATCCAGGCGTATTTTGCTGAGTTTGAAGACGGTATCCGTCTTGGGGCAAAAGAAGAAGAATATGAGAACCCTGAAGGTGTCGGCACGATCTATGGTAACATCGCGAAAGGTTCGAAGAGCCTCGCCGAGACGATCTCGCTTTTGGAGGAACGATTGGCAGCAATCGGTGAGTTCCTGCCTGTGGGAAATGGGAAAGTCTCGTATAAATATGTGAAAGACGAAGACTGGGAGAACGAGTGGAAGAAGGATTATCACGCTTTTACCGTGTCTCCTCGTATCACGATCGCACCATCCTGGGAGAAAGAGTCTGTCACGGAGACTCCTGATATGAAGGTCGTATATCTTGACCCGGGTTCTGCTTTCGGAACAGGTACGCATGAGACCACATCCATGTGCGCGGAGCTGATCGATGAGCATCTGGATCCGAAAGATACGGTATTGGATGTAGGCTGCGGTTCCGGAATCCTGTCAATTATCTGCAGTAAACTTGGCGCAGCATCGGTGGACGCCTGTGACATCGACCGGCTTGCCGTAGATGTCGCCATCGCCAACTGCGAAGAAAACCATGTGGACGTAGACTGCTATACAGGCGAACTGAAAGATGCGAAGAAAGAAGGGTACAGCCTGATCATTGCCAACATCGTGGCAGAGATCATCGCGGGCATTGCCCCCTTGGTTCCGGATAAGCTTCTTCCGGGCGGGCGTTTTATCACGAGCGGCATTATTGACCACAAGAAAGAGATTGCGCTTTCTGCCTGTCAGGAAGCGGGTCTGACTCTGATCGAAGAGAAGCAGAAGGGCGATTGGCACGCTTATTATTTCGAAAAGAAAGCCTGAGACGGACCGGCCTTCGGAGGACATTATGGAGCGGACTATCTTAATCATCGATGACGACGCGGATCTGACATTTATCATGGCAGATATGCTTTCCGGATACGGGTATAAGGTGGAATCGGTAACATCTGTCGAAGAAGCTTTTTCCGTTTTAGAGAAGAAATCCTTCCAGCTTTTGATCCTTGACATCAATCTTCCGGATGGCACGGGCTTTGAACTTTGTTCAGAGCTTCGGAAAGTGTCTACTGTTCCGGTGATCTTTGCCAGCGCAAGGACCTGCGAGACAGATCGTATAGCAGGCTTTGACATAGGCGGTGACGACTATCTTCCGAAGCCTTATTCGATGAAGGAAATGCTTTCCCGTGTGAATGCTTTGATGCGGAGGACCTATGGCTTTTCCGACGAAGAGAAGACGTTTTCTTTTGGAGATGTGAATGTAAATATCACAGCCCGCACAGTGACTAAGAAAGGCGAACCGGTTTCTTTATCTCTTCGAGAATTCGATCTGCTGGCTTTTCTATGCGAGCATAAGAATCAGGCGCAACCGAAAGAGAAGATCCTTACCTCGGTGTGGGGTGCTTTTATGACCTCGGAAGCATCCACGCTGACCGTGCACATAAGGTGGCTTCGTGAAAAACTCGAAGACGATCCGGCTGACCCGAAATATATCAAGACGGTCTACAAGGTGGGATACATTTTGGAGGTGCCGGAGAATGCGTAAGCGGGTCGCCGTTTTGTTTATCATCCTTCCGGTCATCGTTATAGCGCTGACACTTTTTTTGTATTTTTACCCGGACCAACACGAATCGAAAAAGGATACCGGCCACCTCGTGGCCGTCAATGAAATCGAGCGGTTATTGGAACGAGGGGACGTCGAAGAAGCTTCCGAAAAACTCTTTGGTCTTGAAGAGAAACTTCGCGAGAATGACGAAGCCGTGAAACGGGATATGCGTATCCTTGTCGTGGGCGGGATCTGCACGGTCTCACTTCTGATAGCCGGAATCTTCGTGTTTGTAACAGTGTTACATCCATTAAAAAGCATCTCGAAATTCTCATCGGAGATCGCCAAAGGCAATCTGGATATTCCGCTCCGTTATGAAAGAGGAAGCGAAGTCGGAGAGTTTTCCTGGGCGTTTGACAGTATGCGTATTGAGCTTCGAAAAGCACGTGCATCGGAGAGGGAGGCTATCGAAAATAATAAGACGGTCATCGCAACACTTTCCCACGATATCAAGACGCCGATCGCTTCGATCCGAGCCTACGCGGAAGGTTTGGAAGCGAATATGGACAGTTCTCCCGAGAAGCGTGCTTTGTATCTTTCTACCATCATGAAAAAGAGTGATGAGGTCAGTAAAGTCACGGACGATCTCCTGCTTCATTCCCTGTCAGATATGCGCCGCTTGAAAGTAGAACCGCAGAAGCTCCCGCTAAGTGCTTTTGTGGAGGAAACCGTAAGATCCCTTGATCCAGATGAAAAAGAAGTGTCGTTCGATTCGCGTGGTATTTCCGCAGACGTGATGGCGGATCCGGACCGTCTGCGCCAATGTATCGAGAATCTGATCACCAATGCAAGAAAATATGCGGAAACCAACATCCTGGTGTACTTTGAGAAGGGTCAGGAAAGGGACGGGGACAAGAGCGGGCCAGGAGGAAATCATTCCGGTGAAGTGGCGGTCTGTGTCAAAGACTTCGGTAAAGGAATACCGGACGAGGACATGCCTTTTATTTTCGATAAATTCTATCGCGGACATAATCACGGGCAGAAACCGGGTTCCGGACTGGGCCTTTATATTGTGAAGTATCTGATGACGCAGATGAACGGGGACGTGCTTCTGAACAATACGCCTGACGGACTGTTGGTGAAACTCATTCTTCCTATGGAATAAAGGTCAGATCGTATACTCAACGATATTGCTGACGCGTACGTAACCATCGAATTCACTGTTGAACTCAGTCAGATAGATCTTGTATTTCCCCGGTTTCGTACTGCTGTATCTATATTCAAGTTCATCATCCGCTCCGCGCTCCAATACGATTTCGTCGTTATAGATGATCCGCCAGGTAAGATTATGTGATCGTCTGTCGACTGAAGTCCGCACGACTGTGTGGTCATCCCGGAGAGTCAGGATGTAAATCTCGTCTTCAAACTGGAAAGCGCGAGCTTCGTTCTCCTGGGTATAGGAAAGAAATTCGGCTCTTTTGCCGTTGATCATAACATCCATGGAACAGGTATCGTATGTCATTTTAGGACTGGTTCGTCCGATCAAAGCGCCTACATATTCTCCGTCAGAATAGACTTCTCCGCTGGCATATACATTAACGAAATTCAGCATATATCCTTCTCCGACAATGATACCGGCAAATTTGCCGCCATATACAGTCGCATCCAGAACATTCAAATCAAAAACACCGATTGCTCCGCCATTAACACCGATAATACCGTTATGCTGTCTGTTTCGGGTAACCAGATGGATATTCCGGATCGTGTGTCCTCCACCATTGATGTTTCCGGAGAAATCCTCAATGGGCGCCCAATCGTAGGCATCCAGATCCAGGTCGGCCTGTAAAGTGATCGTTGGAAAATCCTGACTTCCATAAGTGTTGAGATAGACGACGGCGCCGGCAAATTCTTCCGGTGTCGTCACGACGAAGTGAGGTGCCTGTTTTTTCGCCCAATCCAGATCGGCTATATCTTCCATCCTGATCAGATCGGCAGGTGGAGAAGACGGGTCGTAGGAAGTCGAAGACGCAGAAGTGGACGATACAGTCTGCCTGAAAGTGGCCGTTGTTTGCTTCGTTTCGCGGCTCGTCCTTGTAGCTTGGGAGGTTTCTGAAGATGAACAGGAGCAAAGAAGCAAAGAAATCATAACAAGGATAAAAGAGAGCCGTTTTCTTCGGAAATGATCCATTTGTATGCCTCCTGATTCAAAAAACTTATATTATTGTATCATAGGCGTGGTGTGTTGTGAAAAGAACGTGCTTCCCGGTCTTTGAAAATGAAAAAAAGAATCATGATATAATCATTTTGTGAGTGTGAGAAGGAAGGTTAAGGACTTCTTAATAAGTTTCGAAGAATAATATCTTCGAAACACAGCAAAAAGGAGTTCTATGAATATGAAAAAAACGATCTTAAGTGCGAAGGATCTATGCAAAAGCTTTGCCCACAATGGTGGACAGGTACATGTGTTAAGCCATGTGAACCTGGAGATCTACGAGGGTGATTTTACTGTAGTCATGGGTGCATCCGGTTCCGGAAATCCACCCTTCTCTATGCGCTTTCCGGCATGGACAAAGCCACATCAGGACAAGTGCTTTTTGATGGAAAAGATCTGGTGAAAATGAAGGAAAAGGAATTGGCGAAGTTGAGAAGCCATGATTTCGGTTTCATCTTTCAGCAGATGCACCTGATCAGCAATCTCACACTTTTTGAGAATGTGGCGGTTCCGGGTTATCTCAATAATGAGCGGACTACCGCAGATGTTAAGGCTCGTGCCGATGCTCTTCTTAAGCAGATGGGCATCTTTGATGTGAAGACACATCGTCCGTCCCAGGTTTCCGGTGGTGAGCAGCAGCGTTGCGCCATCGCTAGAGCCGTTATTCATCTTCCGAAACTGCTTTTTGCCGATGAGCCGACCGGGGCGCTGAACCGTACGAATACGAAAGAAGTGTTGGATCTCATGACTGAACTAAACCATGAGGGACAAAGTGTCCTGATGGTGACGCATGATCTTCGTGCGGCACTTCGGGCGAACAGGATCTTGTACCTTGAGGACGGAAATGTGATCGGAGAACTGACGCTTCCGCTTTATGCGAAAGAAGAAGAGAAGAGCCGCGAGACACAAGTCAATGCATGGCTGTCTTCCATGAAGTGGTAAGGAGGAAAAAGAAATGGATATCCTTACTTTACTTCGTGCCAATATCAGAAGAAAGAAGGGCGCGTTCTTCGGGATCATGCTCCTGATGATCATTGTGTCGATGCTTCTGATCACCATCTTCAGTTTAAAGAAAAATGTTTCCGAGAGTATCGATGAGGCGTATATCGATGCCAACGCCAGTGATGTCATGATGAATATCCCGTCAGAAAGACTTTCTGATGAGCTTTTGCAGCAGGTGAAAGATCACGACATGGTCGATCACATAGATACATGTGATGCGATCCTGATCAGAAAACAGATCTTGTGTGGGAAAGAAGCGACGGAGTCTTGGCTGATCACGGAGATCAATGACAGAGTGACACATTTCTATAACGAAGACCTGACTGCCTATGAGGACGAAGTGCGTCCGATAAATGAAGGAGAGGTCTACTTGCCGCAGGGTATTGCAACCGATTACGGCTGCAAGATCGATGACGAGCTGACCTTGGTGACTCGATCGGGTGAATATAAACTGAAGATCAAAGGATTTATTGTAGAACCGATCTGTGGTTCTTCCATGGTTGGTTGGAAGACGATCTATACTTCCAAAGAGACGTTTCAGAAAATAGCTTCTGACATTGATGCTGATCAGCAAACGGACCTGGTCGGTCGTGTTACGATCGTGTATGTTTATAAGAAGGCAGACTGCGAATTAAGCGACAATGCTTTTGCCGTACAGATCAACAAAGATACGGGCATCCAGAACTTCTCCTATGCATCGGAGACGGCAAGCCAAATGAAGTATTACACGAGCCTGTTTTCCGAATTGACATGCAAGATCATGCTGGTATTCTGCGGGATCCTCGCAGCGGTTGTCTTGATCATCATGGCACATAATATATCCGTCACGATCGAGATGAGCTATACCGAGCTGGGTATATTAAAAGCCCAGGGCTTCAGCATACTGCGGATCCGTGCGATCTATACGCTCCAGTACATCCTGGCTCAGGTCATCGGCATGGTGATCGGCGCGTTCCTCGCGATTCCGTTGATCATTAAGTTCGGTGGTATCTTCCAGCCGATCACAGGTATCCTCGCCAAGAATAATGTGGATGTTGTTTCAGGCGGGATCGTGCTTCTTGTCGTTCTTTTGGTCTCAATTGCAATCGTCTTCCTTGCGACAAGAAAAGTCGGCAGGATCTCGCCGGTAAAAGCACTCACCGGTGAGCACAGTGATGTGCATTTCGATAATCTTCTGAATGCGCCTGTTTCCGGTAGGAATCTCTCGTTGAGCCTGGCATATCGCCAATTCAGTTCCAGAAAGAGACGTTATTTCGTGGCGATCCTGATCAGTGCCGTACTGATGTTTTTCATGCTGACGGTCAACCTCATGGGGAGCAGCATGAAATCTAAACAGGCAATGAAGGCTATGGGCGAAACTGTGAGTGAAGTGACCGTCGGTTTGTCCGATCGCTCATTTACAGAAGAGGAAATGAAAGAGATCCAGGCGATTACCGCGGACGCTGCAGAAGTGCTGGTGGACGGTTTCATCCGCCACGAATACATGACACTGGAAGGGCATTCTATTATGTGCGAAATCGATACCAATCCGGATTTCATGATGATCACTTCCGGTCGCGCACCGATCTACGATAACGAGATCGTGATCACAGATGTCATCGCGGATATGTTAGGCATAGAAGAAGGCGATAAAATCGAAGTAGCCCGTCGCGAATACAAAGGCGAGTATATCGTGTGCGGTAAATTTGCTAAGATCAATGATACAGGAAAAGTATTCGGCTTGACTTACGAAGGCGGTAAAAAACTGCATTGCGGAGGCTTTTCCTGGTACGGCGCCAGTCTTGCCGATCCGAAGGACTGCTACAAAGTGGGAGATGCTCTTCGGGCCAGGTTCGGCGATAGCTTCATTTACAGGATCGAAGAGGATATGAGTGATAGTGATGATATGAAGTCGATCACGACTGCCGTAGACGTTATGCGGTATACGATCTATGTGTTCTCCATTGTTTTTGTACTGGTCGTAGTCTCCATGATCTGCAGCAAGATCTTCGCGCAGGAGAGAAAAGACCTCGGCATCTACAAAGCTATCGGATTCACATCCACCAAGTTGCGTCTCATGTTCGCGATCCGCTTCCTGATCATTGGCGTGATCGGTTCTACTCTCGGTTGCGTAATGAGTATTTTGTTCTCGGCAAAAGCACTGAACAAGATGCTCTACAGCATGGGAGTGACCAACTTCCTCTCGGTTTACAAGACCGAAACCATCCTGGTCCCGTTAGTGTTGCTCCTTGTCGGATTCTTTATCTTCGCATACTTTGTTTCCCGTAAGGTGAAGAAGGTGCAGACAAGAGAACTGGTCGTCGAGTAATTTCCAAAAGAATAATACCCTCCGGGAAGATCGTCTTGAACGTGAAAAGATCATGAAGAGACGATCTTCCTTTATTAGTCTCAAGAACTCTTTACATAAATATGTTGCCGTAAGATAATAGAATCAGGTTGTATATGAATGGTAAATGGAGGTTTGGTAAAATGAAAAGAATGATACGTGTGGCAGGGACGTTGCTACTTGCAACTATCGTTGCAGTTGGAATCACCATGATTCCTCAGAAGCAGATTCTTGCTGCGGGTGATGTAGCGATCGATGAGACGAATTTTCCGGATGAGAAATTCCGGAAAATAGTTAAAAAGTTCGACAGTAATTCTGACGGTGTGCTTGCTGAAGCAGAGGCGGCAACCGTGGAAGAACTACTTATTAATCGATTATCTTACTCAGATGGAATATCTGATTTAAAGGGAATTGAGTATTTTACCAAGTTGAAGCGATTATATTGCAGACAACACAATCTGACGAGTCTGGATGTGAGCAAGAATGTAAATCTGATGGAGTTGTGTTGTGATGGTAACCAACTGACTAGTTTGAATGTGAGTGGTTGTAAATATTTGGAAAGTCTTGATTGCTCTTCTAACCAACTAGCGGAGTTGGACGTGAGCAAATGTGAGGAACTGACTCGGTTTTATTGCTTTTCTAATCAATTGAAGAGCATAGATGTGAGCAAATGTAATGACTTACACGATTTCAGTTGTTATGACAACCAACTTGAGAGTTTGGACTTGAGTAATAATTCTATACTGTCTAAACTTGATTGCCGCAATAACATGCTGACGAGCTTGGATTTGAGCAAGAATGCGAATCTGACTAGCCTGAAATGCCAGTCGAACCAGCTTGAGAGTTTGGATGTGAGCAAGAATACGAAACTGGATCTGCTTAGTTGTTCGGATAATCAACTGAAAAGCTTGGATGTGAGCAAGAGTACAGTACTGCGAGATTTGTATTGTGATAATAACAAAATAACGAGTTTGAATCTTAGCAAAAATGCGGCTCTTGTTACACTTTTTTGCTATGAAAACCAATTGACAAGTCTGGATATGAGAGGATGTCCGGTTCTTGATCGCCTTGATTGTTATAAAAACAAACTGACTGGCTTATATGTGAGCAAGAGTACAGAACTGAAGACACTTCATTGTTGGGAAAATCAACTGCAAATTCTGGATGTAAGTAAGAACGTAAATCTGTATGAATTGGATTGCAGTAGTAACAACCTAAAGAGCCTGAACTTGACCAATAATACAAAACTGTCTCTATTGTATTGCGAAGAAAACCAACTGGAGATTCTGAATATACGCGAGCAGGAGAAGCTGTTTGCTTTGAATTGTTCTTTCAATAAACTGAAGAAACTGGATGTGCGTGGAAAAGATGCGTTGAAATACCTTTCTTGTTTTGCCAATGAAATCAAGGAACTGGATGTCAACCATGCTATGCTATTGAATAAATTGTGCTTATCGGTAGAACGAGTGGAAGAGAAAAGGGATGGCGTAGATATATATGTCTTCGATGAGTATGCATGGGGCTCTGAAGGACCATATGTCGCTTCTGAACTTGCTGTGGATAGGCATACGTACGTGTGGATGAGAGGACAGCATCCGACGACAACACCTACTCCGAAGCTGAATTCGAGAAGTATTGAAATTGATCTTTCAAATGGCGATATCCCATATACAGATAACGAGGATCTTCTTGATGCAGTTTCTGTACTTCTGCAAAAGTGTGAATCAGACAGCCTGTTTGATTGTGTATTTGATTCGGAAAATCAGATCATTCATATGGACTTGGACTGTGATGGTAACATTGATGTCGATTATCTTTTGGTTGGATACACGTTCCTTAAGAAGGCAGATACTTGCAGTATCGAAGATGAAATCGTATTTACAAAAGATCAATTGCCGGGAACGTATTATAAAGAAATCGCCTTTGTGTTTGCCGACTATTATGATGTAACATTTGATGCCAATGGCGGAAGTGGTGCGATGGATCGGAGGAGAGCATTTGTAGGCAAGAAATTTGTACTCCCTGAATCCGGGTTTGTTGCTCCGGAAGGCAAGGAATTCGCAGGTTGGGATCTCGGTGCAGTTGGTGATTCAGTAGAGATTACAGCAGACACGGTCGTCAAGGCACAATGGAAAGATATAGTTTATTTTATAAAAGTTACAGATGATGGACATGGTACGGCAACTTCATCCGTAGCGTCCGGCGTGATGGGCACGGAAGTTACCCTGAAGGCGGATCCGAAAGAAGGTTATAAGTTCAAGAAATGGCAGGTCATTTCCGGTGGTGTGACGATCACGGATGACAAGTTCGTGATCGGTACGGAAGATGTAGAGATCAAGGCGATCTTCGAAGCACTTCCTGCAACACCTACACCAACCAATACTCCTACGCCGAAACCGGATGATCCGACACCTACGCCGAAACCGGATGATCCGACACCTACACCGATTCCGGATAAAGAACCGTCTATCGCAGATTTCGTAGAGCGTCTCTACACGATCGCTTTGAACCGTGCTTCCGAGCCTGAAGGAAAGGCATTCTGGGTCAAAGAGATCGAGGATGGTAACCGTACAGGTGGTGACTGTGCATACTTCTTCTTGATTGAAGCACCTGAGTTTAAAAACAGAGGATTGAGTGACGAAGACTTCGTTGAAACACTTTATAAGACATTCTTCGACCGTGCTTCTGAAGCAGAGGGTAAGGCATTCTGGGTTGGACAGTTGAAGAATAAGACGATGACTAGAGATCAGGTCATTATGGGCTTCATTGATTCGAAAGAATGGTGCAATGTCTGTGCGGATTACGGAGTAAAGTCCGGTGCGCCGACAGCGAAGGCAGAGCGTGCATCTAAGAACGCGAT